>CAJXRZ010000007.1 GCA_913060515.1 uncultured Pseudomonadota bacterium | reverse complement strand
CTTGCATGCTCAGCAGAGCTGAGTAGCCCCCCCTGAAGGAGGAAACCCAGGTTTCCTCCTCGTCCCTGCGGGACTACCCACCTTCCTGGCGGGTCGCTGCGCGACCTGCGCGCCAGCTTGCGAGCCTCGGGCTGCGCCCTCCGTTCGGAGTCTGTCGCGCAGCCTTTCGGCCGCAGGGGGGGCGCTGCGGGCTGTTCTTGGCTGGGCCAATGTCTCAGGTTGCGCCCGTCCTATGGACTGCTCGCGTACGGAGGGCTGGCGCCTCCGGTGTGGGCCGACCCCGACCCATCGGCTCGCGCCCTACTCCGCGTCTTCCACCCACTCCTCTTCCACTGTCTCCTCTCCCAGAGTCCAGTGCTGCCGGCCAGTCTTGAGCAGGCGCTTGTGGATCTTCAAATCCTCGACCCCCTCGGCCTCGGCCATGTCGCGCAGCTCTTGCTCATCTTCATCGCTGCCATCGCAGTAGCCCATGGGGCGGGTCTGGCCGGGCAGCAGCAACATGACCTGGAGCTCGTCGTGGTTCCACTTGCTGAGGGACGCGGCGTCGTATTTGTGAATCATGGGGTGGGCTAACCAACCAGAATTGGATTGGCCCATCTCATGGGCTGAGTCAGCGCTCGCTGCGTAACAAGTTGTGTCAGGCGGCTGGGTGACCCACAGGGCTCGGTAGAGCGGGCAGCGTGACCCCCTGCTCCGGAGCTGCCATGACCCCCTTGACCCTCGCTCTTACCCACGCCTGCCGACACGCCTGGGCCCCCGACGCTGGTGCCCTCCTGGAGCGGCTGGCGACGCACTTTGGGGGGACGGCGGCCATCCGGGACGACGCCACGCAGGTCCTCATCCCGGTGGGCGCATCGGGCAATGAGGTCGCCACGCGCATGTTGGTCGCGCTGCACGGCGGTCTGGCCGAGAGCGCGAAGGCTCCCTGGTGGTCGGAGTTCCGGACCCTGAAACTGCTGCGGCTCAAGAGCGCGGATCTGGATGGGCTGAGCACCCTGTTGAGCGCACCCGGGCTGGAGGGGCTGACCCACGTGGACCTGTCCCTGACCTCGGATGGGGATGCCGTTGCTCAGGTGCTGGCCGGCCCTCTACTTCCGAGCCTGGTCCACGTCCGGCTGGAGAATGCGGGCCTGAGCGACAAGGGGCTGCGGGCCCTGGCCAAGCGCAAGGAAGCCCTTGTGGAGCTGTACCTGGCCTCCAACGGCCTGACTCCCAAGGGCCTGCGTTCTTGGGGCAAGGCCAAGACCCAGACCGCCGTCGAGGTGCTCGACGTGCGTGGCAACAAGGTGAAGGCCAAGGGAGCGGGCGATTTCCTGCAGACTCCAGGGTTCCAGAACCTGCGTTGGCTGAACGTTTCAGACAACGGAAACCTGCATGAGATGGAGGGTTGCTTCGGCGACCGGCTGGAGGTCCTGGACCTGAGCTACAACCTGCTCTACGACCTTCCCGGGCTCTTCAAGAAGCCACCGGCGGCCCTCCGGGAGCTGCGCTTGTCGGGGACTTGGCTGCCGGAGAAGTTCATCTCCAAGACCCTGCGCGGTGCGCTCTGGGAACAGCTGGAGTCGCTCTCGATCGCCAACACCACCAACCTGGACGAGTCCCCCCAGTTGGCGGCGCTGTTCGGCTCGGCCAAGCCCCGGTTGACCCACTTTGCGGGACCTGCTGGGGTCGAGGACGCGGCCTTCGCCAAGGCCAAGAAGGGCAACCTGCGGAAGACCCTGCGGTCCATGGAGTGGATGTCTCCGCAGCTTGTGGATGTGCAGGCGGCGCTGCAGCCCTTCACCCAGCTCCAAGCGCTGGTGCTGCAGGGCGCCCCCCTTGGCGATGCTGCGGCTGCCGCGGTCGCGGCGCTGAACCTGCCGCTGAATTCCCTGTCGCTCCACCAGACCCACCTGACGGCGGTCGGCGCGGAGGCCCTCGCCGCTTGGGAAGGCTGCTCGGGTCTGCAGAGCCTGCGGGTGGGGGACAACCCGCTCGGGGCCGATGGGGTCCGCACCCTGGCGGCGGCGGTACCCAGCGGTTCCCTCCACGAACTCCACGGCCTGCAGAGTGGAGATACGGGGCTGCAGGCTCTGCTGGACGGCGGGCACTTGGGGCAAGAAGCCAAGCTGTCCGAGAACGCACTGTCTGACGTGGGTCTTCGGGCGCTGGTCGAGCATCCTCAAGCCCGTCAGGTGCAGGTGCTCGACCTCTGCGACAATCCCGGCATCACAGCGGAGGGCCTTCAGGGGCTGGCCGAATCCGCTGGGCTGCCTGCGCTCGCGGTCTTGAGCGCGGACCACGATCTCTCGGCCGTGCGGAGCAGTCCACAGAGTTCGGCGTTCCTGCGGTTCAGCTGAATCCAGCGCGGTGCCGCCATCGCTGGGCAACGCGGGCCACATGACCCACCGTCGCCGGTGGGGGGTGGCCGCGGAGCACAGCGAGATCTGTCTGGAGCTGCAGGTGGCCCGGTCGGGTCAGGCGCTCCAGTAGGTCCAGGTTCCTGTCACGGTGATCGCTGTCCCCATTTAGTGTACCGAGCACGGCTTCCCACCGGGCGCTGTCCCGCCGGTCCGAGATGGAGCCCTTGGGCACGGCAGGCACCAAGGGCTCACCACGCAGCGCGGCCAGCAGCCGCCCGTCCTGGTGTGTGGCCGGCTGCTGGGCGAGCACGGATGGAAGGCGCTCTTCGGGCTCCGTGAGCAGTTTGAGCCGGAGCTCCAGGCTGTCCGCCAAGTCAGCCTGGCGTGGGCCCGGAAGGGCCGTAGGCGCTCGGCGCAGCGCTTGGATCTGCCGGGCCGCGTCGCTGTAGCGCTCCAGGTCCAGAGAGAGCAGCCCCAGCTGATGCAGCGCAGTCGTGCGGGCAGGCGTGCCAGGATCGGCCAGGGGGCCCAACAGCAGCGCCTGTACTTCGTCCTGGGCGCGCTCCAGCTGGCCACGATGCTGCAGGTGCCGGACCTGAAGGAGCCGGAACACGGCGCTTCGGCGCTGGTCCCCCAGTGCCTCGAGCAAGTCCAGGCTCTCGTCCCAGAGCTCGCCCTGCAGCTCGGGGTCGGCCAACACGTCGTATCGGGCGGCCAACAAGCACTGGGCCAGGGCCAGAGGCCAGGCGGCGTCCGCGGACTGTGCGGCACGGCGGGCCGCTTCGTAGTCGGTGCGGGGGTCGACCCCGTGGAAGTGCTCTTGCAGGGACGCCTGCACCAACAGGGCTTCGGCTTGGACCCCTAGGTCGCCAGCGGCGCACTGGACCGCTTCTTCCACCCGCTCCAGGGCCTGGGTCTTGCGCTGCAGGTAGCTCTCCACCAGGGCCAGCTGGCGGAGACAGCGGGCGCGCACGGGGCCAGCTGGGGTCAGGTCCAGCGCCTGGAGCAGGTGGCCCTGGGCGCTCTGGGCGCCCTGTGGACCCTGTGCGCGGGCAGCGCGAAGCAAGGTCAGCGCCCGAAGCTCCGGGGGGCCGGGTTCTGCCAGTACCCGCTCTAGAGCCCCCGGGCTCGGTCCTCCGGCGGCCACCTGCAGGGGGGAGAGCGCGTGGAGGGCTCGGTGCGCGTCCGGGCCTCGCAGGGTCTCCAGCCTTGCGCTCAAGAAGGGGTGAAGATCGCGCAAGCGCTGCAGCGCAGGGCCTGGCTGAGGGCCCTCCAGGGCGTCCAGCCACTGCACCGCCGCCGCCAGCGCACGTTGGGTCAGCGCGTGTGGAGGGCCACCTTGATGGCGGCCGAAGGCGGCGACCAGCTCCGGCATGGAGAAGCGTCCGCTGTCCAGTCGGAGCAGTCCATGCGCTCGGAGCGCCATCCACGAATCCGGAGGCGCCGAGAGCAGGGCGCCCAATCCGGAGACGGCGCCCTGTCCCAGCCAAGCCAGCTCCGCCCAGGTCTGCTGGTGGGGCTTTAGGAGTGACCAGGAGCTCTCCAGGATGCTCCGCAGAGTGAGCTGGCGCGCGGGCTGGGTGAGGGGCCCCCCCAGAGAGCCCAGAAGCGCCTCTGGGGTGGTCCGCAGGCTGTCTGTGGAGAGCAGGCGAGCGCGGGCCCCAGCGATGGTCAGCGAGAGCGGGTGCCCCGCCAAGCGGTCGACCAGAGGGCGGTCCGCTGGCTGTAGCAGGGAGCCCAGTTGCTGCTCAAAGAGCACGACGGCGGAGGCGTGGTCCATCGGCGGCAAGGGGAGGATCCGTTCAGCGGGAAAGCCCAGCGCCACTCGGGAGGTCAGCAGGAAGCGTCCGCCGGCGGCTGTCCCTCCTTGGACCAGGGGAGCCAGCTCTGCTCGGATGTCCTCGCAGTTGTCCAGCACCCAGAGGGTGTCCGGGCCGGTGCGCCACAGCCGCTGAACCGCGGCGGCTGGGTCGGCCGCGGCCTGCGCTCCAGCAATGCGGAGGATCAACGCGCAGGCCCCGTCCAGGTCGACCTGGTGGCTCAGGTCGACCAGCACCAGGGGGCCGGTCCACTGGCGCGCCAGCTCGCGGGCCAAGGTGGTCTTGCCTTGGCCCCCCACACCCACCAGGGTCAGCGCAGCGCCCTGCCGGAGCAGGGCCATGGCTTGAGCGAGCTCCTTGCTTCGGCCCACCAGCCCGGACGGGAGCTCCGGCGCCTCCAGCAGCAGCCGATACCCCACCCCGATGACCGACTGCAAGTGGTCGGGCTCCTTGGAGTCCAGCTCGATCTTGGCGCGCAGCCGAGCGACTGTGCTGTCGATGGTCCGGGTCCTGGCGTTCGGGGCGTAGCCCCAGACCTCCTGCAAGAGCTCCGCGCGCGAGACGGCCACCCCCTTCCGAAGGCGCAGGTGGGCCAGCAGTTCCGCTTCCCGTGAGGTCAACCGCAGGGCCGTCCCATCCCGCCGATGCACGCGCCGAGAGGCCAGGTTCACTTTGCAGGCCCGCAGCCGCAGCTCCCCGCTCAGCTTGGCGACCGCTTGGCTCAAACCCGCTCCTTCCGAGGGAGAGAGGTAACCCGACCACTTGCTCAGGGGCGTGGTCCGGTTTTGTGATTCATGGCTGGGCCCTAACCAGGATAGAGCTGCCCCATGGCCACATTCGACACCCAAGTGTGCATCATCGGCGCGGGCGCAGCGGGCCTGTGGGCGGCGGCGGCGTGCGCGGAGAGAGGACTTCAAACCTGGGTCTTGGAGAAGACCAAGCGCACGGGGACCAAGATCCTCTCCAGTGGCGGATCCCGCTGCAACCTGACGACCACCTTGGGCCCCAAAGAGACAGCCAAGCACTTTGGGGCAGGACACAACTTCATCCTGCCCGCCTTGCGCAACCTCACACCACAGGCCGCCCGGGCACACTTCGAGGCCATCGGTGTGGCGACCAAGACCGAAGCGGACTTTGAGAAGGTCTTCCCGGTCTCCGACTCCGCACTGCAAGTGCAGAAGGCGATGGAGCGCCATGCCCGCGCGATGGGTGCCACCTTCCGGGTCAACACCCAGGTCACGGGCATCTCCGCTATCCCTGGCGGCTGGAAAGCTGAGTTTAAAGACGGCTCGGTCACCTGCCAAAAGCTGCTCCTGTGCGTGGGCGGCCAGAGCTACCCGGCCACCGGAACCCGAGGCGATGGCTACCCCTGGCTACGCGCCCTGGGCTTGAAGGTGGTGCACCCCGTGCCGGCGTTGGTGCCCTTGAGCAGCCCCATTGGCTGGGTACGCGAGCTCTCCGGGGTATCGGTCGATGCCATCGCCAAGGTGGGAAAGCAGACTCGGCGCCGTCCAGTGCTCTTCACGCACAAGGGCCTCTCTGGTCCCGGTCCCATGGACTTGAGTGAGCCCTTCGCGCGAGGTCAGGCCAAAGAGCTCTTGCTGGACCTGCTGCCAGATCAGTCCTGGGAGGCCCTGCGGGAGGCGTTGATGGACGGCGCCCAGCGGCCTGGCTCGCCCAGACTGGCCTCGCTGGTGAAGCTGAGTCGGCGTGTGCTGGAGACGGTGGCCGATCTCTCCGAGCTTGGGGAAGCCAACCCCAAGCTGAACCAGATCAACAAGAAACAGAGACACCGCTTGGTGGAGAACCTGAAGGCTCTGCGGGTGCCCATCAACGGCACTCTGGGCTTCACGAAAGCGGAAGTGACCGCTGGAGGTCTGGCCTTGAACCAAGTGGATCGCAAGACCATGCAGGTGCATGGGCACCCGGGTCTCTATGTGTTCGGCGAGCTCCTAGACTTGACCGGGCCCATTGGCGGGTTCAACTTCCAGGCCGCCTGGTCCACCGCCCAGCTCGCGGCTGAATCGGTGGCCAAGGAGCTCAAGTAGGGGCCCCTCTACTTGGCCAGAGCTGCGCGCACCTTCTCCACGCACTCCGCAGGGGAGGGGAATCCCGCGCTCTTGTTGGCCACGACGGTCTCGCCGACGCTCACGTCAAAGATGCCGCGTCCACCTGGGACCAGCTCGACCTCTACACCCAACTCCTCACGCAGTGTGTCCGCCACCCGGGCGGCGCGTGGGAGGTAGTTTCAAACGACGCAGTATTCGATGCGGACCATCGGAAGCTCCTTGCTGAAGAGAGTCTACGCGCCGCTGGGTTTGGGACCACCGCGGGCGAACAAATACAGGCGCAGGTCCATCTCTAGCTGGCCGTAGTCCGGCTCCATGTGCTGGCAGAGTCTGTAGAAAGCCCGGTCGTGGTCCTTGTGACGCAGATGGGCCAGCTCGTGTACGACCACCATGCGTAGGAAGGGGGCCGGCAGCTCTTTGAAGATGGCGCCTACTCGCAGCTCGTTCTTGCGCTTGAGCTTGGCGCCCTGCAGACGAATGGCGAAGGTGTGCAGACCAAAGGCTCGGTGGACCGTGGCGATCTTCTCGCAGTAGCGCACCTTTCCCAGAGGCGGGCTGGACTTCATGTGTTGGCGCTTGAGCTGCTGCACGTAGGTGTAGAGCAGGGCGTTGTTGCTGACCTGATGCGGCTCAGGATAGCGCGCTTCTAGGTGTGCGATGAGCTGTCCGGAGTCCCGCAGAGCGTGGGCCTTTGTTCGGATCTCGGAGGAGAATCCGGACAGGTAGTCGACGTTGGGCACTGGCAGCTCGGCAGGGGTGATTAGGCTGAAGAGATGAACGACTTCTCTCGCAGCACTCTATTGGGCAAGTCCGTGCACCGCATGGGCCTGTCCTCCGGCTATGGACTCGACGAGGCTGGGGTGCGCGTCGCCCTGGACTTGGGGGTGAACTACTTTTGGTACACCCGCTCCACCATGCCGGCGATGACCGCGCCGCTCAAGGAGAGGGTCAAGACGGACCGAGAGAGCCTGTTCATCGCAAGCGGACCCACCCTTGGGTACACCGCCGGACAGGTTCGCCGCGGCTGCGAGGACGCCCTCAAGAAGCTGGGCACGGACCACTTGGACTTGCTCCAGGTCTTCTGGGTGGGCAAGACCTCCCGCCTCAGCGACAGCGTGCTTGGGGAGCTCAATCGCCTCAAAGAAGAAGGCAAGTGCCGGGGCATCGGCGTGAGTATTCATGACCGAGAGCGCGCTGGAAAGCTGGCCAAAGAGAGAACGCTGGACGTGCTGATGCTGCGCTACAACGCCGCGCATCCCGGAGCCGAAGACGACATTTTCCCGCACATTGGGGAAGGCGCCGACAAGGTGGGCGTGGTCACCTACACCTCCACCCGCTGGGGCACCCTGATCAAGGCGGAGGGGGACGACATCACCCGACCTGCAACGGCCGCGGAGTGCTACCGCTTTGCCTTGAGCCATCCCGCCGTCGATGTGGTGCTCACCGCTCCTGGCTCCACCGCCGAGCTGCAGGAGAACTTCAAGGCCATGGAGCAGGGCCCTCTGGATCCCCAGGGCGTCACCTTCATACGGGACTTGGGCAAGAAGATCAGAGCCAGCAGTCCCATGCGGGCAGGCATGTTCGAGGGCTTTTAGAGCCAGCGCTGGACAGGGATTGAGAGCAATGCCCACAACCAAGGTCAGACTGTTCCGTTTTTGGATGTCTGCTTCTCACGCCCTGTCTCGCTGACGTGACTACTTTCCGGACATGAAAAGTCCCATCATCGCGACCGTTCCTCTGCAGATGCAGTGGCCCACCTTGGACCCCTTCCTCTTCTGCGCCCACCACAACGATGCCTACCCCGCCGGGGACAGCCAGATGGCCCCGAGCACTGGCTTGGACGGACGTCCTCTGGGCTCCGATTTCAGCCAGAAAAACGGCTACAGCATGTACCACGGCAGCACGGTGCCGGGCTTTCCGCAGCACCCACACCGCGGCTTTGAGACCGTCACCATCGCGCGCAAGGGTCTGATTGACCACGCCGACTCGATGGGCGCCACCGCCCGCTTCGGCGGAGGGGATGTGCAGTGGATGACCGCAGGAAGCGGCATCGTGCACTCCGAGATGTTTCCCCTGGTCAACCAAGACAAGGGCAACCCCACCGAGCTCTTTCAGGTGTGGCTGAACCTGCCCGCTGCCGACAAGATGGTGCCCGCCTACTTCACGATGTTCTGGGACGAGCAGATCCCCAGACTGCGCGAAGAAGGGGTAGAGCTGGCCATGTACGTGGGAGAGCTCGGTGAGCAAAAGCCTCCATCGCCGCCGCCAAACAGCTGGGCTTCCCAAGCCAAGAGTGACTTGGCCATCTGGACGCTGACCCTGCAGCCTGGCGCGAGCTGGACCCTTCCGGTGGGCAAGGGAGGCGTACACCGCGTGCTCTACTTCTTTGAAGGGGAGGACGCTCAGATCGCAGGGATGAACCTCAGCTCTGGTCACGGAGCGCAGCTCGATCCCACCCAGGAAGTCGAGATCCGCGCCGGCAGCGCTCCAGCTCAGTTCTTGCTCCTGCAAGGCCGCCCCATCGGTGAGCCCGTCGTTCAGCACGGTCCCTTTGTGATGAATACGAAGGCGGAGATCCAGCAGACCATGCAGGAGTACCGTCAGACGCGTTTTGGTGGATGGCCCTGGTCCAAGAACGACCCGACGCACAAGCGGGGAGAAGGCCGCTTCGCCATCCACGCCGATGGGCGCCGAGAAGAGCCGCCGAAGGGCTGAGCCTGGCGGTCAGGGCCGCGGTGTAGCATTCCCCAATGCTGCTTCTCCTTTTGGCCTGCGCCGACCCTGACCCGTCCCCCGATCCAAGTTGTGAGGGCCTCTATGGGGCCCCCAACGAGAACACCGGCTTGTCGCTTGGGGAGTGCTCACCGGAGATCGGTGAGTGGACCCCCAGAGAGTGGCCGGTCGCCGCGCTTACGGAGCTGCGCGGACTTGAGCTCATCGATGCCCCCGTCGCCCTGAGCAGCGACCCCTATCTGGAGGCCGCGCCTGAGCGGGAGGAGGGGGTGTGTGCCGTTCAAGGAGAAGCTGGCCGCTACAGCTTGGCCACCTTCCCCTCGGCTCGAGACGCCCAAGAGCAGGGCGCCATCCCGACGCACGGCGGCGCCTGTGGTCTGTGCTCCAGCCTTGAGGACCTCCAAGTCTACGCTCGCTACGATGACCTGACCCAGCCTGTGCGCGCGTGTGGTCTGGAGGGCTTTGGAGAAGGCGTAGAAGGGGTCCAGAGCTGTCTGTTGGACTTGGGCTTCACGCCGGCCTGCGCCAGCATCTGGGCCTACAACGTCGAGCACACCCGCGCGCAGTGCCAGGACATCTGCATCGAGCTGCTCTCGGACCCGTACCACGCAGACGATGGCAGCCTGAATGCCTGCCTGCAGTGCGATGAGGAGCTGAGCGGTCCGGTGTTCAAAGCCTTGGCCGGACGCACCCGACGCAACTCCGGTTTGGCCAGCGCCTTGTGCAGACCTTGCGAGTCTGTTTGGAGGATCGCGCACGACTACGGCAGCATAAGTAAGGATTGAACTTAGGTTTTGAGAATATAGAAAAAAGCTATACAAAGCCTGTGCAAGGTATTTTGTCTCGCGCTATATACAGAACGTGCTTCCTCTACTTCTCACATTCCCCGCCTTCGCCCAGGAGGCCCCTGCGGATCGCACCCAGCTGCCTCAGGTGCTGGCTGCCGTGCCACCCGCTTACCCCGAGGCTGCTCTGGAGCAGGGGCTCAGCAGCCAGGTGCTGCTCGAGGTAGCCATCTCCGAGACTGGCTCGGTGATCGGCGTCGCCGTGGTGGAGTCTGGCGGGCCCGGCTTTGATGAGTCTGCAGTACAGGCCATGTGGGCCTACAACTGGTCTCCAGCCATCGACGCCGAAGGAACACCTGCCGCAGCGGTCATCCGCTACCGCATCGTCTTTGACCCCCAGATTGCGCCCCCCGTTCGCGTTCGTGGCCAAGTCACCCGTCTGGACTACCCGGTGGGAGCCGCAGAGATTCGTGCCCTGGGTCCCAGCGGGCAGCTCACTCAAGCGGTGACCGACGCCGACGGCAACTTCGCGATGGTGGGTCTGGAGCCTGGCGCCTGGATTCTGAGCGTCGCCTATGAAGGGCTGACCACCGAGACCTTGGAAATCCGGGTCACCGCCGACAGCATCGTAGAGCTCAACGTGCCTCTGAGCTCGCCAGACTTTGAGCCACAAGACGAGAGCGATGCGACGATCACCGTTCGGGCACAGCGTGTCTCGCCCGAGGTCACTGAGCGCCGCTTGACCGCCGAGGAGATCCAGTATCTGCCCGGCAGCAGCGGAGATGTGGTCAAGGCCGTGCAGAACCTGCCGGGTATTGCCCGGGCACCCTTGGGAATTGGTCAGCTCATCGTCCGTGGAAACAACCCCGAGGACACCGCCTACAACCTGGACGGCTCGCCCATTCCCTTGGTCTTCCACTTCGGCGGGCTGACCAGCGTGGTCTCTGGAGACATGCTGCAAGAGGTGGCCTACCTGCCCGGCAACTACAGCGTGCGCTACGGCCGCAAGCTGGGCGGCGTGGTCGACTTGCGGACCACCTCGGGCTTGCCCGATGAGTCCAAGCGCTACGTCTCGGTGGACCTGTATCAGTCCGCGCTCTTCGTACAGCAGCGTCTGGGAGAGCGCAGCGCTCTGACCATCGCAGGCCGCCGTTCCTACGCCGACGTGGTCTTGGGCCCCGTGCTCAACCAAGTCGACGGACTGCGGGTTCAGGCGCCTCGCTACTACGACGGGCAGATCCGCTTTCAGTACGAGGGAGATGCCGGCGACTGGGATCTCTTGGTCTTCGCCAGTGACGACCGCTTCCGCTTTCTGGGAGGGGACGAGGAGGAGGAAGTCGTCGCGGGCTTTGCTGACCAGTTCCAGCGCATTCGCCTGCGTCACCTCCACACGGTGGGGGAGTGGGACCTGGAGAACACCATCGCCTTCGGTCCTGAGCGCCGCTTCTTCGAGTTCGCCTCAACAACAGACGCCGAGGAGCAGACCACGACCCTCTCCGTTCGCCAAGAGTGGTCCCGCCCGCTGCTTCCCGACCGCAACATCGGCGCCCGCTTCGGCTTGGACATGCTCGCGGGTCAGGAGCAGTTCGACTTCTACGTGGCGGGTTTTGGGGACCGAGAGAAGGACAGCGCGCGCTTCGTAGCACCCGCCCTCTACGGCGAGGCCAGCCTGCGGGTCGGTCCAGTCATCCTCACACCCGGTGTTCGTGCCGACGTTCTGGCCTATGACACCGGCTACGCCATCGGGTCGGTGGACCCACGCATCGGCGCGCGGGCGAACATGCCTTGGGGCACCACCCAGTTCAAGGCCAGTGTCGGGCGCTACTCCAGCTACGCCGGTCTGCGCGAGGTGAGCGCCAGAGCCCAGGGCAACCCGGACATCGGCGCCGAGTACGCCATCCAGGCCAGCGCGGGCGTGGACCAAGAGCTTCCCTATGGCTTCCGGGTCGAGGCCACGGTGTTCAGCAACTGGCTGCACGATCTGGTCGTCGGCCGCGAGGACCGCTTGGAGTTCTTCTCCGGTCCTCCGCCCATTGGCCCCTTTGACACCGGGGACTACGCCAACGATGGCGTGGGAATCAGCTACGGCGCCGAGGTGCTTGTGCGCTACGACGGCAAGCGCTCCTTGGGCTTGGTGACGGCCACCTTCTCGCACAGCGAGCGCCAGGACCGGCCCGATGACCCTGTCGAGCTCTTCGCCTACGACCAGCCCATCGTGCTCAACGCCCTGTACTCCCAGAAGCTGGGCAGAGGATGGCGCGTCGGCGCCCGCTATCGCTACGGCAGTGGCAACCCCTTCACCGAGGTGGTCAACCGCTACTACGACGATGAGCGCCGCGCCTACGTGCCGGTGTACGGCGAGCGCAGCGCCGCCCGTCTGGCAGCCTTTCAGAGCCTGGATGTCCGGGTGGACAAGCTCTGGGAGCTCAAGCGGGTGGACCTGACCGGCTACCTGGAGGTCCAGAACGTGACCTATGCCAAGAACGTCGAGGTCATGGGTTGGAACTTTGACTACACCGAAGAGACGCCGATCACCGGCTTTCCACCGCTGCCCGTGTTCGGCGTAAAGGCATCCTGGTGATTCTCACAATCCTGCTCCCCAGCCTCGTTGGCTGTGCCATGGGCCCTGACACCAGCACCCTGTTGGCCGACACCCAAGTGGTGATGGTCCGCTCCGACCCGCCTGCCCTTGGGGCCGGCCAAGTGGCTACCCTGGAGACCCTCATTGTGGACCCCCAGGAGCGGGGCTTGGAGGTGATGCAGTGGACCTGCACCTTCGCGGGAGAGGGCTGTCTGGAGCCCCAATTTGCGATGGACGAGAGCGATCCTTGGCCCGGTCTTGTGTACGAGGACAGCGAGCGCTTCGAAGGCAGCGTGATGGCCTCGCCGGCGCTGGCAGAGGTCTTGGGCCCCGAGCCGGTTCCACTGCTCAGCATCTGGACTCTGGCCTGTGAGCCGGGCTTGTGTCCTCTGATGGACGCAGAGGGCGATGCGCTGATGGAAGGCCTGGAGTCGCCCGCCGATCTGCTCCAAGACCTGCCCATCTACGGCGTCAGCCTCTCCCAGCGCCGCATCCGTGTCGCTGGCGTGCCCCTAGAGGCCACAAACCCCACCATCGTGTGCGAGGGACCCAGCGAGGGTGTTGTGGAGGAGGAGATGGCCTTCTCTTGCACGGTAGAGGGCGAGTTTGCCGAGCAAGCCGCGGTCTACGGCTACGCCAACTCCGGTGGCTGGGAAGGGCAGTCCGTGCAGATCCTGAATGGCGCGGTGGAGCTGGACTACAACTACTTCCCCTCCGAGGAGCCCGGTCCGGTCGACCTGTATCTGGTGCTCCAGGATGGCAACGGGGGCTCTGCGCTCTGGGAGGCGACCGTCGATGTCCAGTGAGTCCTTCGAGGTCTTCTACGATGGAGACTGCCCGCTGTGTGTGCGGGAGATCAACATGCTTCGAAAGCTGGATCGCAAGGGCCGGATTGTCTTCACAGACATTGCCAGCCCTGGATTTGATGCCCGGGTGACCGGCTTGACCCACGAGGAGCTGATGGCCTCGATTCGGGGACGCATGGCCGATGGGACCCTGGTGGAGGGCGTCGAGGTCTTCCGGCAGCTCTACTCTGCGGTGGGGCTGAAGCCGCTGATTCCCCTCACGCGCTTGCCCGGCGTACGGCAGGGGCTGGAGGCTGGCTACAAGGTCTTCGCCCGCAACCGCCTGCGTCTGACGGGCCGTTGCACAGAGGAGAGCTGTGCTCTGCCCGAGGCCGTTTAGGGCGCGTCGGGTGGCCTAAAGGCTGGCTCCAAGCGGTCCGAGGTGTCCATGACCTGCACCCAGTCGTGGCCGTTCCAGCTCTGGGCGCCCTCGCCGTACTGCACGTCCCAGCGCAGCAGGTAGTCCAGCGGGTTGTCCTCCTCGTAGAGGTCCCGCACGACCCGGTCCGACTTGCGTTGGTCCAAGACCTCGATCTCCGCTGCGCTCAACTCGAACACGGTGTAGCCAGTGCCCGCCGTTCCATGGGGCTTGTGCAGGCCGGAGCCGGCCAAGTTGTCCAGGGTCATCACCTCGCCGATCTGCAGGTGCTCCGTCAGAAACCAGACCTCGGCGACGCCCAGGACATAGGTGGTGGTGTCGAAGCGAATCTCACCGCTCTGGTCCGCGTCCGCCGACAGGATGATCTGGGTCCACCCCAAGTCTGGGCGCCTGTTGCCGTAGGCGCCGGAGAGGGTGCCGCAGGCCTCCGTCAGGTCGGTCAAGCCGTCCCCATCGATGTCGAAGCGCTCGGCGCCGTCGGCCGCCGTGGTGAGCTGGATGTCGCCGCAGACCGGGTTGCAGGCGCTGAGCAGCAGGATGAGCATGGGATGGCTATAGCTGGGCGCGCTAAGGATCCGCATCCCCTGGAGCAGCGACATGGTCACCTGTACACGACGACTTGAGTGGGACGCGATGCACCGCATTCCCATGCACGAGAGCAAGTGCCGGGCCTTTCATGGGCACCGCTATGCAGCTGAAATCACGTGCCTTGCACCCTTGGACAGCCTGGGTCGGGTCGTGGACTTTGGGGTGGTCAAGCAGCTCGTCGGTGGATGGATCGATCAGCACTGGGACCACACGGCCATCTTGATGGAAGGCGATCCCGAGGCCGGACCCATTGCAGAGGCCAACGCCCGCTTGGGACGCCCGGTATACTGGATGAAGACCCACCCCACCGCCGAGAATGTGGTCGCAGAGCTGGCGGAGATCGCCCAGAAGCTCTTGGCGGAGACTGGCGTGAAGGTCGTCTCCATTCGCTTGTGGGAGACGCCCAATGGCTCGGCGGAGTGGCGCCTGGCCCAGGACTAGCGCCGAGCAGCAGATCGCTGTGCAACGCCGCGGTGGCGCGGGAATGCCAACTGCCTGCGCGAGAGCTGCTGTCTCCGTCAGTTCACAGTCCTGTAGCAGGCGTGGGTGAAAACCAGGGTGTCCCCATGGGAGATCCTCATGACCACCGCAGTACCGGTTCACGTTCCGAGCGTGTCGTCTCCTGCGGTTTCTCCCGCCTTGATCACACGGGAGTTGGGTCGTCTGCTCCCCTCGCAGGTCTTGCTGGACGACGGTCGCTTCGCGGTGGTCACCTTTCGGGCGCAGCAGGCACCCAGCCTGATGTCTGAAGTTGAGCGGCTGCGTGAGCTTGGAGGATGGGCCGAGGCGGTCAAGCTCGAGCCCACCGAGGCAAGCTGCATCCAGCTCATCGCGGTTGATCGCAACACGGGAAGCGTGATTGGCGGCTACCGCATGGGCGCCAGGGAGCAGCTGGGTCAACGCTTCCTCGCACCTCAGTGGGCGCGCTCTCAGCGCGGTCTGCCACTGCTCGAGCGTGGGCTGCAGCGCTGGCTCAGGAAGAGCGCCTAAAGCTGTGCTTGAACCTGGTGGACTTCGCCCCTGGCCTCGGCCAGCTCGATCTGCTTCTGTCGTTCTGCGAAGCGAGCCCTCTGCTCCTCGCTGAGATCGGCGTGGCAGTCCGGACAGCTCACACCCTTCACATAGTGGGGACTCTCTAGGTCCTGCGAGGTCAGCGGAGCCCTACAGCCTCCGCAGGTCAGCAAGCCTCCTGGAACCAGACCGTGTCCCACGCTGACGCGCCGGTCGAACACGAAGCACTGTCCGTGCCAGAGACTCTGCTCTGGCGGAATCATCTCCAGGTAGCGAAGGATGCCGCCCTTGAGGTGGAAGACCGATTCGAAGCCCTGCTCTTTCAGGTAGGCGGTGGCGCGCTCGCAGCGGATGCCACCCGTACAGAACATGGCGATCTTGCGGCCTTCGAGCAGCTGGCGGTTCTCGTCTACCCAGGCTGGGAAGTCCGAGAAGTTTGGGGTCTTGGGGTCGATGGCGCCGTCAAAGCTGCCGATCTTGACCTCGTAGCCGTTGCGGGTGTCGATCAGGACGGTGTCGGGATCCTGAATGAGCGCGTTCCAATCGGTGGGGGGCACATAGGTCCCCACATCCTGATTCGGGTCAGCCCCAGGCACCCCCATGAACACGATCGCCTGCTTCAGTCGCACCTTCAGGCGGGCGAAGGGGGCCCGCTCAGACCAGGACTCTTTGTGCTCCAGATCGCTGAACTGGGGCATGGCGCGCAGGTGGGCCAGCACGGCACGCACGCCCGACTCGGGGCCTGAGAGTGTGCCGTTGATGCCCTCTGGGGCCAAGAGCAAGATGCCTTTGACCTGGTGCTCAGTGAGCACGCTCTTGAGCGGGAGCTGGAGGGTCTCGTACTCGGGAAGGGGCACGAACTTGTACAGGGCGGCGACGAGATAGGACATGTTCTGCGCTTAACCAAGCGCGCGCCAAACTGAGCGAGCATGTCTTCCGAGCCCCAAGACCCCAACGACCGCGCCTACACCAGCGTGGTTCCCTTCCCCGAAGAGATGACGCTGCGGCCGCTGGCCCGGGTCGTCTCCCCCTACCTGCAGCGCCATGGAACGCCACGGCAGCCGGGCTTCTCGGGGCCCAAGGAGCGCCTGGATGGGGTGGGGGAGGTGCACCTGTTGCCCGACTTTGACCCCCGTTTGCTTCAGGATCTGGAAGGCTTTGAGCGCATCTGGCTGATCAGCTTCATGCACCTGAACGGGGTCTTCGGTCGGCCGACGGTGCGGCCGCCTCGAGGTGGGGCCAAGCGCGGGCTGCTGGCGACGCGGGCACCGCATCGGCCCAACCCCATCGCCCTGAGCTGCGTAGAGCTGCTGGCTGTGGAGGGGCGGGTGATTCGGGTGAAGGGGCTGGACCTGCTCAACGACACTCCGATCCTGGACATCAAGCCCTACATCGGGCGATTTGATGCCTTTCCAGATTCGGCGGTTGGCTGGCTGGAGGGCCTCTTGTAGACCGGGTCCAGGGTGGACTCGTCGGTGTTCAGCCACTGCCTCAGGGCTTGATTCAGCATCTCCATGGACACGGGCTTGGCCAGGACAGCGTCCATGCCTGCGTCGATGCAGGCACTGCCGGCCGCCTCCGTGACGCTCGCGGTGAGGGCCAGAATTGGCGTCTTTACGCCTCGCGCACGCAAGGCTCGCGTGGCTTCGAGCCCGTCCATCACGGGCATCTGGCAGTCCATCAGCACCAAGTCGAACCCCTGCTGCTCAGCCAAGGCCAAGGCCTCCTCCCCGTTCCTGGCCAGTGTGGGAATGCAGCCCTGCACAGTGAGCATGCGTTGGGCGACCTTCAGATTGACCTCGTTGTCGTCCACCAGCAGTACGTGGCCGCTGAGGGCTGCTGGTACCTGCTGCACGCTCGCTTGGAGCGTCCCCAAGGACGCGGGGATGACCAAGGAAAAGCAACTCCCTTTACCCAGTGTTGAGCGAAGACTCAGACTGCCATTCATCAACTCGGCCAGCTGCTTGCTGATGGACAGGCCAAGCCCTGTTCCACCGCTGCTGTGACTCTGGGTGGCTTGGGCAAATGGCTCAAAGACCTGTTGTTGGGCCTGGGCAGAGATGCCGATGCCGCTGTCTTCTACGTCGATCGTGAGTTGGCCCTCGCTCCAACGGCCTCGAATCTGCACCTGGCCCTGTTTGGTGAACTTGATGGCGTTGCCGAGAAGGTTGATGAGAACCTGTCGAATGCGGGATGGGTCGCCTTGCAGTGCAGGTGGGAGACTGGGGTCCAGCTCCAGCTCCAGCCGGACCGGGAGCCCTTGGGTGCTCGCAGACATCAGCCCCACGATCGAGCCCAGCAGCTCCGCCGGATCGAAGGAGACGGTCTCCAGGTTGAGCTTGCCCGCATCGAGCTTGGCCGCATCGAGGACGTCGTTGAGCACCACCAGCAGGCCTTTGCCGCTGCTCTGGATGGTTTGGAGCATGGCCTGTTGGGCCGAGTCCATGGATGTGGTCTCCAAGACCTCGGCCATCCCCAGCACGCCGTTGAGGGGGGTGCGGATCTCATGGGACATCGTGGCCAGGAAGCGCTGCTTGGTGCTCAAGGCTTCTTCAAGGCGCTGGTTCTTCTCGCTCAGGTCGGCTGCGCTGCATCGCGCGCGGTGCCAGGCCGCGTAGAGGGCACGGGAGAGGCCCGCGGAGAGCCAGCAAACACAGAGCAAGTAGACGGCGATGGGCACGAGCGCTGACCAAGTCTCGCCCCCCAGCTTGGCGCCGATCAAGGTGGCGACGCTGAAGCACAGGACGAAGACGACCTGCCGCCAACCGCTCTCGGCGAAGACCGCGGCGAAGACTGCGAGCACCCCCAGATACCAAGCGCTAGCGTCCGGCCCGGAGAGCCATCCCAAGAGGATCAGTGCCCCGCCGCTCGCGGCAAGGCGGGCAGGGCCGGACTGGCTCACCGGGCCGCCCCGCATCACAATCTGAGAGATGACGATGTTGAAGACCGCGTACAGGAGAATGCACAGCGCCGAGAGAAGGGGCGCCTCGGACCTGGAGACGACCAGGGCGGCCAGGAACAGCGTCGGCACCGGCATGAGCCGATCCAGGCGCTGCATCCACTCTGCGTGGAACTCCGCGATTTCTTCGCGATTGGGCATGACGCTTTGTGGGCCGGCGGGCGTGAGAATGTTCAGACTTAACTTAGGGCTATTTGTGTCTTTTGTGTCGACTATGTGACGGATATGCCCAGATCTCGGCGTGCAGAGGCCCATATTGGGCGGTGGACGCGCCCGTCCTGTGCCGCCGTCTCTGTGCACCGGCGGAGCGCCCGACTGTATAGTCGCGGCCGCGGAGGACAATGTGTACAGCCAAAACCAGATGGTCGCGCACTACCAGCAGAACCAGTCGGAGGCCGAAGCCTTGCTGGCGCTGTACCAGGGCACCAAGGCAGAGCTGGGCAAGAAGCGGGACGCCCTCAAGGAAGAGCAAGACGCCGCCTTTCTTGGACTGGCAAGCAGCTACCTGCCCAGCTTGAGCGAAGGGGCTTTGAGCCGAGCGGAGATGCTGACCGGCTTTCGCGGCTTCTCTAGGCGTGACCCCATCGCGGTGGTCCGCAAAGAGCAGGAGTCGCGCCGCAAGCGGGTGGCCGCCATCGCAGCCGACGAGCGCTATCAGCGTCGCCAGTATTTGGTGGGAGACCACGGGGAGCTGCAGACCAAGCTGGCCGAGGCGCAGTCCATGCTCGAGCCTTGGCAGCACGACTGTGAACGCTTTGAGAGCTTGCCGGGATTTGAGGAGTTGATCGACAACGCCTACGACACCCCGGGTTTCTCCGTCAGCTTCTTGAGCGCCGCGTACTGGCGCATGTGGAAGCAGGGAGATGCCGTGTGCGAGGCCCTGGGCATGGACGACTTTGGGGACGATGTGCTGCCGGCCTACCAAGAGGTGGTGGCCAAGCGCCAGCAGTGGCGTGATGTGGTCGCCACCATTCAGGGCAGCATCGACGCGGTGCACGCCTTGGTTCAGGAGCATGACCGCTGCTTGGCTGAGATTCCGACCCTGCCTGGGCGCGTTCTCCTGCTCTCCCAGAAGGCTCTGGCCCGGCACCTGGAGCACGCCGACGTCGCGCTCCTGGAGGATTGGCTGGGGGTCCCGCCGGATAGGGCCATCCAACAAGCTCTGCGTCGTGCTGCTGGCCTGCAGGCCAAGCTGGGCTTTCTGGAAGAGGTCGTGGACAAGGGGCTGGATGCCTTCCTCAAGGACCTGAAAGCGCGCTCCTCCAAGTTCTCGCGCAAACGCCAAAAATACCAACGCAGCAAGTACTGGAACATGCAGTTCGGCGACCAGGACCAGGACCGGAAGTTCGGGACCAAGGTGCCCAAATACCGGGCCGAGCACCTCAAGCTTCAGAACCAGATGGAGCGTATGCTTGCGTTTCAGGAATACGACAGCTTCGCCCTGGATCAGGACCCGGAGCTGTGGTGGTGGCACATGACTGGGAAGAGCCCCACGCGCTACCTGCCCAGCACCCGGCGCTACTACCAAAAGGTGCCCAAGACCAGCTTGCCCCAGCGCGCCGGTGTGCCAAAGGACCAGCTCTCCAAGGCGGTCTCTGCGGCGGTGGTCAGCCGAGAGCTGGACGTGGACTACCTCTCGTGAGTTCAGGCAGTCCTCGGCGACGCATTCGCGTTGTCAGCTACGCCATCAACGGGCGTGGCATGGGCCACCTGGTCCGGCAGCTGGCGATTCTTCGGGCCATGCGACGCATCTGTGCGGTCCTGGAGCTGCGCTTCGAGCCTTGGATCCTGACCTCCTCCGAGGCCGACACCTTGGCCCGCAGAGAGGGCTTCTGTGCCCTGAAGATGCCCTCCAAGGCCATGGTCAAGGACGCCGGCTTGGACGCCGCACGCTTCCTGCGCATCGCGCGCACGTGGGTGCTCAACACCGTGGCTGGCCTGCAGCCGGATCTGCTGGTGGTCGACACCTTCCCAGGTGGCTCCTTTGGTGAGCTGCTGGCGGCCTTGGAGCTTGCCCCACAGCGGGCCCTCGTCGCCCGCCGGGTCAAGCCCGGCTTTGCCGAGCAGGAAGGCTACGCAGGGCTGCTGCCGCTGTACCAGGCGCAGATCCACCCGGACGACTCCGGCTGTGGGCCCATCCTGATCCGCTCCAGAGAGGAGCTGCTTCCACGGGCCGCAGCCCGCTCCCAGTTGGGCATCCCGGAGGGGGCGCGCGCCATCTACCTGAGCGTGGGCGGGGGAGGGGACCTGCGGGCCCCAGAGATTCTGCCAAAACTGGTGAGAAGCCTAAGTGGAAGCTACTATTTGGTGGTCGGCGCAGGTCCGCTCTACCAGGGCCCGGAGCTGCGCGGTCCCGGCATTACCTGGCTCTCTCGCTATGTGCCGATGGAGCTCTTCGCCGGCCTGGACGGGGCGGTCACAGCCGGGGGCTACAACAGCTTCCATGAGCTGATGCACGCCGGCGTTCCAAGCGTGTTTCTGCCCCAGCCCCGCATCGCAGATGACCAGGGGGAGCGGGTGATGCGCGCGGTGAAGGCCGGCGCAGGTCTGTTGGCCGAATCGGTCTCCCAAGTGCCGGAGTTGGTCTCCCAGTTGGGCGCTGGCCACCGTCAGGCGGCCCTGGACTTGGTTCCTGAGAACGGGGCCACACGTGCCGCTGTGCAGTGCCTGAGCGGCCTGATTCCCCAGGCGGATCTGGACTGGGCGCTGGCCGCTCTGCCTCCAGGAATCCGGGACGCAGAGCTGCCGGCCATTCGCTTGCTGGGTGGGGTGCATCCTGGACAGGCCAGCTCACTGGCGCCCAAGCCAGCCCTGGTGGCCGAGCGCTTGGAGAAGTGGCGCGGCATCTTGGATGTGCACCAGCCCCCCGATGACCTCGCTTGGAGTCTCTTGCAAGGCATCGCGCGCAAGTTCCCCCTCTCCGAGCGCGGGGAGCTCATCGCAGGGGCCGAGCTTCTCTTCGCCGCCTGGGCCCCCTTCGATGACTGGATGGGTGCCCTGTCTCTGCTGCGGGCCATTCCCACCCAGCGCAAGCTCAGCGTGGGCCGTTTTGGGGTGTGGATGGGGGAGTGGCTGGCTGGCCACGAGGACCTCTTTGACGCGCTCCGGGACTTCTCTCGCTTGGAGCAAGGCGGCAAGCGCTCCGTCTCCGAGGTCATGTTGGCCCTGACGGAGAGCGCCCAGTGAACGCCCGGTCCGAGAAGAAGCAGGCCAAGCAGCGTGCCAAAGAGCAGCGGGCCTTGGCCTTGCAAGGCATGCGCGAGGGAAGGCCCGTGACCGGCCCGATGCAGGTGCACATCGACATCACCAACGGCTGCAACGCCAAGTGCATCACGTGTTGGGACCACAGCCCCCTGCTCAAGAGCCCGCGCAGCAACGCTTGGAAGGGCCAGCGCATCTCCTTGGAGCGCTTCTTGGAGATCCTGGTCCAGCTCGACGCCCTGGACTCGGTTCAGGCCGTGGTGGTCAGTGGCATGGGCGACCCTCTGACCCACCCCCAGGTCTACGAGATGCTGGCGGCGGTCAAGGAGCGTGGCTGGCACCTGACGGTGCTCTCCAACCTGGTCGCAGCGGACATGGACCGCCTCTGCGAAGTGGGGGTAGACAACCTCCTGGTGGGCGTTCACGGCGCCACGCCGGAGACCTACATGGCCTTTCATCCCACCTGGACCGAGCGCCACTTCAACGCCTTGTGCATGGGCTTGCGAAAGCTGCGCCGCACGGAGACGGCGGTACGCCATGTGCACGTCATCAACCGGGATACCGCCCACGAGTTGGTGCAGATGGTGCGCTTTGGGCACCTGTTTCGGGCCCAGCGGGTCAACTTCAAGCTGGCCAGCCTGGACGGTGGAACCGAAGACTGCGCTGTGACCCCGGAGCAGGTGCAGTGGATGCTGGAGGAAGGGATTCCTGCAGCGCGGCAAGCCGCCGAGGAGCAGGGCGTTCACACCAACCTGGAGCTCTTCGAGAAGCAGGTTCGGGCTTGGGCCGACAGTGATCTGGTGACGGCCGATATGGAAAGTATTGGCTGCTTTATGGGCTACGTCTATAGTCGGATTACCGTGGACCAAGAGGTGCTCTACTGCTGCAACACCCACGTGCAGGTGGGCAGCCTTTTGGAGCACAGCTTTCAGGAACTCTGGCAGGGAGCGCGCTGGCAGAAGCTGCGGGACTCCCTGGCGGGCGGACGCTTCTTCAAGGGCTGTGAGCGCTGCGGGAAAGTCGAGCAGAACATCAAGTGGAACACCCGCTTTGGTGGGGCACTGCATGATGTCTAATGTCACGCCATCGCGCCTCAAACCAACGGTGGAGTGGCAGGTCGCCGGCGCCTGCAACTACGACTGCAGCTACTGCATTCAGTCCAAGCGCTACCGGAAGGGCAGACCTGACTCGGTCCAGATGGACAGCGCTCTAAGGGCCTTTGCAGCTCTGCCTGGGACCTGGGAGATCAAGTGCTCCGGCGGCGAGGCCTTTGCCCACCCGCTCTTCATGTCCCAGATTGTTCCTGGCTTGATGGAGCAGACACCCCACCACATCTCGGTGCTGACCAACCTCTCCGCCACCCGGCCGGAGTTGATGCGCTTCGCCGCCCTGACCCGCGGTCGCCTGCGTGTGTTCTCAGCCAGCTTGCACCTGGAGTTCACCGCGCTGCAGGACTTCATCGACAAAGCCACGTGGCTTGTGGACCAGCTGGATCTGGACGTGGACTTTGTGGTCAACCAGGTGGTCTTTCCTGGGCAGGAAGCCCAGGCCGCCGCCTGCAGGGACGCCATTGAAGCGGTGGGTCTGCGCTGGTTCCCCCAGCTCTACAAGGTCAACGGCGGCGTGGCCGAGTTCGGGCCAGAGCTGGAGCGTCTGATTGGTGCCCGGCCCGCCAATCGGGCCCCCAACTTCCAAGGTCTGCGCTGCTGGGCAGGGGTGCACTACTTCGCCGTGGACAAGGACGGCCGGGCCTGGAGTTGCCGCAGTGCAAAGCGGGAGAAGCAAGGTCTGCTGGGCAACATCTTTGACGGCAGCTTTGAGCGCTGGACCCAGAGCCGGGCCTGTCCCTACACCATCTGTCCCTGCACCGTGCCCCGCAACCGCGGCATGATTGAAGGTGCCGCATGACCGGAGGCGCGCCGCGCTACCCCTTGGAGGGGGTGGTCTCGTGGAACATGAACACCACCTGCAACTTCCGCTGCAGCTACTGCACCCAGCGCTTTGTGGATGACCGGAAGAAGTGGGCCAAGGATTTACCGGCATTCATCCAGGGTTTTGTTGCGCTTCCCGGAGACTGGGAGGTCAAGCTCTCAGGGGGTGAGCCCTTCCGCCATCCTGGCTTTGTGGACGCAGTTCAGCAGCTCGCCGATGGGGGGCTGCGGGTCTCTGTGGTGAGCAACTTCTCGGCGTCCAGAGAGCAGCTGGAGGGCTTTGCCCGGGCCACCCAAGACAAGCCCGGGGTGTTCTCGGCCAGCCTGCACCTGGAGTGGGTGGAGACCGAGGCGTTCTTTGAGAAAGCCAGGTGGTTCCAAGAGATATTCGCCGGGCGCTTCTGCGTGACCCTGGTCGCAACGCAGGAGAACTGGCCTCGCATCGCCGAGCTGCGTGAGATGTGGCCGGAGCTGAAGCTCCAGCCCGAGAAGCAGGACCGCGATGTGGTCGCCTACAGTCCTGCTCAGAGACTCCAGCTAAAGGCTTGGGGCGGGCACAACGGCAGCGGCCAAATCGAGCCAGATCTCTCCGGACGGGCCTGCTGGGCGGGGTCCCGATACTTCATCGTCGACCACTTGGGGGAGGCCTACCGCTGCTACCCCGCGCGGCGATACCGGAAGGAATACCTGGGAAACATCTTGGACGGCAGCCTAAGCTTGGGCTTCGAGGCTGCCCTGTGTACCTACAGCTACTGCAACTGCACCGTGCCCCAACAGCGTGGCATGGTGCGCCTGGGAGATTGAATGGCACTGGCCGGAAACATGAAGCTGAGCACTTTCCTCACCCTGGCTGGGTGCACCGGTGCCTTGGGAATCGCAGGCTTCTTCCTGTTTGAGGGTGAGGAGCCTGAGCTTGAGCCCGTTCCAGAGCCCCCGGAGCAGGTGGATCCAGTCGTGGCTGAGCCTGTCGCGGATCCCATCCCGCCCGAGGCCACCAAAGCCGACCCCAAGGGCGGCCCTTGGGGCTCCGATGCCAGCATCGCCATTCTGAGCGTCTCTGAGCTCTCTCCGGTCAGCGGCAAGGCCAAGGACCTCTCCGGAGGTCTGGGCATCAAGGTCAACGTCTACCGGGACGAAGGCCAAGCCGAGAACAACCGGGCCAAGCTGGATCTGGACCGTGACGAGAAGTGGGACATCAAGTTGGATATCGAGCTGGGTCGGGTGGTCGCGCACTACGCTCCCCAGGACGATGAGGCCTACACCCAGACCTGGATGAGCATGGCCGGAGGGCCGTGGGTGCAGGAAGGAGCCGCCAGCGAGAGCAGCGCCGCAACCGCAGCAGAGGGGCAGGATCCGGTGGACGCCGCTCTGCTGAGCTGGATTGGCAAGGATCTTGGGACCACCAAGATCAAGGATGTGACCAAGGGCAAGGCCTTCAAGATCAACGTCTACCAAGACGCCGGGAATTCCACCGCCAACCGGGCCAAGATCGATTTGGACCGGGACGACAAGTGGGACATCAAGGTCACCTTCGAGGAGCCCCCCTCCCGGCAGGTCTCCCCGAGTGACGATGAGGACTACAGCCTGACGCAGACTTGGAGCGGGCAGGCCTGGGAGTAGCGCGCCTGCGACGAGAGGCCGCAGGGGTGGGCTCGGGTTCAGCCCTGGCATGAGGCTATGTAGATGGTCCAGCGGAGTTCAGAATGCAGGTGCTCATCAGCGGTGCGGGAATCGGTGGACTGAGCTTGGCGGCCGGGCTGCTTCGAGCGGGCCACAGCGTGCACATCGTGGAGCGCTCCCTTGAGCTGCGAAGCGGCGGGGCAGGCATCGCGCTCTTCTCGAACGCGACCGCCTGTTTGCGCTGGCTTGGGGTTCAGGTCGATGGCCTGGGTCGCATCTCCCAAGGCTTCGCGGTGGCGACCGCCCAAGGCAAGGTTCTGGGGGCAGCAGGGGAGCCGGTCAGCGATGAGCCCGCGCGCTGTGTCTCCCGGGAGGCGCTGCATGACGCGCTGGCGCTGGCCGCTCAAGGAGCCGAGCTGTACTTGGGGCAGGAACTCGTGGCCTTGCACGATGGCTTGGCGACGCTCTCCAGCGGGGAGCGCATCCAGGCCGACCTGGTGGTCGGTGCGGACGGAATCCACAGCGGGCTGCGCAGTCTCTTGGGGGCCGAGGTGCCGCTGGTGGACTCGGGCTACCGCTGCTGGCGGGCCTTGGTGGCCTCGGGCGTGGGAGAGCAGCCGGACTCCGTGGAGTACTGGGGCCGTGGCGTGCGCGCAGGCATCGTGCCCCTGGAGGGCGATCAGCTCTACCTCTTCCTGACCATGAACAACGGACTGAAGCTCGGATTGGAGGAGGCCTTCTCCGAGTTTGTCGATCCCGTTCGGGCCTGCGTCGCGGCGGCCTTGGATGCAGAAGTTCGACCCATCCAGAGCATGGCCAAGCACGTCTGGCAGCTTCCCGGCGCGGTGTTCTTGGGGGACGCAGCGCACGCCTTCACGCCGAACATGGGGCAGGGGGCCGGTATGGCGATCGAGGACGCGATGGTGTTGGTGCAGTGCCTGGAGCAGCCGCTGGACCAGGCCATCCCCGCCTACATCGCGCGCCGCGCGGAGCGGGTGCAGTGGGTGGCGGAGAGCTCGGAGCGCTTGGGGAAGGTGGCCCAGTGGCAGAGCGGCTTGGGCACGGCCCTGAGAAACTCGATGATGGCCGTCTCGCCCAAGAGTGCCCAGCAGAAGGTGATGATGCGGCTCTGGGAGGGCTCTCCGGTCGCTCAAATCTGAGTTTTTTCGCCCATTGGGTAACAGTGAGACGCCCAGGCGGTGTCTTGGAGCTACTGGACCCCACTGGAGGCGCCCCTGGCCGTCAATGTCGAGGAACTCTACACACGCTACGGACCGATGGTGTATCGGCGGTGTAAGGCTCTGCTCAAAGACGACCAGGCCGCGGAAGAGCTGATGCAAGAGACCTTTATTCAGATTCTGAGACGGCAAGACGTGCTGGAGGTGCATGCCCCCAGCTCGATGCTCTACCGCACCGCGACCAACCTCTGTCTGAACCGCATTCGGGCCAAGGGCCGTCGCCCAGAGGACCCGGACGATGAGCTGGTGATGCGCATCGCCTCCGCCCCCGATTCAGGCGGCGTGAGCGAGGCCCGAAGCGTCCTGGCCCGCATCTTCTCCACCCAGAAGGAGTCCACCCGCACCATGGCTACCCTGCTGCTCCTGGACGGGATGACCCTGGACGAGGTCGCCGAAGAGGTCGGCATGTCGGTCTCCGGCGTGCGCAAGCGCATGCGTGGTCTCAAGGCCCACGTCGCTGAGCTGGAAGGTGTGCTGTGAGCGCCAAGAACACCGGTGGAAGGAACACGCGGGTCCCGCAGCTCTTGGTTGAGCAGCTGGTCTTGGGGGAGCTCTCCCCGGAGAAGGCGGCGACCGTGCGCGCTCGCTTGGAGGCTGAGCCTCAGGGTCTGGAGCGTCTGGCCGAGATCGAGGCCAGCAATGCCCAGGTGCTCAAGCGCATGCCTGCACGGGTGCTGGCGGCCCGTGTGGCCCAGGAACCTGCTCCGGTTTCCCGCCGGTGGATGTGGGCCCCAGCGCTGGCCATCGCGGCCGCTGTTCTGCTCTACGTCGGCGTTCCTCCCCAGGACCCCGTGCAGCCTGTCATCCCCGTGGATCCAGGGGTGCGCATCAAGGGCCCGGCGCTGGAGCTGGCCATCCACCTGCAGACCGCGGAGGGACCTGTTCTGCTGGAAGACCAAGCCCAGGTCCAAGCCGGAGATCAGCTCCAGCTCTCGACCATGAGCGCCAAGCCTGCATACGGCGCGGTGTTCTCGGTGGATGGAAACGGGGTGCTGACCCAGCACCTTCCTGAGCGCGGCACCACCGCCGTGCTGCTTGAGCCCGGGCAGCATCCCTTGCCCCACGCCTACACCTTGGATGATGCGCCGGATTTCGAGCGCTTCTTCCTGCTCAGCTCCTCAGAGCCCTTCGCCTTGCAGCCGCTGATGCAGAAGGCTTGGTCGGGCGCGGTGGAGCTGGACCCCAAGATTGAGCAGCGGGTGCTTACCCTGCGAAAGGAGACGCCATGAGCGCCTTGCTATTGGCCGCCCTTGCTGGCAGTGATTCCTATGCTGAAACCAAGCGTTTCGCCCTGGTCGTTGGTGCCAATGACGGCGGGATAGGCCGGGTGACGCTGCGCTACGCCGTCACCGACGCCCAAGCCATGGAAGACGTGCTCCTGGAGCTGGGCGGGGTGGCTCCGGGGGCCTCGGTCTTGCTTGAGGATCCGGATCGATCCGCCATGGACCAGGGCATGGCCCAGGTTGGAGATCTGGTCGCGCGGGCCCATGACAATGGCGACCGCGCCGAGGTCATCGTGTACTACTCCGGCCACTCCGATGCCCAAGGCTTGCGCCTCTCGGAGAACCACTACCTCTACTCCGAGCTGCGGGAGTCCCTGGATGATCTGGACGCCGAAGTGCGCATCTTGATCCTGGACTCTTGCTCCAGCGGGGCCATCGTGCGCACCAAGGGCGGCACACACACGGCTCCTTTCCTGGTGGACGACTCGGTCAAGGTCGAAGGCTACGCCTACCTGACCAGCGCCTCTGCCGACGAGGCCGCCCAAGAAGCCGACAGCATCCAGGGCAGCTTCTTCACCCAGGCCCTGGTCACGGGCTTGCGTGGCGCTGCAGACAACTCGGCGGACGGGCGGGTGACGCTGAACGAGGTCTACCAGTTCTCCTACGACCAGACCCTCTCCCGCACCGAAGGCAGCATGGTCGGCCCGCAGCACGCCAGCTTCGACATCCAGCTGGTGGGCAGCGGCGACTTGGTCATGACCGAGTTGAGCACCGCCGGCGCCGAGCTGGTCCTGGGCCAGGCTCTGGGCGGACGGATCTACGTGCGCGACAGCAAGGGCGCCCTGGTCGTGGAGCTGGACAAGCCTGCGGGCCGTCCCCTGAGCCTGGGCCTCACTCCGGGCGAGTATCGGGTGCTCTGGGTGGATGAGAAGGGCGACTTGGCCCGCGCCGACCTGACCTTGGCTGCGGGCGTTCCGGGCGGGCTGTCCCCGAAGGACTTTCAGTCCGTGGATGGGGCGCTGGCTGTGCGCCGTGGGGATGAGCCCCTCACCCCGCAGAAGTTCACGTTCTCGGCGGTGCCGCTGCCCTATCTGACCCGGAACATCTATGGCGTGGAGCTGGCCTTGCTCGGTACGCGCTCCGGATCGGTCTCCAGAGCGCAGCTGGCGACGGTTGCGGCGGGCGTGACCCAGAGTTTCAGCGGCGTACAAGCGGCCGGCGCTTTCGCATGGAGCGAAGGGGACGGTCAAGGGCTGCAGACGGCGGGGGGCGCGGTCTACACCCGGGGCATGATGACCGGCGTGCAGCTCTCGCCCATCACCATCGCGGGGGACATTCGCGGCACACAGGTGGGGGCCGTCACCATCGCTGGCGAGATGATGGGGCTCCAGCTCGGTACCCTGAACATCGCCCGCGCCAGCTCCCAACAGCTCGGTGTGATCAACATCGGCGGGGAGGTGCAGCGCAAGCAGGTGGGTGTCGTCAACATCGCAGGCCGGGCCAACGGCGGCGGGCTGGGCATCATCAACATCGCCGGCTCCGGCAGCGGCAGCCAGTTGGGCATCATCAACGTCGCGGGCCGCGACTACACGGGGACCTCGCTGGGCCTGCTCACCCTCAAGGCCGGGGGCTACAACACCCTGCAGGTGGGCGGAAATGAACTGACTGCGGTGGAGCTCGTGGGCACTCTGGGCGACCCCAGGCTGCACACGGTCTTTGCCTACAGCTTCTCTCCGAACACGCGCTACCTCCAGGCTGGCCTGGGACTGGGCAGCCACAAGGAACTCTCGAGCCGGTGGTTCGTCGACACGGACGTGGTCGTGACCAGCGGCGACTACGTCGGGACCAGCGGCGTCTCCTTGGGGCTGCGGCCTCGGGTGAAGGCAGGATTCGCTCTGACGGAGCACCTTGCCATTGCCGCTGGGCCTTCCCTGAACGTCGGCCTGGTCGAGCTTGGCTATGGCGACGAGGCCACTGCTCCGCCGCTTCCTTCGGCGCCCGGACAGGAGACGGAGGGGGGCTTTCAGACCCTGTGGGGCACCGACATCTGGCCTGGCGCCTCACTGTCCGTGAACTGGATGTAGTGCAGGGCCTTCAGTTGCCTATCCAAGGACGAGCTGAGAGAACTCAGAAGTTCAGCTTGTAGCCCAAGAACGCACCGGCGTTGGTCTGCCCACTGGCGTCGTTCATCGCGCGGCCTTCCAGGCTCCAGCGGCCGCCGTCGTTGATGTCGCCCACCGAGAGCCCCGCGCGGGCCATCCAGGACTCATCGGTGCGGTACTCGCCGCCCATGAAGTAGTTGCCGTTCTCGCCGTACTTGCCGCGCATCTCGGCGCCCAAGGTGCCCAGTGACTGTCCGCCACCTTCCTCGTAGCGACCGAAGAGACGGGCGCTGAGCTCTTCGTTCTTGAAGGCTGCGGCCAGCTCGGCGCTCATTGTGTCCGGCGTCTGGTTGTAGTTGCCGTCTAGTGAGAAGGTGCCCGCGTCGGTCTGGTGGGTCAGGTTGCCGTTGATCGCCAGGCTCTCATCCTGCATGCCGTACTCGGCTCCCAGGCTCGCCGAGGTGTTCTCACCCGTGTAGGAGTACCCGACGTTGATGGTGTTCAACGCGATGTCCAGGGTGCTGCCCAGGTTCACACCTGCCAGCAGAGCGTGCCCGCCACCCAAGCCCATCTTGTGCTCGATGTCCGGGATGTCCTGATTGGTCAGGATGAAAGTCGCTGCGCCGGCCAGGGCCGCTGCCAGAACAGTTCGGGGGTGCTCCAGAGCCCAACCGGAGATCGCCGCGGCGATGTTGGAGTCCGCGAGCAGCTGCTCAATACGGGGCTCGAGGGCCTTCTCCAAAGCATCGGAGAACTGCGCTGCGATGTCAGCCTCAGAGGGCTCTGCTTGACCAACCAGCCACTCTTTGACCGCTTTGAAGGCGTCTTCCACGGCGCCGTTGGCGTGCTCATTGAGCTTCTCCTCGGAGAGCTCCTTGGCCACGACCTTGTAGAGCTCGCCACCCAGAAAGCCGCCGAGGGCCTGCTCGTAGGACTGCTTGGCGTTCTGGAGCTGGAGCTGCTCACCGGTGAAGGCGTTGTCGCCGACCTCCGGTGAAACGGCGGGCGCCACCGTGGTCTCGGTGCCGGTGGTCTGTGTCTGCCGACGGGTCTGTGCGGGCATTGGGCGGCTCTCTCACGCGCGGGGAAGGGTCAATGTAGCGCAATCGACCCCGGATCCGAAGGCCAAAGCCTGTCAGTCCTGTTGCTTAGAGCGGTGCTCGGCGAGCGCTTCTTGAGGATCTTTGCCCGTGGGCACGAAGAGCACGGCATAGCCGTTCACGCAGTGACGGGTTCCGGTCGGGGTCTGCGGGGCGTCCTGAAAGATGTGCCCCAAGTGGCCATCACAGCGTCCACAGCGCATCTCGGTGCGGGTGCGGCCGTGGCTTGTGTCGACGTAGGTCTTCACAGCGCCCGCTTCGACCTCGTCGTAGAAGCTGGGCCATCCACAGCCGCTGTGGAACTTGTGCTCGGCCGCGTAGAGCTTCTGGGCGCAGCCCGCGCAGTGATAAAAGCCCTCCTCCTCATTGTTCAGATAGCGACCTGTGCCGGGGGCTTCCGTCGCGGAGTGGCGCAGGATCTTGTACTCCGTCTCGCTCAGGATGGACTTCCAGATGCTGTCGGCCACGGCGGTGGCGTCAGTTGTGGGGTTCAGGCCGGGATCGTTGCTCTTGGACACGGAGTCTCCATTCGAGGGCGAGCCCCACACTTTGCACGCCGGGGGACAAGGCAAGGGATAGGGCGGTGACCCAAGGAGCTTGCCATGTCTGCCATCGTTCTTCATCACTTGGAGCTGTCCCGATCCACCCGTGTGCTGTGGGCGCTCGAGGAGCTGGGTTTGGACTACGAGATCAAGACCTACAAGCGGGACAAGAACTTCCGCGCGGACCCGGCCCTCAAAGAGGTGCACCCCTTGGGCAAGTCGCCTGTGGTGCAGGTCGACGGCATGGCCCTGGCGGAGTCGGCGGCGATCTTGGAGCACCTGGTGGAGATGGGGGATGGCACCCTGCGTCCGCAGACCCCTCAGGAACGCCAACAGGTGCGCTACTGGCTGCACTTTGCCGAGGGCACCCTGATGCCGACTCTGCTCATGTCCCTGGTGCACGGCACCGCGATCGACAAGGTGCCCTTCCTGATTCGGCCCGTGGTCAAAGGCATCCTGGGCACCATCGATGGGGCCTTCACCAATCCGGAGATCATCCGGAACATGGGCTTTGTGGAGCAGACCCTGAGTACCCAGCCTTGGCTGGCTGGAGACAACTTCACCGCCGCGGACATTCAGATGTCCTATGGCCTACAAGCCGGCGTCAAGCGCGCGCCAACGGGGCAGAGCTACCCCAATATCCAGGCGTACATCCAGCGCTTTGAAGCGCGTCCCGCCTACAAGAAGGCCGTGGAAATCGGCGGCAGCCCTATGCCTGAGTAGGACGGCCGCCCTCGCTGGGGCTAGAGCAGCTCGAGAACATTGTTCTGGTGGCTGGTGATGGCGGACTTCTTGGTCCCCTTGCCGTTTTTATAGACCGTGCCAGTACCGCTGCCCGTCGCGGTGGTGCTCGAGAGGACCTCTCCCTCAGGGGTGACCAGGGTGGTGATCAGGGTGTAGTCCTCGGGAACGCTGCCTTGGCCTTTCTCGATCCACTTGTCGGCCTGGTAGCTCAGGGTGAGGTTGATCTCAGTGTCCAAAGGGGCGGGCCCCTCATAGGGCTCCTCGAAGATCACCTTGACGCTGTCTACGTCGAGATCCTCGCTGTCCTCGTGGCTCAGGGCAACGCCGTAGCCGTCCTCGTATGCGTAGATGCCGACGTAGCCATAGGTGGTTCCCGTGCTGTCAGCGTAGGGCGTCCAGGCCACTCCAACTTCGCCGGTCTCGGCGTCGTAGCTGGGCACCGTCAGCTCCGCCTCCATCTGCTCCCCGGCGGGGTCTCCCTCGCTGTCCAGCAGGTCGATCAGGGCCAGGTAGACGTAGTCTTCTGGGGACTCGCCAGGATCAAACTCCAGGGTGGAGGAATTGAAGCTGCGGACGGACATCACTGGGGTGTCGTCGGTGGTCATGAGGACCGACTCGCCGGTGACGTTGTCCAAGAGCTCCACCTCAAGTGCTGTCGCCTGCCCGTCGGACTCCGTCCAAGTGACCAGCTTGGCGTCGCCGGCGCTGCTCTCCTTCAGGGTGGCCTGTGAGAGTGCCGGGGTCACGGACTCAGATGGAGGCGCAATGGTCTGCTCAAAGCTGTCCAAGGTCGCGCCCTCCTCGTCCAACAGAACGGCCTTCATGACGATGTTGTCTTCGAACACAAAGTCGGCAGACAGCTCCGCCTTGTAGCGTTGGCGTACCTCGCTCATGGTGAGGGCCACGGGGGTCTCGCCGTCCACAGAGGCGGTGACCTCGACGGTCCCACCTCCGGCCCAGTCCTTGTCCTCGTTGCCCAGGACCACGGTCAGCTGGCCTGCGGCGTTGCTTCGGGCACGGACCTTCCACCCCTCGGTGCTGTCTTCGGCGGGCTTGGCGTCCAGGCCATCCACGCTGACTTCGAACTCCTGCTGCTCGCCGAAGGGGTCGCCGTTGTTGTCGATCATGTTCGCGGTCTTGAAGGTCAGCGTGACCGTCTCGCCGCTGCCGTCTTCTCCCAACGCGTCGAGCTGGCCAGTGAACACCAGACGGCCGCGCTCGCCTTGCTCCAGAGTGAGGGCTTCCATGGCGGCGCCGTTTGTGGCGTCGGAGATGGTGATGTCCGCGGAGCCGATCTCCGAAGCGCTGGTGCCGCTGGTGCGCAGCCAGAAGGTGTAGGTGTAGCCGCCGGAGCTGGTGGTCTTCTGCTTGATCTTGGCCTTCTTCACCTTGGCCTTGTCGTCGTCCGCAGCTTGGGCGTCCTGGGTCAAGGACAGACCGGTCATGGGGGCCGCCAGCGTGGTCGTTACGTCGAGGGCGAGAAGGGCGAGAGTGCTCAGGGCGAGGGTGCGGTACACGGGGCCTCCATTGGGTTCCCCCTCTGTTTAGAGCGGGGGCCCCAGCGTGGGATCCCACGCACTTCCTACCCCCTGCCTTTGGCGCTCCATGGCGCTGTGGCCGACCACTGCTCTACAGGGCCAAGAGCGGCGCGAAGGGGTCGGCCCCGGACTCCAAGGCCTCCAAGGTCTCGGCACCCTGCAGGTCGGTGACCCGGATGTCCATGGGCCCCAGCTGGTGTCGTGTGGACACCCAGGCCCCCGTGGAGAGCTGCACCCAATCCTCCCAGCTAGCGCCGGCCCCCCCGATTGGAATGATCGACACCCACATCTGCCAGGACTCAGGCCGCCCGTTCTCATCCAGGTGCCAGAGGTAGGCGTCGCCGGGGGTGACCCCGCCGGAGCTGTATTGCACCAGCAAGGACTCGCTGCCGTCGGGCTGGGCGACGCGGGAGCGGGTGGTCCCGGGATCAAAGGCCTTGTTCATGGCGCCCAGCCAGAAGCTGTCGTTGGCCCAGGCTTCGTAGGCCTCCTGTACGGCCTGGTCCTTGGCTGTGCCCTCCAGGGCCACGCCGTCCTGGGTGGCCACGCCTTGGAGCGTGTTCAGGTCCACCAGGGCCTCCCGGCCATCCTGGGTGACCCGCACGAAGTGACGCTCGCGATCCCAGAGGTGGGTGTAGCGCTCGGCATAGGTCCAGCGAACAGCGCCGGTCTTGGCCCAAGCCTCTCGGTCCACGGAGTCGATCATCTCGTTGGCCAGAGTGTCTGCCGCCGCATCGCTCACGCCCACAGGAGCAGGCTCGTTGAGCGCCACAAAGCCACCACCGCACATCAGCACCCCTGCCAGGGTCAGCGCTCCGGCGCCGATCGCCAGTCTCTTTGTCCAGGTCTTCATCCGCCGTTCCTCTTGCTGTGGCTCTGAAGCTTGCCGTCCACCTTCTTCAAGGCCGCGCGCATTTGCTCAGCCAGGTCGTCCTGGTGTAGCAGGGGCGAGGTGTGGGCGGCGCAGAGGTTTCGGGCCTCTGACCAACGCTCGATGAGCGCGCGGGCCCAGTCCTGGAAGGCCTTTGCGGCGCCAGGCTCTCGGATCAACGCTTTGGCCAAGGTCGGGTGGAGGCTGACGCCGCCGACCAGAGGCAGGCCCATGTGGTTGAAGGTGTCGTCCACATGGATGGTCTTGCTCGCCGGGTGGTAGGCCAGCACCGAGCTGAAGTGCACGTCAGGATTTTTGTGGATGAAGTGCACGCCTTTGGGCACGGAGAACTCCAGATCTGGCGCGAAGAGCGCATGGAGTTCCGCATCGTCCACGCGCAGCGCTTGCCAAGGGAGATCCGGGGCCTTGTCCACATGGCGGCTGCTGCCGTAGAGCGCGGCCTTGGGGAACTGCTTGTGGGCGGCTGCAACATGGATGGTGTGGAAGGGGTGCAGGTTCAGGATGGCTTGAACGGCCTGACCCCCGTCGGTCAGGGCGTACACCTTGGCCAAGATGCCGGCCGGCAAGGTGTAGGAGTCCAGAAGCACAAAGCCTCCAGTAGCCAAACGCACCAACGAAGCTTGCGTTCCGACGTTCACCACGCCGCCGATTCGGAACTTCCCGCGGATGTTCCAGAAGCCGTCGCCGACCTCGATGAGTTCTTCAGACATGGGACCTGCAGCAGAGGGTGTCAGTCAGCGCGTTGCTCGAGCACCTTGAGGATGCCCATCTTGCGCAGAAGCCAGCCATCCAATCTCGGGAAGAGCTGGGCCAGGGCCAAGAGGGGGCGCACAGGGGTAGGCGTGACCAAGACCTCCGGTGCACCATTGAGCGCTCTCAGAGTCCCGCGGACGACCTGGGAGAGGGGCACTTCTTTCATCATGGCTGGTGCGCGCATGCCGGTGTCCTTCCACATGCCGGCCTGTCCGACGAAGCTGGGGCAGACCACGCCGACGTGTACACCGCTGTCTTGAAGTTCGATGCGGATGCTGGCCGCAAAACCGTTGAGACCGTGCTTGGTGGCGGTGTAGATCGCGTTGTAGGGGGTAGGGGACTTGCCCGACATCGAGGACACCATCACCACGGCACCTTGGCCCTGCTCAACCATCTGCGGCAGCACGAGGCGGGTCAGATGAATGGGGGCTTGCAGGTTCACCGCGAGTTGCAGGTCTACCTGTGCCAGGTCGGACTCCAAGAAGGTGTCCGGGTGCTCCACGCCTGCGTTGTTCACAAGGGCCCGAATTGGACCCCAGGCTTGAGCGCTCTGCACCAACTGCTCCCGGAAGGCACTGCTGCTGATGTCCCCAGCCAAGCTGCGCGCCTGTCCGCCTGCCGCCTCGACCAGCGCGGCGGTCTTGGCCAAGCCCTCTGCGCTGCGCGCAGTCAGGAGGACGTGGGCGCCGTGCCGGCCCAGCTCCTCGGCGATGGCCACACCGATGCCCCTGGAGGCCCCGGTGAGCAACACCACTTGTGCGCGCAGGTCCATGCTCAGAGCATGCCCTTGAGCACGCTCAAGACCTCAGCGATGTCCGCCTCGGTGTGGGCAGCGTTGATCTGGAAGCGAATGCTCTGGTCTCCCTTGGGCACGACTGGGAAGTTCAAGCCCACCACCAAGACGCCGCCGTCCGTGAAGGCCTGCACCATGTCTCGGGTCTTCTCTGTGTCCCGAACCATCAGCGGAACGACGGGGTGAACGCCGGGAATGCTCTCTTGGCCCAAGTCGGCCAAGCCCTGGCGGAACTGGGCGATACGTGCGCGCACGTTGGCCAAGCGCTCAATGCCCTCGGGAGAGTCGGCGATGTCCACCGCCTTGCTGGCCGCAGCACAGTCCGCCACAGAGAGGGGGTTGGTGTAGATGTAAGTATCGGCCTTCTGACGAACCGCTTCGACCACCGCTGGGCTGGCCGCCACAAAGCCGCCGTTGACCCCAAAGGCCTTGCCGAAGGTGCCGACCAGGATGTCGGCTTTGGCGCCGCAGACCTCTTCCGTGCCGCGGCCGGTCTCCCCGTAGGAGCCGATGCCGTGGGAGTCGTCCATGACGGTGACCAGGCCTTCTGCGAAGCGCTCACGGTGTGGCGCCAGGACGGCGTTGATCTCCGCCATGGGGCAGTGGTCGCCGCGCATGGAGAACACACCGTCAAAGATAACCACGACGCGCTCGATGCCTTCGGGCACAGCCTCGATGCAGGCCTTGAGCTCGTCCATGTTGTTGTGCTGAAAGATCGCCTTGTTGGAGCGGGGAACCCCAGCGATGCGCATCGCCCGGATGATGCAGTTGTGGTTCAGCTGATCACCGATCCAGAAAGTCTTCTTGTTCTGGAGGGCCAGGGCCAAGCCCAAGTTGGTCGTGTAGGCCGAGTTGAAGATCTTCGCCGATGGGCGCCCGCAGAAGGCAGCGATGCGCTCTTCGAGCTGCACATGAGCGGAGAAGGTGCCGTCGATGAATCGAACCGCGCCTGGACCTGCGCCAAAGCGATGTGTCGCGGCGTCCGCTGCTTGAATCACCTGAGGGTGGTGGCTCAAAGACAGGTAGGAGTTGGAGTTCATCCGGATGAAGGACTGCTCGTGGCCGTCCAGCTTGTAGCGGGGCCCAAAGGCACCTTGGGGCGGAATCACGTCGACGATGACGCGTTCGGGGGCCTTGGCTCGGCCCTCTGCCGTGAGGTTTTCGACTTCGCGACGCAGGCCTGCGTCCATCCGCTCCAGAGACATGAGCAACTCCACTTGTGGGGCGAAGTCTATCTCTTCAGCGCCTCCGGAGAGAGGGCTTGACTCAGTCCTTGTTCCTGGGCTTGCGTCGCCTTGGCGCCGTGCCACCCGCTGCGCTGCTGCCGCTGCTTGCGCTGGTGCGAGTCGAGCTGCTGGCGCTTCCACCACTGCGTGCTGGTCTGCGCTCTACAACGACTGGCGCGTTGGGGCCCTTGCGCGGCTTGCGACGCTTCTGTTGACTGCGCCCCTCGCCACTGCGGCTCTGTGTGGAGCGGCTCTCGCCTCCACGGCTCTCACCACCGCGGCCGGTGCCCGAGTTCCTTGAACTCCGACGGCGTCCACTGGACTCGCCGCCAGGGGAGGCATCGCTGCTCTTTCGCAGGTCTGGCCGCTCATCACGGCGTCCGTCCCGACGGTCGTCCCGGCGGCCTTCGCTTTGCTTCCGCAGATCCGGGCGCTCATCGCGTCGCCCATCGCGTCGCCCCTCGGTCTTCCGCAGATCCGGGCGCTCATCACTGCGTCCGCTCCGGTCACTGGACTTCTTTCGCAGGTCTGGGCGCTCATCACGGCGCCCTTCGCTGCGTCCGCCGCTGCGTCCACCGCTGCGGCCATCGGTGCGTCCATCGGTGCGTCCATCGGTGCGTCCATCGGTGCGTCCATCGCTGCGTCCGTTTCGCTCGCTGTCACCCTTCGTTCGCAGGTCCGGGCGTTCATCTCGTCTGCCACGGCTTCGTTTTCGGGGGCTTTCGGCATCGTTTCGAGGAGTGTCGGAACGATTTCGGCCGCCGCGGTCACTCTTTCGAGCGCCGCCACGAGACTCTTGGCGCTGGCCCGAGCCTGCCGTGCGGGACTTTGAGGCCGCCTGGGAACCAGGCTTTGCGCTGCCAGGCTTGCCGCGTTTCACGGCCCGACGCGCCAGCACGCGCTCCACTTCCTCTTCCTGCTCCTCCATGTCCTTGGGCAACTCAAGTCCCAAGGCCACGCGGCGTTGGTACTCAGCGCGCGCAGACGCTGCGATCTCGTCCAAGACCGACTGGGTGTTTGCCTTGCGGGAGGAGCCCTTGAACTTTCCGGTCAGCTCGGTCTCTGGGTCCAGATCGTTCTTCTCGTAGAGCGCCCACATCTCCTCGGCATAGCGGGTCTTCTTCAGGGAAGGGGCCCAACGTGACAAGAACGAGGTCAGGTTCTTTACGTCTCGAATCAGCAGCTTCTGGGCGTTCCGGTTGTGTGCCGGGTCCACCGCCTGGGGGAAGTCGATGATCACCGGACCTTCCGGGCTCATCAGGACGTTGAAGTCCGAGAGGTCGCCATGAACGACCCCGGCGCAGAGCATGCGCACGACATCCTTGAGCAGCGTCTTGAAGACCGCCATGGCCTCATCGGGGGCCAACTCCACGTCACAGAGACGCGGGGCCGGTTCGCCGTCAAAGTCCTGGATCAGCTCCATGACCAGCACCCCGTCGATGAAGACGTAGGGTTCTGGGACACGGACGCCAGCTGCGGCCAGGCGGTAGATCACGTCCACTTCAGCGTTTCGCCAAGCGGCCTCTTCTTGCTCTTTGCCAAAGCGCGAGCGGCTGCCCATGGCGCGTTGGCTACGGCTGTTCCGGACTTTGCGGCCCTCGGTGTACTCAGCGCGGTGCTTGAAGCTTCGGTTGTTGGCCGTCTTGTAGATCTTCGCGACGCGAATTTCGTCGTCGGAGAGCACAAGGTAAACCTCGGCCTCCTTGCCGCTCATGAGCGGGCGAATGATCTCTTGAATGGCCCCCTGCTCCATCAGCACCTCAAGGCGCTCTTGTGCCCTCATCCGAGTTCCTCCAATTAGGGGATTGGACCCAGGGTGACCGTGCCCTGGTCTTTGGGCTCAGGATCCCGAAGGACGGCCCAGGTTGCAGCGCCTGCGCCTAAAGCGGCGACACCACCCACGCCAGCCCACAATCCCCAGCGAGGCCCCGTCTCTTCCACTGGACCCCCGGGACCGGGCACCTGCGGATTCAGCAGAAGCTCCAAGAGCAGGGCGTTGTCGTTCGGCGCCAGTGCTGGCACATCAAAGGCCACCCGGTCCGGGCGGATGTCCCCAGCGTCAGTCACGTAGCTGCCAATGGCCGGGACGAGATTTAGGATCGACTGGGTGGGATCCTTGCCCGCAGGGGCGCTCAGAGCCTGGGAGAAGTTCTTGGACCGGGCACTGTAGAGGGCAACGACCACGTCATCGCCTACCTGTCCGCCGAGCAGAATCAGTGGCGTCTGGGCATAGGCGCCCAAGGCCGCGTAGAGGTTGTTGGTCTGGGCCATCCGCAGGTTCTCGTCCTGGGTGGGCTCAGCGAGACTCAGGCCGCCAAAACTTAGGTTTACCGTCGCGGTTTGGCCGGGGCTCACTTCGGTGACTGCGGCGTAGCGCGCACCGCTGGAGTCCGTGGCGTAGACGTAGTGAGTCCCTGGCGCCAAACCCTCGGCCTGGGGGCCGCTCATCTCGATTCCATCCAGCTTGACCGTGCTCTCTCCCTTGCCCTTCAGGCTGAGGGTGCCGGTGCCCTTCTTGAGCACGTTGGCCTTGGCTTGGGTGTAAAGCTCAATGACATCTGGGGGATAGGACATGGTGTCCAGCTCCCGCTTCGGATCCAGAACCACGGCTGCGCTGAAGGCTTCCATGGCGGCATCGCTGTTTCCCATTCCGGATTGCACCAAGCCAAGGGTCAGGTAGCCCTCGATCAGAGCGCCGGTGCTACCACTCAGTCTGGCGCCCTCGGAGAGGGCTTCGACGCCCGCCTCCAGCAGCGGGATCGCAGCGTCAGGCTCGGCGTTCTGGTACAGAACCCGTCCCTCGTCCACCAGGGCTTCCCCTTCGCTCAGAGCGTAGGAATCCAGGACCAAGCTGGAACGTCCTTGTAGGCGTACAGCGACCTCGTCCGGGCCTACCGGCACCATTGCGCCCGAGGCTGTCAAGCTCTCGACGATTCGCTCGCTGCTCTCACGGCCCTGCGCTTCGCTCTGACCAGGGATGTGCAGCCCCAAGACCGCGACTTCTGGTGCAGCGCTCGCGACCGCTGCCAAAAGGATCCACATAGACGCTCCAGATGCTGTGAGTGTACCTGTTCCCACAAGTGGACGACACCCGACGGGGTGGGTGTCTGCCGTTAGAGGTCTCCAATGAACGCACTCTTGCTCTCTCTTCTCCTGGCGATCGGCGCTTCGACTCCGGCATCCGCGCAGGCCTCTGATCCCGAGCAGCTGATGCGTGAGGGTCATCCCGTAGAGGCCATGGAAGCGGCGCGCGCCGGGGTGCGTGAAGCGCCTGAGGACGTCGCAAAGCACGAGCTGCTCATCGACCTGATGAACAACCTGGGCTTGGCTCTCCAAGGGGAGATCGCCTACCTCCAGTTCGCCGAGGACAACGATCAGGATCCCATGGCTTGGTACCTGCTCGGCCGTGCCGCGCTGGATCCTCGCCGGGCGAGCACCGCCTACGCAAAAGCCCTGTCTTTGGATCCCAACTATGCCCGGGCGACCATGGGCCTGGCCTCGGTCCAGCGTGCGCTTGGAGAGCCCGAGGACGCGATCAAGCTCTACCGTCAAGCAACGGCGGCGCAGCCCGGCTTGGCCGAGGCGTGGTCTGGGCTTGGAGCCACCCTGATGGACCAGGGCAAGGCCGCTGAGGCCTTGGAGGTGTGTCTCCAAGCCATGGTGGCCGTTCCTCGTGACCGCGAGGCCTACTTGGCCGCCTCCGTGCTGGAGCCCGACATGGCGCGGGACCACCTGCAACGTGGGGTCAAAGCTGTGCCGGACAGTCCTGAGCTTCGCGCTGCGCTCGGGCGGGTGCAGCTTCGTGAAGGGGACTTTAAAAAGGCAAGGGAGAACTTGGACCTTGCCCTGGCCAAAGACCCAGGTGCCGTTCAGGCCATCTTCGATAGGGCCGTGGTCGGCGAGCTGGAGGCCGGCCGCTTGGACACAGAGGGCCAGGCCATGCTGGCGCGGGCCCGCTCGCTGATTCAGGAGTCACCGGTCGCAGCCGAGCTGGGTGTTCGTGACTTGGTGACCAAGTACCCCGAGTGCTACCTGGTCTACTTGGTGCAGGGACACCTCTTCATCGGCCTGGGACGCCAGATGGAGGCCGTCACGAGCCTCTCCAAGGCCCTTGAGCTGGAGCCCACATCTCCGGACGTGCAGGGGGCCATGGGGATGTTGTTGCTCACCATGGGCGATGCTGCCCGCGCGCTGCCGCTGCTGGAGTCGGCGTACAAATCTAGGCCATGGGATGTGGAGCTGGGGGTGAGCGCCGGCATGGCGACCGCCAATGCCAAGGGAATCAACGCCGGAGTCACGGCGCTCGGCGCTGTTGCGGACGCACATCCGACCGAGCTTGCGCCCGTCATGGCACTGGTGACCCTGCTCAGCCAAGCGGGCCGGCCGGACGTGGCCTACCAAGTGCTCAATCGAGCCGTGACGCGCTATCCGCATCCCACGCTGATTCTCTCAAAGGCCGCCGCTGCCCAGGACTTGGGCCGCAAAGCCGAAGCCGCGGCTCTGCTGCGAGAGCTGGAAGAGCTCACCGGGGACCCCAAGTATGGGAGCATGGCGGCGGAGCTTGAGCCTTGAGTACAATTCGACTGCTGGAAGTTGTGGTGCCCTGTCTGCGGTACCACCGCGCGCGGGTCTTCTACGAGAAGGTCTTGGGGCTCGAAGCGGTCAGCTCAGGTCGCTCCCATGTCTTCTTCGCCTGTGGCGGTGCCAAGCTGGCCTTGGTCGACGCCAGCGGTGGGGATCCGATGGTCCGCCCCAGTGGCCACGGCGTCTACCTGGACATGGAGGTCGACGATCTCAACGCCCTCAAGCGGCGCTGCATGAAGGAGCGCATCGAGCTGCTCGATGAGCGCCGGGACGAGCACGGCAAGGCCATCACCCTGCGGGACACGGAAGGGAACCTGCTCAACATCTTCCAGGCCGGGACCGTTTCTTGATCTTGTTGGCCGCCTTGGCGCTGGCCTCGGCCGAGACAGGAATGGCCGAGACCGGGATGCTGGAGACGGGGCTGGAGGTCGGGGACTTTGAGCTGATCCACGGAGAGGACGCCGACGATGACGGGTGGCCTGATTCAGTGGACTGCAATGTGTACAACCCCAGCGTCTTCCCTGGCGCTCAGGAGGTTTGCAACGGCTTGGACAGCGACTGTGATGGTCTCATCGACGAGGCCATGGAGCTGTGCGGGGATGGCAGCGACAACGACTGTGATGCCCAAGTTGACGAAGGGTGTGGCCTCTGCGGCGAGGAGGGAGAGCCTGCAGGGGGGAGCGCTGCGCTGGTCTTCCTGGGCTTCCTTTTGGCCGGGGGTTGGCTGCGAGGGGTGAACAAGCGCTGGCCCGGCCTCGCTTGAGCCAATACTGAACAAACATGTTGGTCTTAGGCATCGATCCCGGCTCCACCGCCACCGGCTACGGCTTGGTGACCCGTCAACGTGGCCGCTACCGCATGATTACGGCCGGCGCGATCAAGACCAAGAGCAAGGACCCCATTCCTCAGCGCTTGCAAGAGATCTACAGCGGACTCTGCGCCATCATCCAGGTGCATCGCCCCGAAGTAGTCGCGATCGAGGCCATCTTTAGGCACAAGTCCAGCGAGTCTGCGCTGCGCTTGGGTCAGGCCCGCGGGGTAGCCCTGCTCGCGGGGGCAGGGGCCGATTGCCCCATCTTTGAGTACAACGCCATGACCGTGAAGAAGTCCGTCACGGGCAGCGGGCGGGCGGACAAGGAGCAGGTCCGTCGTATGGTCGGCATGCTCACTGGGGCCGACCTGAGCGCCCTGAACAACGATGCGTGCGACGCCGTCGCAATCGCCATCACCCACCTGGCCCACGCCGCACACCACGCGGCCCAAGGGAGCCGAAGATGATCGCACGCTTGCGGGGAACGCTGGTGGAGAAAGAGCCTTCCACCTTGATTGTGGACGTAGGAGGAGTGGGCTACGCCGTGACCGTTGGGCCGGCAATGGCCGCCCGCGTGGTCTTGGACTCCGAGCTCATCCTGTCCATCAGCACCCAAGTGCGCGAGGACAGCTTCACGCTCTACGGCTTTGACAGCACCGATGAGCGGCGGCTCTTTGAGCTGCTGATTTCCGTGAGTGGGGTCGGTCCCAAGATGGGCGTCGCCTTGTTGGACACCTTGGGTCCCAAGGGCCTCAGTCGTGCCATCCAAGAAGAGGACAGCCGGGCTCTGTGCGCGGTCTCCGGCGTAGGCAAGAAGACAGCCCAGCGCCTGCTCCTGGAGCTGCGGGGCAAAATCATGCCCGTCTTCACGCCCGCTGGCGCGCCTGCGCTCAAGGCCCCTGCGCCAGCCCAAGCCGAGGACCCTCTGCGCCTGGCCTTGGCCCGCTTGGGCTACAAGAAGTCCGAGATCGACCGCGCCATTGAAGGGGTTGAGCGGGCCGGGGACAACCAAGGCACGCTGAGCCAGCGGCTCTCTGCCAGCCTGCGCATTCTCTCTGGAGGCCGCCTGTGAGTCGCATTGTGGACCCCAACGGCGACCCCATCGGGGAGGACCGAGACGAGTTCTTCGACCCGGCTCTGCGCCCCAAGAGTTTGGACGAGTACGTCGGTCAGGAGCGCATCAAGGCGAACCTGCGCGTCTACATTCGCGCGGCCATTCAGCGTGGAGAGGCCCTGGATCATGTGCTCTTCGCGGGGCCTCCCGGACTCGGAAAGACCTCGCTGGCGTACATCTTGGGAGAGGAGCTCGGAGTAGAGGTCCGCACGACGAGCGGGCCTGTCATTGAGCGGGGAGGGGATCTGGCCGCCTTGCTCAACAACCTGCAGGAGCGGGAGATCTTGTTCATCGACGAGATCCACCGCATGAACCGTGCCGTCGAAGAGGTGCTCTACCCCGCGATGGAGGACTACGAGATCGACGTGGTTCTGGGAACCGGACCTGGCGCCCAGTCCGTCAAACTGCCCTTGCAGCGCTTCACCTTGGTCGGCGCCACCACCCGCGCAGGACTGCTCACCAGCCCGCTGCGGGCCCGCTTTGGCATCCAGTGCTCCATGGACTTCTACACCGCCGAGGAGCTGGTGTTGATCGTCACGCGTAGCGCTGAGCGCCTGGGTGTGGAGATCACCAGTGATGGGGCGGAGGAGCTGGGCTCTCGTTGCCGGGGGACCCCACGCGTGGCCAACCGGCTGCTCAAGCGAATTCGAGACTTTGCCCAGGTCGAGGGCAGCGGCGTCATCGATCGGGACTTGGCGCGCATGGCACTTCAGCGCCTGGGTGTGGACGCTGTGGGTCTGGATGACATGGACCGCCGCATCCTCACGGCCATCGCAGACAAGTTTGACGGTGGGCCTGTCGGGCTGACCAACCTGGCTGCGGCCATCGGAGAGGAGGCCGACACCATCGAGACGGTGTACGAGCCCTTCTTGATTCAAGAAGGACTCTTGCAGCGCACCCCGCGTGGCCGCATGCTGACCCGCGGTGGTTGGGAGCATCTTGGGCATGTGCCTCCGCAGTCCTCCGCAGGCCAAGGGGCCCCGGCCTCGGAGACCGAACAGAAGGAGTTGTTCTGATGTTGTGGACCTTGTCTCTCGCTCTGCCGCTGATCTCCTGCGCCTCCAAGAAGGTCATGCTGCCCATGGCCGACATTCAAGTGGGCCAGAAGACCATCTCTGTAGAGCTGGCCGATGACCCGGCTGAGCGCCACCAAGGCTTGATGTACCGGAGCAGCATGGACACGGACCACGGGATGCTCTTCGTCTACCCCAGCTCGGCGCCACGCAGCTTTTGGATGGAAAACACCTCCATTCCCCTCTCCATCGCTTTCTTGGATGAGACGGGGAGGGTGCTCAACATCGAAGACATGACTCCCCACGACCGCAGCGGCGTGCCCAGCGCAGGCTCTGCGATGTACGCCCTGGAGATGAACCGGGGCTGGTTCGACCGAAACGGTGTTCAGGTGGGCGCCGTGATCGCTGGTCTGCCTGGCCCCTCGGAGAACTGAGTGCCAGAGGCGGGCCGAGCCCCGGCGCTTCAGGCGACGGTGTCCGCTGCCTTTGAGCTCAGCGGGGTCGGACTGCACAGCGGGGCGCCCGCTCGGGTGCGCGTCTGCCCGGCGCCGCCGGACCATGGTCGTCTCTTCCTTCGAATGGACTTGGAGAAGGCCCGGATTCCCGCCCGATCGGAGCACGTCAGCGCCACCCTGTTGGCCACCACGCTCAGCGCACCCCGCCGCTCGGCGGATGGCTCCAGCGCCGCCAGTGTGAGCACCGTCGAGCATTTGCTGGCTGCGGCCTATGCCCTGAACATCGACAACTTGCTGGTTCAGGTCTGGGGCCCCGAGGTCCCGGTTCTAGACGGCTCGGCCGCGCCCTGGCTCAAGCAAATGGCCGCTCGGCAGCAGGAGCGGCCTGCGCGTGTGCTGGAGATCTTGGAGCCGCTGCGGGTTCAGGACGGGGAGCGTTGGATGTCGTTGTCTCCCGCGCCCGCGCTGGAGCTCTCCGTGGAGATCCTCTTTGAGCATCCGGCGATCGCCCACCAAGCCTGGAGGGGGGGCGCTGCGAACTTCGCAGAGATCGCATCGGCCCGTACCTTTGGCTTCGAGGACCAGGTTCAAGCCATGCACCGCGCAGGCCTGGCCTTGGGGGGCAGCCTGGACAATGCTGTGGTCTTTGGAGAAGCAGGGCCCCTGAACGCACTGCGCTTCCCCGACGAGCCCGTGCGGCACAAGGCCCTGGACCTCTTTGGGGACCTGGCGCTGATGGACTGCCGCCTTCAGGGGCGCGTGCAGGCCCACCGGCCAGGGCATGCCATGACCCACGCGCTCCTGCAGAAGCTGCAGGAGACCCCTTCGGCTTGGCGTATGGCCCCAGAGTAAGAAACCCGTCCGACTCAAAATTGAGTGAACGGGATTCTAATAAAAACTGGCCTGACCCTATTTCTTGGGGCCGGGCTTGGGGCGGGGGGATGGACGCCAACGCATGATGCCTCCAGGGCTGCAAGAGTTCCCGGGCTGGCCCAGGTGAAGAGAACATTGCCTATCAGGGGCGGTCGTGTCAAGTGCTTTGGCTATCGAACACCGGTCAGAGCCAGGAGTTGTTGCCTCAGATGTCACTCGCAGACGCGCACATCGTCGGGGGCCCCACGCCGGCCCTCCCTCCCGGACCGCCCTACGCCGCCAAGGAACTGCAAGATTGGGCGGGTTCAAGCTTCTGGATGGAGCCTGGGGATCCGCGCCTAGAGGCGATCCACCACGGTGGGTCGGTACCCCCTGGGCCCATGTGCAATCTGGTTGGCCTGGTCAAGGCCTGGGACGACCATCCCGAGTGGCTGGATTTTTTGGATCCCAACGCACCCAGCAACAAGCAAAAGATCCTGGAGAGGGGGATCTACGAGCACCACTGGGGGCAGCTCCTGCCCACCGAGGGGCGCGTCATGGACTTGGGCGGAGGATGTGGTCGCTTCGCCGCGTGGCTCTTGGACAGAGGACTGGACGTTGAGGTCGTAGACCCCGATCTACGCTCTCTCTGGCGCTGTCTTCAGCACGCAGCGGGCAGGGCTGGCCGCTTGGATCTGCACTGGTCCACCGGGGAAGCGCTGCCTGACATTGCGCCGGTGGATGCAGTCATCGCGCCGGAAGTGCTCTGTTATTGCTCGGACCCAGATGCGATCATTGCGGGAGTGGCGCAGCGGCTCAAGCCGGGTGGAAAGCTCTTTTGCTCAGTCGAGGCCCGCTGGGGTTGGGCGGCAGCCTTGGATGTGCCAGCTGGCACACTGGCCTCGCTCTTGGAAGACGGCATTGTTCATCTGCCTGGAGATGTGTGGGTTCACACCTACGAAGGCCCTGAGCTGGCGGATCTGCTCGCTCCACACTTCGAGATTGAGTCCCTGATTCCCACCCACTTCGTGCCCTCGGGACCCTTCGAGCTCTCGGCTGGAGAGGTGGATCTGGAAGAGGTGCTGGCCCTGGAGGCGCAGCTGCGCGCGCACCCCAAGACCGCTCACTTGAACCGGGCTTGGTTGGCTGTTGCACGCAAGCTTTGAGCGGCTCTGAGTGCGTTAAGGCACAGGTCTCTTCAACCCTTGCTCGCACATTTGGCCGCCCCGCGGCACACTAAGGGCTAGACCAGCACCCGGAGTCCGACCCATGCGCGTGATGCTCATCCAGCCACCGCGTCGATATTGGCCCTACACCTCGGAGGGGGACAACTTCCTGCTCCAGCAGGCGTTGCCCGCTCTGGCGGCTGTGGCCATCCAAGAAGGCCACGAGGTGGAGGTCTTGGACTGCATGCCCGAGCACGTGGGCTGGAAGTCCCTGTACGACCGCGTACGGGACTTCAAGCCGCATGTCATCGGCTGCGGTGAGAACCACGCCCTGTACACCAAGGAAGCTCTGCGCTTCTTCCGCTTGGCACGTGAGGCGGCCCCGGAGGCTGTGACCGTGGCGGGCGGTGGTCACTTCACCAACCTCTCCGAGCGCTACGCCTGTCACCCCGACATCGACGTGATCTGCGTGGGAGAGGGTGAGCTGACCTTCGCGGAGATCCTGAACCACGTCGACGGCGGCCGCCATCCCAACGATGGGGACTGGGACGACATCGACGGCATCGCCTTCGGTCGTGACGGCGTTGCCGTGCGGACCAAGCCAGCGCGCTTGATCAAGCACCTGGATGATCTGCCCATTCCCGCCTACGACCGCATGCCCATGCACTTGTATGGGACCAGCCGCTACCTCTTCTCCCCAGGTGGCTCGACCCTGCATCACAGCCGCGGCTGTGTGTCCAAGTGCAGCTTCTGCGCCTGGTGGACGACCATGGCGGACCGTCGCGAGGACGCCGATGGCAACATCCGCTTGGTGCCGCGCTGGCGCTCCAAGTCCGTGGACCGGATGATGGAGGAGGTGGAGCTGCTCTACTACAAGTACGGCAAGCGCTCCTACGTCTGGGTGGACGAGAGCTGGAACATCGACCCGAAGTTCAACATTGGCTTCTCCGAGAAGATGCTCGAGTCCGGGATGAAGACCAAGTGGATGACCTTCATGCGCGCGGACTGCATCGTGCGCGACCACGAGAAGGGCATCCTGGAGGCACAGGTTCGCGCGGGTCTGGCCCACATCCTCATCGGTGTGGAGCGAGCAGAAGACGACAACCTGACCGAGCTGGACAAGCGCTTCTACACGGGCGGCGTGGCCGAGCGGGCCATCGCCATCTTCAAGGAGAACTACCCAGAGGTCTTCATCCAGGCGACCTTCATCGTCGGCGTGAAGAACGAGACCCAGGACACCTTGGCCCGTCAGGTCGAGCTGGCCCAGCGTCTCGACGTGGACTTCCCAGCCTTCCATCCCATCACGCCTGTTCCAGGGACGCCCATCTTTGATGACGCCCTTCGAAACGGCCACATCACGATGGATGACTTCGACGACTTTGACTGGCTCAGCCCGGTGCTGGACACCGACTACATGACCCGTCACGAGATCGGCGAGGAACTCTACCGCATGAACAAGAAGTTCGTGAACCCCAAGTGGATCTTCAAGGGATTGACCTCGAAGGTGGACTACAAGCGGGACATGTACATCTGGTTCGCCAAGGTCTCGGCGATGATGGCGGCCGGCACCATCAAGCAGAAGCTGAACCCCTTCGATGTCGGTCACTACCAGTCTCTGGTCAAGCCACACTGGTACGACGGCTGAGCCCAGCTTTAGTCCACCGCTCCCACGTCGAATGACATGGCCGGCCCGGCGTACTGGGTCGGGCATTGGGTCATCTGGGGCAAGCGCGGGCCTTTTGGTCAGGCCACGCTCGTATGACGACTGATGCACGCTGCCGGCAGGTAATCGGCCAGCGTGAGCTCCAGCAGGCTTCTGTCGACCGGCTTGGCCAGAGTGTGGTCCATGCCCGAGGCCAGTGCTGCGCGCTTGTCCTGGGGCATCACAGAGGCGCTCACGCCGATGATGGGTAGGGCGAGCCCTTGGGCGCGCATGCGCCGGGTGGCCTCCATGCCGTCCATGACGGGCATGTGGAAGTCCATCAAGACGCCGTCGAAGTGCTCGCTCTCAATCTTGAGCAGAGCCTCCTTGCCGTTCATGCAGGTCGCGGAGCTCAGTCCAAGGTTGTGAAGCAAGCCCTTGAGCACCATCTGGTTGATGGGGTTGTCTTCCACGATGAGCAGGTGACCGCTGAGGCGCCGGGCCGTTCCGTGGGTCACACTGGGAGGTGTGCAGGCGCTGGCCGGAACGCTCAGGCTGAAGATGCTGCCGTGGCCTATGCGGCTGCGCGCACTCAGGCTGCCTCCCATCGTGTCGGCCAGGTGCTTGGAGATGGCCAAGCCCAGGCCAGCGCCGCCATAGCGTCGCGTGCGGGTGCCATCTCCCTGCTCGAAGGCATCAAAGAGCCGGGAGGTGTCCTCGGGCAGTCCAACGCCGCTGTCGGTGACCTCGATGGTGAGAACATCATTGAGGTGTTGAACATCGATGCAGATGCTCCCGCGGTGGGTGAACTTCGCGGCGTTGTCCAAGAGCACATCTACCACCCGCATGACCCGAGGCCCGTCGAGCATCAGGCCGGGGGGCACGCTGGAGGCCGTCAGGTCGACGCGGAGCTGGGGAGCAAGCACTCGGAGCTGACTGACCCGGTCTGCCAAGAGCGGGTGTAGACGTGTGGGCGCCGCCGAGGCCTGGGTCTTCCCTGTGGTCATCGCCGAGAAATCCAGGATGTCCGTGACGAGGGTGAGCAGTTGCGTGCTGCTCTGGCGCGCGATGCGTAGATCCTCCCGCTGGTCAGGGTTCAGTGGCCCGTCGTCCTGAAGCAGCTGGAGCATGCCCAGCATGCCATTGAGCGGTGTGCGCAGCTCGTGGGACATCCGGCCCAAGAAGTTGACCCGGGACGCCGCGGCCTCCTCGGCCGCGATCTGGGCCTTCCATGCCTGGAGTTGGGTCTCGAAGCTGCGCTTCTCTGCCAAGTAGCCGCCTCCGGAGAGCAGGACCCCAGCCAGGTTGCCGACGCTCAGGATGAGCAGTGCGCGCTCGTCTGGGATGAAACCACCCAGGTAGAGCCCCAGGCAGATGGCTCCGGAGTGCAGCAGCTGTCGGACCGCTGCGTTGGCGGTGCGCTCCACAAAGACCCCTTCTGCAGCGAGCAGAAGGGAACCCATCATCAGGGTGATCTCCACCTCGTTGGTGCGCAGGTTCCCCAGCGCGTCAAAGAAGCCCCACCACCCCAAGGCCACGTAGACCACGGGTCGGTGCCACTTTGGGTTGCGGTAGCCGTAGTAGAAGAGGGCCAGCGGCAGCAAGCACTCTAGGATGCGCAGGGTGATGAGCCCCCAGTCCACGCCCACAGCCATTGTGTCCATGACCACGGTGAGCGGCAGCGTGAGGGTGCAGAGCGCTATCGCAAAGCGCAGATAGCTCTGGGCTCGGATCTCCAGATTGGAGCTCAGGGTGGGGGCGGCTTGGGCCATACCCCCCATAGTTCGGCCCGAGTCTAGTCCTGCTTGACCCGAAGTCGCGTGTGAATCCCACACTCGGTCTTGCCACCAGCAAAGATGCGCCCAGCGCGCTCATCTTCGCCAGCTTTGAGTTTGCGTGTACAAGGAGCACATCCCACCGAGCCGTATCCTTGCTCCAAGAGCGGGTTCGTTGGGATCTGGTGCGCGCTCATGTAGGCGTTCACCCAGCTGCGGTCCTTGCGCGCCAGGGGATTCACCTTCACGAAACCGTCTTGATCGCGCTGGATGTGGGCCAGGCCAGCGCGCATGCCACCCTGATCCGCCCGCCTGGCGTTGACCCAGGCCCGTTTGCCGCTGAGGGCCTTGGCCAAGGGAGCGACCTTGCGGTGGTCGCAGCAGGCCAAGCGGTCCTCGCGCCAGGTCGGGCCGAAGGGTTCGGGATCCTGGGCGGTGATCTCCACGTCCAGGAACTCCGCCACGTCTTGGGCGTACTGGAGGGTCTCTGCAAAGTGAAAGCCGGTGTCCAGGAACACACAACGCACCCGACTGCTGCGCTTACGGGCCATGTGCAGAAGCACGATTCCGCCTGGGCCTAGACCGGTGGTGAAGGCCAGGGCATCACCCCAGTGGTCCATCGCCCAGTGCAGGAGCGGCTCGGGCTCTAAGGAAGCTTGGGTCAGGGCTTGTGGGGTCGCAGCGCGCATCCTCCCACCCTAACGGGTCGTCAACGCAGTGGCGCCAGCACCTTGGCCGTCTCGCCGGCCACGATGGTCACCTTCTTGGTGTAATCCAAACCCAGCTGCTCGTTGGCAACCCGCACGGTGTGCGGTCCTGCGGGCAACTCGTAGTTGAACTTCGGGGTACGCCCGATGTTCTTTCCATCGACATAGACATCGCCCCAGCCCTTGCCACCGCTGATGTTGATGCTCACCTTGCCGGTCTTGACGGCGACCGGGGCAGGCGGAGGCTTGGGTGTCTCTGGCTTGACCTCTACGGGATCCGGCTCGGGCTGGACCTGAGGCTTTTCCTCTGTGGTGCGTCGGTTGGGCGTCTGTACTGGCTCTTTGGGCTCCGCTTCAAGGCGCAAGCTCATGACCATGCGCTCTCCGGCGACAATGCCGAGCACCTCTTCCAGGGGAAGGTGGCCTTCCGCCTCGATGCGCAGCGCCATCTCACCGGGCTCGAGGTGGTTCAACTCCACCAGCTTGCCCTCGCCTAGAAGCTGGGTGCCCGCGTAGACCTTGGCAGGGACGTTCAGGCGCAGTTGGAGTGCGCCCTCGGTGGGCAGGACCGTGACCTCACGCTCCACCACTTCGGCTTCCGGTTTGTCTCTGCTCAGCAGAACGCCAACCACGCCCAACAAGGCCAGCACCACAGCGATGGCGACCACCAAGGGAGCCCGGTTCGGCTCCTGGGGTTCCTGTTGGATGGTCGCGCCGCTGCCCGGGGACTCCTCCCACTCGGGGGAGAGGTTCAGGTCGGGCTCGGCCTTGTGCAGCTCTTCGGCAATGCGAGATCCGCGTGCCAGGCGCTCGCGCTCGGCGGCCCGCTCCTCGGCGAAGGTCTCCTTCATAAAGGCGGAGAGAGAGCGCTGAATTGCAGGGGGCGCCTGCGGGTACATGTAGTCGAGCAGGGCTTGGCCGAACTCCGATGCGTCGGCGTAGCGCTCGTTGGTGTCGGCGGTCAACGCCTTCATCACCAGCTTGTCCATGCGCGCGCTGATGTTGGGATTGACCGAGCTTGGGGGACCGATGTCCACCGACTTGATCTTCTCCAGGGTCATCAGCTCCGACTCGGTCTTGAAGAGTCGGCGACCCGTCAGCATCTCGTAGAGGATGATGCCGACCGAGAAGATGTCGGACTGCTGGCTGAGGGCCTGTCCGTGAGCCTGCTCTGGGCTCATGTACTCAAACTTGCCCTTGAGCACGCCGTCCTTGGTCGTGTACTGGGACATCTCGGCTTTGGCGATGCCGAAGTCGGCGACCTTTACGTCGCCCTCAAAGCCCACAAGCACATTGGACGGGGACATGTCCCGGTGAATGATCTGCAGGTTGTCGCCCTGCAGGTTGGTCTTGTTGTGCGCGAAGTACAGGCCCTTGCAGGTCTCGTGGGCGATGTAGACCGCGAACTCCTCGGGGAGCAGCTTGCGGCGCCCAGCCAGCTTGCGCAGGAGCTGCTTGACGTCCTTGCCGTCGATCCACTCCATGGAGATGAAGTAGTTCTCGCGGATCTTGCCGAAGTCGTAGATCTGGACGATGTTCGCGTGCTGGAGCGAGACCGAGATCTTGGCCTCGTCGATGAACATGTCGACGAATTCTTCGTTGTCGCTCAGGTGCGAGAGGATGCGCTTGATGACCTGGAGCTTCTCAAAGCCCGCCGTCGAGTAGCTCTTCGCCTTGAAGATCTCGGCCATCCCGCCGGTCGCGATGCGATCGATCAGGTAGTACTTTCCAAATACTTCGGGCTCGAAGTGGGCCAAGACTCATCCAAGGTAAATCACGGCCAGCTTACCCCATGCCGTCTGAACATTGGGCAGGGGATGAGAGAGTCCCCGGGCCTCTTACTATTCCAGGCCCATAAAGCGGCCGACGTCCTCGCAGCTCCACTCATCGCGCAGGGCGTCACCGTTCTCAGTGCAAACCTCTCGCTCCTCGCGGGTCGTATCGCTGCGTCCGTGGTCCTGAATGCAGGTCTTGGTCGCATCGTCGGGCACGGTGTAGTTGCACTCGGTTGCGTAGTCTTCCAGCTCTCCGCAGAGCTGTTGACAGCTGTTGCGACAGCCGGTTGCAACGACAGCCAGCAGCAAAGCGGCGACAAAGGCCCGGGACATTCGCACTCCTTTCAGCGGCGCTCAGGCTAACCTAGGCTGCCCCCGAAGGACAGCCCACACAGGCCCATGCAACAAAACCCTAACCATCTTGGCGTTTTGCAGATCGAGCCCACGGACCTCTGCAACCTGTCCTGCACCATGTGTGCGCCGCATCACGAGGGGTGGGCCCAGGTACATGGCGTTCCCAAGGGGCGCATGGACCTAGGGCGCTACAAGCGCATCATCGACCACCTCGTGGCCGAGGACTGCCACTTTGACCACTTGATCTTCCAGTGGCTCGGGGACCCCTCGGTGCACCCGCAGCTCGAAGACATGCTGGCCTACGCCCAAGAACACATGGCTGGGCGCGTGGGCTACTTGCGAGTGGACACCAACGCGATCCTGCTGACTCCGGAGCGCATGGATCGCTTGGTCGCCCTGTACGCGCGCCGACCTGAGCTTCCTTTGTTGATGGTCTTCACCATTGATGCCAACACCGCCGCGACCTACGAGCGCGTCAAAGGGCAGGACGCCCTGGAGCGGGTACGTCGGCATGTGCGCCGCTTTCTGATGCAGCGCGCCCGCCTCCCCTTCCAGGACGTGCGTCTCAACGTTGAGCTGCAGTTCGTTCTCCAAGAAGGCAACGCCCACGAGTTGGAGGACTTCGTGCGGTACTGGGATGGGACTCTGCAGTGCTACGGGGCCAAGGGGCACAGCGAGGTCATGATCAAGCGCCTGAGCGTGGGGGCCGGTGGCCAAGCCCAGCGTGAAGCCGACGCCCTCTTTGAGTCCACGGTGGCGAAGGCGCGCCTGCGCCCCGGAAAGCAGCCCCACATGGAGCTCAAGATGTGGGAGGCCTCGCCTTGGGAAGCCCCCAAGCAAGCGGTGGATGCGCAGGAGCAGATCGCCAAGCCCAGGGCGCCATGCCCGGGCCTGTGGGTCACCCCGGTTATCCGCCACGACGGGCACTTGGTGATGTGCTGCGCCGACTTGGCCTCGGAGTTGGATCTGGGGCCGGTACATGAGCACGGCTTTCGCGCGCTGTGGGAAGGGGAGCTGGCGGTCCAGCGCAGACTCGCTCACCTCCAAGGTCGCCATGATGAGGTTGGGCCCTGCGGTGAGTGCGGAGGAATCCAGTGGTACTCCCTTCGGCCTGAGCAGATCGCTCAGACCCTGGAACGTGCCCGTTGATCCTGCTGCTCCTGGCCTGCGCCCAGCCGGAGGTGCCTGAAGAGGATCCGGTCACCGAGACTCCGGATGCCTTTGCTTTGGGCCCGGTGCGCGCCTGTCAGAGCCCCCAAGAGCTCTCCTTCGCCGAGGCCAGCGAATCCCTCGGCCTGCGCGGACCGGACCAGGAGCCGAGCTTTCACGGTGAAGGCGGTGGCACACTGCTGGCAGACCTCAACGACGACGGGCACTTGGACCTGCTTTATGGTCTCGAGAACCGGTCATGGTTCCACTGGGGCACGGGGCCGGCTGCCTTTGAACCCGCCATCGAGCTGCCTTTTGCTGGGGGCGTGGCCCTCTCGCCATCGGGGGGGGCCAAGGTGTTGATCGGGATCGAGAGACTGGCGGAGGTGGACCCCAGCGCGGGCGCAGACCTGGGCTACACCGAGCTTGTTGCGCCGGGTCCTGGAATTGTGCGCGCTCCTTCAGTGGCCGACTTTGACGGGGATGGATGGCCGGACCTGTATGTGGGGCGTGGACACCCCGATCTGGCCTCGGGGCGGGAGGACATTCTTTTATGGGGCAGCGAGCAGGGCTTTGCCCAGGACACCGCCGAGTTGGTGTCACCGGAGCTCTCGGGCGAAGCCTTCGACAGCGTCATCTTGGACTTTGATCAGGATGGCTGGACGGATCTCTACGTGGTCAATGACCGCGGGGCCGAACGCGGTGCGAACCGGCTCTACCGGGGCAGTGCACAAGGGCTGAGCTTGGTCCAAGACTGCGGTGCCTGCGCCATTGCCCACAGTCCTATGGGTGTGGATGCCGCGGACGTAAACGGGGATGGGTGGGTGGACCTATTCATCGCAGCGACGACCGAAAACCAGCTTCTGCTGGGTGGTCCTGATGGCCGCTTTGTGCAGGTCCCTCCGATGGGGCAGTCGGCCTTTTCCCTCGACAGCATGGCCTGGGGCGGGGTCATCGCGGATGTGGACAACGACGGATTGGCTGATCTCTGGGTCGCTACTGGAGAGCAGTCCTATGAAGACGGCGGCAGCTTTGGGGTGCCCGAGACGCCGTACCTGCAGCTGCAGCAGGAGGACGGCAGCTTCGTGGACGTGGCGCCAGAGCTCGGGATGGACCAAGTCGGTTCCTGGCGGATGACGGTGGCCCACGACTTGAACGAAGATGGTGTGCTGGACTTGATCCTGAGCTCGTCGTTCGAAACGCCGCTCCTCTGGCTGAGTCAGGGCTGCACAGCGCAGTCTTGGTTGGAGGTTGAAGCCCCCGTGATGAGTCGGGTTGAGGTTCACTCGGACGGTCAAGTGCAGGTGGCCTGGGTCAGCAATGAGTCCAGCTTTCAGAGCGTCAAGCCCGCTGTGGCGCACTTTGGCTTGGGTAGCGCGCAGGATGTTGAGCGTGTGATCGTGGAGCTGCCCCTGGGCGGCGGACACTTTGAGATTGGGGAGATCAGTGCGCGCCGACGGGTCTCTCTGCTCAGCGCATCCGACTAAATGCAGGACTCTGCTTTCGGGCAGCAGGGCTTTGAGGGTCCAAGGTTCATCGCAGTGTCAGGCCTGCGAGAACCTTGAAGGAGACCCCATGAGACTTCGACACGCGGCCTTTGCACTGGCTCTTGCCCCTCTCATCGCTTGTGAGGCGGTGGACTCCGAGGATGTGTTCACCAGCGGTATGTACGCGGATCTGGCTGTGACCAACAGCGGCTCCAACACCCGAGCTGCGGCCATCCTTCGGGTTGGCGGCGGCACCAGCAATACCTTCGTTGAGCTGACCGGAGACGACAGCTTGACCCTAAACATCGGCGAGGAGAGCACCGCGCTTCAGTCACAGAACTTTGGAGACATCTGGTCCTACAACACGGACTTGGAGCTTGGCGATGTGGGTACTGAGTACAGCTTCGCTCTGGAGCGCAGTGTGGATGAGGGGGCCCCTTCCAGCACCTGCACCATGCCCGCGCCCTTTGAGCTGAGCGCTCCAGAGATGGATGCCAGCGTCTCCCGGAGCGAGGACAGCTTGCTGATCTCTTGGGACGGCAGCAACGAGGCCGACCCCATGGAGCTAATCCTGGACTCGGAGTGCACCGAGCTCTTGGTGCTTCCGGTCGATCAGGACACCGGGAGCTACACGCTGCCAGCCGGAGAGATCACACCCTATGAGGGCATGGAGGATGACAGCTGCAAGGGCAGCCTGGTCCTTCGCCGGGTGCGGGCTGGTGCGCTGGACACCGGGTATGGCGAAGGCGGACAAGTCCACGCGGCACAAGAGCGCAGCGTAGACCTTCAGTTCGCGCCCTGAGCGCAAGCAAGCCGGTCGGGTACCTTGGAGAGCGGCTACTCGCAGCTCTCCAAGGAGTCGATCCAACGCGTCATCAGGTCGATCCCGTCCTGGTCGACAGTGAGCCGGTACGGGTGCATTCGGTAGACATCCGTCCGTCGTAGACGCTCAATGAGCACGGAGGAGTCGGGGTCGCCTGGCTTGATGACCTTGGCCCCTTCTGGAAGGTCGAATGCGGTCACGATGGAGTATTCGTCGCACACGCCGATTTCAGACAATGGGGTCTGCCATCTGTAGTCTGCATTGCCGTAGCCGCCTCCCCCGGGTTGATGGCAGCCGGCGCAGTTGACGTGGAGCCAGGCGCGCGCGCGGTCGTCCAAGCTGGAATCGGCATCCTCGGGGTGGGCCAACTTTGGGGCGCTGGCCAAGTCCTCTTCGGAGAAGTTTTGGAGGACATCCATGGCGAGGAAGGTCTCGAGCTGGTTGGCCCACACTCCCTGCTCTGGGAACCAACCGTAGCCGTTGAGCTGGGCTGTCTCTGGGCCCAGCGAGTAGTTTGTTGGGGCTGTGTGGCAGTGGAGACAACCACCGCTATCTGGGTAGGTCCACGGGACTTCGGGGTCATCGGAGAGGGGGCCGGGAACGTTCTCCGTGAGGGAGACGTCGAGCAGATGTGCGTCGGTGCCCTCTTCGTTCCATCGGTAGGAAAATCCGGACCAGGTGTCATCTTCGTTCCGCATCAACAGCCTGGTCTCCACCATGCGGTCGCCGGACTGGAATGATTTGAGCGCGACGGTGCCCGACGGCATGCTCCATTCGGTGGCGTTCGCGCCGACGAAGATTTTTTCGCCTTCGGGCAGGAAGAGGAAGCGCTCTTTGTAGATTGCCTCCTCTGAGAAGAACGGCGCCATTGGGCGGTAGGGCAGTGCGCCTTCGGCTGGCTCGGCTGGGTTCTCTGGGTTCACGCACCCGGTCTCACTCAACAGCGCTGCGGGCGTCTGTTTGGTGGTGGGCATGAAACGGAGAATCTCACCAGACCACCAATCCGCTAGGTAAACGGTACCGTCCAGTCCGCGGGCGAAGGTTGAGATGTAGCGCCCGCTGTCCAGCAACCAGTGGTCGTCTCCTGTCGCCGGGTCAAAGCTGCGCACGGTCCCTTGGCAGAAGTCTCCGTAGATGACCCGGTCGTCCAGGGCCTCGATGCCGCTTCCCCTAACCATGCCTCCGGCAGTGATTGAACAGCCGAGCGCGTGTCGGTAGCCGTGTTCAGGCAGGACGGTGCCTGTCGTATCGCAGTCATCGTCTGATCCGCCCACCGTCCAAGCCGCTTGGCCGACACGGCAGCGGTCGCCTTCGAAGTTCCCCCAGCCGTGGTCGCCTCCAAACTCAACCCGGTTGAGTTCCTCGTAGGTCACAAGGCCTACGTCTCCCAGCCAGACCTCGCCGGTGGTGAGGTCGATTCCACCGCGCCACGGATTCCGGAAGCCCCAAGCGACAATCTCGGGCTGGATCCCGTCTGTCTCGACCGAAGATGTAGCAAAGGGGTTGTCCGCTGGGATGGAGTAGTAGACCCCACGCTGACTGTCGGTTTCGTCGATGTTCATTCGAAGGAGCTTTCCATTCCAGGTGCTCAGATCCTGAGCTTCCTCGGGCGGCCAGCCGCCGCCATCTCCAATGCTCAGGAGCAGCAGGCCAGCCTCGTCGAAGCCCATCCAGCCGCCGTTGTGTTCTTCACTCTCTTGCGGGGAGACCAGCATGAGGGTCTCGCGGTTTGCGTCTACGGCAAAGCCATCACCGAGAGGGATCTCGAAGCGGCTAAGGACTGTGACGAAGGGAAGGCTCGTCTCATTGGCGGCGGGGTGGTCGATCGCCTCGCTTGGACTCACCGAGTAGGTGAAGACCTCTCTGGTGTCCGGCCAATTTGGATGGAACACCAAGCTCAACAAGCCGGGCTCGTAGCCCAACTCGACGCGTTCGCTCAGGTCGAGAACCAGCTCCATAGTCTGGGAAGGGTTTCCTACGTCGAAGGCCCATACCTTGCCGCCCTGCTCCACAACGAGCCAGTGGTTGGGGTCGCCAGGCGGCTGCACGAGCCAGATGGGAGTCTGGAAGCTCTCTCCCTCGAACGCGGTCTCCAGGACTGCGCCGCTCGTCGAGCTCCCCCGCAAGGCGTGACAAGTGCTGTTGACTGGTCGCTGTGTGCTTGCAACGTCCACCACCACGGTCATTTGGCTTGAACAGACAAAATCCAGGCCGCTTCGCTCTCCTTCTTGGAGGACCCCGTCTCCGGGGGTGCCGCCATCGGCGCCGTTGTCGACGCCGGTCTCGATTCGCAGGCCGCCGTACTCGCACCAAGGGCCTGGTGGCTCCGAGACTACCTCGACCAAGCCGCCGTAGAAGGGGTCAGCTGGGTCTCCATCCGTGCCAGAGCAGATGGTCTCCGTTTGGGAGACTTCGCCATTCTGAAGGACGCCGTCGAAGGGCACTCCACCATCCCCGCCATCGTCCCAGCCCTGATGGACCGCGACCCCGCCGGATGCGCAGGCGACGCCGGCTTGGAGGGTCTCCATCCGAAGCAGCCAGGCAGCTCTCGGAGTGGTTTCGGGCGTGGTTGTGCAGCCAAGGCCCAACAAATACAGCATCAATCCACTTGTCCAACTCATGCGACTGCTCCGGGTCCCTCGCTTCATTTCACGTTTCGTGCCAGCGCAAATGGAGCGCTGATGGTCGTGAAGTGTTCCATCTGTGGATGGAGTTGTGCCACGGTGACACACTTGGTACAGCTCTCTTGGATGTGGACCAAGGGCGTCGCCCTTGGTCGAGCGCCGGTCAGTAGCGCCCAAAGTCTAGGTCATCGAGTCGGATGACCTCGGCAGGGTTGCGGCCGCGATTGGCGGTCTTTCTCGAAGGGGAGGGGGTGGTGTTCGCCGCCCCTTGATCCCCGTTGAGGTAGGCCTGGATGGCCATGAGCATGGCGGGGTCCAGGGTGCTTGGGTCGAAGGCCTGGGTGGTGCTCGCTGGTGGCTTGAGCGTGAACTGGTCCAGGGTCTGGCGCAGCCGGTTGGCCTGAGCGGAGAGCTCCTCGCTGGCTGCGGCACCCTTCTCGGCGCCGGCGTTGTTCTGCTGGGTCACGCTGTCGACCTGGCGCAGCCCCGACTCAATCTGAGCGATGCCTTGGGCCTGCTCGTGGCTGGCGATGCTGATCTCGGCGACCAGCTGCTTGACCTTGTCGACGCTGTCGACGATCTCTGCCAGCGCCTTGGCGGTCTCGCGGGCGATGGAGGTGCCTTGGTCCACCTTCTTGATGCTGCCTTCGATCATCTCGGTGGTCTCTTTGGCGGCCTGGGCGCTGCGGGCGGCCAGGTTGCGCACCTCTTCGGCGACCACTGCGAAGCCCTTTCCGTGCACGCCGGCCCGGGCGGCCTCGACTGCGGCGTTGAGGGCCAAGAGATTGGTCTGGAAGGCGATCTCGTCGATGACCTTGATGATCTTGGAGATGTTGGTGCTGGCCTCCTCGATGGTGCTCATCGCTTGGACCATCGCCGTCATGCGCTCATCACCAGTGCGGGCCAGGTCGCCGGCCAAGTTGGCCAGCTCGTTGGCCATCTGCGCGTTGTCCGCGTTCTGCTTGGTCTGGCTGGTCATCTGGGAGATGGACGCCGTGATCTCTTCCACGGCGGCGGCCTGCTGGGTGGCGCCATCGGAGAGGGCCACGCTGGAGCTGGCCACGTCATCTGAGCCCGCGGCGATCTCTTCGGCCGCGTTGGAGACCTGGGAGAGGATGCTGTTCAGAGAGTCCAGGCTGTGGTTCAAGCCCTCGGCTAGGGCGGCGTGGTCCCCGCTGTGCTCGGCTTCGATGTAGGCGGTCAAATCGCCCTCTGCGACGCGGTCCAGGTGCCCGCGGAGGGTCTGAATGGGGGACACGCAGTGCTCGAGCACCTCGTTGACCTGGCTCATCATCGTGTAGTACTCGCCGCCGAGTCGGTCCAGCTGCCCGCGGACTTGCAGGTCCCCCATGCTTGCGGCGTGGCTGACGTTGGCCAGCTCGTGCTCGAAGGCCCGGAACATGGTCTGATCATGCCACTCCACGATGTTGCCCTGGTAGGTGCCAACGCTGTCGCTCAGGTGCATTGTGCAGAGCCGGAAGGAGAGCTTGCCGATCTTCATGTTGGCGGTCCACGGGGACTGGGCCGCATCGCAGAGGGCTTCTTGCTTGCCGGAGTCCCCGTGGAAGAGGCTCAGGGGCTTGCCCACCAAGTTGCTCGTATCAAAGTCGGGGAAGATGCTGCGCATCTCCGCCACATTGACCCTGAACACGTCGTAGAGCGCCTTGTTGATGAAGGTGATGACCTGGTCGGCGTCACACATCATGATGCAGACGCTGGATTGGTCCAGCGCGGCTTTGTACAGGGTGTCCATCTCGCTTGCCTTGGTTGCCATTGAACTCTCCGGTGGACCCTCAACGGCAGGAGCCGGGTCAGGTTGAGTTCAATGTGCGGCGAGATCCTCAGTCGCGAAGTCGGCGCAGGGTTTGGTCCATCTTTGCGCCCAGACCGTTGGCACGGCTCTCGGCTTCTTTGGCCCGCAGCTCCGACTCCAGGAGCTGCCCATTAAGCTGGTCTTTCTCCCGCTGCATGGCGCGAAGCTCCGCGTTCTTCTTGGCCAAGTCGGCCTGGGTCTCTGCCAGCTGACGGCTCAGGCTGTCTCGTTCTTGGGCGGCGCCGCTGTGGTGTGCCCCCAGGACCGTAATGGCCTCGCGCTTGAAAGCAGCCACCTCTTCGATGGCCCGGGACAGGCCTGCGATGCTCGCGGAGGCCTGGCGCAAGTCACCATGAAGTACTTCTACTTCCTGACGTTTGTCCTGGACTTCTCCTTCGCTGCGCTCCAGTGCCTGCTTCAGGTCCTTCCGCTGGGCCGCCAGAACTTGGGCCCGTGCGGCGAGCTGTGCGGCCCCTTCGAGGGCGGGGGGACTGGAGGCGCGAACCTGAGCGTCTTCGATCCACGCCAGCAAGCCTTTGGGGGCGGGATCCCGAAGGGTCTCGGCCAAGCGACGGGCGGCCTTTGATCGTGCCGTCAGAGGCGGTCCGTCAGCCAAGACCGCATCCAGGGCACCCTCGATGTCCGGGCCAACCCAGCCGGCCTCTGCCTGGGCGATGGCGCTGGAGAGGGGGTGGATCTCCGTGGTGATCAGCGGCAGTCCACAGCCCAGGTAGTCCACGTGACGGAAGGCCAGGGCCAGCTCGCGCTCGGGGGAGGGGGCCATGTGATCCAGCGCCGCCCACCCGCTGGCGTAGCGCTCCAGCAGCGCCCCGTGAGAGAGGGGCTGGGGCTCGTAGCGCAGTCGAGGTCCGGCTGGCACGGCCGCCTCCAGGTCCACGACACCCACGCCCCCCAGAGCCGGCTGGCCACCGATGACCACCACCTTGCCCTTGCGGCGCTTGGTCAGGTGCGCCACCGCGCGCTTCAAGCCTTCCACTGGATCCAGCCAAGGCCAGGCCGCACCGCCCATCAGGATCTCTGGGCTGCGAGAGCGCTTGCTCTTGGGGCCCACGGGCGGCTGCAGGCCGACGACGGCGCAGAGGCTGGGGTCCATCCCGGAAAGCAGCATCAAGCTCAGGTTGAACCAGCGCTGTCGCGGGTTTGAGAAGAGCACAAAATCGGCGGCATCCAAGGCGCTCAGGGTGTCGACCGCCGCGGCGCTCTGCTGGCCTTGCCACTGGGCCTCCAGCAGTCGCGGGGCGTAGAGGTCCACACAGAGGGGGGCGATGCCCTGGAGGTGTCTGGCCTCCTCGGGCTGCACACAGAGGATGCGATCGGGGGCGGCCGCTTTGGCCTTTGCCCGGAGCTGGGCGCCGCCGTCAAAGGTGTCCGGGCCCCCTGGGACCCGGTCTTGGGCGCGCGTCAGGGGCAGCACGGTGTGGCCGGCGGACTCCAGAGCAGACTTGTGGGCCCACGCTCGAATGGCGCCGCCGCTGTCCGCGTGACCCGGGGTGTTGGGAGGGGTACCGTGAAAGACGAGCAGGATGCGCATGCTCGCAGCCTACCGCGGGGGTACACTGCGGGGGTGCCCAGCCCCACCCAGAGCCCTGCCGTGCAGCGGCTTGAGCGCAACGCGCGCATGTATCTCTCGCGGGCGCTCAACCGCTCTTTGGCGCCGCCAGATTGGCTCAGCGTCAACCTGACGCTGCGTTGCAACCTGAGCTGCACGATGTGCACCACCTGCTACGAGGTGCCCGACGAGCTCAGCACGGCCGAGATCAAGGACCTGATCGACCAGGCGGCTCAGATGGGCATTCAGGTCTTCAACCCCTTGGGGGGCGAGCTCTTCATGCGCGGGGACCTGGAGGAGATCCTGGCCCACGCGGCCTCGGCGGGCTTCTACGTGACGGTCACGACCAACGGCACGCTGATCAACACCCGCCGGGCGCAGATGTTGGCCACCATTCCTCCCAGTCGGCTGCACATCACCATCAGCCTGGACGGCGCGGAGGCGGCGAATGACAGCATCCGTGGGGAGGGCATGTACCGCAGGGCCATGACCGGGTACCGGCGCCTGCGAGAGGCGGACACGGCGGCAGGCAATCCCAGGCGCAAGGTGTTGGCCAACACCATCATCCACCGCAGGAACCTCCACACCTTGCCGGCTTTCTTGGACGAGCTGGCAGAGCAGGGCTTTGACGGCGTGCAGCTGCTCAACCTCTTCCGCCACGGGCCGGACACCCCCAAAGAGGGCCGCGACCTATGGATTCGAGAGCAGGACCAGGCGGATCTGGGCGCGCTCGTAGAAGAGCTGAAGTCCAGGATTCGGACGCCCCAGCCGGGCTTTGAGATCCTGAACACCGAGCAGGACCTGGATCTCATCGCCCGGTACTACCGCGAGGACATCTCCCCGCTTGAGGCCCCCTGCTGGGCCGGCTGGAAGGAGCTCTACATCAACTCCGACGGACAAGCCGTGATGTGCGATGGCAACCTGGACTTCCTCAACGGGGCCTTTGGCAGCACGCGCCAGAAGACCCTGCAGCAGCTCTGGGGCTCCTCCGAGCTTCGGGCGCGCCGGGAGGTGGTCAAGTCCTGCAGCACCCCCTGTATCCAAAACTGCTACCTGCGACGGGACTCCGACTCGGCCCAGGCCTTGGGTGGGACGGCCGCCAGCCTGATCTCCGGGGGCATCAGACGCCGGGCCAAGCGTGCCTTGGGTCGCTTCTCTCGCCAGCGCATCACCCGGATCCCCGGTGGCGTTCTGAGGCTGGAGCTCTCGGACATGGCGCCGATCGCGGGCTTGGATCCCAGCGCTGCCAGGCGCTTTGCCGACTTTGCCAAGACCTGCCCCACGCCCATCTCCGGGGCCTGGACCGATGAAGGAGCCTGGGACGGTCTGCGAGACCGCGGCTATCTGGACTTTGGTCGGGGCTTTATGGGCTTGGAGCTGGTGCGGCGGGTGGTTGAGGACCTGCGCCAGTCTGGCCTCGTCTTCCCCACGGTGCAGCTGAGCTGGCGCGGCGAGCCCCTTCTGCATCCAGAGCGGGAGCCGGTCCTGCGCGAAGTGCTCACTGCCATCTCCGAACATGGCGTCTTTGAGCGACTGATCGTGGAGACCGACGGGCGCCTGTTGGGACCCAAGATCGCAAGCATCATTGCGGAGTTTGGTGAGATTCCCCAGATCTGGATCCTCAACGGAAATGCGATGGGGCAGGAGGAGGACACGGCGCGCGAGAACTGGCTGCACTTGGCCCAAACACGGGGTCCGGCGACGCAGCTCTTGATGGCGTGGACCGTGGTCGAGGACATGGATCCCTTCTCTTGGTCTGAGCCATGGCAAGAGCGTTTTCCAGGCCTGCCCCTCCACGTCGGGGTCATGCCGACGGCCGGCGACGCCATCTGGTTCCGCCGCAGCGATCACGACCACTTCCAGGCCACCGCCCAGGCACGCGAGCGCTTGGAGGAGGTCGCCGAGATCTTGGATGTGCCTTGTGAGAGCGGCAAAGAGGACACCCCACGCCGCTGCCCCGGTGTGTTTGCCACCCCCACGGTGTCGTGGGACGGCAAGGTGGTCTTGTGCCCTTGGGACATCTCCTTGAAGAACCGTGTGGGGGAGGTGACCTCGGGTTCGCTCTCGCAGATTTGGCAGGAAGACAAAGAAGTATTGGCCCAGCGTCGCCACGCCAAAGGGGCCGGCGTTCCCAGCCTTGAGGCCTGCCGCGACTGTCACTACCCCTACTCGCCGAATTACACAGCCGGCGAATGACCCCGCCCGGCTCGAAGATGACCGCTCCCAAGATGACCGTCGCGCCCATGATGGAGCGCACGGACCGCCACTTCCGCACCCTGATCCGCTTGCTCTCCAAGCGCACGCTCTTGGTCACGGAGATGGTGACCGCGCACGCGCTCATCCACGGAGACCGGCCCATGCACCTGGACTTTGGGGTGCATGAGCACCCTGTCTCTCTGCAGGTTGGGGGCGACTCTCCCAAAGACTTGGCCCGGTGTGCCCAGTGGGCCGCCGCCTGGGGCTACGACGAGATTGACTTGAACGTGGGCTGTCCGAGCAGCCGGGTTCAGTCCGGTTGCTTCGGCGTGGTGCTGATGGGGCAGCCGCAGAAGGTTCGGGATGCATTGGCTGCCATGCGAGCAGCCTCGCCCTTGCCCGTCACGGTCAAGCACCGCATCGGTTTTGACGAGATCGACTCCTACCAAGACATGCTGCGCTTCGTGGACTGCGTGGCGGAGAGCGGCGTCACACGCTTCCAGGTGCACGCGCGGAAGGCCTGGTTGAAGGGCCTCTCACCCAAGGAGAACCGGAACGTGCCGCCTCTGCAGCACCCCGAAGTCTGGCGCCTGAAGCAGGAGCGCCCGGAGCTGGACATCATCATCAATGGCGGCATCAAGACCATCGAGGACTCCCTGGAGCACCTCGAGCATGTGGACGGCGTGATGATCGGCCGGGCGGCCTGGGACAACCCCTACCTCTTTGCCCGGGTGGACCGCGAGATCTACGGGGACACCAGCTGGACGCCTCCCACGCGGCACGAGCTGGTGCACCAGATGGCGGAGTACGCCGAGCGAGAGCTGGCCCGGCATCAGCGTACCAAGGTGGGCCACATCGCAAAGGGCATGTTGAACCTGTTCAACGGTGTGCCTGGCGCGCGGAAGTGGCGCCGCGTGTTGACGGAGAACGGCCACAAGCCGGGGCAGGGGCCCGAGCTGTTGATCAAGGCTCTGGGGCAGATCCGGGCCTGAGGGTCAGGCGGTGCGTCCCATCTCCCTCCAGGCGTAGGCGCAGCTCCCGTCCGCGGTGGGTGCCCTCCAAGAGACCCGCTGCGTGCAGGGCGTGCAAGGCGGGGCTCGGGCTTGCCGGCAGGCCCACAGACTCGATGACCAAGCGCGACCAGGGCTTAGAGGGGCCGCGGCGCTCCGTGGGCCATGCGCTGGGGGCTCGGTCTCCGGGGCTTCGGAACATCAAGGGCTGCTGGGGCGAGTCGCTGTCCAAGGCCACCGGGATGTGCATTCCTTGGGGCAGGTAGGGCGGCTCAAAGGACCAGGTGGGCAGGTCCAGCTCTCCCCGCCAGGCGATGCCCACCGCGCAGCCTGTCTCTCGCCGGGCCTGGAACTGGCAGCGGGAGATGGCTGGGCTCTGGGTGTCCTGGAGCGCGTCGATCCACAGGATCTCCAGGTAGGCGTTGTCAAAGGCGAAGCAGACGTTTCGGGTGCCTTGCCCGGGGTGCGCCCGGCGGTAGCTCTCGCGCAGACCGAGGGCCTGGAGTTGGGCCAGGGCCGGCTCCGGATCCCTCAGGAGCAGAAAGACATGGTCGAGCTCAGCGATGGACGCTCCAAGTGGACCCCATTGGGCCCGGGTTTCGCTCGGGATCGCAGCCCTGATTCGCGGCGAATGTTGGGAAAGTACAGGAAAAATAAAGTGTTAGGAGCGGTCGTTTTCGATTCTAACCGGGCTCGCCGCGGCCCATCAAGCCTTGCCCCGTAGCCTCTGGTCACACCCTTTCCCAAGCGAGGCCACCATGTTGCGGGACGCCATTGACTCTTTGGACACTGTGGATTGGCTGCTGGCCCTGGGCCTGTGCGCCGCCACCTGCTTTGAATTCATCTTCGCCCTCCAGGTCGGCGAGCTCGGCGTGCTGCTCTGGGGCTGGAAAGGGCGGCTGCTTCAGCTGGCCGCAGCGGGGGCCGTGGGCTTTGCCGGCGCGACGATTCTGGCTGGCTTTGTGCTGCGCAGTCGGGTGGTCTATGTCTTGCTCATCGTGGCCTCGCTCCTTGGGGTGTTGAGCATTGCCTTTGCCTTGCCGGCGCTTGGAATGCTCTACGGGCTGCTGCGGGAGCGGGGACGCTTGGCCTTCTTCCACCCGGAGCTGCTCGAGGAGGTCGTGCCCGTGGCCAAGCCGATGGCCCCCCAGGATGCGGCCACGCAAGTCTTCAGGCGGCGCAGCTTTGAGCAAGACCAGACGGTGCTCATGCACGGCGCATCCCTCTCTGAGTCGGGCTTTGAGCCAGCGCCTTTGCCTGAGCCAACACAAGAGATGGAGCAGGACGACCCCAGCGTGCCAGACCGGCTCGACGTGGTGAGTGCTTGGCTCTTGGTTGCCTATGGACTGTTCGCGGGCCTTGTGGGCTTGCTCTTGTTCGTTATCGCCCTCCTCTGGCTTATAGACTCGGGCCCCAATGCCGATGCGAAGCTCCAGATGTTCGGTCTTTGGGCGGGAGCCAGCCTGCCCCTTTTCCTCACGAGCGCGGGGTGCTGGGCGATGTGGAAGGGCTTCTATGCCCGCGAACAATGGCACTGGGTGCTCGGGCTTACTCTGGCTCTGAGCATGCTCGGCACAGGCAACTTGCCCCTCGGCCTGTTGCTGCTCTTCTGTCTGCTGCGCAAGCGAGGCTGGCGTGGCTTTGGCATGGCGAGTCTCGAGCGGAGACTGGGCTTGGGTGCCGCGGCTTGAGCGGGGTTGATCGAGTCGTGCCAGCTCTTGTGGGGCGGCTTGAGCAGGGCGGCCTGGGCTTGGGCTCTTCAGCCCGCCAGGACCTGTCCCATCGTGTAGGCGCCCGGCTTCTTGCCCACAAGCCAGCGAGCGGCGCGCACGGCACCTCCAGCAAAGGCTGTGCGGCTGGTGGCCAAGTGGCCCAGCATCAGGCGCTCGCCGGGGCCGGCCAAGTACAGGGTGTGTTCACCGGCCACGTCTCCACCGCGCAGTGCGTGCATGCCGATTTCCTTGGCTGTGCGCGTGCCTGTGTGGCCTTGGCGGCCGTGGCGGAGCTGCTCTTGCAAGTCGACCCCTCGGGCGGCGGCGCAGCCTTGGGCCAGGGTCAGGGCGCTGCCACTGGGCGCGTCCTTCTTTAGGCCGTGGTGCATCTCGACGATCTCCAGGTGGTAGTCCGGGAGGGAGCGGGCTGCTTGGGCAGCCAGCTCGAAGAGCAGGTTCATCCCGGAGGAGAAGTTGCTCGCCCAGAGCAGAGGACCGCGGGCGGCGTAGGCCTGGAGGGCGGCGGTCTGCTCGGCATCCAGGCCGGTACAGCCTGTGACCAGAGCCTGCCCCTGCAGGCCCTTGATCAGCTCCAGTGGCCCGGGCGCGAGGGAGAAATCGATGACCACCTGGGCTTGGCTGTGGTCGGTGCCTCGGCCGCCAGCGCTGACCAGCTCCATCTCCGAGTCTGCGGAGACCAGCTCGCAGACCAGGGTCCCCATGCGGCCCCCGGCTCCGTGTACGCCGACCCGAATCACTCTGCGATCTCGAGCAGCGACTGGCTGGGCGGGCTCTCAAAGGCCACCAAGGGCAAGCGCAGGCGGTTTGTGATGCGTCCCTGAGCGGCCATGAAGGCCTTGACCGGCTCCGGGTTGGAGCCGCTGAAGAGGTAGTGCACGATGGGCATCAGCTCATGATGCAGGCGGCGTGCGGTGGCCAGTTCGCCGTCTTGGACGGCCTTGGCCAAGGCCACGCACTTGAGGGGCGCGACGTTGGAGAGCACCGAGATGGCCCCCTTGGCGCCCGTGCACATCAGGGGGAAGAAGGTGAAGTCATCCCCACTGAGCACCGAGACATTGGGACAGGCGGCCACAAGCTGGCTGCCGTAGTTCACATCGCCGGTCGCCTCTTTGACGGCGACCACGCCCTCCAGGTGGCAGAGCTCCGCGAGCAGTGAGACGGGCAGGTGCTGGGCTGTGCGACCGGGCACGTGGTAGGCCACGATGGGCAGGCCGGGCTTGCAGGCTGCGGCCAGGTTCATTCGGTGGCCCTTGGGAGAGGGCTTGTTGTAGTAGGGCAGCACGACCAAGGCGGCGTCGGCGCCGAGCTCTGCGGCCATCTCTACGGCGGCTACGGTCTTGGTGGTGTGGTTGCTTCCGCAGCCAGCGGTCACAGGCACCCGGCCCGAGCTGACCTCGACCGCGGTAGAGACCACTGCAGCCCATTCGTCGGCGTTCAGAGTCGCAGCCTCGCCGGTGGTTCCGCAGGGGACCAGTCCACCGATTCCTGCTGCGATCTGGGACTCACAGAGAGCCTCCAGCGCCGGCAAATCCAGCTCGCCGTTCTTTTGAAAGGGGGTGACCAGGGCGGTGTGAATACCCGAAATCATGGACGCGCTCCCACGGCTGAGTTGTCTTCTTGTTGTTCTTAGAACTCGGCGACCAAGTAGAGGCGTCCGCCAAAGGCTGGGCTGTCAAAGCCGCCGCCCAAGTCAGGGTCCACGTAGTTGCTGTAGTACTCGCCTGGCACCAGCACGGCGCCGCTGGCCTTGAGGTAGAAGTGCTCCACGGGGCTGTAGGTCAGGTCTGCCCCGATCTCCCAGCCATAGCCGCGTCGCGCGTCGGAGGGTGCAGCGAAGGTGCGTGCGCCCAGCAAGCTGACCTGGCCATGCAGGTCGTCGCGGATCTGGTACCCGATGGTGGGCTTGAGGAAGAGCGCGTTGGAGACACCCTCGCCCGTGAGCACTGCGCCCGTGTCGCGACCCAAGTTCTCCGAGTTCCGGACCGCAGGGGCCAGGACGGGGAGGGGCTCCTCGAACATCATCAAGGCGATGTTCTTGTCCCGATCGAAGGTGAAGGTGCGGTCGGTGCTGTCGGTGGTGTCCGAGTCGCCGCTGGCCATGCCAACGTCCAGTCCGGCGTTGAGCTTGTTGGGCAGAGTCATGCTGCCGCTCAAGATGCCGCCAAAGGCGACCTGGCTCACGTCGTTGTTCTGGCTGTTGAGGTCACCGCCACCGAAGTTTCCGGCGAACTCCAGCTCGATGCGGGCAGGACCCAGCTCGCTGAAGCCCCAAAGGCTTGCGGTGTAGGCTTGGTAGGTGGGACCGAACTGGTGGCGGTAGCGGTTGTACAGCCCCAGGCCCATGGTCTCGCCAAGGTAGGCCACCGCAAAGTCCGCAGCGACGGAGTCATCGCGGTCGTCACCCTCTTCCCAGTAGCCCTCGGAGAGCTGCTCGTAGGCGCCCATCAGGTAGACGGGGCCAACGCGGGATGTGAACTGGATGCGGTCGCCGGTGTCGCCGAACTCGCTCTCAGGGGTCAGGCCGTCGTTGAAGAGCACGCCGGCTCCCCAGTGCTGTGGCATGCGGCCCATGCTGAGACGGCCGTAGGGCAGGTAGATGTCTGCCCAGGCGCGGGTCAGGCTCACGTTGCCGAAGTTGCCCATGTTGTTCTGGGTCAGATCGGGCGCCACACCGTGGGCGTAGGCTGCTGGGAGCAGGGTCCCATCCGCCAGGGTGTAGTTGTTGATGTTGTCGCCAAAGCTGGTCAGGTTCAGCATGTCGAGCTGTGCATGCACCGCCACGCGCGAGCTGGCGTGGAAGGTGGGCTGCAAGCGCAGGCGGTGGTCCAGATACACCGTGCCAGCGGTCGCGTTGGCGTTGGTGTCAGACAGACTCAGGCTGTTGTAGGCCAACACACGGGTGCGGTAGTGGCCGTGCCACTCCACCTCGGCGGCAGAGGCGCTGGAAGAGAAGGCGAAGGCAGCGATCAACGTCAGCAAGACAGGCTCCAGCAGCACCCCAGGGATGAGGCGTCCCGGGGGTCTATCCAGCCAAGGGGCAACCCTCAAAACATTCGCTGTGCCTTGTCCATGTCGAAGGGCTCATCATCGCGCTTTTCCCAGTAGCTCTCGGCCTCTGGGTCGATGCGCGGTGGCTGCACCAAGCGCTTGCCTGTGAGCTTGAAAAAGGCGGCTACAGGGGCCACAGCGAAGATGTACACAAAGGACATCAGCACAGCGTTCTGGGCGGAGATCAACTTGTGGGAGAAGCCCTTCCAGGCCCGCCAGATGTGCTTGTGCAGTGCCAGCATTGCTACATCAAGGTGTAGACGAAGGGCAGCACAGGGCTGGATTCGGCGAAGAGGATGAAGGCCACCATCGCCAGCAAGACCAAGACGATTGGGGTCATCCACCAAGCCTTCTCGTGCTTGATGAAGGCCCAAAACTCGGCCAGGAGACCGCGTTGTTGCGTGGGAAGCTGTGGTTGCTCGCTCATCGTGGCTCCAGGATTGGCAGGCTACCACCGGAGGGGATGGACGGGCCAGCACCGAGAACCATCAGGGCGTAGTCGGAGTTCAGCTGGGGCAGGGGGAGCCGCTCGCCGGGCATGCCCCCTCGGAAGTCCACGATCACCACGCCAAAGCCGTCCGTCACGACCGCCCGGTCCTGGCCGTCTCGCCTCAGGGCGATCTCCAAGTGCTGACTCCAGGGATGTGTCGTCTGCACCGCACAGGGGATGGAGGGGCCCATGCGCACCAAAACGGGCCCCGGCGGAGCCTCCCGTGCGGCCTGGACGATGGGCTGCAGTCCTGAATCCAGTGTGTTCGGCGCCCGAAGCCAGCTCTGAGGGCAGCCTTGGAGCAGCGCGGCGTTGGCCTGAGGCGCCCGTGCCAGGGGGGCGCCCACCCCGAAGCTGAGGGCACCGGTGAATCCAGCGAGCAGGGGCGTGGCCAGGGCGCTCTGAGGCCAGCGCTCCAAGACAGCAGCGAGCAGGACGGGGATCATGGGCACCAAGGGCAGGATCAGGCGCTCGTACTTGTTTGGCAGGAGCAGCAAGGGCAGCAGGCCCAGAGTCCAGAGCAGGCAGAGGCGAAGGCTTGGCCCCTTCTCTTTCCAGACCGCGATGGCGCCGGCCAGTCCCATCAAGAGCGCGATGGGCCCCAGGACTGGCGCCCAGAGCGCCCGGGGGTAGAAGAGCAGGTGGGAGAGGAGATCCGCTTCGCCGGCGTGGGTGGCGGAGCCCCAGAGGTAGCCCCCTTGGCTGCCCAGGTTGTTGGCGTACCAGGGCAAGGCCGGAAGCAGGCCCAGCAGGCAGAAGAGCAGGCTCTTGCGGTAGCGCACCAAGCCCAGGGTTGGCAGGATCACAAAGAGCAGGGCGCTCTGCTTGACCAGCAGGGCCACAGCCAGGCTCAGCCCCAAGACAATGGCGCGTCCGGGGGTGGGTTGAGCGCGCTGGCGAAGCGCTGCCCAGAGCACGGCGGTGCAGGCGGCCGCGAGCATGACCTCGGGCATGAAGTGCTTGCTGAGTGCCATGGGCAGGGGGAGCCAGAGCATAGAGACCGCGCAGAGCAGGGCGTTTGGGCGGGATCTGCCCAACTCAAGACAGATCCCCCCTACGCCAGCGGCCAGAGCCAGCAGCCAGATCAGACCCCCTGCGCGCACCCGAGGTCTGCTTGGGTCCGCGGTCTGCATCGCCCACCACCACAGCCCTGTCGCGGCCGCATAGGCCGGTGGGTAGTCCCCCATCTCCTCGCTGACAGCCCGGGCCAAGAAGGCGCCGGGTTCACCCTGTTTCAGGTCCTCCATGTAGAGCTCTGCGGCCCCCACATGGCCCATCTCATCACCGTCCTGCAGCAGCTTGTCTTGGCCGAGCCAGATCGCGTTCAGCGCGGCCCAAGCCAGCAGCAACAAGGCCGCCAGTGCGAGCTGTGGGGATCTCACGCCCGGCCGGTCCAGACAAAGACCAGGGCCGCGGCCACCGCGCCGCCACTGAGCAACCAGGCCTGCCAGCGCTTTGGCAGTCCAGCGCAGTTGGTGGCCACCGCCACTCCGCCCATGGCCAGCAGTGGCAGGAAGTAGTGCGTTGGGAAGTGGTCGATGAAGGCGAGCAGAAGGCTCGTGGCAAGGGCCGTGGCCATCACCCAGCGGCTGCCCCGGGTGCGCAGTGGGAGGACGAAGAGGAGGCCAAAGCCGGAATAGCGCAGCCAGGTCCAGTAGAAGGTCGCGGGCCGCTGCCAGATGGGATCGGCCTCGGGGTTGTTGGCGAAGTGCTCAGGGACCGTCTCGAACCAGAGGATGAAGAGCCAGTCCTGGAGCTGCTGGCTGAGCAGAGCGGCCAGGGCAAAGATGGCGGCCAGAGCGGCAACCCCGGCTGCCAGGGGACCCAAGCGTGCGCGGACCCGACCATCGGAGAAGGCCCAGGCGTGCAGTCCTGCAGCCATCAAGAGCACCACGACGCCGGGGTAGCGCAGCAAGCCGGCGATCAAGGCCAGGAGCACAAAGCGGGCGGTGCTGTCGCTGCGTAGGGCGGACATGCCAGCGATCAGGGCGGCGGCGTAGAGCGAGTCGGGGAAGTTCACGCTGCCTGGCTGGAGCATGAGCTCGGCGTGTATCAAGACGCCTGCGGCAGGCAGCATCCACGCCGGCCATGGGGCGCTCGGAGAGAGGCGCTCGAGCAGCCGAATGGCGCTGGCCCCCAAGAGCATCAAGACGAAGAGCAGCAGCGCAGCGGCGCCAGGCAGATCCGGGCTCACGGCGGCGCTGGAGACCGCCAATACATAGCTCCAGAGCGGCGGCTGGTGGATGGTCAGGCGGCGCTCGCCGTCCAAGAGCTCCTGTGCCCAGCGCTGGTTCTCCACCAGGTTGAGGAGCTGGTAGTAGTGGGCGTATCGCAGGGCCCCGGCCTCATCTAGGGACCAGGGCGCAGCGCTGCCGGGCAGGATGAAGACCTGGCTGGCGGCATCGTCGGCGCCGCTCGGGGACTCCACACGCAGGCTCAAGGTGCCCGGGCTGACCGCACTGCGCAGGGCCACGATTCCCTGGTCCAAGTAGCGGGGCACCGCTCCCTCGTCCGCGTCCACCGTGACGTCTGCCGAGATGCGCTCCGCCGCTGACCATGCGCCGCTCTGGCGCACCTGGATGGCCGATCCGATGGGGCCTTGCAGCAGGAAGAGAATCTCACCTTCGCCGGTGATCTCGATGCTCTGGGTGCGCACCTGCACCCCGGGCTCCGGCGGCAGATCCAAGCGTCCGGCGCCCGCTTCGGGCCACCCCAAGAGCACCGCGTCTGGGCTGCTCCATCCCACCGGTGTCTCCGGCAAATCCTCGACCTGTGAGGACCACCACCAGTCGTGCAGTGGCCGACTCAGCTCCGGCATGTGGGCGGCGCTCCACACCCCCAGTGCCAGCGCCAAGGCCACCAGGCCGGCCAGACCTCGGGTGCGGAGGCGCTCGGAGGGGTGAGCGTTCCAACCCAGCCAGAGCCCTGGGCCCGCGCCCAGCACGGCCATGATCCACAACACCCAAGGAGACCCTCCCGCCAGCGAGGCCACCAAGACGCTGGGCACCGCCCACACGATGCTCAACCAAGTGGCGTCTAGGCCGACCTGCAGCGCGCTGGACTCTCCCCGGTTCATCCAGCGGGCCCATCCCAGGCCGGGTGCCAGGAGCAAGGCTGGCAGGACCAGCAGGCCACGCAGGGCCCAGTGGGGCTCGAAGAGCAGGCCCAAGGCGCCCACGGCCAGCAGCAGCAAGGCGGTCATGTGCGGGCCGCGGCGATGCAGGCGAGCAGGCCTTGGTCCAGGGAGACCTTCGCCTTGTAGCCCAGAGCTTGGATGCGGCTGGGGTCCCCGTAGAAGCGGCTGCTCTCACCGGCTCGGTGGGGCAGGGCGCCCACTTGAACCAACGCGGGGTCCGCTTCGGCCAGGTGGTAGATGCGTTCGACGATCTGGCGCACGCTGTGCTCTTGGCCGCAGCACAGGTTCAGGGTCTGTCCCACCGCTTCAGGGCCCGCGGTCAGGAGCAGCGCTTGGACCATGTCGCTGATGAAGTTCAGCTCCCGGGTCTGGGTGCCCTGGGTCATGGGGAAGGGGGCACCGGCCAGGGCGGCTGCGATGGCGGTGGGGATCAGGGCGCCGGAGCGCTGGGTCGGCCCGTAGCTCAGGAAGGGTCGCGCGATGCTGGCCTTGAGGCCCTGCGTTCGCATCAGGGTTTGGACCCACAGATCGGCGGCGGCCTTGGCCGCGGAGTAGGGCGAGACGGGGCGCAGGGCCTGGTCTTCGCGGAAGGGCGTGGGGCCATCTCCGTAGACCTCGCAGGTGCCGACATGTACCAGCCGGGTGGAGGTGCCCAGACAGGCCCGGGCGACGGCGTCCGTGGTGGCCAGAACGCCTTGCTGCATCTCCTCAAAGCGCTGGGGGGCGCGATCCGGGTTCACGGGGCTGCCCAGATGAAAGACCACCTGGGGCCGCAGGGTGGTGACCAGCGCGCTCAGGGCTGGACCGGTGGGCCCGGTGGGCGGGATGGGGTGCCGGTGTACGCCTTCGGGGACGGGGCGGCGACGTTGGCTGCCATGGACCTGGGCGCCCAGGGCCAGCAAGCGCGCACACAAGGCCCGGCCTAGAAAGCCGCCGGCGCCGGTGACCAGGATGCGTTGGGAGTTCCACACAAGTGCAGGGTACTCCCCTCTCGGATCTGGCCGGCCCGGAAGGCTGCTCAGATCTCCAAGCGCGAGTCCTCGGTCACCGCGAAGACGCCGTCCAAAACCAGGGAGCGACCGGCCACTCGGATGCGGCCGCTGACCTCGCCGTAGTACTGGTTGAAGTCGCCCTTTGCGAGCACACCGTCCCGTTGCTCGCGGCGCTGGAAGCGGGGGTCAAAGCGCAGGTCCAACCAGTCGTCCCCGGCTTCGGTCGAGCGGATCCGCCACGGCGTGGTGCTGCGGGTCTGCTCGTCGGTGATCTCGTACTCAAAGGCCGCTGAGGGCAGCTTGTAGAGCCCCTCTTTGAGCCAGACCACGTACTTCTGGGAGCGCACGATGGGGCGCGCGTCCACTTGGTCCTTTGCGACTTGTAGGCCGAACTGGACCTGCTCGCGCCGGGTGCGGTCCCAGGCCAGACCGGCGCAGGCGATCCAGTTCCAGTGCTGCAGTCCGCGTTGGTGACCGACGGTGCGGTCCACGGTCCCAAGGCTGCCAGGGGGCAGCACGACCACGCGGTCCTTGAGGGTGAGCAGGCCGTGCTCCAGCTCCAAGTTCGAGTAGAACTGCAGGCTGCCGCGCCCGCGCTGGAAGCGGGTGGACTGCACCAGGGCGGGGCCGAGGGCATGGCGCGCGATGGCCTGCAGGTGCAGGTGGTCCACGTGCAGGCTGATGTGGAAGCGCTGCCCGTCCGCGCTCACCCGGATGAAGGAGCCCGTGTCGGTGCAGGCGAAGTGCCGGGCGTCGTCCATGACCTCCACTTTGACGTTGGGGATCAGGCGGGTTCGGCTGGCGTGGTCGAAGACACCGGACTTCTTGTGGGCGACCAGGAGCGCGACGTTTCCGGCACGGGTCAGGTTCGCCAGGTTGCAGACGATGAAGTAGTCGCCAGCATCGATGCTCAGGTGGAACCACCGCTGCAGTGCCAAGCTCAGGGCGTTGGAGCGATCCAGGTTCATCTCGCCGTCAAAGCCCTTGAACCACCCGGGCACGTAGCGTCCGTCGGGGCCAATGATCGCTGGCGGCGCTTCCCGCTGGGTCAGGTAGTCCACCCCATCATCTGAGCTGGTGTTGATTCCGGTGGCGGCGTCGAGGCGGTCGAGCAAACGGGGCATAGGAAGAGCCTACCCTTTGGGTACTCAGAGTAGGAGGCGCTACACTGCCTCATGCGCGTTGACTTTGTGAATCAAGCCGCCCTCGAGGCCGGACTTCCGCTCCCTATTGATGCTCTGGGCCACCAAGCCGTGGCCTCGCGCCTGCTGACTTGGTCCGCCAAGCTGCCGCCAGGATCCGTCATCGCGGTGCAGGGCGAATGGGGCAGGGGAAAGACCGACCTCTTGGCCCGCTTGGCTGCCCAGACCGTCTCGGATCCGGGGCCAGCCGGTCCGGCTCTCTGGCTCAATCCTTGGCAGTACGGCACGCCAGACCTGCTCACACCCCTGGTTCGAGCCTTGCACGCCCGCAGCCAGGGCAAGCTCAGTCCGGCGCTAAAGAGCGCCAGCGAGCGCCTGATCAAGGCGGGGTTGAACTTTGGCCTGAAGGGGGCTGCCGCGGTGGTGCCAGGCGGTCAGGTTCTGGACTTGGCGGCCCCATTTCTCGGGGAGCTCGCCGGGGTCGCACTGGGAGAGGACTCAGGTGGCGATCCCGTCGCCTCCATGGCCCAAGACTTTCGTGATCTGACCCAGGCGATCCTGGGTGACTACAGCGCGGCAGGGTCCCGTCTGCTGGTGTGCATCGATGATCTGGACCGCTGCGCGCCGGAGCGTCAGATGGCCCTGCTCCAAGGACTTCGCTTCCTGTTGGCCGCTGGCGCTCCTGTGACGGTGCTCGTGGCGCTGGACCCCTTCTTGGCGCGAGAAGGGGTGCGTCAGGCCTACGGCAGCCAGGGCGTGGACGCCGATCGCTACTTGGACAAGATCTTCGATCTGCGGGTCAGTCTGCCGGGGCTTCGGGCCCAGTCGGTCCAAAGCTTCTGGCTGGGCCGATTGGCTGCGCCAGTGTTGACCGCCCAAGGCGAGCGCCCCCTGCGTACCTGCTTGCCAGACCCTTTGACACAGGTGAGCGTGGACCAGATCGCGCCGGTGCAGAGCCTGCGGAACCCCCGCGTCCTCAGCCGCCTCTCCGGCAAGCTGGCGCTGCTGCAGAGCACGGGGGATGTGCCCGCGACCCCCACCCAAGGCCACGCCGAGGCTTTGCTGCTGTGGATGGCCATGGGTGAGCGTTGGCCAGCCCATCGGGCGCTGATCCAATCTGGAGAGCACTTCGCCCAGCGGCTCTCCGCGGTTGCGCGACAGGTGGGCCGAGACCAATCCCAGGTCTATGACGGAGACCCACAGGTCCAGGCCCTGGCACCCGATGCAGCCTTGGCCAAGGTGCTGATGACCTTGCTGGAAGGGGATCTGGTCTGGCTGGAAGAGGCGGCCGGAACGTTGGCGCTCTTGGGGCTTTAGAGCAGGTCCACCAAGGGCAGCTCCAGACCCAGGGCCTCCAGGGGCAGCACCTGCCCATCCAAGAGGAGCAGATCGCCTCGAACGATCCACTGCAGGCCCCAGCTCAGGGGTTCCTGCCGCTGCTCCGGGTTCTTGGCCAGCTCCGTCAACAAGGCCACATCGGCGCTGCTCTGTCGGCCGGAGAGCGTCAGGGCCAAGCTGCGCCAGAGGGGATCCGCTTGGGGCATGGTGAGCAGCTCGTCCAGAGCGTTTTCCAGCCCCAGGCGTGCGCGACAAGCCGCCCGCAGCAAGGCCACGCTGCCGCCCAGGTGCGCTGGGGTCTCGGTGCGTGCCAGGACCTCCCACCCGTCTTGGGGTAGAAAGGCCGGCAGGCGCTCGGGGTCTCCCATGGCCGAGGCCCAGGCCCAGGACTCCGCCGCCATGTAGGTGCCGTGGTCGTCCAGGAATCCTCCCCAGACTTGGTCCAAGATCCCCTTCCACAGCTCGGAGTCTGCGCTGCGCAAGGGGGCTTGGGCGGCCACCTTGAGCTGCTCTTGGGAGGCGCCCAGGAGCGCGAGCTGCTGCAGGCGTCGGGAGATGCCCACGCGCCGGTTTGGCCACGCCCCCAGCAGCGCCAACTCCCAGGGGCTGCCGGGCCAGAGGGGGGAGCCTGCAGAGAGCACCCGACCGGTGGCCACGCAGGCGCTGGAGCTGCACGCGCCGTTGATGGCGGCCAAGAAGGCCCCTGTAGGGCTGAGCTTGGAGGGGCGGGCCAGCTCTCCGAGCTCAGTGTCCAAGCAGAGGGCGTGTAGGCGCAGCCAGAGCGCCCAGTGTGCGGACTTGGATCGGTCTTGAATGAGGGCGTGAAGGGCCTTGCGCTCGGGGGGCTCCAGCAGGCCGATCCACATGCGCAGAACCGGCGCCCAGGAGGCGTGCTCGGCCAACTCGGCGATGCGCGGCACGGGTGCTTGGTCTTGCAGGTGCAGGTGCGCAGCGGCCAGGTACTCCCGCACGGAGCTGTAGATGAACACCAGCTCCCCGCTGCTCTGCCGCTGCTCCAGCAGGCCCGAGTCCCGCTGGGCCCAAGCCAAAAAGCTGCGGCGCTTGCTGAGGGACCAGTTTGGGGGGAGGTGGCTGTTGCGCACCTCCTGGGCTTGGAGCTCCTGCAGTCTGAAGGCCAGGGCGGTGAGCTCCGGCAAGCGGATCTGCTCGGGGTCACGCTCTTCGAGCAGGCCCTCAATGCAGGCCTGATACAGGCGGGCGGTGGAGCGGGGCAGGGGGTCCGGATGGTGCATCAGCAGCATCTGAAGCAACAGGGGCCTGCGGGCCAGCGCCATGGCCTTGGGGTGCTCGGCCAGGTTGCGGAGGAAGTCCTGGGTGGCCGGCGCCTCGGGGGAGAGCACGCTCAGGATCTTCTCGCTGAGTTGGGCCACGCCCTTCTCGTCCAGCAGGTCCAGGTGCAGGACCTGGGTGTCCTCGTCCGAGCCCGGCAGCGCCAGAGCCCCGGGACGGGCCGTGAGCACCAAGCCCAAGCGCGGGTAGCTGGTGAGCAGGCCCAAGAGTTGCTGTCGAAGGGCCGGGGCACGTCCTCCCAGCTCGTCCCAGCCATCCAGAATCAGCAGCACCGGTGGCGCTTGGGGATCCCGCAGAAGGGGGTCCAAGAATCCGGGGCTGGCTTGGGGGATCTGCTGGAGCAGGTAGGACTCCAGCGCTTGGTCCACGCTGAGGTGTTCAGACTGGGGATCCAGGTCGCGCAGACGGATCAACACCGGCAGTGCGACGCCCTTGGCCAAGGTCTCGTTGGCGAGCCACTTGGCAAAGGTGCTCTTTCCGGAGCCAGCAACGCCCAGCACCACGCTCCGGTCCGTCGCCAGCTCTTGGACGTCCACCACCTGACCGGCGTTTCCGGGCCAGGAGAGCTTGAAGGGCACCAGCATGCGATCCAAGGGCAAGTCGCCCGTCGGTTGGATCAGGCGGCTCTCCCACCGGGTGTGGTGGTGGGCCATTCGGGTGCGCCAGTGGCGGGCGATCTGCTGGGGGGAGGTGGTCACTGGGGAAGGGTAGCGCGGGGGGAGGACAGGATCTGTCCGGGGGCAGATCGCAGTCGCATCTCCAGCAACGCCGAGCTCAGCTTCCCAGCTCCAGCAGCATCCTCACCGCCCGAAGCCTGGCTTGGCAGCTCAGCCATCGGCATAGGTTCATGGCGCCGGCGTCGTCCACTCCAAGCTCGGCTTGCATCTTGGCGCGGCGGGTCTCATCGCCGGTCTTTCGGCTGGCCCAGGCGCGCAGCAGGGCGCGGCTGGCCACAGGGTCCAGGCCTTGCTCGGCGTCCCAGACGCGGGGCATGAAGCGTGCGGGCATTCCGGCCACAGGGCCGCCCTTGATCTTGGTGCCGTCGCTGTCGACGACGACGAGCACGCTGTCTTGTCCGGCGCGAAGGCAGAACTGGCCGACGGGGGGAGAGATGGCGATGCCCAGGCGCTTGGTGGCGCTGAGCAGGCGCTCCTCTCGGGCGCGCTTGGCTTGGTCACGGGCGCGCATGGCCAGCTCGTGGCGGCGCTCGGCCAAGGCCTCTGCCAGGGTGCGCGAGAGCAAGGCTCTGGCCATGTCCACGCTGGGAGGTGGCTCGTGGGCCATGGAACGGGCCAGCTCACCGACGGGGTCGCTGCCGCTGGGATCCAGGGTCGCCACGGCCTTGCCCAGGTCTCGTAGATCCTGCTCAGGGCTGGATGCGATGGCCAGAACGGGATCCAGCCAGATCAGCTCAAATCCGGTCTCGGTGCGCACCAAGTGCCGTGCGCTCAAGTGACCGTGCACCTGGCCTCGGGCGTGCAGGGCTTCCAAGCCGGCCAGGCCACCCTCCAAAGCCAGGGCGATCAGCTGGGTGTCTGGGCGCTCATCTGCCGGCAAGAGCTGGGAGAGAGAGGGGCCATGCAGCGGGTATTCCAGCATCGGCCATTCTCCCTGCATGCGAAGGGCACCCGGCAGAGGGTGAGGTGCGGGCCATCGGGTGCTGGCATGTAGACGGCGCTGCCAGACTGGGTCGCCGCGCAGCTCGGGACGCAGGGCCCGCAGGAGCACACGCTGTCCGCGCCGCCAGGCATCGAAGCTCACGCTGATGGCGTCCTGTTCCCAGATCTCACCGCGACGCAGGCCGCCGATCTGTATGGGCAGGCCCGACTCGATGGTCTCCAGTGCGCGCACTGCGAGCAGGAGGGGATCCAGGGCTTGGAGCTGAGCGGGGCTGTCGGCCGCGCGCTCCAAGGCCTGCCGTCTGGCGGTCCATCCCGGGGGCAGATCGCCCAGCACATCGACCAGGAGGTGCTCCAGGTCGGCGAGAGGAAGGCTGCGGAGATCGGCAGAGGACATGGCGCCTGTTTAACAGGCCCGGGGAACCCTTGGTCTATGTTGCTGTCAGGACCCACCATGACGCACACCACCCTGGCTTGGCTGCTCTCGGTTCCGCTCATCGCGGTGCTGCACGAGCTCGGGCATGCCTTGGCCGCCAAACCTGCTGGCTACCGTGTGACCAGCTTTGGCATCGGGCATGGCGCGCCGCTGCTGCACTTCCGCACCCGCCGGGGCACCATCGTGTACCTGGGACGCTGGATCTTCAGCGGGGGGCAGTGTGTCGCCATTCCGGTCGACGTCATCCCTGAGCGGCGCTGGCTCTACCACTCCGGTGGACTGATCTTCCAAGGCCTGCTGGCTCTGGTCCTCTGGCCCTTGGCCGAGCGCTTTCCGGCCCTGAGCGGTGCGATGTGGTTCAACCTGCTGGTCTTGGCTTGGAACCTGCTGCCTCTGCGCTTTGGGGGCTACGTCAGCGACGGCTACAAGCTGATCTCGCCGTGGTTGGGCGGTGCCAGAGGCGGCCCCCACTACGCCCAGCGCGACCAGATCGCCAAGGTGCTGCGCTTGGAGACCCAGAACCGCTCCGATCTGGGCGTGGCGTGGTGTCGCACCATGCTTCAGTGGATGGACGTGGTCACGGGCCAAGAGGTCGACCCCTGGGCCCCCAATGAGCTGGTCCTGATGGCTGAACCCCAGCTCGAGGGGCTGTTCACCTTTGTGCGCGCCGAGCAAGAGCGCAGCGCCGGGGCCAGCTTGGGCGCCCTCCAGCGCATCCAGCGCTACCGCCAGGACATGTCCCACAGCCTGCCCCCTCTGTCCCGGGACATGCTGGCCTTGGCCGAGGCCCGTTGCTGGCTGGAGCAGGGCAGTCCGAAGAAGGCCCGGGAGCTGCTCTCGGAGTTGGTCGGCGCCCCTGGGCCCATCGCTCGGGACGCCGCCTGCCTGCAGCTTGAGTGCGCCCTTCAAGAGAAGGACCACGCGCGAATTCTCAGCTCGGCCCGGCGCCTCTCTCAGAGCCTGGATCTGGGCTTCTTCGATCTGCCCGCGGCCGCGATGACCTTGTTTCAAGCGGCCCATAGCTTGAAGGAGAGGGGATCCCTCCAGGACGCAGATCACCTCGCGGCCAGGGCTCGCTGGGCGGCCGACCGTGCATTGGCTGCGGCCCTGCCCGAGGACAGACTGCCCTTGGCACGCCGCCTCGGTGAGGTCGCTGGCGTAGAGCTGGTCCCAGAGAGGCGGCCTTCGTCCAAGCGACTGTTGCGCTAAGCGAGCTAGTGCAGCGCGTCTGGCCAGGCCGGCAGCTTGTCCTCGTTCCCGGCGTCGTGTCCGCTGAGCACCACCAGCTCCGGCCATGCCTTGGCCCATGAGTTGACCTGGTACAAGGCAGCCATTCCCTGCTCCCAGTCGCTGTCGAAGACCCGGCGCGGCAGGCCCCCCTTCGGCATGGGCTCCGCCCAGTTCTCCTCGGTCCAGGCGGCGTCGCCCATGATCAGCACGCTGGTCTGCGGCAGGTTGACCAAGACCATCGTTGAGCCCGGAGTGTGTCCTGGCGCAGGCAGTAGGATCAAGCTGCCGTCTCCGAAGAAGTCGTGGTGGCGGCTGAAGGGGCCGTAGGTGCCGCCATCGAAGGTGAAGGTCTCCACATTGGCCCGAGCCAGGGGCTCACTCCAGTTGCTGGGCTGGTTCAAGCCAAAGGCCAGCTCCTGGGCGGTCACTCTGACCTCGGCTGCGGGAAAGTCCTCCAAGCCGCCGATGTGGTCGTAGTGGGTGTGGGTGAGGATCACCGTGTCGATGGAATCCCCGCTCAACCCCAGATCCGCCAAGGCCGTGACGGTGGGGTCCCCCATTCGGAACTCGCCCAGGGCCTTGATCAAGAGCGGTCCTGGATAGTCCTTGGGGTCCATCTTGGTGCGCCGACCCAGTCCGGCGTCGATAAGGACACGGCCCTGGGGGTGCTCAAAGAGGTAGGCGGTGATCAGTCCACCATCGTCCTGCTTCCGGTCTCCGCCAGCCACCGCTTGGTGCTGGGGCAAGGACATTCGGGCGCTGTGGTGGGCCCGAAGGCTGGTCTGGGGCAAGCCGCTTCGGTTGACCGGACCGAGGACCTGGTCGGTCGCCGCAGGAGGGGAGGGCAGAGAGAGGCAGGCCAACAGGCTCGCCGTGAGGCTAGGGAAGAGCAGCATGGCGCGAAGTGTAGACTAGGGCAATCCCCGATGGAGTCGCCTTTGAGACGCCGAGATCTGCTGGCCGCGGCCAGCGCTACCTTTCTGCTTGCCCCCCTTCCAGCCTTTGCCAAGAAGGAAGAGGACCCCAAGCTGCTCTTGGAGCTTGGCGGCACACTGAGTCACAGAGGACAAACCGTCACCCGAGACAAGGTGCGTCTGCGCGTCGCCTTCTTCGATGACGGCATGGGCCGCAAGGTGATCTGGGAGCAGTTCCCCAAGGTGGACTGCGTAGATGGGGTTTTCTCCACGACCTTGAACAAGCTGGGCACCCGAGCTGCGCCGGCTTTGCCGGACACCGCGCACATGGAGCTGTGGGTGATGGAGGCGGGGCCCCACGTCAGCGAGGTTCGCCTCACGCCACGCCTGGCCGTTGACTGGGCTGGAAGCGGAAGCGCAGAGTGCCTGGAGGTGCGCGAGGGCCAGAGCGAGCTGGACGCCCTGGATGCGGGCGGCAGCTGCACTTTCATTGGAGACGGAGCCCTGCGGGTGGACATCACCACCCTACAGCGCATCCTGAAGGCCTAAGTCCCTGGGCCTGAGCCCCGAGAGGCAGCCCTAAAGTCCTATCCCTCGACCTTGGCGATCGCGTCTGCGGCGCTCACGTCGCCGTGCACGATGGCCAGCAAGCCAGGCAAGTAGCGGTCCATGGTCAACACGTTGGCGTACACGATGTTGCGAACGCTGGAGGAGCTGAAGGGTGCGCCTTCCACGTCCACCGCGCTCTTGTAGCGAACTTCACCGTCGTCGAAGTCCATCTCCAGGTTGCCGATAATGAGGCCATAGTTGGCCCGTGTGATGAACTCGGCCACCACGGAGCGCTTGTCTTCGGGGACGGGCGTGGGCGCGATGCTGTAGAAGAGGATCTGGTGCTGCTCTTCGCGAACCTTGCAGTAGCACTGCCAGCGAGCGGCCTCGCCCACAAAACCCATCACCAGTGCCAGGGGATCGCTCTCCATGGGGGTGGGGTTCCAGTCGTCCGCGTTGAAGAAGGCTTGGACGTCGTCGATCAGGCTCATTGGGGCTCCAAATTCGGTGCAGAGGGTCTAACACAGCCCAGGCAAGGGAGGTCCTTGTACTTGTCCACAGATCGCCATCAAGCTCCGCTCAAGGGCCGGTGTTGACACGTCCACACTTTTGAAATGAAACGGGATTTCAATACTTTATGGAGAGGTGCCGCGGTGGAGACGATCGGTGGACTGCCTGTGGACAACTTGTGGACCCTTGTGTGGGGAGGGCGCTAAAGGGGCCGAAATTGGTGTGGGTTCTGCTCCGTGCCCAACTTTTGAGCACGGTGCTTCTTGAGGCTCTGATGGACGGAGTTTGTGGCCGCGGGCGTTAGACTGAGGTGTGGCCTCAGTGGGCCACCTCCGGAGGTTCGTTGTGAGGTTGCGTGCGGTGCATTGGGCGGGACTTGGGTTGCTCTTCTTGGGCGCCGTTGTGGTGGGCGCAGAGGCGGACGCCGCGAGAACCCCTTCAGGCCATCCCTTCTTGTTGATCGGGATGGACGGGGGCGAGTGGTCCGTCATCGAGGACCAGTGGTCCCAGGGCAAGATGCCCAACCTCAAAGGCTTGGTGGATCGCGGCGTCCGCGCACCTTTGCAGACGGACTATGGCTGGTCTCCGGTCATCTGGACGACCATCGCAACCGGCCACGACCCTGACGTTCACGGCATCACAGGCTTTGTGGTGGCCACGCCCAAGGGGGACGTTCCGGTCTCCTCTGACCTGCGCAAGGTCCCCGCGATCTGGAACATGACCAGCCAAGCGGGCATGAAGACGCACGTCTTGGGTTGGTGGGGGACCTGGCCGGCTGAGTCCATCTCGGGCATCAACATCACCGAGCGCTGCAACGGCGAGCTGGAGAAGTGCGCGACTCCGACCAGCGCAGAGACCCAGGTGCGCGCCAGCTTGGACAAGGCCAACAGCGAGCACGTCAAGCTCTGGCCCGGCAAGCAGCACTTCGCCCCTGAAGACCGCGTGGTCACAGAGTGGGGCCCCGTTCTCAGTGCGACGCCCTTCGACTTTATGGCCATGTACATCCACGGCACTGATCCAAACAGCCACAAGTTCTGGCGCTACTACCGGCCCGAGGACTTTCCGGCTGGCTCGGTGCCGCAAGAGGGTGTTGAGCAGTACGGAAACAAGATCCCCAAGGCCTACCGCTCCGCGGATGTGGTCTTGGGTCGCGTCCTGGACTCCGCCGGTCCAGACGTGAACGTGATCATCGTCAGCGACCATGGCTTTAGGCCTTTGGACGATGTGACCCTGAAGGTCACCTACGACTTTGACAAGCTGCTGGCTGAGCTGGGTTTCGCGACCCTGTCCCCCAGCGGGAAGGTCGATGTCAAGGCCAGCCAGATGTACACCTGGTCCAGCGCGTTGAACGAGCGTCGCAAGCGGGTGCGTTTCTCTTTGGAAGGGCGCGATGCGGGCGGCAAGCTCACCCCAGCTCAGGCCGAAGAGGCACGCAAGCAGCTCGAGGCCAAGCTGGCCACGGTGACCTACAGCAGCGGGCAGCCAGCCTTTGAGCTGGACCTGGCCAACGCCACCGACAAGGAGCGCGGCGGCGACTTTGTGGTCATCTCCCTGCAAGACGGCGCGACAAAGACCCTGATGATCGACGGCAGGGAGGTCAAGGGGGTCATCAAGGGCATGGTGGAGAACTCCGGCGGTCACGCCGGTGATCCTCCCGGCATCTTCGCGGCGGCTGGCCCAGACATCGACCCCAACGTCGACATGAGCGGCATCCGCATCCACGACATCACGCCGACCCTGCTCTACGGGATGGGCTTGCCCATCGCCGATGACATGGCTGGGTCACCTCAGATGCAGCTCTTCAAGCCCGAGTTCCGGGCCGCCAATCCCCTCAAGACCGTGGCCACCTACGGGGCCAAGGGCGAGGGCAAGGCCAGCAAGACCACGGACGAGGACGAGGCCGTACTCGAGCAGCTCAGGCAGCTTGGGTACATCGAGTAGACCGGCTACCTGCCGGTCTACGGGCACTGTCAATGGCCGAGCGCAGCGAGCGCCTTGACCGGCACAGTAGACCGGGCGGTGTCTCCGTCGCGCCTTCGGCTTCGGGGGCCGGTCTACGGGCACTGTCAATGGCCGAGCTCAGTAGCCCAGTGCCGCCAGCAACTCCTGCACGCTCTGCGTCGTGCCCACTTCCAGGGCCCGGCAGATCTGGGCGTGGCCAATGCTGACCTCGTCCAAGCCAGGAACGCCTAGGACGCCGGCCAGGTTGTGCTGGTCTAGGTCGTGGCCTGCGTTGACCCCGAGTCCGTGGGCCACCGCCGCCTGAATGCTGTCGATGAAGAGCTGGGTCTGCACGGCCTGCTCTGATTTGCCCCAAGCCCAGGCGAATGGCCCGGTGTAGAGCTCTACACGGTCCACGCCCAAGCTGGCGGCGTGGGCCATGTTCTCCGGCACGCAGTCCATGAAGATGGAGACGCGGATTCTTGCGGCTTGCAGTCGCCGCACGCTCTCTCGCAGCTCAGCGCTCTGGGTTGGGAGATCCCATCCGTGATCCGAGGTCACCTCGCCGGGGGTCACCGGAACCAAGGTGCACTGTGCGGGCCGCAGCTCCAGAGCCATCTCGATCAAGCGCGGATCGTTCTCGCACTCAATGTTGTACTCAATGCCGGGATGCTTCTCGCGCAGATGCTTGGAGATAGTTGGCACATCGTCAAATTGGATGTGGCGCTGATCCAGGCGCGGATGCACGGTGATGCCGTGGGCGCCTGCAGCCAGGACGGTGTCGATGCTGGCCAGCAGGTCCGGGGCGTTGTGCCCACGGGAGTTGCGGAGCAGTGCATATTTGTTGACGTTGACTGAAAGCTTCGCGGGCATGGTGCGCTCTGGTGACAAGCGGCTAATACGCCGTGTAGCAAAGCTTGCAAGGAGTCGTTTTGAGCATTCTGGGAAGGGCCATCGCAAACGCCATGGCAAGCCGTGCCGGTGTCATCAAGGATGAGAAGAAGCGACTGATCGATGAGACGGTCAAGCTCGGCTTGTCTGCACCCAGCGTATCTGTGCACAAGATCGACAAGGGGCCCAAGAAGCTGCGCATGAACCAGGTGGCGCCAACCGGGGCCCTGCGTGCGCTCATTCCGGTCGAAGCGGGCACCATTCAGGTCACCAGCCCCTTCACCGACAAAGAGGCCCTGGCGACCTTTTTCCGCATGGACTTTGCCTTTGGTGCGCCGGCCAGTGTGATCTTGACCCGCGGTCTGCTGGGCATGGGAAGCTGGGAGGCCCACGAGTCCCAGGAAGAGGACCCGGTGGTCAAGAAGTTCATCGAGCGCTTGGAGGAGATCGACACCCGCTTGGTCGACGACCTTGAGCTACGCCAAGAGCTGGTCGGTGCCCACATCGACCTGGCCTGGGGCATGCAGATCATTCCCACGGGGCCCAGCTCCAGCACCGCCATCATTCAGACGGGCCGCATCGGCATCTTCAGCACCGTGCACGGGGTCGAGGTCGCCAAGAAGAGCTTCCAAGCCCTGCGTGACCTGCTGGCTGGCTACAGCGGCCAATACGCCCAGCAGCTGCCGCCGCACGCCTTCTGTCTGGCGATGGAAGACGAGATCCCCCTGGACCCAGAGTTCAGTGGCCAGAGCACGGAAGGGGTGGGTACACCCCCGCCTAGTGCGCCTGCACCTGCAGCGAGCCCAACGCCGGTACACCGGCCTCGCAAGCAAGGGCCGACCTTTGATCCGGCCTCCTACGTCATCTACCCCAAGGAAGGGGCCGACTCCGCTCCGGCGCCGAGCGCTGCTCCCTCCCCGTCTCCGGAGCCTGCACCGCGGCCACAGCCCAGGGCGGATGCGCCCACGGAGTCCAGCGGAGGCAGCACCCTGAAGTGGGTCGCCATCGTCATTGGAGGAGGCTTTGCCCTGAGCTGTGCCGGGTGCATGGGCCTGGGGATCATTGGAACGATCTTGGAAAACGCCGGATAAAGGGCGTCCAAGGCCGTCTCAGCTTCTCTTCAGTGTTAGTGCTCGCAGCAAGTTGGAGAGAACGTGCTCGCAGTTTGGCTCGCCCTCGCCGCCCCCTTGGGCTGCTACAAGACCACCATCGTCACCGGCAAGGCGCCGAGCGGAGAGACGCACACCAAGCGTAGTCGCTTCCTGCTCTGGGGTTTGGTCGGCAGTCCCTCCTACGAGCTGCAGAAGATGTGCCCCACCGGGGTTGCTCGCATTGAAGAGGAGATGGACCCGCTTGCAGCCGGCATGACGGTCTGCACGGCGGGCCTCATCACCCCCCGCAAGGTCACGGTGACCTGCGCCAGTGGTGTGACCTGGAACTTGAGCAGCGATGAGCAGGGCCTCGTGCTCGCGGAGGTGTCCCCATGAAGCGCGCCCTGTTGGCCGTGTTGGGCCTGGTGGCCCTGAGCGGCTGCTTCAAGATGCAGTACACCTACGGTCCCAAGGTCAAGGGTGAGCCCGAGATCAAGGACTGGCACCACCGCGCCCTGTGGGGGATTGTCGAGCTCTCCGATCCCGTGGACATCTCCGATGTCTGCCCCAATGGTGAGTTTTCCCGCATCAAGACCAAGACCAGTGTGGGCAACTCCATCCTCACCATGATGCTGGGAACGCTCTATACGCCCAGCACGGTTCAAGTCTGGTGCGCCAACGGCGACACCTTCCGGGCCACGGTCAGCCCCGATGGCGAGGTGCTTGAGCTGGAGGCGCCGATGGGCCAACAGGAGCCGGTGATGCCGGACCTGTCCCCTGAGCCGGAGACCGAAGAGGCCCCCGCAGAGGACGAAGAGACCCAGGCTGACTGAGCCTTAGGCCTCTGCTGGGCTGGCTTGGGCGGCGTCTGAGTCAAAGCCCGCATGGTATAGCCCGGCGTAGTGACCCTCGGCCGCCAGGAGCTCCTGGTGGGTGCCGGACTCGACCACGCGGCCAGCGTCCATCACGACGATGCGGTCGGCGGCGGTGATGGTGCTCAGCCGGTGGGCGATGACCAGGACGGTCTTGCGCTCCAGGATGCGCTCAATGGCGGTCTGAATCAGCGCCTCGGTCACGGGGTCCACCGAGGCGGTCGCCTCGTCCAGGATGACCACAGGGGCGTCGTAGGCCATGGTGCGGGCAAAGCTGAGGAGCTGACCCTGACCCACGCTCACGTTGGCGCCGCGCTCGGTGAGTTCGTGTTGCCAGCCATCGGGGAGAGAGGCGATGACGCGGTCCGCGTTGACCAGCTCTGCCGCCGACTCCAGCTGGGCCATGTCCAGCTTGGCGTTGCCCAGGTCGACGTTGAACTTGACCGTGTCCGGGAAGAGCTGGATGTCCTGGCGTACCCGAGCCACAGCCTGGCGCACAGTGGGCAGGGTCAGCTCGCGGATCTCCACACCGTCCAGGGTGATGCGCCCGGTGTAGCCCTCGTAGCAGCGGGAGAGCAGCCGGGTCAGGGTGGTCTTGCCGCAGCCTGTGCTGCCGACGATCGCGACGACCTCGCCTGGGGAGACCTTGAGTGAGACCCCCTTGAGGACCTCGTACTCGGGCTCGGGACGGTAGCCGAAGCGCACATCCTCAAAGACCACTTCGCCCTTGACCTGCTCCAGGGTCTTGGAGCCGGAGGCGATGGACTCGTCGGTGTCCAGCAGTCCGGTGACCTTCTGAAGGGCGGCGCCGGCGCGCTGGATGATGGCGATCTTGCCGCTGAACTCACGCAGAGGGCGAAAGAGGCGGTTGAGGTAGTCGATGAAGGCCACCATCAGGCCGGCCGTGATGCCAACCTCCGCGCGTCCAGTGGCGTACCAGAGCATCAGAGCGATGCAGATGCTGCCGATTCCGTCCACCGCCGCGTACATGAGCGCGTCGTAGACGTTGGAGCGGATGGTCGCGTCTTTGTAGACGGTGTTCCGCTCCATGAAGCCGTCGTGGCTGCCCTTCTGGTGATTGAAGAGCTGCACCACTTCCATGCCGTTGACCTGTTCGTTCAGGTAGGCGTTCACGGTAGAGAGCGAGGTGCGGATGGTGTTGTAGGTCTGACGCAAGCGACGTCGGCAGAGCTCGATGATGAGGGCCAACGGGGGAGCAACAGCGAGGAGTAGAAGGGTCATCTTCCACTCCAACATGAACATCGCGATCAGCACGCCGATGATGGTCAGCACGTCCAAGAGGATGGTGACGACGCCCGAGGACAGGCTCTCGCCCAAGGCCTCAATATCGGAGGTCGCTCGGGTGAGCAGGGCTCCGGCCGGGCGCTTGTCGAAGAAGGAGGGGGAGCGGCTGAGCAGGTGCTTGACCACGTGGCTGCGCAGGCGCAGCACGGTTTTCTGGCCGGCGATGGAGATGATGATGGAGTAGGCCGAGCGCACGACGTAGCCCAGGGCCACGGCGCCCAGGTAGGCGGCGGCCACCTTGCCCAAGCTGTCCAGGCCCATCTCGGATGCAGCGCCAGCGCCTACGCCCTCGATGTGCTCCTCGATGGCCGCCTTCATCAACCAAGGCTGGGCCAAGCTGATGAGCGTCGCCACCGGGGTGAGGATCAGAGCGGTGAGGAAGAGCCCCCCGGATGGGGCCGCGAAGGGCCACATGCGCGAGATAATGGCCTTGAAGTTCAGGTCCTTCGGAGGGACGGGAGCTTGGTTCATTGCACCGCCTCCGGCTCGGCCTGAACGGCGGGCGCTTGGTCTTCGTGTTGACTGGCCCAGGCCTCTCGGTAGGGTCCATCGCGGGTGAGCAGCTCGCTGTGGGTGCCTTGGTCCACCAGCTTGCCCTCGTCTAGGACGAGCACGTGGTCGGTGCGGGCCAGGGCAGACATGCGATGAGAGACCAAGAGCATGGTGGGCTGCTGTCCGTCCTTGCCGATAGCGGCGAAGGTGTCGATGAGACGCTGCTCGGTCTCTTGGTCCACGGCGCTGAGCACGTCGTCGAGCACGATAAGGTTGGCCGGACGGTAGAGCGCGCGCGCCAGGGCGGTGCGCTGACGCTGGCCACCGCTGAGCATGATGCCGCGCTCACCGACCACGGTGTCCAAGCCTTCGGGCAGGGCCTTGAGGTCCTCGGCCAGGCTGGCCTTGATGGTGGCTTGGTCCACGCGGGCAGGGTCGATGGGGCCCATGGCCACGTTGGCGGCGATGCTGTCGGAGAACAGGAAGGGCACCTGAGGGGCCACGGCTGTGTTGCCGCGCCAGGCGTCCAGATCCAGGTCCAGAATGTCCGTCTCGCCCACGAAAATGGTGCCTGCGGGCGGGTTCCAGGTGCGCGTCAAGACCCGCAGCAGGGTGCTCTTGCCAGAGCCGGTGCGCCCGTAGATCCCGATGGTCTGACCGGAATGCAGTGTCGCGGTGATGCCCTGCAGGGCCGGGGTGTCCTCGCCTGGGTAGGTGAAGCTCAGGTCCTTGAGGTGCAGGGAGGGCGGGGCCGAGGCCAAGCTCTCTGGGGTCTCACCCTCTGGCCTCTCCGGCACTGCATAGAGCACCTCGTCGATGCGCTGCAGGCTGGTGTAGCCACGCTGGAAGACGCTCACGAGCCAGCCCAGGCTCATCAGGGGCCAGAGCAGCTGGGCGATGAAGGTCACGAATGCGACGAGCTGGCCGACGCTGAGCTCGCCGCGCTGGGCCATGGGGCCGCCGACGATCAAGAGCACGTAGATGCAGGTGCTGCCGGCCAAACCCAACATGGGCAGGATGGTGGAGCGGATCCAGGCCAAGCGGATGTTGGTCCCCATGAACTCCAGGTTCTCTTCTTCGAAGCGGCGAAGGAAGGGGGCCTCTGCCGTGAAGTCCTGGATGGTCTGCACCCCCTGAAGCAGGGAGAGGATGCGGTCGCTCAAGGAGGAGAGCTGGGTCTGGCTGAGTCGGGTCAGGCGGTGCATCGCGAAGACACCGGCTTGCATGAAGGCCAGGCCGATGACGATGGGGAGCAAGGTCAAGATGGTCAGCTTGGGGTTGAGCTGGAACATCTTGCGGCCGGTCATCGCCAGGGCCAGGGTCACGTTGAAGACCTGCAGCCCGCCAAAGCCCACCAGGGCACGCACGAAGGTCATGTCATTGCTGACACGGGAGACGATGTCGCCGGCCTTCATCTTTGAGTAGAAGGAAGGTTGAAGCTTGGTGAGCTGGCCGAAGATGTCGTTCTTGAGGCGGAACTCTACCAGGCGCCCAGGGGTGAAAAAGAGCACCCGAGAGAGGGAGCGCACGGCGATGACGGCCAGGCCCATTAGGCCGATGGTGAAGGCCGCGGTGCGGACGGCCTCGGGGTCGTTGCCGAGCGCGTCTACGCCCGCGGCCATGCGGAGTGGAATCTCCACGGCCAGCCAGTTGGTCAAGAAGAGGAAGACCAGACCTGCCAAGTACCAATGCCAGAGGGGGACCACGTAGCGTTTGAAGAAGCGTAGAAGGGTCACTCCTGGAGCTCCAAAAGGCCATCGTCTTCAAAGTCGCTGGGCTCGAGATCCGCGCTGGACTCCGCCCATCCGGGATCCGTGGGTTCCGTGTCGTCTTCGAGCAGGGTGAAGTCGGAGCCGCGGTCCCCAGGCGTCTCCTCGGGGAGGCTCGAAGGAGGCGGCGGGCTCAACAGGTCCTTCTCTTCAGGCCACCCATCACCGCCCGTACCAACAGGCAAGGCGTCTTCGTCTACCAGCTCCACCTTTTCGTGTGGGGTCATTGGGCGCACTCCTGTCCGTTGGTGACCTTGGCCTCGAGAGCCTGGTCGTGGGCTATCCACCGGGCGATGATCTCGGGGTCGACGTCCTGCTCTGTCAGCACCGTGCGCAAGATTGCAAGGCGCCTGCGAAAGTGCCCGGCGTTGATGGGGTAGGGCGAGTGGGTGCGGCCGACTGGACGGCCCACGTATTCCCCAGGTCCACCCAGGTGAACACAGGCCATGCTGGCCTCCATCAGCTTGACCCGGTCCAGATCGACCCGCTCAAAGAAGAATCCAATGATGAAGTCGGAGGACACTCTGTCGATGAAGAGGTTGATCAGGCGCTGGACCCCCTCGGCTCCGCCCAGGGCTTCAAAGTCGCTCGGGGTCGGCGTCGTCTCGCTCATCCGACCACGCCCAGACTGAAGTAGTCGAGCTCTACCTTGGAGATCTTTGCGCTGTGGGGCACCAGGGCGGACGCCAGAGGATGCTCGGAGAGTTGCTCGGCCATTTGCCGGGTCAGAAGGATCTCTCCAGCGGAGGCGATGTCTTCGCCCAGCTTGCTGGCCATGTTCACCTGATCGCCGAAGAAGTCGTGGCCATCGATGTCCAGGATCGGGCCAAATCCCAGGCCGATGGCGACCCGTACACGGTCCAAAACGCCGCGAAGCTTGGCGTCTGCATCGCAAGCCGCCCGCATGGCCACGGCGGCGTCCACCGCCAGGATTGGCTCGGGGAAGCTCGCGTAGAGGTTGTCTGCTTCGGCTTTGATCAAGTGGCCACCGTGGGCCTCAATCACCGGCACACAGAGGCCGTGCATGTGCTGAATCAGTGCAAGAAAATGAATGATTCCTGCCTGTTGGGTGATGGTCGAGAAGCCCGCCATGTCGGTTATCATGACCGCCAGAGGGCGCTCAAAGCGTGAACGGATGCGTGCATCTAGATCTGCGATGACCGCGGGATCTCGGTGGGTGGTGCGCTCAGCGAGCAAGCCGTGCAGCTCTAGGACAGGGCCGGGGGTGTCCATGGAATCTCCTCTAGAGTCCGTCTTTAACGCACAGGCAGGCAGTCAAGGAGCCGATGGGTCTCTTCGAAAGGCCAAGGGAAAGTTGTGCCTTGCGGCTTCTGTCGCGATATGTCACAATTTGTCGTGAAGCCCCCTGGAGTTCCCATGTTGAGCCGCATCAAGCGTACCGGTCGTCTTGCCCGTCAAGGCGCGACCTCCATCGAGTACGCCCTGATTGCAGGGGTCGTAAGCGTGGGCATCATCGTGTCCATCAATGCCTTCAGCAGCGCGCTCTCGAATCTCTGGTTGAACACCGCAAGTACCGTGGTCTCCAACATCAACTAGAGAAGCGGGACGTTAGGCCCTGGGCATGCTTTGGTTGTGCACCTTGGGCTTGGCCCAAGCCTCCCCTGAACGGATTCTGGACTACACCGAGGTGGTGCTGTCCCATGGTCCGCGGGCACACGACCAGCCTGGCGAACACAAGACGCTGGCTTGGGTCACAGAGCGCCTCCGCGCAAACAACTACGCGCCCCAGACGGTCGGTGACCCTGGCGTCCTCTTCGCCTGCAGTGGGGGCGAGGCCCAGTCGGGTGCACTCTGGTTCTTGGCCCACACCGACGCGGTGCACGCCTCGGTACCCGGTGCCATCGACAACGCCGTAGCGGTTGCGGCCTTGGTGGTCTTGGCCGAGGACCTGGCAGCCGTGCCGCCTCCCAGCCAAGTGTGTGTGGCTTTTCCTAGGGCGGAAGAGCTGGGACTGGTTGGAAGTCGGGACTGGGTCGCCAATCACGCTCCGCCTGAGCCTGGACTGGTGGTCGCCTTGGATCTGGTCGGGCAAGGGCAGCTCAGCGCGACTGGGCTGGGCCCGCTCTGGGGTGATGAGGCGCTCACTTGGCTTGCCCAGCATCGAGAAGTCCAAGCACCAGTGGCCTATCGAGTGGTCTCTCGTCAGCTTGGAATTGAGCGCTCGGACCATGCGCCCTTCGCGGAAGCGGGGGTGCTCTCCATGCACCTTCTGGGGCGCGGCCGCAGCGGGATCTACTGGCCCTACCACAGCGTCCAGGACGACTTGAGTCAGGTGGAAGTCCCCGCGCTGGATGCTCTGCATCGCACCCTGATTCGCATGGCCCACGCCAGGCCGCTGCCCAGTCCTGAGCCGAGCGCCGCCTTGATTCTCCCTATGCTGGGGGTGGTTTTGCCAGGGGGCTTGGTCTGGCTGCTCTGGGTCGCAGGGCTCGGTGTCACTCCTGTAGCTTGGCGGGGTTGGAAGGCGGCTCTGCACGGTCTCGCAGCCTCCTTGGTTGGCTGTCTGGCTGGCGGTTTGGCTTGGGGAATCGCTGGCTGGGGGCGGCCACAGGCGGCGGCTTTGGCGACCCCCCTGACCCTGTGCTGGTTGCTGGGGTGCTGCGCTGTGCTCAGCGCTTGGCCCAAACAGGAGCGTGCAGGCCAAGGGGGGGCTTTGGCCTTCGGGGGCCTGGCGCTGGCCTGCGGTCTCTTTGATCCAATCATGGGGATCTGGTTGTCCCTGGGAGCGCTGGCCTTGGCCATAGGCAAGTGGCGTCCACTCGTGGGCCTGCTTGGTGCGGCGCTCCCTCTCTATCTCTGCGCACCGGCCACCTGGAGGGAGCTGGTCTTTCACCACCTCTTGCCCGGTCAAGGTGTCTGGTACTTGCCCCTGCGCGCGCTGGTGTGCTGGCCGCTGGCCGCCCTGGCCTTGGCTGTTCCGCGCTGGCGCTGGGCTCCCCTGGTTCTCGCCGGATTGTGCGGCATATTGGTGGGGGTCACCCGCTTTCTTCCTGCCTTCTCGACCGCATTCCCCTCTCTGGGTCAATGAGCCGCCTGCACCTCCTGCTCGCCCTCTCGGGTGCCACAGCGCTCACCTACGAGGTGCTCTGGATGCGCCGCTTCGCGCTGCTCTTCGGTGGCGGAGCGGTGGCGGTGACCCTGACGGTGGCGACCCTGTTCGGGGGCTTGGGCCTTGGCGGCCTCTTGGGCCAGAAGCTGCGCGGACCGCCCGCCCGCCGCTATGCTCAGCTCGAAGCCGGGGCAGCCCTCTGGGCCTTGGGCTTGCCCTGGGCTCTGCAAGCTCTGACGCCCTTCGTTCGCAGCCACCCTGGTCTGGGTGTGCAGGCGCTTGTGGTTCTGATTCTGACCCTTCCGCCCGCGCTGGCCCTGGGAGCGACCCTTCCGGTGTTGGCCCGAGGCATCCAAGATCGCAGCACGCTGGCGGGGCTCTACGGCGCCAACACCCTAGGCGCGATGCTGGGGGTGCTGGCCGTTCCCCATCTCTTGCTGCCCATCTTCGGTGTCAGTGGCTCGGAGCGCTTGGCGGTCGGCTGCGGCCTGCTCATCGCAGCTCTGGCCTGGTCGCTGCCCCTGGCTGCTCCAGAGAGGGTCTCCAAGCTCCGAGAGGCTCTGAGTCCCCAAGCCATCTTCGCCGCTGCCTTGACCGGGCTGTGCGGCATGGCCTTAGAGGTGGCTTGGATGCGTCTGGGTGGGGTGCTCTTGGGGCCTTCGATCTACGCTTTCGCCTGGGTCCTGGCGGCCTTCCTCGGTGGCATTGCGGTGGGTGCGGCCTTGGCCCGTCGCTGGACGCAGGCCTGGGTGTTGCCAGCGGCGGTGGGTGCCATGGGCGTGCTGGCGTTGGGCGGCGCCTTCGTCTTTGGGCAGGCACCTCTGTTGTTGGCTCAGCTCTACGAGGTCTTTGGAGCCAGCGGGATGTGGGCGGCGGAGCTCACCTTGGCTGTCCTGACCATGGCGGGAGCACCGGTCGCCTCTGGCCTGGCCTTTGGTGCCGCCCTTCGCCAAGCTGGCGGGGAAGGGGGCCAAGCCACCGCAGCCGTCCTGGCCGCCAACACCTTGGCCGGAGTGGTGGGCTCAGCGCTCACCGGATTGGTCTTGCTGCCAGCCCTTGGCATTCAAGGGGTGGTCACCCTCTGTGCTGTGTTGCTCGCACTTGGCGCTGTTGCTTTGGGGAAAAAGAAAGGAGTTCCCTGGCTTGTGGCGGTCACATTGCTCGCGCTCCTGCTCCCGCCTTGGGACGGAAAGCTCTACGCGGTGGGCGTCTACAACCGGGTCTCGGACCTGGGGGACCGCAGCGCAGCGGGCGTGCGGAAGTTCGCGGAAGAGGGATGGACCCTTCTGTCCTACGAGGAGGGCCGCACCGGCTCGGTGGCCTTGGGACGCAGCACCCGCACGGGCAATGTCTGGCTCTCTTTGAACGGCAAAGTGGATGCCTCGACCGGGGACGACATGCCGACCCAGCTGCTCTCGGGTCAGATCCCAATGGCCATGGCGCCCCATCCTGAGCGCGCCCTGGTGGTGGGCTTGGCCAGTGGGGTGACGGCCGGCGCGGTCTTGGAGTTCCCCACCTTGACCCACCTGACGCTCGTGGAGCTGGAGCCCAAGGTGGTGCAGGCCAGCCACGCCTTCGACCACGTCAACGGCAAACCCCTGGACGACCCCCGCACGGAGCTGCTCGTGCAGGACGCGCGGGCCGTACTGGCGCAGACGGGGCCGGACTTTGACGTGATCATCTCCGAGCCCTCCAACCCCTGGATCACTGGGGTCTCCAACCTCTTCACGGTGGAGTATTGGCTGCTGGGGGAGGGCCGCCTGGCTCCCGATGGCGTGTTCTGTCAGTGGATTCAGCTCTACGGCTTGGCCCCCACTGAGTTCCAGAGCATCGTGGCCAGCTTCACCTCCGTCTTCCCCCAGACCTGGCTTTTTGAGCCCCTGGAAGGAGGGGATGTCCTGCTGATGGGCAGCACGGGCGCCCCGAAGCTGGATGCCTTGCCCATCGCGCCCACGCTGGGACCAGAGGGCGTTCGCGCGCTGGGCCAGGGCGGCGTGCTGAACACCGATGACCGACCCGTGGTGGAGCTGGCCGCGCCGCGTAGCCTGCACTTGGCGACCGTCGGGCCGAACTTGGCACGCATCGAAGAGATCCAAGCCCGCTACGGGCTAGAGTAGGGCGCGCACGCGCACGGAGTGTCCATGAAGCCCAAGCCCGCTCCTCCCAGTTTTGTGGCCGGTCTGCGTGATGTGTGGGTCACCCGGCTTCAGAGCGTGCCGCGCCGCCTGCGTCGCGCGATGGGAACGAGCGTGCGCCCCGATGAGCTGACGGTGCTCAGTCACGCCGGCACCTCGACCTATGTGCACCTCTGGATTCCGGTGGGGAAGGGGCCATGGCCCTTGGTGCTGATCACCCCGGGCACAGACGATGACAGCCAAGTCTTCGAAGGCTTCAGCCAAGCGGTGAACGCCAGCGAGGTCGCCGGTCTCGGCGTGGTCTGCGCCACCTTTGACCCCGCGGGCCGTGGAAAGTCTTGGGGAGAAGAAGACTACGGCGGTCCGGAGCATCAGGACCAGGTGCGCGTGGTGCTCGAAGTACTTCAGGCCCGGGCCGAGGTGGACCCCCAACGCACCGTGGTGGTCAGCATCTCTCTGGGCCTGTCAATGGCGGCGGGCGCACTGGCCTCGTTTGCGGGACCGGTGAAGGCCCTGGTGGACTGGGAGGGTCCCTCAGACCGGGAGATCATCACCGCCGGCGGTACCCGTCTCATTCCCGCCCTTGGACACGCCCTGGACGATGAGAGCTATTGGCAGAGCCGGGAAGGGGTGCGCCATGTAGGAGAGCTCCCCTGCGGCTATTGGAGGCTTCAGGCAGAGCGGGACCATGCTCAACCTGGCGAGCTGCGTCACGCAGAGCGCATGCTTCAGGCCGCTCAGGGTCTCCCATGGGTGCGCATCAATGAGCAGGAGGGCTTGCCCGAGTCCATCACGTGGCTGGCCGGTGGGCGAAGCGCTGCCAACCAGGCCTTGCTGCGCACCATCAAGCAGGCGGTAGAAGCACCCTGAATGTCGTGCCGCGGCCCATGTAGCTCTCGCAGGTGATGACCCCGCCCAGGCGCGTCACGATGCTCTGGGAGGTGGCCAAACCCAGGCCGGTGTTGCGCCCCGCCTTGGTGGAGTAGAAGGCGTCGAACATGCGCACTTGCACGTTGTTGGGGATGCCCGGACCCTCGTCGCGGACCTCCAAGAGGGCCTGGCCATTGAGCGTGCCGACGTGGATGTTGATCGTGCCGCGCTCGTCGTGGCCGATGGTCTCCTCGGCGTTCTTGATCAGGTTGATGATCACTTGGGCCAGATCGCCTGGAGGTGCCAGGACCGTGGGCGCATCGTCGAAGTGGGTGATGACTTGAGCCCGGCGCCGCAGGGTGGCATTGAGCACGACCAGGGCGTTGGAGACCAGCTCGGAGAGCATCACCTTCTCGGGGCGGTGGTCGTCGCCGCGCGCGAAGGTGCGCAAGGCCTTGATGATCTCGGTCACCCTCTGACAGCCTTCTTCGGCGTCGGCCACCACGGTCAGCAGGTCCTGGATCACCGCGTCCTTCTTTTCCGGGTCCAGATCCCCAAGCTCCTGGCTGAGCACGTTGAGGTTGATCAGAATGAAGGTCAGGGGGTTGTTGATCTCGTGGGCCACGCCTGCGCTGAGCAGTCCGATCTGCGCGAGTCGGTCCGTCATGCGTAGACGCTCAGCCATCTCCACCCGGCGGGAGATGTCTCGGAAGATGGTGACCCAACCCACCTGTTGGCCTTGGGCTGTGACGGGGCCGGTGCTGCTCTCCGCTAGAAAGTGGGCGCCATCTGCCTTCAGGTAGCTGCGCTCATAGAGCACGGAGTCCTTCTGTTTGAAGCGCTTCTTGTCGGCTTTCCACTCCTCCGGGTTCAGGTACAGGATGCCCTTTTTCCGGCCGATGCAGGACTCGGAGCTGCGGCCCGTCATTCGCGTAAAGCTGTCGTTGACCCTGCGGATCGTACCTTGTGTGTCCCAAAAGACGACGGCATCGGGGATGCCTTCCACGATGGTGCGGACCTCGCCCTCCGCTTGTTGCCGGCTGCGGCGGTCCATGACTCTGGCCTCGGAGACGGCCAAGCGGGCGTAGAGGGCCGGTGCGGTGAAGGGCTTGGCCAAGTAGTCGCTGGCCCCACTGGCCATGACCTGCTCCAGGGCCCCCGCCTCGGTGCGGCCGGTGACCACCAAGATGATGGTGTCGGGGTGGCTCACCCGAACCTTGCGGGTCAAGGTCAGCCCGTCCATCTCTGGAAGCACCCAGTCCACGATCAGCAAATCGAAGGAGCGCTCGTGCAGCAACTCCAGGGCGGCCTCGGCGTTGGCGACCGCCTGCACCTCTAGCCCGCGCAGCCGGAGGAGCTGAGTGACCCAGATGCGGTTGGTCGGGTCGTCTTCGACTACCAGGCAGGAGAGCTTCATAAGGGGATTACCATATCCATTGGCCCCAAAAGCAGAGTGTCATCTCTCTGACTGGGGTGAGCCCGAGCCCGCGCGATGCGAACAGCGCGAGCCGGTGAGCCCAGCGCGAAGAGCGTGCGGTCTCGCACCCATCTCTGCTGAGTCTCCTGGGCGTGTGTTGCCCAGGGCAGGGCGTTGAGCCGTTCCAGGCCCTGGTTCAGGCAAGCTTCAAGGGCCCGGTGTAGGGCTGGAAGCTTGGGATCCTGGGTGCTCAGAGAGAGCAGGGCCAGAATGAGTGGGAGCATCGCCTCCAGCTCACTGTCCTGACCGGTCAGCCGGCAGATGCGCACGCCGTGTCCCAGCATCGCAAGCATCACGAAGAGGTCCTCCAAGGTGCGGAAGGGCTTGCTATAGTCGGACCACCCGTCGCCCTTCAAGGGAGGGGGGGAAGGCAGATCCAGCTCCAGTGCGGAGTGAGGGACCTCCGGCAAGAAAGGCGTCGGCCCCAGGGGCCGATGGATGACGCCCTCCGCAATCGAGGCCACTGGATAGAGCTTCAAGATCGGCCGCCCATCCGCCTCGCCGGCTCTGGCCAAGACCAGAATGCAGTCTGCGTGCTCCCCCAAGAAGGCGTAGCTCTTGCGGCCCTTCAGGCGCCCCTTCGCTGCAGTGGTCGCGATGCTCTTTGGGCGGGTGTTCCGCCCTTCGCTGATGGCCAGGGCGCCTACACCCTGAAGGCTTGGCACCATGCAGTGCAGAGCGCTCTGGTAGCCCCAAGCGAATGCCCACGCGGGGCGGTCGCTGCGCAGCCCGCCCATCAAGGCGCGCACGCCCATCGGACCGGTGCTGGTCTGCCACTGGGCCTTCCACGCTTCGGCGTGGGTGGGGGGCTCGGAGAGGGGGGTGGTGAGGAGCTCGGATAGGATGTCCATCACTGGAGCCTACCGCTATGGATTCCCGCCTGCCTGAACCCCGGGTGTTGATGCAGAGAGCCGAGCTGGCCATGGGGGCGGCGTCCACCCACGTGCGCGAACTCGGACAACGCGCAGAGGCGCGGGGCGAGGGGGCTTGGCTGGTCGGTGGCGGGGTGCGTGACCTGCTCCTGGGCGAGCCGGTTCAAGACGTTGACCTCTGCTTTGACGGAGACGTCTTGGCTTGGGCCCCCAACTTGGTGAAAGAGCTGGGTGGGGAGCTGCTGGTACACCGCGCGTTTCGAACCGCCACCTGGACCGTTGATGGGCTCTACATCGATCTGATCAGCACACGCTCGGAGCGCTATCCCCACCCCGCTAGCCTACCGGTCGTGGCGCTCGCTGCCTTGGAGCTGGACCTGGCCCGCAGAGACTTCTCGGTCAACGCGATGGCGCTGGCGGTGCATCCCTCTGCAGAAGGGGAGCTGGTGGACCCGCAGCAAGGCCACGCAGACTTGGTCAACGGTGTGTTGCGTGTGCTGCATCCGCGCTCCTTTGTGGACGACCCGACTCGGGCGCTGCGTGGGGCCCGCTACGCAGCGCGGTTGGATCTGGATTTGCATCCGAGCAGCCGCCAGGCGCTGGAGGGTGCCTTCAGCGAGTTTGGCCGGCTCGGGCTGGAGCGCTTGGGCAAGGAACTCGGGCGCGTCTTTGGAGAGCAGCGGGCAGTGCAATCGCTCGCGCTGTTGGAGACTTGGGGTGCGCTGCAGGTCTTTGACCCGGCCTTTGGTGGACTGGCCACGCGCACCCAGGAAATCCTGGCCCGGGCTCGGCAGCTTGATCTGGAGCTCTCGGCGCAGACGCTGGCTTGGGTGGGTTTGGCGCAGCACCTCGGGGCGGACCGGGAACGCTTGGAGGCCCTGGTGCGCAGTGACGGAGAGCACCTCGCCCTCTGGCAGCACCCAGCTATCGAAGGCCTGGATGTGGGTGGAGAGCCCGGGGAATGGGGCTTGGCCTTGGAGCGGCTGCCACCGGCGCTGCTCCCCCTGGTAGACGAGGCGGCAGCGGACTGGTGGTGCTTCGAGGGCGCCGAGCTGCGCAGCCCCATCAAGGGTGGCCAGCTGATGGCCGCTGGGCTGAGGCCAGGTCCAGGACTTGGGCAAGCCCTGCGCCGGGCCAAGCAGGCGGCATGGCGGGGCTTGGGCAAGGAAGCCCAGCTTGAGGCAGCGCTGCAGGACGCCTCAGACTGAGGGCATCAGGTGATGATGACTTCGGCGACCCGGCCGCGCTTGCTGGCCTTTGAGTTGATGGCTCGACCAACCAAGATCTGCTTGATGTCAAAGTCGGCGTAGAGCTCTCTGACCTCGGGCACGTCATGGTTGCTCAAGATGACCTGCACGCCGCGACGCTTGAGCTCCCAGGCCAAGTCCCGCAGCGCGATCTGGTCATCTGGACCAAAACCATCGCGGGTGTAGCTGGTGAAGCTGGCCGTGCTGCTGATCGGCACGTAAGGCGGGTCGAAGTAGACCGTGTCGCCCTTCTCGGCTTTGAAGAACACGTCCTGGTAGTGGCCGTGCTCAATGTCCACCGTCGCCAGCGCCTTGGAGCAGGCCCGCAAGGTGGGACCGTCCAGGATGAGCGGGTTGGTGTAGTTGCCGATTGGTACGTTGAATCCACCCTTTTTGTTGACCCGGTACAGGCCGTTAAAACCCGTTCGGTTCAGGTAGATCATCCACGCGGCCACGTCTGCGTCCTTTCGATGGGCGTCCACATCGGTGGCCCGCACATCGTAGTACTGCTCTTTGCAGTGACCATCTCGGAGAATGGCCAGACGCTCGGCGATGCCTTCTACGTCATCCCGGATCCCTTTGTAGGTCCGGACGAGGCGGTGATTCACATCTGTGATCACAGCCCATTTGTCTTCTCTTTGCCTCTGAGCCGGCTCGTCGGCCAGAGCCCAAAAGAAGGCTCCTCCACCGACGAAGGGCTCAAAATACCGGCCAAGTGGACGAGCCACGTGACCGAGAAGGTGAGGAACGACGCGTCGCTTCCCGCCCACCCATTTCATAAATGGGCGGAGGGGCGCGGCGCGCTCTTGCGCATCGGCTCTAGGGGCTACGGCAACCATAATTCCAGCTTCAACAGTGAAGGCACTTTCACACCCTTGCTATTGACCTGTCAAGTCAAAGATGGAAAGTCGGGCAAAAGTACTTGGATTTTTGTGCCGAAAGTCTTTCGCAAGAGGTAGGATGCGGGCCTGAACGGAGACCCCAAATGTCCATCCTCCTCGCGCTCGCCATCGTTGGCTGCATCAAGGACGAGGCCGGCGAGACCGGCAACTCTACTGACACCAATCCCATTGGCGTTGACACCGGAAGCGAAGGGGAGAGCGGTCCCTACAGCGCGGTCTTGACCGGCGTGGTCAAGGTGGAGCTTTACGACATCGATGCAGACGGAGAGCGGGTTGAGATCGATGAGGCGACCCTCTCGTCCTTTCCTTTTGGCAAGGTCTGGGTGACCGCCTCCAACCCGGAGGATGGCAGCATCGGTTCGGATACCATCAAGACGCCCACCCTCGGCGGGGACACCTACTCCGTGGATGTGGAGCTGGACGAGGCTGGCAGCGTGACCCTCTACGCCCAACTCGACCGCTACGTAGACGGCGTCTTGGGTAGTAACGATCCTATTGGTACATACCCTAGCTCCGTCACCATCTCAGCCTCTGAGACGCTCTCCAGCCTGAACATCACCATCGATGCCTACTTCGACATCGATGGCTCCGATGGCGGTGGCGGTGGCGGTGGCGGTGGCTGCACCTCGGCTGCCATCTCCGGCGACGCGCTCATTACGCGCAGCTATGGCGGCGGTGATGTGGCGGTCATGTTGATGGGGACCGACGGTGAGGGGCCGTGGAATGTGGACTGGGTCAACCCGACCTCCAGCGGTTCAGGGGCCTCGGCTGCGTACAGCATCAACAGCTGCCTGAACAGCGAGTACGACCTGATCGGCGCCTGGGACAGTGACGGCGATGACCTGATCACACCCGCTGACACCTGGGGCTCCTACATCGAGGCGACAGATGTGGACGGAAACCCGGTCTCTGTCGGCAGCGACCAGAGCGGCATGGACATCCAGATTCCTCTTGGCGGCTCGCCCTTTGGGGCATTCCCCTTTGTGAGCATTGCTGGCGAGATCAGCGTGCGTGACGCCGCCTTTGGGGACTACCCGGAGAACAGCAGCGTTCACGTGGCCGCGCTCAAGTACCGGCCCAACGGAGACCTGAGCATGGAGGAGCTCAAGGAGCTCGCTTACGGCGTGCAGAGCTACGACTGGGACGAGATCAACGCTGAGTCGGTGTTGCCGTACAATCTGACCGTGCCCGCCGGGACCATCGTGTACCTCTGGGCCTTTGTGGATGCGGACGACGATGGGATGATCAACGGGCCGAAGGAGCCTGTGGCCAGCGCCGACGGTTCAAGCGGCAAGCTGCCGACCGGAAGCGCGGACATCACGCAGAACTTGGAGCTCGGTGCCTACACGCCAGATGAGTGACAGACGGGTGTATGGACTCGGTGCACTGGGACCAGTGTAGAGTCCCGCCGTGCAAGAGCTGAGCGAGAACCAAGAGAAAGAACTGCACCAGGCCCTCTTGGTCCTGGATGCAGAGCTTCGCCAGAGCTTGGCCGCCTTCGACCGGGGGGAGGTCGTAGACCTGGACCTGCCCATTGGACGCTTGTCTCGGGTAGACGCCATGCAGCAGCAGGCCATGGCGCAGGCGGAGCGGGTTCGCATGGAGCAGCGCCTGGAGCAGATCGAGGCCGCACTTGAACGCGTTGAGGAGGGGGAATACGGCTACTGCTGTCTGAGCGGTGAGCCCATTGGCTACGCGCGTCTTCGCGCTCGGCCAGAGACCCCCTTTTCGGTGGCCTCTCAAGAGAAACTGGAGGGGAGTCGATGAGTCTGATGTTGGCCTTTTTGGCATGTGGGCCGCAGCCTGCTCGCCTGGACTACGTCAAGGTGATGAGCGTCTATGACAGCAACCTCATCTCTCCGTCGGTGGAGATCTACGACAGCAACGGCACCCGCATGGAGTATCCAGTGCTGCTCGCACGCAGCACACGAGCCGAGGTGGTCAGCATCACCAACAACGGCTTCCTCTGTTTGAAGACCGGTGAGTCGGAGCTGACTCTGCAGGTGGGAAAGCTTGAGCAGCCCCTCTTGGTCAAGTGCCTGCTCGTGGAAGAGCTGACGGTGGAGCCGAGCGCCCTTCGCGTGGTGTTGGAGCGTGACGAGAAGGGGCTGTGGATACCGCAGACCTTGCCGGCGCCCCAGGTCCAGGTCTTGGACGACGCTGGGATCTCCATGCCTGAGCTGCTCCAGCCGCCGGTGAGCTCCGACCCGAAGGTCGTGCTCGTAAACCCCGACGGAAGCCTGAACATCCTGGGCTTGGGGCGGAGCAACCTGAGCTACACCGCCGGTGGAGAGGCCACGGACTTGGTGGTGGACGTCGGGCGCCTGGTTGACGGGAACATTCGTCTGAAGATCCCGCCGGGAGCGCGCCAGATGGTGCCTCTAAAGCCAGGGCTTCAGGTGGCTGATTTGAGCTCCAACGTTCGCATCGAGGCCAGCATGGACAGCCCGAGCTGCGGAGAGGGGGAGGCAGGCCGCAGCATTGTGGGACTGGAGTGTGAGATCGGCGACCGGGGCAGTCTGGTCGTTGAGAATCCCGGACGAAGCACCGCTCGGGTGCGGGTGAAACTCATTGTGTTTACGGAGTCTGGCTCGTGACCGAAATCGAGGACATCGATCGCCTAGAGGCCCACATCAGCGCCCATGGCACCTTGGATGGGGTGGTGATTCAGGGGCTAAACCTGTGTGGAAGGGAGGACGTGAACCAGGCTTTTGGCCGGCGCACGGTGCTCCTGGGATGTGTGCTGGATGACGCCGGGTTGAGCCGGGCGCAGCGGGTGGGGGCCATGATTTTCCCCATCCCGGAGCGTCTGCCTTTCTCGCCCTACCGGCCCGCGCTTTACACCGCCGAAGAGCTGATGACTGGGTTTGTTCCAGGTGATCCAGAGAGTTTCTTGCGGGACACCGTGGACGCACGCATCTACCATCACGCGCAGGCGCTGCGGGAGCATGATGGGCCGGCACCTGTGATGGATACGCTGGCGCAACGCCTTCACGACCATGCGATCGATGACGCCTTGGACGCGGTCCTTCGGGAGGATGGAGGACGCCGTGTGGTCGCCATTATGGGGGGCCACGCCATGGAGCGCTGCACGCCCGAATGGATAGGGGTCGTCCACCTCGCCCGAGGTCTGGCCCGCGCTGGCTACTTTGTGGCCACCGGTGGTGGGCCTGGCGCCATGGAAGCTGGCAACCTTGGGGCTTGGCTGGCGCCCTACCCGGACCATGCACTGGAAGAGGTGCAGGCCTTGTTGGGCAGCGCGCCCAGCTACAAAGATGCCGGCTACCTGGAGAGCGCGATGGCGCTCAAGGAGCGCTACCCCGACGGGGCGCATTCCCTGGCGATACCGACTTGGTTCTATGGGCACGAGCCGAGCAACCTCTTCGCCACCCATGTGGCCAAGTACTTCTCCAACTCCCTGCGTGAGGACGGTCTACTGGCCATCGCCACCCACGGGGTCATCTTCGCGCCTGGGTCTGCGGGAACGGTTCAGGAGGTCTTCATGGACGCCTGCCAGAACCACTACGGCACCTTCAAGGTCATCTCGCCGATGGTCTTCTTGGGGGAGCGCTACTGGAGCGAGACACTCCCGGTTCGGCCTCTGCTCGAGGCCCTAGCAGGTGAGCGAAAGTACGGGGACTATTTGGCCTTTGTAGACAGCCCCGTCGAGGCTTTGGACTTTGTTCGGGCACACCCACCGGTGTAGACTCCTGGGCGACGGGAGTTCGCTCTGGATTGTCGCTGCACTTGGGTGTTGGCAGGCCTTGCGCTTTGGGGTTTCGGGCCTGGAGTGGCTCTTGCTGCGGATGAGACGCGAGCGGACTCCAGTCTGCTGGTCGACCACTGGACCATGCGGGACGGCTTGCCTCAGAACTCTGTTCTCGCTCTGCTCGAGGACCAAGAGGGGCTCATTTGGATGGCCACCTTCGGTGGCGTGGCGACCTTTGATTGCCAGACCTTCGAGCGCATTGGCAGCGACCAGTATCCGGGCCTGTCAGCGGACCGCTTCGTCTCCCTGGCTCAGACCGGCGATGGCAGCATGTGGCTGGGCAGTGAGCACGATGGGGTCTTCCGCCTAAAGGATGGCAAGGCCAAGCAGCTCGGCCCAGATGGGACCGCCTGGTCCATGGTTGTAGATCCCCAAGGTCAGCTCTTCGTCTTGGTTGGAGGGCAGGTCTATTTGGTCGAGGGCGAGGTCTTTACGCCCATCACGCTCACCGAGTCGCCCCTGGAACTGGGCGTGACCGAAACAGGAGCCTTCGTCTCGGGCGAGGGGGCCGCGCCGTTTTGCCTCAGCCAGGACTGCGGCGTGCTGCCTGCTCCGGACCTGAGCTGGCGCTGGAGTCGGTGGATCCCCCTGGATTCGGGGTGGGTCGTGATGAGCAGTGGTGGGGTGTTTCTGTACGACGAGGGCGAGCTCCTAACGCTCAGCTTAGATGTGCTCTTCTCCAGGCGGGACCAAATCTGCGTTGATTGGGACGGGGAGACATGGTGCCTGTGGGGCTCGGAGCCTGAGCCGCTCTCGCAGGTCCTGCTGAACTCCGATGAGGACCGGAGCAGCGATGGCTTTGCCCACTCCGCCTACCTGCGGGACCAAGAGGGCGGCCTATGGGTCGGGAACGACGGGTCCGGTCTCTACCGCTACCAGAGGCGGCAGGCCCGTAGCTTGTTTTTTGGGAGCGGGACCTACAGTGTGGTCGTCACCCCTTGGGACGAGGTCTGGTTCATCTCTGGGGGCCAGATCAAGACGCTTGATGGTGTCTTGGAGAGGCCAATAGAAGGCCTTCGAGAGGATCTGGAGCACCGCGTTCTCTTTGAGGCCCGGGGTCAGATCTACGAGCTCGTCGAGCAGGACGACTCGGTGCACCTGGTGCTGCACGAAGAGAAGGGCAGTCGCGTGACTCAGGTCATGAATCGGCGGAGCGCGGGCACCGCGGGCGTCGAGGGTCCATGGGTTCTGCACGGGAAGACCATCTTCTTTCTGAACCCCGAGCATCAGCTGGTTCCTGCGGCCGCGCTGCACCGCAAGAGCGAGGGCTACATCTGGGCGATTCGAGGGGATGACAGCGGGGTCTGGCTGGCGGAACGAGGGGTGGGTCTCCACCGCTTTGAGGGCGGCGCGATTCAGGACACATATCCTTGGGCCGGCTCTGCCATTCGCGACGTGATTGAGGTGGACGGGGAGCTTTGGGTTGGGACCTACGGCTCGGGTTTGGTGCGCTTGGCGGAGGGGAAAAAGCCTCGGGCGCTTGGACCCCAAGACGGCATCTGTGATGCCATGGTCTCGCATCTCCACCGGAGCGAGTCGGAGGAGCTCTGGTTCAACAGCAACGCGGGCCTGGGAAAGGTGCCCATCGAGCAAGTGAGCGCGTACTTTGCCGGCGAGCGCGAGGCCGTTGAATGCACCCTTGTTGGCTCCGCCGAGGGCAACGGACCCTATGGGGCCGTTGACGAGGAGGGTCGGCTTTGGGCTGCAACCATCCAGGGCCTGGCGATGGTGGACCCAGAGAAGCCCCTGACCTCGTTGACGCCTCGACTGCGCATCTCCAGTGCCCGCTATGGAAGCCGGTCGGTTCAGGACGGTGCCCGTATACGTGGCGCAGGGTCGTTGAGCGTCTCCTACCGGGGCCTGCTCTACAGCAACCCCAAGGGCGTGCGGTACCGCTACAGGCTCGTGGGTCTGGACGACGCTTGGTCGGCGGAGACCCGAGTGCAGCGCGTGGACTTTCCCAAGCTTCCGCCAGGGCGCTACACCTTCGAGGTGCAGGCCCGCGGCACCACCGGCTGGGGAGAGGTCGAGCGCTTCGAATTCCGCCGCCAGGCCCTGTGGTTTGAGCGGCGAATTGCCAGGTTTGGCGTGCCTCTCCTGGGCCTCTTCGGCATGCTCTTTGCTCTGTTCTTTTTGCGTCGGCAGAACGGACGCCTACGCAAATACCTGCTCGAGCGTGAGCGGGCGGAGTCTGAACTGGAGCAGCAGCGGGGTGAGAACCAGCGCATCTACCAGGAGCTGGAGGTAGGGCGGCGGCTTGAGGCTCTGGGGCGCTTGGCCGGAGGGGTGGCCCACGACGTGAACAACCTGCTCACGGTGGTCGCCGTGCATGCAGGAATGCTGCAGAATCACAGGGACCCCGAGGTGCAACAGGAGGGTGAGGCGCTCCGTGATGTGGTTGTGCGCGGCACAGAGGTCACCCGGGGCTTGCTCGCCTTTGGGCGGGACCGAGGCGTTGCGGGGCAGGCCGTCGATGTTGGTGAGGAAGTCAACGAGGTTGTGCCCATGATGCGGCGGCTCATTCGCAGTGCGATTGAGCTGACGGTGGAGGCCGAGCCCGAGTGTGGGGCGGACATTGGTTTGGGCGCGCTGCATCAGATTCTGAGCAACCTGATTCTCAACGCCCGCGATGCCATCCCCAAAGAGGGTGTGATCAACATCCGCGTGCGCTGCATCGAGCAGACCGTATTCTTGGAGGTTCAAGACGACGGAGTGGGCATGGGCCCCGAGGCTGTAGAGCGCGCCTTTGAGCCTTACTTCACCACCAAGGCCCTGGGACAGGGAACGGGCTTGGGGCTGAGCACCGTACGTGGCGTTGTTCAGGAGCTAGGAGGAGCGCTCACGCTGGAGAGCACTCCAGGGTTGGGGACCTGCGTGAGGGTTGCGCTACCTAAGATGGCGCTGGCCCAGAAGGGTCAGGGCAAGTTGGCTATGGCCAGCTTGGCACCGCTGAATTTGGTCGTGCTCATCGTCGAGGACCGACCGGAGGTGCTCAAGGCCGTTGAACTCCTAGTCAGGCGCCTGGGTTGCCGGGCCATCTGCGCTCAGAATCTGGAAGAGGCTGTGGCTTGTGTGGTCCACGAGCCAGTGGACCTGGTGCTCTCGGACGTGATGATGCCCGGCGGCTCCGGTCCCGAGGTCATCCAAAGGCTGCGCGAGAACATGCCCGGTCTTCCTGCCTTGTTGATGTCCGGGTACACCGGGCAGATTCAGGTGGAACTAGGGGACACGAGAGTGCTTCAAAAGCCCTTCTCAAAGCTGGAGCTTCGGGAGGCGATTCAGGGGCTATTGGGGCGCTAGTTGGCCGCCCCATTCTCTAAGTCGTTTAGCTGAGCACCCAAGTCTACCTTCCAGACCCTGGAGCCGGCGTCTCCCACAAACCAGGCATTGGCCCCTGCTGCGTGCACGCTAAAGACCGTTTCCGAGAAAGGCAGCTCTCCCAAGAGCTCGCCTGTGGAGACCTTCCAGATCCTTAGGCTGCGGTCCCAAGATACCGAGGCCAACTGGGTGCCATCTTCAGAGAAGGCCACGTCCATGACCAGGCCTGTGGAGCCGTCCAGCAGCTGCAGCGCTTGGTCTTGAAACAAGGCCACCTGTCCATTGGCCAAGGCGAAGGCCACGTCGCCATCGAGCCCCACGTCACCGCCGTAGGGAGCTGCAGGCAAGGGGATGCGGCGCAGCTCGGCGCCGGAGTCTTGGTCCACACAGAGCAGAGCCTCTTGGCTCCAGAGAGAGAGCCAGGCTTGGTCTCCGGCGTCCACGATGCTCCAGACCACGCCCAGCTCTGGGTCCGGCTGGGTCCATCGGGGCGCTTGGCCGGGCCAACCCATGCTCAGGCCTTGGCGGCTGTCAGCGATGAGCAGCCCGGTCGGCGTGAGCATAAAGGCGTTGCTGCGCAGCGCGAGTTCAGGGACCAGGGCGGTTGCGCCGCTCTGCAAGTCGATGTGGAAGAGGCGGCCATCCTCCAGGTGGACCCAGGCCTTGTCCGTGCCCAGGGCGGCGTTCCGAACCTTGCCTGGGACCTGGGTGTCCACGCGCAGACTTAGGTCTGCCGGCTCGTACAGGCCCACGTGACCCACTCCGCCAAGCAGCAGAGTGTGCGGGCTTGCAGTGACCTCGCTGAGCTCACCCTCCCAATGAATGGCGTGGCTGCTCAGCAGGGGCATGGGCCACGCCAGGGTCTCCCCTTGGGCATCCTGGCTAATGAGCTGCTCTCCTTGGACCTGCAAGCCGCGTACAGGACCCGTGTGGCCACCCAAGCGAAGGCGCTCGCGTCCAGTGCTTCGCTCGAGCACCAACAGGGTCTCCAGATCGCCGCCCACGACCAGGGCGGTCTCGGTCCAAACCAGCGCTTGGGCATCTGGCATGTCGTGGGTCCAGAGTTGCTCGCCGCTGAGCAAATCCTCGACCCAAATGCGGTGGATGTTCTCGTCGTAGACCGCCAGCAGGTCACCCTCTGGACTTCCCCAGGCCCGGCATCGTGAAGCGCAGAGCGCTCGTATTCGGCGCCCTTCTACAAAGTCCCAGAGCCACACCGGCTCGTAGTAGGAGCTTGGCACCCCGTAGCGCTCGTTCATCCACAAGTCGTAGGCGAAGCCCAGCTCCACGGGTGCGTGGCCCTCTCGCAGCAGGCGGGCTTGGGGTTGGCCCTCGCCGTAGCGCTCGATCTCGAAGCTGGGGGTGTGCTCTTGCCAGAGGCCCTCACCCAAGGAGGCAGGAGAGAAAGCCTTTGCCGCCCAGAGCGCCATGGCCGCAGCAGTCGGGTCTTGTCCCGTCGCCAGCAGACCCTGCACAGCTTGGCGAAGCGAGGCCCGTGCGAGGTGGGGCTCCTGTGCAGCCAGCAAGGCTTGGCCTCGGGCCAGCTCGGTGCGTGCCAACGCGGACTGGGCCAAGTGCTCTGCGGTGTGTGCGCGCTGGGTCTCCTCGCCGACGTCTTGCAGGTACTTGGCCAGGCCCACGCCGGCGAGCAGGGTGGCGGCCGAGAGCAAGGTGGCCCCTAGAATCAGGCTGCGCTGGTGTCGCTTGGCCCACAGACTGAGCAGAGCGCCAGCGCTGTACTGCATGCTGGCCAGAGGGCGTCCATCCAGCCAGGCCTGGAGCTCTTCGCCCAGTGCGTGCACCGATTCCAGGCGTTGCTCCGGCTGGGGGGCCAGAGCCCGGGTCAACACAGCGCGCAGCTCCGGCGGGATGTCGTCCGTGAGCGCAAAGTGCCCGTCTTGGTTCTGTTTCAGGGTGTCGAAGAGGTGCTCTTCGGTGCACATGGTGAAGAGCATTGCGCCCATCGAGAACACGTCTGAGCGCGGGCCGAGCTGGGCCCGGTCCCCGCAGGCTTGCTCGGGGGACATAAAGCCAACCGTGCCCAGGACAGCCCCCATCTGCGTGAGGTGGGGGTCCTCGGAGAGCAGCACTTCGGTGTCGTCGCCGTACTCCTCTTCTTCCTGGTCCATCAACTTGGCGATGCCCCAGTCCAGCACCATGACCTCGCCGTAGTCACCGATCAGGATGTTGGCGGGCTTTAGGTCCCGGTGCAGCACGCCTTGGTCGTGGGCATAGGCCACCGCGTCACAGACCCGAACCAGAATCTGGATCTTGCGTTCCAGAGGCAAGTCGCAGGACAGCGCCGAGAGGGTCTTGCCCGTCAACTCGCGCATGGTGAAGTAGGGCCGGCCCTGGGTGTCTGTGCCCAGCTCGTAGACGGGAGGAATGCCCGGGTGCTGTAGTCGTCCCGTGACTTGGGCTTCGAGCACAAAGCGCCGGTCTGCTGCTGAGCCACGTTGGGTATGAACCCGCTTGAGCGCCACGCTGCGGGCCAACCTGGGGTCCCAGACCCGCCAGACCGAGCCCATGCCGCCCTCGCCGATGAGCTCTTGGATCTCGTGCGCTTCCTGCTCGGAGGGGTCCGCTTCAGCCAACATGCTCATCGGGTCCGAGGGGTCGATGGTGCGCTTGTCGTGGTCGCGGGACAGGGCGGGCTCCGAGGGGAGGGGAGTTTAGCGGGTGAGGTCCGTCCAGGGCGTGCTCCATCTTCCTGCGGGATGCAGCGCTACATCTCTGGAGGTTAGCTTGTGTCCATGCTCATCTCCCTCCTCCTCGCCTGCGCCTCCTCCACCGACACCGGCGATCTGTCCCCGCACTTCGACGCGCCCGACTCCGCCGGCAGCTTCACCGCCGTGACGGTCCAAGACAGCTTCACAGCCCGTGGCGGAGAAGAGCTGACGGTTCAGGTCTGGTACCCCTCACAGACCTCGGATGCGGGATCGATCTTTCGCTTTGACGAGGTCTATTCGGGCCAAGCCCGCAGTCAGGGTGCCGCGGCATGTGCTCAACCCCGACCCGTCCTGATGTTCTCCCACGGCAACGGTGGCATCCGCTGGCAGTCCACCTTCTTCACAGAGATGGCCGCGGCCCATGGCTACATCGTGGTGGCGCCGGACCACTTGGGCAACACGCTCTTTGATCTGGACGACATCGACCGGGACGTGGTGGCTTTGCGGCGTCCCCAGGACATCTCCGATGCCTTTGACTGGGCAGTGGCGCAGTCGGAGAGCGCCGACAGTCCCATCTCAGGTTGCATTGACCCCGACGCGGGCTTTGCGGTGGCCGGACACAGCTTCGGTGGTTTCACGACCCTGTACCTCTCGGGGGCCACGATCGACCGACCGGCCCTGGAGCAGCGCTGCGAGGCGGAAGGCGGCTGGCTCTGTGGCATCCCGGCGCTCTCGGAAGAAGACCTGCTGGAACGTGCTGACCCCCGCGTGTGGGCCGCCATTCCGATGACCCCCGTCGGCGCTCAGACCTTTGATGTTGGACTGGCTGAGCAGAGCACCCCGATCTTGGTGATGGGCGGCAGCCTGGATGACCTGACGACCATGGAGCAGCAGGTCACGCCTATCTACGAGGGGGTTGGCGGCGAGCCGGCCTACCTTGCGACCTTTCAAGGGGCAGGCCACTTCAGCTTCTCGGTGATGTGCGACTTGGTCCCGACCTTCAATGGCTGCGGGGATGACTTCTTGGACGCTGAGACCACCAAGCGTCTGATCAACGAGATGAGCTTTGCCTTCTTGGGTCAGGTGCGCGGTTTTGAGAGTGAAGGGTTCCTACCGGCGGAGGGGCCGATAGAGTGGAGCGAGTAGGACCCGGCAGCCTCAGTACATCAACTTGCGTTGCTGCATGGAGTCGTTGCTGAACCACTGACCGCCTGCAGGCGCAGGGGCATACACGCCGTCGATCTCCTGCATGATGTCGCCGGCCTCTTCCATGGGCATCTGGTTCTGAGCCCAGTCCTGGCGCTCGATGCTCTGCAGCATCTCCAGGGGGACCTGGACCAGCTCTGGGCCCATGGTCAGCTTCAAGGTCAAGCCGGCCTCGGCCAGGGGACCGATCAGCACGCTTCCGTTGTTGAGCTCTACGCGCCAGTCACCGCTTGGGTCCCCGTCGATGGGGGCCATGCTCCTGCACTCGGTCAGGAAGGGGGCAAAGTCGCCCAAGCTGCTGTTCACGGCGATCTGGGTCGCTGCGGGGTCCACCAGGAAGTCGTCGCCGTGGGTAGTCTTGACCCGCACAATCTCGTACTCGGGCCAAGCCTGGGGACCGTTGGTCTGCACCCGCAGCAGCTCGTCTACGGGCAGGTCGACGGGCACCTGCTCACCACCGGCGCTCACCTTCAGGGCCAGCTCTGGAGCCGCCCATTGACCGCGCAGCTCGGAGCCGTTTCGCAGCCACACCGTGACGTGGTTGCCGGAGCCTGCCAGGGACTCTCCCTCTACCGGTGCAATCTCGCCGACATCCTCCAGCGGAATGCGCAGAATGCCCAGGCCACCCTCAAGCTCCAGCACCGGGGTCTGGATCGCGCCGACCAACACCTGACCGTCCTGAAGTGTGGTTCGGAGGGGGAAAGCATCCGGGGCGCGGGAGGATGAGAAGCAGGCCAGGAGCAGAGTAAAGAGCACGAGATCTCCGGAGTTGCTCCGAGAACGAGGCCAGATCGCCTCTGCTTACACCCCAAGTCCAGAGCGCCCTTGATCTCAGCGCTTCAGCTTGCGCCCGGCCTTGTTGCGCGCCTTGTCCATCGCGCTGCCCATGCCGCCGCTCTTGGGGGGCGGCTCGGGAGGGGGCTCCGGCATGGTCGCAGGCCTACTCGTCGACTTGCTGCCGCCGACCCGGCTTGGCGCGGCGCTGGGAGCGCTGCTGGGCGCGCTTGAGCGTCTCGGGGCTTGCGCCTTCTTGGCGGCTCGCCGAGCGAAGAAGCCGGGTTTGGAATTGTCCCGCTTGGGCGCCAGCGCGGCGATGCGGTCCCAGAGCATCAAGCGACGCAAGCCAATCTCCAAGAGCAGGAGCAGCAGGGCCAAGATGAGCAGCGGCCGTGTCATGACCTTGCCGGCGGTGCCCTGTTGTGGGGTGTCCCAGAGAGCGTCCGCTCGGCCCAAGGGACCGCCCCCAGTGATGCGTGCGACACGCTCCAGATTCCGACTGCCCGTCTTGGGGTCCTCCAAGTGAGCGAACTCGGGGGAGTGGGGCAGGGCCAAGGGGGGCAAGCTCAGGGCGCTGCGCTCGTTGATCTGAACCACGCCCACAGCCACGCCCTCTGGGGGCAGCTCAATGGTGGCTTGGTAGGCGCTGGGGCCCACCCGTTGCAGGAGCACCTCTTCCAGGGTGCCATAGGGTCCGGAGACCGAAGCACTCAGGGTGCCAGGCAGCTCGCTCTGGTCCGCAGCGACCTCTACCCGAACGACCCCTTGGCGACCTTGGCGCTGAACCTCGGCGTACCAGTCGGCGGGGGGCTCCTGCAGGGCGGTCCAGCGGGTCAGAGTCACGAAGAAGCTGGAGAACTGGCGCCAGCGCACCAAAGACTGGCCCTGAGCTCCGCCGATCTGTCCGGTGTAGGCGGCGCTCCGTCCCAGGCCGGCCTGCTCCCAGGCGAGGATGACGGCAGCGTTCTCATCGTTGGTGCGGACTCCGACGGTGGCGCCGGGCTTGGGCCACGCCAGGTTGTAGGCGTCCACCCTTGGGAAGCTGGTGCTTGGCAGCCCCAGGGTGACCAGGCTGGGCAGCGGGGTGGCCGAGGTCGGTGTGTCGATGAAGGCGGCGCGGGCGGCCACCAGGGTGTCCATGGCGAAGAGCCGGGGCAGGTCAGCTGGGCGCTCGGTGAAGTAGACCTCCCCGCTGCCTTGCTCGGCGGTGCGGCGCAGGAAGGCTGCATCGCTGTCCTTGTCGGTGCCCAGGGCGATGACGGAGACGGTGATGCCGTCCTTCTCCATCTTCTTGAGCAGCGCGGGCACGCCCTCTTGCTGCACGGAGTCGGCGGCGTCGGAGAAGAGGATGACGTGCTTGTTTCGCTGCTCGGCTTTGAGGAGCTGGGCGTAGGCTGCCTCAAGGCCGACGCGGGTGTAGATGCCGCCGCCCATGGACTCGATTCGCGCCACCTCTTTGGCCAGGGCGCCCGGGTCGGTGACCTGGGTCTGCTTGACGATGACGTGGGGCTCGGAGTCCACGGCGATGACCGAGATGGAGTCGATGGGGGAGAGCAGGGTGATGGCGGCGGCGGTGCCGTCGTTGGCCAGGTCCATCTTGGTGACGTTGGGCTGAACCTCCACTCCCATCGAGCCGCTGCGGTCCAACACGACGGCCAGCGCCATGCCCACCTTGCGGTGCTCCTGCTTGAGCTCCAAGGAGACCGGCATCACCGGCTCAAGGGGAGACTTGTGGTAGCCGCCGACACCAAAGCTGGCCTGGCCACCGGTCATCAGCAGGCCGCCGCCCTGGTGCTCCACGAAAGTGCGCAGTGCCGACATACCGCTCAGACCCAAGCGACCGGCGTCGACGTTCTCCAGGATCACGCTGCGGTAGCGGCTGAGCAGCACCGCGTCGATGGTCTGTGCCTCTGGGCTGCTGACCGCCACGTCCATGCCCGCCTGGGTCAGGGTCTGGCTCAGGGTGCTGGGCGCTCCGGCGTCGTTGAGCAGCAGGACCCGGCGGGTGCCGTTGGCCATCACCGCGCCCAGTCCCAGGTTGTTTTGAGGCTGTGGGTCGCCCGCGGCGGCCTCTACCTGCAGTTGGTAGACCCCAATGCCGGCTTGGGGCAGAGCGTCGCGGAACACCAAGCGGTTTAGGCCCGGCTCAAAACGCTGGCGTCCGGTGCTGATGGTCTCCCCGTCTCGGGTGAGCACCCAGGTGGCCTCCTGGGCCGTGTCCGCGCGCACCCAGCCGCTGAACTGAAAGGGCTCGTCGACGTCCAGGCTCTGGGGCAGGTCCAAGCGGGCCACGCTTAGGTCCGCTTTGGCCATGGGCTTGGAGAGCTCCCGGGTGGTGATGGGAATGCCCCGGGCGGCGGCGCGTCGTGCCGAGGGCAGAGGACTGCCTTCGGTGCTGCGGCCATCGCTGAGCAGCACGATGGTGCCGGCCCGCTCCTGGGGAATCATGGAGATGGCCAGGTCGATCCCAGCGCCGATGTCGCTGGCCTGGGCGTCCGCTGCGGTGGAGAAGCTCTCGAAGCGTGCGCTGGCGCTGTTGGGCCGCTCGATCGTGGCGCCCTCGCCGACGGAGACGATGCCGACCCGGTCTCCGCTGTCTCTGGATTCCTCCAGCAGACGGATGAGCTCCATCGCGCGCTCTTGACTCTCCTCCGGCATGCTCCCGCTTCGGTCCACCACGACCACTACGTCTCGCCCGCTGACGGGACGGCGCAGGATGGGACCGGCAATGGCCAGCACGACCACGCCCAGGACGACGGCGCGAAGCACCTGGGCACCCCGCCCGGCAGGTCGCGTGACCCACCAGAGCGCGCCCGCCGGAAGGGCGAGGAGGAGCAGCTCGGGAAGCAGGAGTGAAATCACGCCAGGGCTCCGGGCATGCGCAAGGCGTCGTTGTTGCGCAGGGCCCACCAGTCCAGCGCAAAGATCAGGAGCAGGAAGACCAACAGGGCCGTCTCGCTGACCTTCACGCCGTGGTCCTGAGCGGCTCCTGCTGGGGCGGCCGCAGCACGCTCGCCCTCGCTCAATTCGCGGAGCTCGCTCTCCAGTGGGTCCAGGGCGTTCACCGCGATCCAGGCCGGCGGGTCCTGGTCTCTCTGCAGGGTCCACACGCCGGGGCGGTACAAGCCGCCGATGTCCAGGTCGGTCTGCACGGGCAGCGCGCGGGTCTGCCCCTTGGGGTCCGTGAGGATCCAGGCGCCGGGGGCTGCGTTCCGCCAGACCAGCTCCTGTCCCACCTGGGTGCTGCTCTGACTAAGTCCCGGCAGCGAGGCCCGGCGCAGCTCAGCGGCGTTGAGCAACAGGATCGGCCAATCGGGGGAGCGGGCCAGGGTGCTGCGTGCAGGATCGATGTGTACCTGGATTCGCCGCTCGTCTTGGCTGATCAAGGTGCTCTGACCGGCGCTGATCAGGGCGGTCCCGGTGGCGGTGTTCTTGGCCGGCACGCTCCAGAGCACGCCCTCCAGGCTCATGCCGCGGGTCAGGGGGTGCTCCTTGTCCAAGAGGAAGGGGCCCAACAGCGCCTGGCTCTCCGCAGGGCTGGGGATCTCGATGGACCAGGCCTTGGGACCCAAGCTCACACCGCTGGGTCCGAGAATCAGGTGGGCCCGCTCGGCGGAGACCAGGACCGCGTCCTGGAGCAGATCGGCCCAGCGCTCGCCCTTGGCGTCCAGGCCCAGGGCCTTGGCTTGCTCGGCTCCCAGGGCCATGTGTACGCCAAGGGTGCGAGGCGGCAGAGGCGCCAGCCAGGCCACATCGTCACTGGCCAGGGTGTTGCCCTTCTCGCCCCGGAACTCCAAGCGCACCAAGCCGGTGCTGTGCGGGATGGGCAGGTTGTGCTCCACACTCTGGTCGGGCGTGAGGGAGACCCCTTGGCTCCAGAGCTGCTGCTCGTCCTGCCAGAGGCTCAGGGTGCCCTTGACCGTCGTGTTGGAGAAGCTGCGCAGCACCACGAAGACCAGGTCTTCATCCTTGGCGCCGCGAACCCGACTGGCATGGGTCAGGCCCACGTTGTTCGCCGGTGTGCCCACGGAGACCAAGCCCACTTCATCGGGCCAGGCCTCGGGGGCGAAGTGGTCGCTGATCAGGGTGACCGCGCCGCCCTCCGAGAGCTGAAGGCCCAGGTCCACAGCGGGACCGAGGCTGTGGTCCGAGGACGCTGGGTCCCAGCGCTCCACGGCGCTCTGGGCCTCTTCCCGCAGCGCCTGCGGACCGACCAGCATGCGGGGAGAGGGACCGGAGAGCACCACACTGACCGTGTCCCGAGCGCGCAGACCCTTCAGCGCGTCCTCCAGCGCGTCACGGGCTTGCTCCTCCGAGGCCTGCATGGAGGCCGAGTCGTCCAGCACCACCACCCGGTGCTCCGCTTGACCCGCGCAGCCTTGCGGGCCGGCCAGGACCAAGGTGATGAGCAGGACCGCGAGCAGCTCCAGCCAGAAGCTGGGGGAGTGGTGCAGGGGCTGGCGGGTGCGCCCGGAGCCTTTGGGGCTGCCGATGGCCTCCCAGAGGAAGGTCGCGCTCACTTCCTTGGGCTGCGCCTGGCGGCGGTACAGGTGCAGGCCAACCACCACAGGCAGCCCAATCAGTCCAAGCAGGCCCAGGGGGGTAGCGAACAGAGGGGCTCCTGTGAGGGGTCCCTCGCTCTACGCGGCGAGGGGCTGCCCTGTTTCCATTGGCGTGGCTTAGTGCTGACGAATCAAGATGTTTTTGCCGCCGAAGCGCACCTGACGGGTGGGCTTTCGCCGGGCCACCAAGCTCTGGGCGCCCTCTACTCCGCAGGCCGCGACTTGCTGCCGGGCTCGGAAGATGTACACCGACATGGTGCCCTCGGTCATGCCCACGTCCCGCACCAGGCGGTCGCTATAGACCCAGCCATGCTCGGAGGGATCGTGGTCTTTGTCCTCGTCTCTGGCCTTGGCCAACAAGAAGAGCATCCAGTGGTGGGCGCGCTCGCCCAGGTCCCAGCTCTCGCTGCCGAACTCGATGCTCAGACGTACCGCTTCTTGATCGCGGCTGACATCAAAGACAAAGCGCACGTTGTCTAGATTGGGGCCCTCGCTGGCCGCCTGTTCGGTGGCTTGGTCGTACTCCGGCAGGTGCAGGCGCCAGGCTTTGCCTTCGACTTGAATCAGCTCCAAATCGCCTACGTTGACCTCTTTTCCGTCCACCCATTCGGCGATCCAGCTGCCGTCGGTGTTCCGGTACACGTTCACGACGGGGCTCGCAGGCGCAGCCGGGATGACCAAGAGTCCCTCGACCCCCTGGATCGACGGGCCTTCATCGTTGCCTGGGGCAGCCACAGGCACTGGAGCCGCTGCGCTGTCCAGGACCCAACCACAGGACTCCGTCCCAAAGTGCAGGGTCATGCCGGCTTGCATGGGGTGCTCGCCCGCGGGCAGCAGGGCACCGTCCAAAAGCGTCCCGTTTCGGCTGCCCAGGTCGCGCACGACCCATCGACTGCCCGTCCAGCGCATGGTGGCGTGCTGGGAGGAGATGGCTGGCGCGTCTAGACGCAGGTCACAGCGCCGAGAACGGCCAACCAAGTGCTCGGCGTGAAGGGTGACAACACGTCCGCTCTGAAGCTCTCGCAGCATGGCCATTGGGAGATTCCGGGGTTGAGGGCAGTACTATACTGCGCTTGCATCGCACGCTGGAGCCCCGTGCCCGAGTCCTTCTCCACCAAGTACCGAACCCTCGCCACGGTCGAGGTCATGGGACCCGAGCGGATCCGTGACCTGCCGCGGCGCGTTCCGGTCTTGCCCGAGCAGTTCTACTTCGTGCGCTTCTTGGGTCACGGCGGTCAGGGCGAGGTCTACGAGGCGGTGGACCGATTGAACCTGCGCAAGGTGGCCATCAAGACCGTGCGCCTGGACAAGGCGAGCCCCGAACAGGTCAAGCGCATGGTGATGGAGGCCTCTACGCTGGCGCGCCTGGCCCACCCCGGCATCATCCCCATCTACGAGACGGGCCACATGACGGACGGCCGGGTTTGGTACGCGATGCCGGTCGTCGAGGGCTGGCACCTCCTGGAACGCATCGCGAAGTTGGACTACCGCTTGGGACCAAAGGGTTGGGGCACGGCCGAGGATGGACCGGAGCTGCGCGAGATGGTGGACGCGGTCTCCAAGGTGGCTGACGCCTTGGCACACGCCCACGCAAAGGGGGTCATCCACCGGGACGTCAAGCCCAACAACATCATGACCGGGCCGCTGCGCGAGACCTATTTGGTCGACTGGGGGACCACCTGGGAGGCCTTCGAGAACGCGCCCTTTGCCGGAACCCGGGCCTACATGTCCGAGGAGCAGGCCACCGGCAAGAGGGCGATGCCCGACTGGGATGTCTACGCCCTGGGCTGCACGCTGTTCCACGTCATGGCCGGAAGACCGCCGGTGCGCTGGCAGGAGGGCGCCGAATTCCCAACGGTGGAGCGCTACGAGGATCTGCTCGAGCTCAGCTCGGCCCGCAACGGCTGGGTGCCGAATGATCTGGTCCGCGCCTGTGCCATGGCCATCAGTCCACGCCCCGCAGATCGTCCAGGGGCGGAGCACTTCGGGCGCATGCTGCGGGCGTGGCTCTACGGATTTCCAGATCAGCAGCGCAGCGAGGCGGCGATCTCGCGGGCCAAGAACTTCTTCTTGCCGGCGGTTCACGATGTGGATGTGCTGCGCATGGAGTGCCTGCTCCAAGAGAACCGCATGTGGGACCAGGAGCGAGACTGGCGTGATGCGCAGAAGCACGAGGCCCTGCGCGCGCTCCATGCACTCAAAGAGCGCCTGAACACCCGCTACGCCGACCTTCAGCGCGAGGCCAGCGTGGTTCGGGCCCATGTGCGCCGCTTTGAGCTGCCGCGCATCCATGAAGTGGTCCACCCCCACATGTACGCCGAGTGCCGGCGCATGGAGCTGAGCCGAGATCGGCCTGGGCTGGCCGTCTACGCTGGGCTGCTCAATGAGCACACCCCACTGGGTCACCTGCGTGAGCTGGTCGAGAGCATGGCCTATGTCACCCTCCACGCCCCAGGGGTTCCTCGCCTCAAGGTCTTGCGAGAGGATCCGGCGGCTTGGTCTCGGACCTTGGCGCAGGACTGCACCATTTTGGGTCCAGTCCGCCGCCAGCTCGGGTGGTCGGGGCTGAACATCTACACCGGTCAGGCCCCAGGCTGTGAGCCTTTGTACTTTGAGGTCTTCATTCCCAGCGGCTCCCACTGGCGTATGCAGCACCCTTCGGGCGAGATCCTGCCGCTGCAATCCCTGCTCAAGGGCTGCTTGGCCGACGACGAGGTCATCGTGCGCGAGGGCTACACCGTCGTGGGTGGGGACCGCCGAGCGAGCCGGGCGCTGGCCGAGCCGCGCTTGATCTGGATCGAGGCCTTTGTGGCCAAGCGGGACCCGCTCTCCAACGGGGACTGGGCTGCCTGGATGGTGGAGCTCTCTACAGAGCAGCAGGCCTTGAGCTGGCCGTCCAGCTGGGCCTTTGAGCGCGCGGACCTGCAAGCCCAGGACGCGGACTGGGCCCAGTGTCCGGTCGGTGGACTGCCCCCAGCAGCCTTGGACCGCTATCTGGAGGCGCACCCGGGCTGGCGCCTGCCTCACGAGCTGGAGTGGGAGAAGCTGGCGCGCGGCGCAGGGGCGCGCTCATTCCCATGGGGAGAGGCGGAAGAGCCCCTGGGGCTTCGGCCGAACAGACAGGTGCCACCGGCCAGTCTCACCTGGGATGTCTCCTCGTGGGGGGCCCGAGGGCTGAGCTGCAACCGCATGGAGCTATGCGCCAATCAGTGGATGCTGGAGCCTCCGGCCCTCGATGTGGCGCTGGACCCTCGGCAGAAAGAGGGCGGGAAATCCCGGGTCGCCAGGGGCGGCTACGTCGGGGCCTCGGTGGCGCAGAGCCGCGCAGGTGCGCGGCATGTCGTGGATCCCGATGCCTTGGACCATCCCATGCTCGGGGTGCGCTTGGTGCGTGACTTTGATCCGGTCCACTTCGCGACCTTCCCGGAAGAAGAAGCGGGTTAGGGGCGGCGCTCAAACTGGGAGCTGTCCGTGTTTTCCTATTCCTTCTACAAGGTTGTCCACATCTTCGGCATCTTGCTGACCTGGAGCGCTCTGGGCGCTCTGGTGCTTCACGCGGCCAACGGCGGGGACAAGAGCACAAACAAGAAGCGCGGCCTGGTGGCAGCGACCCACGGCATCGGAATGGTGATCATCCTGGTGGGCGGCTTCGGTCTGCTGGCCCGCATCGGTCAGATGCACGGCTCGGGCTTTCCAACCTGGATCTGGATCAAGCTGGGCATCTGGGTGCTCACCGGCGCCTTGATCATGCTGCCCTTGCGCGTGCCCAAGCTGGCCACGCCCCTCTGGTTCCTGATTCCCATGCTCGGCGGAGTGGCCGCGTACACCGCAGGCTACAAGCCTTTCCAGGGTGAGGTCACGCCAGCTGCAGCGGTCGAGGCCCCAGCGGAAGAGGCCCCAGCAATCACGCCTACAACACTCGAGGCTCCTGCAGTTGAGCCTGCAGCGGTGCCAGAGCCCATCGAGGAGTAGCAGCGGAGCTGCCTGTGCAGCTTAGAAGCGCCCGGTGTACCCGACCACCGGGCGCCCTTGATCGTCGACCAGGATCATGACGCTCGTTCCGGTGGCCACACAGAGTCCGCCGGCGATGAAGAGCGCCATGGACGTGGTGCGCGCTGGGGCGATGTTGTCGTCCCAGAGGGTGTTGGCCCGGGCCGTGTTCTCCGGGGTGCGGATCGTTCCATCGCCGTCCACGTCCAGGGCGGTGAACTCCTGGTAGTCGCTGAGCGCGCCAGCACGGACCACGCCGCCTGCGACCAGTGCGCCTGCGCCTACCGCTGTCAGGGCGCCGCCAGCGATCTTGCCGCCGTTGCGGTCCTTGTCTGGCTTGACGGGGTCCTGAGTCAAGCGTGGGTCGCTCTCAGGCTCCGGATCGACGGTGGGATCGGGGTCCGGTGTCGGCTCTGGGTCGGGGATGTCCGCGACGGCCGGGATCGGAAGCAGCTCCAGAGTGACACGGTAGGCGCCACCCATCTCGACGGTGAGCTCTTGGCTTGCAGCCAAGTCGTCGGTGTTCGCCTCCAAGGTGTGAACGCCGCAAGAGAGGGGCAACATCGCCGGGGCGGCCATGGTCTTGCCATCTACCTGGAGCACTGCCGCCGGGTCGCTGACCCGGATCTCCGCGAAACCACCAACGGGCTGTGGCTCCAGCTTTACGATGGTCTTGGCCCCGGCCGTGACCGTCACGGTCTCAGAGGCTGTCACGCAGTCGCCGTTGACTTGGATGGTGTGCTCGCCCGGAGGCAAGCTGATGATGCCTGGGGCGCGGACGCCGGTCTCAGCGCCATCCACCACGATTATCCCGGAGCCTTTTGGAGGCACCGTGACCTGGATCTGGGCGTCTTGGGCGGAGGCGAGGGAGGCAAGTAGCAAGAACATAGGCCCCAGTTTCGCCCGTACTGGGGAGCGGAGCAAGTTTTGGCACCCTGCAAGTCATGGTCAAGGTAAGTATAGGGGCCGTCCACCACGCGGGCCCCCCTGCTTAGGAGCCGATTTGACCCCCTTTGGAATCCGCAAGTTCATCAAGCGACTCTTGGGCCTTGGCCCTGCTGAGCGCACCGAAGATGCCCGTCCCCCCGCCCGGGCCAAGGTCACCCTGATTCTGGTGGACGAGAAGGGCGAGGAGCAGACCTACCAAGGTGGCGCCGGCGACACCCCGCTCTTCATCAGCGGCAACATGGCCAAGCCCATTGGCTCGGGCTGCAACGACAGCTCTTGTGCGACTTGCCGCGTTGAGATCCTAGAAGGGCACGAGAACGTGAGCCCTCAAGGATCCGGCGAGAAAGAGACCCTGGCCGCCAACGCCTACGACGAGAACCTGCGCTTGGCCTGCCGGATGGAGATCCTCCAAGGCAGCGTCAAGTTGCGCGCCTACGAGTTCCTGGAGATCTGAGTGGCCGCGGCGCTGGTCACGGACCCCCAGGTGATCGCGGGCTACCTTCGGGATGCCTCGAACACCACGGGCCACTCCGAGGGCTTGCTGCGTCCCGGGAGCACGGGCGAGATCGCCGAGATCTTCGCTCTGGCACAGCTCAAGAACATGCCCATCACCCTGAGTGCAGAGCGCACCAGCACGACGGGGGGGCCGGTGCCGCACGGCGGTTGGGTGCTCTCGACGGAGCGCCTTGGTGGCTTAGAGATCCGGGGTGATCAGCTTCGGGTCGGAGCCGCAGTCCGCCTAGGAGAGATCCAAGAGGCGGCCGCGGAGCACGGCCTGTTCTATCCGCCAGACCCCACGAGCTGGGAGAGCTGCAGTGTGGGGGGAACCATCGCCTGCAATGCCTCGGGCGCGCGCAGCTTCCGCTACGGCCCGACCCGACCCTGGGTGCTCTCGGCTGAGGTGGTCTGGGCCGACGGTCGGATTCAAGAAGTCGACCGTCAAACGCCGATTCCCGCGGACTGGCCCGCGCCCTCTTGGCAGCCGCCGGGGGTGAAGAACGCGACGGGCTTCTATCCAGCGGACAACCTGTTGGATCTCATCATCGGCTCAGAGGGCACCCTGGGCCTGGTGACCGCCGCGACCCTGCGCTTGTTGCCGCTTCCCGAGCAGGTCTTCTCTGTCTTGGCGCTCTTCCCAGACCGTCGAAGTGGTCTGGACTTTGTGCATCAGGCCCGCAGCCTCCCGCCCAAGCCGCGCCTGATCGAGTGGTACGACGCCAACTGTCTGGCGTTGATCCGGGCGCGCATCCCAGAGCTCCCGGCACAAGCCCGGGTGGCCGTTTGGGTAGAGCAAGAGACTGACCTCGAGAACGAGGACAATGCGATCTGGTCCTGGGCCGAGCGAATCGCCGCGTGCGGCGGGCTGGAGGATCACACTCTGCTGGCCCACGATCCCGCTTCCTTACAGAAGCTCCTGCACATCCGGCACGCCATCCCGGCGGGCATCAACGAGCAGGTCGCCCGAAACGGAATGCCAAAGGTTGGAACCGATTTCTCCGTCCCGGACTCTGGACTGGAAGAGATGATGGCGGCCTACGATTCTGTGCAGATGGATCACGTGCTCTTTGGGCACGTTGGGGACAACCACCTGCACCTGAACCTGCTGCCCACGGACCCCGAGGAGCTCAAGGCCGCCTGGGGGATCTGGGAGGCGCTTTATGACAGGGCTCTTTCCCTTGGGGGCACCCTCTCCGCCGAACATGGGGTGGGCAAGCTGAAGGCGCCGTACCTTCGAAAGTTGGTAGGAGCTCAAGGAATACAGGAGTTTGAGGCGCTCAAGCGCGCGATCGACCCTGCATGGATCCTGGGACGCGGTACGCTGCTTGCTGCGCCCATCACCACTTCGGTGTAAGTAGCCCAAGTCCACCTCCGTTCTCAATGCGGAGGACAAGGCAGGTGAGCCGTCTCAACCCAAATTCAGGTATCCAGAAAGACTGGACTGGTCCCATTGGACCAGGAAAGAGACGTTGTCTCTCGCCTGAAGAAGGGCGACCGGGCGGCTCTGGCCGAGCTGTACAACTGGTACGGCGACCGTCTCTTCCGACAGATCATTCTGCCGCGGCTTCCAATCGCCGATCTGGCGGAAGACGTCCTGCGCGACACCTTCCGCATCTGTATGGAGCGCATCGCTCAATACGACGTGGTCGACCGCAGCATTTTCTTCTGGATGCGTCGCATCGCCATCAACCTGTCTCTTATACACATCTCCGAGCCCACGAGACAGGCAGAAATCTC
>CAJXRZ010000006.1 GCA_913060515.1 uncultured Pseudomonadota bacterium | reverse complement strand
GAGATTTCTGCCTGTCTCGTGGGCTCGGAGATGTGTATAAGAGACAGCTGCCGCACCGAAGCGCGAGCAGGGCCTGCAGAGCATTCAGGTGACGGACGCCGCCACCCATGCCATGGGCATCGTGGTGCTGGACGCCGACCACCGCGAGCGCATCGTCAACCTGATCTCCGAGTCCACCCCGCTTCCAGCGGAGAAAAGCGCTCGCTTCGCCTACGCCTACGACAACATGACCGCCGTTCGTGTCGAAGTGACCGAGGGCCAAGGTGCGACCCGCTCTGAGGTGACCGTGATCGGAGAGGTGGTCTTGGAAAACTTGCCTCCGCGTCCCCGAGGCACCCCGATCGACGTCCTGTATCGCTACACGGAGAACCAGCTCCTGGAGATCCACGTGGTGGACGTGGAGACCCGTGCACGTCGCAGAGCGCGGCTGAACCTGAAGGGAAGCCTGGACCGTCGACGCCTGGACAGAGCGCGAAGCACCATGTCACAGGCACAAATCAACTGACCCCGAGTTGGCCCGTACACCCCCTCTGGGGTCAAACGCGGTAGACTGACGCTCGTTGACCGCCGCAAGCCCGCGGCCGCTGGAGCGTCATGGATTCACGCGATCTTGAACAGATCGAGTCCTTCTTGGGGATGGTTGGCAAGCCCAGCCTTTTCGCCTACTACGACATCGAGCACGCTGCGCCCGATGCTGGAGTCGAGGGGACGATTAAGAAGCGCCGGTCTTGGGCACAGGGCCAGCAGGCCAACCCCAAGTTTCGAGCGGAAGCTCTCTGGCTGATCAAGAACAACGCGCTCATTCGCCGAACCTTGCTCCAAGAGCGCGAGAGCTATCTGGTCCAGGTCGCCAACTCGGCGGCCAAGCAATCTCTGCAGAAGCTCGAGCCCTTCATGCGGGGCACCCTCGCTGGCGGCGTTCTCACGCCCGAGGCAGAGCAAGCCATCCTGAAGCAGGGCCGAAAGCTCGAGCTGAGCGAAGCACAAGTAAGAGAAGCGCTGGACCGCTTGGTGGCAGAGGTTGGCGCCCGCCGCAAGGGCGAGAAAGCACGTCCTGCGCCGAGCCCAGCGCCCAGGCCAGCTGCCCCCCACTCCTCGCCCTTCAAGGATTACTACGGAATCCTGGGTGTACCGCCAGATGCGGATCAGGCCACCCTGTCCAAGGCGCACAAAGAGAAGTACCGCAGCGCAAGAAACCGGCGTGACAAGCAGGCAGTCAGTGCGCTGTACGCCGACCTAGACGAGGCGTGGAGGGTCCTGACCGACCCCGTAAAAAAGGCCAGCTACGACGCCAAATGGCGTGCAGCCAAGGCTGGCATTCGCAGTCCGGATGTCAGCTCCGATGTCATGGAGATCTCGGGCTTCCTGCCGCCTCCCGTCAAGCCGAAGGAGAGCGCGCCCACTCGGCCGCCCCCCAAGCAGGCGCCGGCTCCAACCCCAGCCGCAAAGCGGCCCGCGCCTCCACCAATCGCCACACCTACGCCACTCCAAGCTCCAAAGGCTACAGAGGAGACGGCGCCACCTCGGCGTGGACCACCGCCCAAGCCAGAAGGCATCGGCGGGCGCACACTGGGTCTGGGCAACAGCCGTCGTCCGCGCCGCGCCACGCCGCGCCTCGCTGTGGCCTCGCCCGAGGTCGTCTCCCTCACATTGGGCCGCAAGCCTGAGAGCTTTAGCGTCGTCGTCAAGAACATCGGCGACGGCAAGATGGCTGGCCGAGTGACGGTAGACAAAGACTGGCTTGAGCTCTCGCGCAGCCGCCTGGATCCGGATGCTGAGCAGCAAGAGATCGACCTGACGATCAACCCCAGTGAGCTCAAGTCGCGCCGCGAGACGGCCTTGCTGACCATTGTGACCGAGCATGGCGAGCGCAAGACCATCACCATCAACGCCGAGCGAAAGGGCCTCTCCCCCGCAATCATCCTTGGCGGGATGGTCGGTTTGCTGGGAGCCATTGGCGTGGCCACCGTCTTGATCATGAACGGGAACGCTGATCCCACCAGCTTGGTGGTCCTGGTTGAGCCCATGGCAGACGTCATTGAGATCGACGGTCAGCGGGTCGGAGACGGCGCGATGGTCGAACTGGCGGAGGGCTTCCCAATCGGCGAATCCTTCGTGCTCTCCACGCGCCTGCAGGGGTTCTCCTCGGATGAGCGGCAAGTGGTGGCGGTAGAGGGCGAGCGCAATGAGCTTCGCGTGGTCCTCAATCCAGAGCCCAAGCGCCGGCCCGCTGCCGAGCCAGACGCAGAGATCAAAACCGATGCCCTGCACCAGGCGATCGAGCGACGCAGCGCGAGCTTGGGCGACTGTTTGCCCGCAGGTGACGCGGTCATCGCCACAGGCGACATCGCTCTGGGCCCGACCGGAGAGCTGCTCTACCTCAAGGTTGACCCAGCCTCCCTGCCGAACACCGATGCCGCCGCGTGCGTCGAACGTCAGCTCCACTTGGTGGACTACCCCGGTCACGGTGGCACTTTGGCCATCGTCGAAGCCCATCCAATCAAGATCACACCAGGTGCTGGGTGAGCAGACCGCCTCAGCTGGTCAAGCTCCTGGCCGATGCGGAAGATGCCCTGGCAGAGGGCCGCCTAGAGGACGCCGAGTCCCTCTGTAGGGCGGCAATCCTGTCGGGTGAACAGCTCGCTGAGGCCCACTTCCTCCTGGGGGAAGCCTTGCGCGACCAAGGTCGACTAGACGAGGCAGAGGGCGCGTTCCGTTCGGTCATCCTCAGCTTTGACGGCCCTGTCGCCGCCGACGCTTGGGCGGCGTTGGCCACCGTCTTGCTACAAGAGCTCCGCTGGGAGGAGTGCAGAAAGGCCACCAACCGCGCACTGCGCGAGGCCCCAGACAATCCTGAAGCGGCCTGGGTTCGGGGCATTCTGCGAGAGCGGCGTGGAGACAACCACGGCGCCCTTCGGGACTTCTCCAGGGCCTGGCGCATCGACCCGGTGTCCTTCCCTATGCCCATTCCTTTGAGTGACGAGCTCGTCGACGCCGTCGTCAGCGAGTGCTTGATGGAGCTGCACCCCACCCTGCGGGACTACCTCTCCAACGTCCCGGTTCTCTTGGAAGAGTTCCCGAGCGAGGCTCTGCTGCGCCAGTACGAGCCTCCGATCGGCCCCACGCAGATCCTGGGCTACTTCTCCGGGACCAGCATCGCCGAGCGAAGCTTGGAGAACCCATGGTCCAGCCTGCCGGCTGCCATCGTGATCTTCCGAACCAACCTGCAGCGCTTTAGCCGTGACCGCAAAGAGCTGGTGGAGGAGCTGCGCACCACGCTCTTCCACGAGGTGGGCCACTTCCTGGGCCTGAGTGAGTCTGACCTGGAAGAACGCGGCCTGGACTGAGCAGTCAGCCCAGGTTGTGATTGACTCGGCGAATGGGCACACCCAGCGTGTTCAGCTGCGTGACCATGTCCAGCGGTGGGTTGTCGATCCGGGCACGGATGACCTCGCCGGCGGAGTAGGCCACCACGGTGGAGAAGCGAACCACGCCCACGTGCACGCCCGTGTTGACCAGTGCGGGACGGATCTCCCTCACCTCTTGTAGGGCGACTCCCCGAACGCCCATCTCATTGCAGGCAGCGAGGAACTCAGCGAGAGAGTCGAAGACGTGGGTAATCATGGGCTGCCCTCCAAGGGCGCTTGGGTCGAGTCAACCCTGTAGAAGACCCAGCCGTAACCAGCCTCTTGTTGCAAGGGGACCAAGCGCACCACTCCGAGGTCGTGCACCACCGGCGAGGCCAGGTAGGGCGCAATGCGAGGGGCCTGTGTCCACTCCTCTTGGAACCACAGAACGTAGCTGACCTTCTCGCTCACAAGCCAAGCCGCCATCTCGGCCCGGTTCCCGGACGCCACAGGGACATCGAACCAGCTGGTGAGTTGGCGTTCGTGCGCCCGACGGTCCAGCCATACTCCAGGAATGTTGTCGACCAGCAGGTGGGCCTCGGGGGCGGCGTTGGACTCCAGCCACCGGGCCAGCAGGAGCTGAGGTTTGTAGAGCTCCTGAGAGAGCAGAACCTGGCGGCGCATCTCCCCCATCATCGACCAAGCCCCCTGCCCCACGGCCAAGGCCAGCGCCAAGATCAGAACCGGCTTGCCGCCCAAACGACGCAGACGCGGCGCCAGGCTTGCTAAGCCCATGACCGAGACCAAGATGAAGGGCGGCAACACGCCGTAGAGCCACTTCCAATAGAGGTTGTGGGTGGGCGCGTGCTGCGCGCTGAGGCCGATGCCCAGCCAAAAGCCAAGCAGCAACACAGAGGCCAGCGCGACGCTGCGATGGGGGCTGTGGCGCCTCCAAGGCACGAGCAGAAGCCCCAAGGGGAATCCCAGGACCAAGGCCCAGCCCAGGTGGGTTGGCAAGGTCTGACCAAGCAAACCCAGAACCACTCCCAAGCCCGAGAGCAGAGTCTTTTCCTGGCCGCCGGTCTCGAGATTTACGGCGGTCGCATGCCCCCAGAACTGCCAAGTCTCGTACATCTGGAAGCAGTACAGGGACCAAGCTGCCACCAACAACAACAGCGGTCCAAGGGCCTTGAGCACCCGCAGCGGCCGCTGGCTCCTGCCCAGAGCATGCACCGCGAGCACGGGCCCCAAGATCAACAGAGCGTCCATTCTGGTCAGGAAGGCCAGTCCGGCGAAGAGCGAGGCCCACGCCAGGCGCTCTCGGGTCAGCGCCAACAAGCAAGAGAGCACCATCACAGCGTAGAGGGGCTCACGCAGCGAGCTGGCCGAATAGAGCGCCAACTCCGGCTGTAGGACCACAATGAGGCCAACGACCCAACCCAGGGTCTGTCCTCCGATGCGGTCCGCCAGCACCACGCTGAGGGCGACCGTCAGCAGTCCGCACACAAAGGACACGCCAAGGGCCGCCATCACCGCGTCGCCAGTTACCGCCATCAGCGCCGCAGAGACACCGTAATACAGGGGCAGGTGGCTCATGTCGTAGTGGACGAAGCCAGACTCGAGCACACCGCGCACCATGGCCAGGTTGCCGTAGTCGCTCTCCTCCCAGCCGTAGTAGGGCCCCATGAGGGCCAACCGCAGCAAGGCAGCGAGCAAGACAAGCCCGGCGAGTTGCAGGCCCCGGCGACTAGGTCTCACCGGTACATGCTACCCCAGGGTGCCTCAGAGGTCGTAGAAGAGCGGGGTCTGTTCGGCCGCGTCCAGCGCACCACCGAGGATGTCTTCTTGATCAGGGTGCAGGTTTACGAACTGCACACCGCAGCCAGTGGGCTCTCCGAACTCTGAGAGGCGGTGCCAGCGCACAATCCCCTGAACGAGCAAGGCCGGTGCCCCTTCCAAGTCAACGGAGAGGTCCACACGCTCTCCGACCGCCGGCGGGCAGAAGGTGGCGATGAACAAGCCACCTTCACTCAGGTTCTCCGAGAAGCCCACAAAGAAGCTGTCCTCGCTCGAGCCTGAGATGGCCGCTTGCATGCCGACACGTGGGGAAGAGCGCAGGTTGGCTTCGCGCTCTCGTCGCGCCGCCTCCTCAGCGAGAGAATCTCGCATCTCCTGAGCTTCGGTCTCTGACGCCACCTTGAATGCTGGCTGTCCCATATTTCGTCCTCTCTTGCGCCGCGAAGTCCCCGCTTGGCGCTGTTGGCAGATGCGGGTTCAGCCCCGAGATCGGTCAGCGGGCCGGAGCACGTTAGGGGTGGCCAAGAAAGGACCTCAAAAAGCATGGCTCAGATCCGAAGCGGCTTCTGCAAGACCGAGGACGGCCACAACCTGTTTTGGCAAGCCACAGGTTCAGGGCCCAATACGCTGATTTGCTGCAACGGCGTCGGCGTCTCCACCTTCTTCTGGAAGTACGTGGTCCAACATTTCTCCACCACACACCAGGTGGTGGTCTGGGATTACCGCGGCCACGGACGTTCCGACCGGCCCACCGACCCCAAGGATCTCGACCTGAGCATTCCCACCAGCGCCCGAGACTTGGGCCTGGTGATGAAGGCCGTCGGCACGGAGAAAGCTGTGCTCTTCGGCCACTCGATGGGCTGCCAGGTGGCCCTTGAGCGGGCCCTTCAGGATCCCGAAGGCGTCTTGGGTCTGGTCCTGATGCAAGGCAGCGCGGGCAAGGTCCTGGAGACCTTCTACGACAGCCAGTACAGCCGCGGCACCATCACCGCCATCGCCCGCATCGCGAACCGACTCGGTGACCGCGTGAACCGCATCGCACGCCCCCTGGTGCGCAGCCCCATCGCTTGGGACGTGACCCGTCGGATCCGCGCCGTGGACCCCTACTACACCAGCCGCGAGGACTTTGAGCCCTATCTGGAGCACCTCGCCGACCTGGACCTTCGACTCTTCCTCGCCATGGTGCAAGAGGCGGACAAACACGACGCCTTCCCGCGTCTGGGAGAGATCCATTCGCCCTGCTTGGTCATCGCCGCCGAGCGCGACGACTTCACCCCGCTCTGGCTCTCCGAGCGCATGGCCCGAGAGCTTCCCAATGCGGAGCTCCTGGTCCTCGCCGACGGCTCCCACGCCGCCCTGATCGAGCAGCCCGAGACCATCAACTACCGGGTCGACCGCTTCTTCCACGAGCGCGTGGATTGGGCCCGGCGCGATGGCCCCACCCCCAAGGGTCGAGCGAAGCGGTAGGCTGTCGCCATGGCTTGGTACAAACCTCTCGGCGATGAGATCGCCCTGTTCGAGACCGCCGCCCGGCGGAAACTCCCCGTGCTCATCAAAGGCCCCACCGGCTGTGGCAAGACACGCTTCGTGCGCCACATGGCCGAACGCCTTGAACGCCCCCTGATCACGGTGGCCTGCCAGGAGGACCTCTCGGCAGCGGACCTGACCGGACGCTACGTCTTGGAAGGTGGCGACACCGTCTGGCGAGATGGCCCCCTGACACGAGCCGCTCGAGAAGGCGCGATCTGCTACCTGGACGAAGTCGTCGAGGCCCGGGCCGATGTGCTCACGGTCCTGCACCCCCTCACCGACGACCGACGCGTCCTGCCCCTCGAGCGCCTTGGGGAGGAGGTCGAGGCCGCCGAGGGCTTCCAGGTCGTGATCTCCTACAACCCAGGCTACCAGTCCATGCGCAAGGAGCTCAAGGAGTCCACAAGGCAGCGTTTCGTCAGCTTGTCCTTCGACTATCCCAAGCCGGAGCTGGAGCGCGAGATCGTCGTCCACGAGAGCGGGTGTGACCCCAAGATCGCCGCACAACTGGTTCAGCTTGGGGTCCGGAGTCGGAAGCTCAAAGAGCATGGCTTGGCCGAGGGAGCGAGCACGCGCTTGCTCATCTACGCGGCCTCCCTCGTTGAAGCGGGCTTGTCACTGGAGACCGCATGCGAGGCCACCTTGGTGGGCTCCTTGACCGACGACGCCGAGCTCACCGCTGCACTGCGTGAGCTGCTGCGCGCCGTCCTGGGCTGATGGCGGCGCCCACCTGGACACCGGAGGACGAGGAGCACGATGACCTCGACCGCGCCGAGAAGCTGCTCCTCGAGCGCTTCCTCTTCAGCGATCCCGTGCTCCTGGATGGAACTGGACGCGCCTTAGGCACCCCCCTCCGAGCCCTACAAGGCACCCTGGAGCCCTGGCTGCGCATGATCACCGGACTGCCTGTGATCATCGGCCAGGCCGACCCGCCTTGCACGGACCTGGAGCGGCTCTACCTGCCACTGGCAGCCCCTGAGCCCCCCCAACGCATCGACGCCCTGCTCTACCGAACGCTCTCTCTGGTGCAGCTTGGTTTTTGGCAGCACGGGCTCCTGGACAGCCACGCCACCCTGAAGGCGCTCTACAAAGACTGGGTGCTGCGGAGCTGCTGGCACCTGCTCGCTGCCCGCTGGATCTTGGCCGAGTACGGCCGCGAGTTCCCGGGCATCGCCAAGGACTTGGAGCACATGCGCGGGCAGGAGAAAGGCAGCCAGCTGCGCGTGAACCTGACGCCCGTTCCCTGGGATGGGCTGCCCAGAGCCTTTCTCCCGCTGTACCAAGGGCTGTGCTGGATGCCCGAGAACCAGCGATCGAGCCGCAGCACCGGACCTGCAGCGAAGGCGGTGGCCACCATCGAGAGCGTGGACTCCGCAGCCACGTTGCGCCTGAGCCTCTTGGGCCAAGCACGGGTGCTGCGGGAGACCTTCAAGGCACGCGGCTTGGGTCCTCCTCCCCTGCCCTGGTTCGTGGGCATCATCCGCCCCGAGTGGATCCTGCGGGAGCTCGAAGATGACCCCGCCCACACCAACGCCTGGATGAAGGGCCCCGCGCCCCTCCAAAGTCTCCTGGCGCGCACCGGCCGCAAGGCGCCATTTCAGCCCGAGGCCCCCCAGGAGCGCCGAGGTTTCCGAGCGCGGCTCAAGGCACGCCTGACCCGAAAGAAGGAGGACCTGCCGGATGTGGGCAGCATGCCGGCCTACGGGGTGCTGCGCGACGAGGCCCACGCCAAAGCCAAGGTCGTGGACAGCGGACCGCCCGGCCTTCCCAGCTATCCGGGAGACCTAGAGGGTTTCCGCTACGACGAGTGGGACTCCGAGCAAGGCTGCTGGCGTCTGGACCTGGTTCACGTCTCCGAGCCTCCAGCCCCTGGCGGCTCCCTGAGCGGCTACACGGACTTGGCCAAGGCCCACGCCGCGGAGATCCTCCAGATCAAGCGCCGCTTCGAGGCCCTGCGCACAGAAGAGCGCTGGGTGGGTGGCCTGCCAGAGGGCCCAGAGATCGACATCGACCGCGCCATCCTGGCCCGAACGGACATCCTCGCGGGCCAGACCCCCGACCCCCGGGTCTACAGGCAGTTCATTCGCCGCCCCGAGCCGCTGTGTGTGATGACTCTGGTGGACTTGAGCGGCAGCACCCAGGGCCGCGTGCTGCACGCCCAGCAGAGGGCCCTGGTGCTCTTCGCAGAGGGGCTCCGCAGCCTGAGCCTGGCCCACGCCTTCTACGGCTTCAACGGCGAGCGCGCCGCCGAAGTCAACATGTGGCGCTTGAAGGACTTCGATGAGAGCTATGAGGAGGAGGTCCTCAGACGGATGGGCAACCTACGGGCACAGGGCGCTACGCGCCTGGGCGCCATCCTGCGCCACGCCACCCATCGCCTGCGCCTCCGCCCCGAGGGCAAACGTCTGCTCATCCTCATCTCGGATGGCCGTCCGGAGGACCGGGACGGCTACCGCGGGGAGCGCGGTGTGGCCGACTCCGCCATGGCCGTTCAAGAGGCGGCGCGCGTTGGAATCCATGTCCACTGCATCAGCCTGGACAAAGACCCCAGCGCGGCGGCCGAATACCTCAAGCCGGTCTTTGGCGCCGGCCGCTTCCTCGTGGTCCCCAAGGTCGAGCAGCTCGCCATGCGGCTGCCCGAGCTCTTCGTGAGCCTGGTCTAGGCCCTAAACCGGCCCCTTAGAGGCTCTCAAAGCCCTCACGACGCGGAAGGCTCTGGTAGCCCTTGGCCTCGAGCCAACGCTCCGCTTCCAGGGCAGCCATGCAGCCCGAACCAGCCGCGGTCACGGCCTGACGGTAGACGCTGTCTTTCACATCGCCCGCGGCAAAGACGCCGGGGACCTTGGTCGTGGTGCTGTCGGGCGTGCAGACGATGTAGCCGACCTCGTCCGTGTCCACCCACTCCTTGAAGGCGGCCGAGTTCGGGGTGTGCCCGATGGCCAGGAAGAAGCCGGTGCAAGCCAAGTCCTTGACCTCCCCCGACTTGTTGTTCCGGATCTTGATGCCGGTGACGTCCTTGTCTCCCAAGACATCGTCGACTTCGGTGTTCCAGAGCACCTCGACCTTGTCGTTGTTGAAGACGCGCTCCTGCATGATCTTGCTCGCGCGGAGCTCACTGCGGCGAACCAGCAGGTAGACCTTGGAGGCGAACTTGGTCAAGAAGGTGGCCTCTTCTGCTGCGGAGTCTCCGCCGCCGACAACCGCCACGACCTGGTCCTTGTAGAAGAACCCATCGCAGGTTGCGCATGCGCTGACGCCGTAGCCCTTGAGGCGGTGCTCGTTGGGCAAGCCCAGGTACTTGGCCACAGCACCAGTGGCGATGATCATGGACTTGGCGAAGCCCTCTTTCTGGCCGGCCTTGAAGGCGAAAGGCCACTGAGACAGGTCCACGGACTCGACGGTCTCGTAGCTGTACTCGGTGCCAAAGCGCGTGGTCTGCGCCTTCATGGCCTCCATCAACTCGGGGCCCATGATGCCCTCGGGGAAGCCGGGGAAGTTGTCCACGTCGGTGGTGATGGTCAGCTGACCGCCGGGCTGAACACCCTCAAAGACGATGGGCTCCATGTTGGCGCGGCTGGTGTACAGGGCGGCGGTGTGACCTGCGGGGCCAGAACCAAAGATGACGACTTCGTGCACGGACTCAGACACTGCGTAGACTCCAAATGATCGGGATGACTGTCTAATCGCCTGGGCCCAGGCGACAACGCACCCCAGCCAGTGCTGGCATGGATAGGACAGAGAGCCAGAGATAGGACAGCCCTATGGATGCCGCCGATGCCATTGAGACGCAGGCCCGATCCTTGGGCTTTGGTCACTTCCGGGTCGCGCCCGTGCAGGTAAAGGCGCCCCACGCTCAGGCCTTCGTGGACTGGCTGGAAGCCGGACACCACGCAGAGATGGACTACATGCGGCGCGGGGCCCCCGAGCGCATCGACCCCAGCCTGCGCCTGGCGACCGCCCGCAGCGCCTTGGTTCTGGCAGCCGAGCACGGACACGCCCGCCCACCGGATCCCGGCGGCCTAACTGGAAAAGTGGCCCGCTATGCCTGGGGCCGCGACTACCACAATCTCTTGGGCAAGCGCCTGAAGAAGTTCACCAAGTGGCTGCGCGCACAAGGCATCGCCGCGTGGGGCGGAATCGACACCGCGCCAATCCTCGAGCGGGCCTGGGCCAACGCATCCGGCCTAGGGTATTCCGGCAAGAACGCCGTGCAGATCCTGCCCGCGAAAGGCAGCTATTTGCTGCTCGCCGTGGTCTTTGTGGACCTGGAGCTGACGCCGACTCCCCCGCTAGGCCGAGATCACTGTGGCAGCTGCCGACGCTGCTTGGATGCCTGCCCCACCCAAGCCTTCGTTGGACCCCACGTCCTGGACGCACGACGCTGCCTGAGCTTCCACAACATCGAGTCCCGAGCCGCCATTCCCAAAGCGCTACGGGCTCCGATGGGCCGCTGGGTCTTTGGTTGCGACGTCTGCCAAGAGGTGTGCCCTCACAACGTGAGCCCCACGGACCCTCTGCATCAGGACTTTGCTCCGAAGAACGCCTGGCTGGACTTGGAGTGGGTGTTGCAAGCCACCCCCGATCAGATCAACACGACCTTGGCGGGCACGCCCTTGCGCAGACCTGGCCCCATTGGACTGAAACGCAACGCAGCGGTGGTCCTGGGCAACCTCAAGCAGCCTGCAGCCATCCCCCTGCTGCGGCCCTTCGCCGAGAACGCCGACTCCATGTTGGCCGAGCACGCCAAGTGGGCCCTGGAGCAGCTGGGCGGCTGAGAGGCCCAAAGACTCAGAGAAGCGTTGAGACTGAACTGGAAGGCGGGGTCTGCTGTCCGAAGAGTAGACTTGAAGCACCCATGCGCCCCCTCCTCCTCCTCAGCACCCGGACCAGCTTGCTCTCTCTGGCAGTGCCCGCTCTGGCCATGCCGCCCTTGTTGGCCTACGCCGGGCCAGCCATGGCCGCTGGACTCCTGCTTTACGGTGGCAACGCCGAGGTCAGCATGGTGGAGCTGCCATTTCCCTGGAGCAAAGCGCTGATTCCCGCCCTGCTTGGCGTGGGGTTGCTCGGCCTGGAGTGGCGCTCAGACAAGCACTGGCTCTGGGCACCGACCATCCTGAGCCTGCTGGCCTCGATCGCGGTCAGCAGCTCCTACTTGATGGACCTGATGGGCAAGGCTTCGGCATGAGCCTGGAGCTGCGCACCAAAAGGGGGACCGAAACCCTCTCCTACGATGCCTTTGAGGAGCGCGTGCGTCTGGGCGAGATCGGCCCCGAAGTGGAAGTGCGCTTTCCAGAAGTGACCGGCAAGGACTTCACCCCAGCGGGCGAGCTGGAACTCTGGAAGGAGCTGGCCAATCCCGAGCACCGGCGCTTCCATACGCGACTGCGACACGGCGCGCCCCTGGCCACTGCCTTGCTACTGGGCCTGCAGCTGCGGGTCTTCTTCTTGGCCAAGCTACCCGGTGGAGAAGACGTGGTCATCGATCACTTCACCAACTGGGCGCCCGCAGTCCTGGAAGCCGGCGAGATCTGGCGCCTGCTCTCCTACGGTTGGCTGCACCTCGGGGTCAACCACCTGGCCCTGAACCTGCTCTTCCTGGTCTACGCCGGGTGGAATTTGGAGCGCGCGATGGGCCGCACCAACCTGCTCATCGTCTTCGTGGTCTCGGTACTCGCCGGAGGGCTGCTCTCCATGGGGCTCTCGCCAGCCAGGCCAAGCTTGGGCGCCAGCGGCGGAGACTTTGGCCTCATCGCCGCCAGCGTGGTCTTTGGATGGAAGTACGAAGACCAGCTCCCAGCCTTTGCCCGCAAGTACTTTGGCTGGGCCATCCTTCCCTACTTGGTCTACCCCCTCTGTCTGGGACTGCTGAGCTCCTCCGTCGACAACTGGGGCCACCTGGGCGGCATGTTTGGCGGAGGCCTGGCCGCGACTTGGCTGCGTCCCGATGGTTTCGCCGCAAACAACGCGCACAACCGACGCGCCCGCCAAGGTCTGATGGGCGCCAGCTTGGCTGCCCTGTTCTTCGTGGCTCTCTGGGGGCCCAGGCTGGTTCAAGTGCTGCCCTACAAAGCCCAGGGCCTGGAGACGGCGGTCCCCCAGAGCTGGGAGGAGGGCTGGGATTTTGGAGATGACCGCGGCTGGGTGAGTCCCACAGGCCAAGCAACATGGGTCGCCACAACGCAACAGCTCTCAGCGCCGCCTACCCCAAACGAGGCCATGCAGCGCTTTCAACAACAACTCGAGTCGCGTGTCAGCGCCGTACACGTCGCAGCCCGTGAAGAGCTCAGCGTTCAGGGTTGGCCAGCGCTGCGCGCGACCCTGACCTACCGACGGGGCGGGGTTCTTCAGCAGATGGAGCTCCTGCTGGTCTGCAGAGGGGCCACGGTCCACCGCATGCACCTCCACTTCGAGGAACGCAGCCGCTTCCGCTACCTTCAGCTCGCCGAACGCCTCTTCTCGACCGTCTCTCTCTCTGAGCCTCCCTTGCTGCTGGAGGCCCGCAGCCGCGCCGCTGGCAACCCAAACTCCTGGAAGTTGGCCGTAGAGCTGGGCCGGCAAGCCGCCCTGACCGGCCACCCCTTGGAGGCCGCAGCAGCTCTGGCCAACGCCTACCAAATGCCCCGCGCGGACAAAGCGCGCGTGGCCGCCCTGCGACTGGACCTCTACGCGGACTATGGCCTGGGTTTGGACCCCAGCCACATCAACCTCTTCTTGCTGGAGCACGGCAACGAGCCGCAGGTGGTGGTTGCTGCAGCACAGGCCTTAGAGCGCTCCGGAGACCCCGCGGGCGCATTGGCCATCCTAGAGGACGCCGCGCAGCAGTCCCCTGAAGACCTGCTCATTCAGCGCGCTCTGGCACAGCGCCGACTCTAAGCTGAACGGCCTCAGTTCGCAGCAGTCAGGTCGCCCCGACCCACCGAATCAGCGAGGCCGACCGCCGCCACGGGGCTGTGGGAAGGACTTGCGGTTGCGCTGCTGAGGCACCCCGCGTCCACGACCCGCCGTGGGCTGAGGGTACTGGTCGGGGAAAAACTGGTACCAGCCCTGTCCGAAGGCCTTTCCCCAGTCGAAACGCCGCATTTTGTCGTTGGCGATGGCCGTCTGAAGCTCCTTGAGGGGCTTGGTCGCCTCCACGGACTCCAGGCCATCGGCCACCTTGCGCTGGGCATCTTCCGTGCGCTTGGACTTGAGCAGGAGGTAGGCCTGAATGCCCCAAAACAGGGGCTCCTTCTTGGCCAGCAGCTCTGCCTTGTCCAAGCGGGCCAAGCCCTCGTCCAGCTTCTTGTCCTTGTGGTCCAAGACCGCCAGCATGGCCATGGCCTGCCAGTTCCGGGCCCAGGCCTTCTCCAGAAGGGGACGCGCCGCCTTCCAGTTGCGCTGCATGTACTCCAAGGTGCCGAGCTGACCGTCGATCTGGGCCTCGATCAAGAACTGCCACATGCCCAGAGGCCTGGCACTCTCGATCGTTTCCTTGGCCTCTTTGAGCCGACCGGTCTGCAGCTGGCTCACGGCCGTGGCCATGATGGCCTCGACCTGCTTGCCTGTGCGCCGCATGAGCACGAAGTAGAGAGGAAGCCCCACCAGCAGCGCTGGAGCGAAGCCGTAGTACCACTCCCCCGTCAGAGCCCCAAGGCCAAAGACGAGCAGGGATACACCGAGTGCGATGAGCAAGTTGTACATGAGGCGCCGCCTAACGCACAGAGCACGACAGCGCCGCTGATTGCGCGCTTGTCCGGCGCCGGATGCAGCCCTACTCGGCGCTCGTCAACAAGGTCCCGGCGATGCTGCCTTCTGCACTCATCGATCCGCTCAGGCCGTCGGAGGTGCTCCAAGCGTCCGTGACTTCGTAGGCGCCGCTGAGCTCATCCCCCTGCCAAACCAGGTCTGCGCTCCACGCCACGCTGTGGGTGGCGTCCACCGGCTCCTCGTCTCCGAGCTCCGTCGCGTCCCCCACAAAATCCCAAGCAGGAACATTGAAGGACATGGCGTTGCACGCCCCGTCGTTGATCAAACGCGCGGTGGTCTCTTGGCCATCGATCTTCAAGCGCACGTTGCCTTCGTCGCGGAGGTACTGCAGGTCCCAGTCCCAGATTCCGTTGAAGAAGACGCTGGTCGTCGGCATCTCCCCCACATCCTCAGGCTCGTGGGTGTTGACCGTAGAGAGCACCTCATAGGTGCCGTTGATCCGTGCGAGGTCATCGCACTCCGATGCACACGCGAACAGAGCCAAAAGCATGAGCATGAGCGCTCCTCCAAGGGAACAACTTTAACACGAGGCCCCTCTGGCATGGCTCCTCCTTGACCCAGCCTTGGGCCTTGGGCTACACCGGCTGCCCAAGGAGTGCCCAATGGCGAGCGGCATCGACCTCCGTACCTTCACCTACATCGACGTGCTTCAGCCCCAAACGGCGGCTTTCATTGGCACGATCTCCAAGGGCTACATGCCGCTGGAGGGCCAAGCAGCCCTCTTTGTGGAGGTTTCCCCTGGAATGGGCGTCAACGCCGTCATGGACGCGGTGCTCAAGCGCACGACCTGCCAGCCCGGCATCATGGTCGTCGAGCGCCGATCCGGTGTGATTGAAGTTCACGACGAGGATCAAGGGCAAGTTCGTGCAGCAGGAGACGCGATCAGCGAGCTCCTCGGCATCGAGGAGACCCAGCGTCTCAAGCCCCGAATTGTCTCCGAGGAGACGATCACCGGCGTGGAGGGCATGCACGGCCAGCTCGTGAACCGTATGCGCCATGGCGACTTCCTCCATGAGGGGGAGACCCTCTACGTGCTGGAGGTTCACCCAGCGGGCTACGCGCTGCTTGCTGCCAACGAGGCCGAGAAGGCCGCCGACATCAAAGTGCTCGAGTTCTTGGCCTTTGGTGCCTTTGGACGACTCTACCTGGGTGGCGACGAGGCCTCGATCGCAGAGGCAGCCCAAGCTGCTCGCGCAGCTCTGGCCGAGATCGACGGCCGCGAGAACGCGCCACGCTGAGCTTTGTTGAGCCCTCCCCTTGAGCGGCTTGCTTCAGGGAGTCGCTGGCTGCCCGCCCTTCCTGGGGTCGGCTGCGCCCACGAAGAGTCCTTCCTCAACGACAACCAGCTGTACGGAGCTGAAGAAGGTCCACTCCTTCAGTTCGTGCCCCCGCGCGCTCAAGTTCTGCTGCACGTCCCTTGAGATCCCAGGTTCGATGCTGAGCACCTCCGGCATCCACTGGTGGTGCATGCGCGGTGCGGAGACGGCCTCCTCGGGGTCCATTCCAAAGTCGATGACGTTGCTGAGCACCTGAAGGGTGCTGCTGATGATCAGCGGCCCGCCGCTGGCGCCTATGGCCATGACCACCTGGCCTTGCGGGTCCAGCACGATGGTCGGCGTCATGGAACTCAGGGGCTTCTTGCCCGGCGCGACGGCGTTGGACTCCTTTCCGACCAGGCCGTAGGCGTTGGGTACCCCGGGCAGGGCGACGAAGTCGTCCATCTCGTTGTTCAGGAGCAACCCCGATTTCTTGGCGATGACTTTGGAGCCAAAGCTGGTGTTGATGGTGGTCGTCAGGGCCACAGCTTGGCCGCTGGCGTCAATCACCGCGATGTGCTGGGTCCCGCTGTCCTCGGGGATGGTGACGGGACTGCCGTAGTAGCCGCTCTCAAAGGTCCGCATCGGCCAGATCTGGCTCTGGATTTCTTGGATCCTGGCCTCGTCCAGCATCCGGTCTACCGGCACGTCGACAAAGTCAGGGTCCCCCATGAACTGGGCCCGGTCTGCGTAGGCGTGCTGCATCCCCTCGGCCAAGAGATGCAGGTGCTCGGAGGAGTTGTGGCCCATCGCCATCAAATCGAAGCCCTCCATCACGCTGAGGACCTGCAGCAAGACGGCACCGCCTGAGCTGGGCGGCGGCATGGTCAGGATGGTGTAGCCCCGGTACTGGCCCACCAAGACTTCCCGCGAGACCGGCTGGTAGTCCGCCAAGTCCTCCATGGTGAGCACGCCGCCCTGGGCCTGAACGCTGTCCACGACGTCCTGGGCGATGGCCCCGGTGTAGAGCGCCTCACCAGCGCTGGAGGCCCACTTGTTCAGGGTCCGTGAGAGCTTGGTGCGACGGACGGTGTCCCCCAATCCAGGCATCTGGCCCGAGTCCAGCAGGGCCACCATCGCGGGCTTGGCGCCCAAGGCCTTGAGCAGGTGGTGCTCGATGTCAAAGCCGCCCTTGGCCAAGCGAACCGCAGGCCGAGCCACCTGCTTGGGGGTCATGGTCCCCTGCTCAGCGAGCAGCTGCGCCAGTCCCCTGCCCTCTCCTGGGACCCCCACGGCCAGTCCGCCGTCCTGGGAGAGCTTTGGCACCACTTGGCCGTCCGCATCCAGGTACATGTCGGCGCTCGCCCCCTTGGGCGCGATCTCCCTGAAGTCCAGGACGGAAGATCCCTTCTCCCCGTGAACCACCGCAAATCCGCCACCGCCCAGACCCGAGCCCGCAGGCTGCACCACACCGCAGGCCAGAGCGGTGGCGACCGCGGCATCCACGGCGTTTCCGCCTTGGGCCAAGATCTCCGCGCCAGCCTGGCTGGCCAGCCGGTGGTCCGAGGACACCATGCCCTCTTGCCCCTCCATGGGAGCAGGTGCGATGGCGAGCAGCAAGCCAAGGCTGCTGAGGACGAAGAGCGCGCGGGCGTGGGATTTCATGGGCCCACTCTATCTGGTGGACCCCACGAGGGCGTCAGATGCTGAGGTCTTCCAGCAGCAAGGCCCAAGCCAAGACGATGATCAGCTGCATGCCGAAAGGTCGCATGGCCTGCCGCCAGAAGGGTGCGCTCGGCTTGCCGTTCTTCTCGCTCTCGCCATGGTGGCGCCAGATGATCCAGAGCGGCCCCAAACCACCGATGGCCACGCCGGCTGCGATGGGACCCAAGACCTGGGGATCTGGGGGCAATGCGCTCGCACCAAGAACAGACTCAACCAGGGGCGCCGCTGCGCTCTCGCCCACCAACATGCCCAGGACCACCCCCAAGAGCGCCAAGACCCCGTTGGCGGCGCCCGGCAGGCCCTCGCGGAGGAGCTCAAAGCCCACCAGAATCTCTCTGCTCAAGCCGGCGTGACGCAAGCCCCAGGCCACCGCGGCCATGGCGAGGACCATCACACCCTCGCCGGCCGGAAAGCGCTCGGGGGCCAAGTTCTCTCGACCCAAGACCGCCAAGACGGAGGCTGAGAGCGCCAAGGCCACCAGGCGGTACTCGGGAAACCAGGCGGTGGCCGCAGCTGTGGCCCCCAAGATCAAGCTGACGGAGACACGCCCGCTTCGAGCAGGGGTGCCGCCTACGGGCCAAGCGACGAGGGCAAGAAGGACGGGCAATGGACCAAAGAGCGCTGGGTCGATCAGCACCAAGGAGACCCCAGAGCCAATGGGGGAGATCATCGCCGCCGCCGAGGCCACCAAGGCGCAGCGGATGGCGGTCTCTCTGTCGGAGATCAGACCGACCATCAGGGCGGTCGCGCCCAAGTCGCCCATCATCCAACCACAAAGCGCTGCGACCAAGCCCCAGCTCCGCGGCAAGACCGGCCCACCCGCAGCACGGGCGCAGTGGCCCATCAGCAGCCAAGCCAGGACCGTTCCCGCCTGCTCCCAAGGCAAGGCAGCGGCGTGGCCAACCCAGAGGTCCAGGCCAATCAAGGCGCCCACCGCCACAAGCACGACAGGAAGCCCCACCCACCAGACCCGCTTTCGCAGGGGGCCCAGCAGCGCCGCAAGACCCAGGATCACCCCAAAGGCGACCATGTTCCGCAGCTCAGGGATCACGCCTGTGGCGCCTGTTGGTCAACGGCCTCAAGGGCTTCGCTGGGGTCAGCGATGAAGAGCAGCAAGCCACGCCACACCCACTTCTGCCAGTGATAGTCGCTGATCTTGCCTTGGGCGACGGCCAGGTGCACCCGGGGAAGCTCCCCGCCGTAGGCCTCGCTCAAGTCCTCGAAGACCAGGTCAAAGTCCTCCTCTTCCAGGCGGTAGCCCACAAAGAAGATGACCTGCTTGCGCAGCAGGGCGCGCACGGCCTTCTTCTGTGCGGCCATGGGGTTCTTGGCTTGGTCTGCGTTGGTGAGCACCAGAGACTCGGGCTTCTCAAAGCCACCCCAGAGCTTCACGATGTGCAGTCCATCGATGCCCGGCGTCGGCAGAGCGTCTCCCGGGTAGTAGACCGTCGGCTCGATGCCTTGTGCGCGGGCGGCGCGCTCCAAGAGGTCATCGCGACAGGTGGTGTAGATCGCACCGAAGCGCTTTACGGCGCGACGGTGAAAGTCCCCCGGTTCGGCGTCCGCCACTTCCAGGTGGCTTGCCAGGCGCTTGATGACCTCGTTCCGGGGAGCGCTGGTCAGCAGGTCAGCGAGGGCCGAGCGCACAGAGACGCGGCCCCCCAGCTTACGCGCGAGACGCTTCTGCTCCAAGTAGGTCCCGCCCTCATCGACGACGGACTCCAAGGTGGCGCGGCTGCCCACAAAGAGCACGCAGCGGTTCTCGGAGCAGGCCTCGATGACCTCGACTGGGATGTTCACTTGCCTGGAACCACAGCTTGGAAGCGCTCGGAGATGGCGCTCACAGCGCCAGCGAGGGCCTCTCGGTCACGCACCACTGCGCCCACCTGTGAGACAGCCAGGGAGGCCGTTCGGCTGCCCAGCTCACCACAGGCCTTGGGGCTCCAGTTCTTGGAGAAGCCGTAGAGGTAACCAGCAGCGTAGGCATCCCCTGCGCCCGTTGTGTCCACGGCCTGGGTCTTGTGCACCTCGATGCGCTCCACAATGCCGTCGTGGCAGACCAACGATCCCTTGGACCCCAGCTTTACGATGACGGTCTTGGCGTGCTTTGCCACCTCATCCAGGGCTTGGTGTGCGTCCAGGCCGGTCAGGGCGCTGGCCTCCTCCGCGTTGAGGAAGACCACGTCGGCGTACTCCTTGACCGCCTTCCACATCGAGCCCTTCACTGCCCCGACCACGAAGGGATCGGCGACGTCCAAGGAGATGGGCACGCCGGCCTCTTTCGCGACCCGCAGGGCCTCCCAAGCGGCGTCGGCCATTGGCCCACCCAAGAAGAGGTAGCCGGTGACGTGCAGGATGCGCGCCTCTGGAATGAGCTCCGCGAAGCTGCCGATGTGGGGAAGCTGAACCGATGCACCCAGGTCCGTGACCATGGTTCGCTCGGCATCGCTCGTCGAGATCAGCGCCAACACCTTGCCGGTCGGCTGGTCTTTGGAGACGTGCAGGCACTCGTGGCCGCAAGCTTCATGCATGCGCTTGGCGTAGAGCCGGCCCAGGTCATCGTCTCCTACCTGTCCGCAGAAGGTGGTCTCCAAGCCCATCAGCCCCAAGGTGGCGATGGTGTTGGCGCAAGAACCACCGGTGTGGACCTCGATGCCCAGATCTTCGACGGCCGCCTTGGCGACCTCCCAGCGCGCGTGGTCCACCGGGTGCATCAAGCCGCGGGTGAGCGAAAGCTCCTCCAACACGGCGTCGTTGGGGATGCGCACAAGGGCATCCACGAGTGCATTACCCAGACCGGCGACTTCAAAGCGCATGGCTACTCCAAGAGGGAGGGCGCCTGTATTCCAACGCGGCTCCTCCGGCACATCACCGAGCGCGGCGTCGATGGAATCCCAGCCGAATGGTAGCCTCTGGGAGTGGCCCCCCCTGCGAAACATCGCCGCTTCTCTGTCGGCGTTTGGCTAGGGCTGGTCCTAGCGGCCGTCCTCTTCGCCTACTTCCTAGCGGACGTGGACTGGCCACTGCTTGGCGAGTCACTCGCTGGGGTCAAGCCGCTGCCCGTCCTAGGCGCCATTGTCCTGATTCTCAGCGAGTTCTTCATGCGCGCCTTCCGCTGGCGCATCCTGCTCAAGCCGGTTGCCCCAGAGGCTTCCCGCTGGGACCTGCTGATGGCCATCCTGATCGGCGCAGCCGCCAACACACTGCTGCCCGCCCGTGCAGGGGAGATCGCCAAGCCCCTGGTGGCCAGTCGAAAGCTCGGCGTGCCCTTCGCAGCCGTGCTCGCCACGGCGGTCATGGAACGCGTCTACGACATCTTTGGCCTGATCTGCGTGCTGGTCACGATGGTGATCGTGCTGCCCACTCAGCCTGGCGACGGCGGCGCCCACGATGCGGAGTTGGTCTACAAGCTGAAGCTCTACGGCGGTGCCTTTGGATTGGTGGCCTTGGCATGCATGGCGGTGTTCTTCGTCTTGGCCTCGCGTGGGGAGCAAGCTGGAAGGATCTTCCGCAAGATCACCGGCCTGGCTCCGGCTCCGGTGGCCAAGCCATTCAACGAGCTCTTCGACGGCTTCGTCGTGGGCTTGGGCAGCGCAAGAGACTTGGGCGGCATGGCCAGGGCAGCCGGCATCTCGGCGGTCATCTGGTTCAACGGCGCCCTGGCGATCTCCCTGCTGTTCTATGCCTTTGACTTTGAGCTGAGCTTCGGCGCAGCCTGCTTTACCGCCGTGGCCATCGCGTTGGCGGTCGTGCTCCCTCAAGCCCCTGGTTTCCTGGGGGTCTTTCAAGTCGCCATGGAGCAGACCATGCTGCTCTGGAGCGTAGAGCCAACGGGCGCGAAGGCCTTCGCGATGCTCTTCTGGGCGGTCTCCTTCATTCCCGTGACCACCCTTGGCCTGCTGGCCATCTGGAGGGAAGGCCTCAGCCTCCGTGAGATCTGGTCAACAGAGCGTGAGCCTTTAGAGTCCCCCCCCGATGCGGTGGCATGATGCGCTCTTGGAGGACTCCATGACCTTGCTTCTGATGGGCCTGTTGGCTTGCACCGACGACGTCGACACAGACGACAGCAACAACACCGATGACACCTCGGGGGACGCAGACACCGATGCGGACGCCGACACGGACACCGACACGGACACCGACGTACCTGCCTCGACGGCGAGCGGAAGCGTGACCCTGCGCGACGGAAGCGACCTGAAGGCCGACACCGAGATCGTCACGGCCTTCAGCTACTACACCGACAAGAAGACCTTCATCTACGCGACCTCCAACCCGTCGGCGACCTGCCAGATGGTGGGCGAGCTCTACGAGAAGGACGCGCCCCCGGTCGACCTGAACGAGCTCTTCCTGGACAACCACTGCAACGTCAGCATCACCCTGGTCGGCGCCCCTCCGGTGGTCGACTACGACCTGCAGGACGGCAGCAGCGGCGTGGTGGCAGGCGTGAACTGCGCCTACGGCGAGGGCGAGTTTGTCTACGAAGGCGGCTCTGACGCGGGCTACTTCTGGGACGGCCCCTTCTACAACGCCTCGGCCTTCAAGGAGACTCTGAGCATTGAGTTCCATGACCAAGGCGCCAAGACCCTAAAGACCACCCTGAACTTGGGCGGCTACCGCGGCGTACTGAGCACCAGCCCGGACGAAGTGCAGGCCCAGGGCTACATCAAGGGCGAGATCTACTCCGTGAACTGTGAAGGTCTCTCCGCCTCGGGCGGCTTTTGAGCGAAGGGGTCTCGGGCCCACCTCAGGGCTCGCCCCAGGGTTCGCCTCGGGGCCCCTCCCCAGACTCTTCCCCCCGATCTGCCTTCCAAGCCCTCTCGGCCCAGCTCTCATTGGGTCACGGCTGGTGGGCTGCGGCGGCTCTGGCTCTGATTTGGGGCTTGGGCCCCGCTCTGCCAGCCCTGCTTCAGGGTCAGCTCATCGGGCAGCCCTACACCGATCTCTACCCCAGCGTTTGGGGCATGTGGGCCTTCTCCCAGAGCGGCGCCTTCCTACCTGAGTACACGCAGCAGCTGGCCGCCCCAGAGGGCATGCCCTTCTACTACTCCTCGCCCCTGCACGGCTGGCTGGCGGCTCCCCTGATGTCTTGGCTCGGGGTGCCAAACACCTGGAATCTCGGCGTCGTCTTGGCGCGCATCGCGACAGTGCTCTGTGCTTTTGGGGCTGCAAGAGCATGGGGTCTGCGGCCAGCAGGCGCTCTGGTCGCTGCGGCCGCTTTCGGCTGCAGCCCCTTCTTTCAAGGCTACGCAGTCGAGGGCATTGTGGAGGGCCTGGACGGCTGGACCCTCGCCCTCTTTCTCTGGGCCACTCGGGCACGGCGAGACGCTCTGGCGGTGCTTGCATTTGGGCTCTGTTTGCTCTCGAGCTGGTACCTGGGCGCGGTGGTCTGCTTGGTCGCCGCGATGCTCGGACCTCGGGCCTGGGCGCAGGGCATCGCAGGCCTGCTCATCGCCCTGCCGGGCTTGGTGGCTTTCACCTCCTTTACGCCGGATCTGGCCCCCCTGGCGCCGGAGATCCGCGCAGCAATGGGCACCGACATCGCCCTCTGGACCCCCGGATTGGCAGAAGGCCTGAACCCCTTTGCCAAGACCAGCTGGATCGGATTTGTGCTGCCCATTTGTGCGCTTCTCGCAGTCCGTGAGCGCCCCCGATGGGCCGCAGCGGGCCTTGTTTTCTTCGTCCTCAGCTTTGGGGTCGGCCCTTGGTTCTCCTTGCCGCCCCTCTCCGCCATCCGCTTTCCCTACCGCTTCCACGCAGGCACCCTGGTGGTCTTGGGTGGCCTGGCCGGCTGGGCTACACAGCGCTGGAGATTTGGGGCATGGCTGGCTCCCATCATCGTGCTCGAAGGCTTGCTGCTCTCACCCATTGAGCCCATCCTTCCCGGTAGTCCAGCTGACCTGGACCCCGCCTACACCGAGCTTGAGGGCCAGGTCCTTCTGGATCTGCCCGGTCCCATCGCCGTGCCGCCTGGCGAGATCAACCGCAGCCGGGCCCGAGCACGTTGGTTCCTCTACCAGCAGGTCGGCCACGGCATGGGCACCCCCTGGGCGCCGGACTTCAACAACGTCGGCGTCGCGACCCAAGATGGCTTGGACAGCCTGCGCGCCCTGGATCCCTTGAGCAAGCAGCCCCTGCCAGCGGCCTTGGACATCCCTGCGAGCGTGAACTGGATCGTGCTGCATCCCGACGAGCTGCACGGCCGCAGCTCCGATGCGGAGCGGCTGCTCCAAGAGGCCGGCTGGCATCGCGTGCGTTCCGGCGAGCGAGAGCTCTGGGCGCCGAGGTAGTCCGCCACCCAATGGCGAGGCTCAGCGCAGCTCGGCGTCGAACACAAAGGCCACGTGGTCCCCAGTAAAGGGCGCCTCACTGGCGATGAGCGACCAGTTCATGCGCTCAGAGGAGCGGCGGTCGATGGCCATTCGAGCCAAGTTGCCCGCAGGGTCCACCGCTTGGACCTCCAGCTTCTGCAAGCTCAGGTCTCCCTGCATGGCCACCGGAGAGAGGGCGAAGAGCACCGTGAGCAGCGAGCCCAGCCCCGGATCGCTCAAGGCCGGGACCCCGCGAGGCGCCTCCACCAAGATCTGCATCACATCGCCGCTGCGCTGGGCGCTCACTGCCGCCTGCTGGCCCTCGAAGGGTGCCCGGCTGAGGCGACGGGATCGGGCATAGAGCAGGCGCCAGTCCAACATGTCGGTCGGCAGCTGAGGGTCCAAGAGCAGGCCGCTGGCCAGAGGGCCGGGGTTGGAGCGCACCTGCTCGACCACCATGTCGCCGGCCTCCAAGGCCCAGCGAAGCAGCTGAACCCGATGCAGCTGAGGCAAGTTCCGGGTCATCGGAGTGGCCCCTCGCTCGGCCAAGGCCAAGATCTCCACTTCGCTGAGCACCCGGTCCTGCGGCAGAGGCGAGAGAATGCGGCGACCGCTGGCGACCTCGCCTTTGGCCAGACGAACCGATGTCTCGTAGGCCAAGAGCAGCGCCAAGGCGTCCTGGCGGGCTTGGCGCCCCTCTCGCGACCAAGGGGCCTCGGGCTCAAGCAGAGGGGCGAGAGTGCCCTCGCCCAGCAGCACCAACGCCCGCGCGTGGCTGTTCTGCAGGGCCTGATCGATGACCCCGTTGTTCGCCTTCCGTCCCGCGGCGTCCATTCCTGAAGAGGCCCGCGCCAAGGCCTCCAAAGGAACGATGTCCCCTCGGGCCAAGGCCTCGAGAATCAGCGGGTCCAGAGCCGCCCTCTGAGCCGGTGACTGAGCCAGGGCTTGGGCTGCCAGGCCCCGCTCCGCACCTCCACCGCTGACTTCGGCCAGAAGGCGCTTGGCCTGCATCTCCTCGATCTGATTGGCGGCGCCGCTGATGCTGGGCTGCCGGCTTCGCGCCAAGGCCAGATCCCGCATGCCGCCGACGGGGTCACCGTCCAAGAAGTTCGCGCGCGCGCGCTCCAAGTAGAGGCTTCCCAGCAAATCGCCGTTCTCACTGCCAAGCTCCCGCGCAGCCTCGAGCTCTTCGAGCGCAGCGTCCAAGTCCGCTGCGCTGGCCAGGTCCCGGCCCAGAGCCTCACGTGCGCGCCCTTCGGCCACCCGGGTGTCCACCTCAGCATCCCAACGTCGGGCCTCCTCCAGTCGGGCCAGGGCCTCGTCCGGGCGACCGGCATCGATCAGAAGCTCGGCCTGAGCCACCGCCTTTCGCGCCACCCATGCCCGCGCTTGTAGGTCAGCCTCGGTGCCGCGCCAGCGCTTGATGAACGCGACCAGCTCCGCAGAGGAGGCCTTTGGACCCAAGTCCTGAAGCGCAATCCAAGCCTCCCGCTCAAAGCGCAAGTCCTGCACATGCTGGGCTCCAGGACCCTGCCCAAACTGGGCCAGGTAGGCATCGCAGAGCTCCAGGCTGGGCTCCGCCAGAATGCGCTCGTAGAGATGGGCCTCGGCCAGTACCCAGGCTTGGTCGGCGTAGGCCTTCAGAGCCGGCACCTTCTCAGCAGCCAAGAGCAGATCAAAGTGGGCCGGATCGCCCATTTCTCCCAAGAGCAAGAGCGCCCTGCCGGCCTCGGGCTTGCGCTTGATCACCGATCGTCTCAGGGCGGGACCCGCTCTGTCGCCCAAGGCAAGCAGCTCGGCGTAGGCCAAATGCCAGACCTCTTCGTCCTGGACCCGCAGCGCCTTGACCAAGACATCGATGGCGTGCGCGTCTGTCTGCGCTGCTTGAGAGAGTGCTTCCACCCTGCGCTCTGAGCGCGGCACACAGCCGGAGACGAGCGGGAGTGAAAGCAAGAGGATGCTCAGCACGTTCCAGTCTCCAGTAGGGGGTGGGAAAAAAAGATCCCGGGCAGTGTAAGCCGGCCCGTCGCCGCTGCGTTGGCTCCACGAAGTAGCCCTTTTCTAGGAGTCATGATGCGCAGCTGGCAACCCACCGCAGCCCTTGGTCTTATCGCCGGCGTCACCGCACTGCTGGCGCCACAGTGGAGCGCGTTCGCAAACGGCGGTCCTCCCGTACAGGAACCCGTCGAGCTCCCGACCCCGGAACCCCTTGAGGTGGCGCCCCTCACCGCACAAGTGAACAGCGGAGTCCTGCACCTGGAGGCCGGCCTGGACCACGCCGCGCTGATCGAAGGCAGCACCCAAGAGCGCCTCTTGGTGGTGACCGTTCGCGCAGACGAGGTCGAGGGTGGAGAGCGGGCGCCCATCAACGTCGCTGTCGTCGTGGACCGCTCAGGCTCCATGCGTCAGCAGGACCGCATGGGCTTTGCACATCAGGCTGCCGAAGACTTGGTCGGCGCACTGCAAGACGATGACCGCTTCGCGCTGGTGAGCTTCGCAAGCAGCGCCCAGGTGGTGGTCCCGAGTACGCCAGTACACAACCCCGCTGCCCTCTACAGCGCCATCCGCTCCATCCAACCGGCTGGAAGCACCAACCTGCACGAGGGCCTGAGCATGGGCCAACTCCAGGTGCGCGCCAACGCAACCCCAGAGTCCGTTGACCGGGTCATCCTGCTCTCCGATGGCTACGCCAACGTCGGCGTGCAGTTGCCCAGCGAGCTCTCCAACGCCGCCGGACGCTATGCCCAAGAGGGGGTGGCGGTCTCCACCATCGGCCTGGGCTTGGACTACAACGAAGATCTGCTGGCCCAGATGGCCGACTCCGGTGGCGGCAGCTACCGCTTCGTGAACGACGCAGAGTCCCTACAAGCCGCCTTTGATGACGAGTTGCACCGCTTGAACTCGGTGGCCGCGCGCGGCGTAGGACTGGACATCGCGCTGGACGATGCCGAGCTCATCGATGTCATCGGCTACGAGGCCACCCAGACCGACACCGGCCTGCGCATCTGGCTGGGCGACGTCTACGGGGGCGAGACCCGCCGCGTGGTGATGCGCGTTCGCATGAAGGCGGGCTCCGAGGGTCAGACCTTGGACGCTGCGACTGTGCGCTTGAGCGAGGGAGCCACACAAGTCGGAGTCGTCGCGGTTCAGGCCACGGTCACGGACAGCCCCACCATCGTCGAGCGCAGCGCCAACCGTGAGCTGGCCGTCGTCGGAAACGAAGCGGCCGCCGCGGACCTGGCACAGAAGGCCGCGTACGCCTTCGAGGACGGCGACATCGAGGGCAGCAACCAGCTCATCAACTCCAGTGCGCTGGTCGCTGGTGAGGCGGCCTCTCGCTACGGCAGCACGCGCCTGGAAGAGCAGAGCGGCGCCCTGATGCGTCAGCAAGACCTCTACGAGAACAACGACCCCAGCTCCGAGCAGGGCCGCTACGCCATCAAGAGCAACAAGGAGGACAACCGTGTCTGGACCCGCTGAAACCCAAGACTCCTCCGGTCGCCTGAGCTGGGCCGCTCCAGCCCAGTGGGCCGCCTCCGCTGCAGCCATGGCCGGTGGCTTTGCCCTGGTACAGGTCGGCGCAGATGTGGCCAACTGGTCCCCTGCCCTGACCGAGCTCCCTGCGGCCATTGGCCTGGGCCTGGGCGCGACACTGGCCAGCTTGCGTCAGTGGAAGTTCGCCCCCCTGCTCCTTGCGGCGCCCATCGCTGGGGTGCTGGCAGAGTCCTGGCTGGGCAGCCACACCCTGCTCTTGCCAGGGGCGCTGCTGGGACTGGCCACCGCCTTCGCCCACCTCCGCCCACGCTTTCGCAAGCTGGATGGGATCAATGGCGTCCTGGCAGGCGCTGGAGGTGCTGCACTCGCGAGCCTCTTGCTCCTGCGAGGTCTAGGCCTCCCCCTCGCAGCCGAGGCCATCGTGGCCGGCTTGGGTGCCGTCATGCTGCTCCTTCCAGCGCTGGTGCGCTGGGTGCCGCGGGCCCACGTGCCCTCAGAGCGTGAAGTCGAGCGCAGCCTGAGCGCGGCCTACCGGCCGCCCGTGCTCCGTGCTGGACAGCTCTACCGGCAGCTGGAGACCGACGCAGACGCAGACATGCTGGACGGGCTGGCGGAGGTAGGAGGTTGGGTCTTCAACCTGGCGCGCTCCCTGCAGACCATCGGCCGCCAGCTCGACACCGTGGACCACTCCGATCTGGAGGACCGCATTGAACTCCTGGCCATGGAGATCGAAGAGACCGCAGATCCCTTCACCCGCGACCGCCGCCTGGCCACCGCCAAGCACCTGGAGCAGCTGCTGCGCCACGCGGACCAGCTCCGCTTGGAGCGAGACCGCATCGCCTCCCTACAGGAGTACGCCGTGGCCTACCTGGAAGAGGCCCGCGTGGGCCTGACCCTGGCCCGAACCCTTCCTGGGGAGCAAACCCCAGGTCGACTCAACGAGGTCTTGGACCGCTTGCGTCAGCACGCTGTGGAGGGCGATGCCCGCCGTCAGAGTGCCCGCGAGGTCCACGCCCTCGGCTAAGCGTTTCATCCTGAGCGGTCTGGTCTTCTCTCGGACGGACTCGTGGGCGATGCGTCGGGTGATTGCACCCGACACGGACACCCTTTCGCTAGACCGCTCAGGATCTCGCCCACCGAGCGCATCGCGCTACGCGGGCGAGCGGCCGGCCAGAAGCTCTCGGACCAGGTCGGCCGGGTCACCCACCAACTCCGAGACCAGGTGCTCGGGACCGGCGTGGATCTCGACGCGCTCACCGCGAAGCCCACCCCGCAATCGCACCTTGACGGCGTGCCCATCGACGTATCCATAGGCCCGAATCTTGGGGCCTAGGCTGGGACGGATCTCCAGGCCGAGGGCCTCCAGTCCCGCAGCACGTTGCTGCAAGCTGGCTCGCCAGATGGCGTTCAAGAAGCCGGGGATCCAAAGGCCGACTACTCCGGTGAACACTCCGACTAGGATCCCTGAAGCCAAGACCAAGTCGAAGAGCGGCGCTACCCCTCCAGATCCACACTGCCCCCTTCCTGAGCCAGGGTCACCGTCGGTGCGGTGTTCCCTGCCCAGCTGGCGGCCAAGGCATCCAGGGCCTCGTCGTCTGCATCGGGGGCGTGGTGGAACAAGACCAAGTGCCGTGCCCCTGACAACTCACAGAGGCGACGCGCGTACTCCGGGTAGGCGTGCCCCCAGGTCATCTTCTCAAGGTACTCGTTGTAGGAGAACATGGTGTCGAAGACGACCACGTCTGCGTTCTCCATCAGCTTGAGCAGCCTGGCCTCGGACGAGGAAGGCGGCTTGTCAGCCATGACGCCTTCGCCTTCTCGGGCCAAGGGCGCGGTGTCGGTGATGTAGAGCATGCTCTGCTCCCCCACCGAGACCCGGTAGCCAACGGAGCCGCCCGGGTGATTCAGCCGAATTCCCTGCACATTGAAGATGCCGCGCTTGACGGCTCGCCCAGGCATGAGCGGATGAAAGCTCAGCTCACAGGGAATCTCACGCATTCGGACCGGGTGGTAGAGCCCGTTGACGAAGCGGGCCAGCTTCTGCCGACACTCCTCCTCTGAGAAGCCGGGCGCTGTGACCCGCACCTTGAAGCCGGGCGCATAGATCGGGCCAAAGAATGGAAAGCCAAAGACGTGGTCCATGTGGAAGTGGGTGAAGAGCAGATCCAGCTCTCGCCCGCCACGGGTAAACAGGTCCTGGCCAAGCGCGCGTGCGCCGGTTCCACAGTCCAACACCAGCACGTGATCACCGTGGCTGACTTCGACACAAGAGGAGTTTCCTCCCCATTTTTGGGTGCTGGCACCAGGGACCGGTATGGACCCTCGCACGCCCCAAAAACGAACCTTCACTACGCGCCGTCTCCGATTTGCTTCTTAGGGCTATCTTAGCTACCCAGGCCCGTCCAAGGCGCACCTCTGCTAGGGCGACATTGCTTTGCCCACAGCAACCCCTGCGCGGAGCGAAAGAAGCGTTGGATCCGTGGGGGGGGGCGGGGTGGTACGCGGTACAGGATTCGAACCTGTGACCTCTGGCTTCGGAGGCCAGCGCTCTATCCAGCTGAGCTAACCGCGCTCACCCGCCGCATGACCCATAGGTCCCACGGAACCCCCGCCGATTAACGTGGGCCCTGTTCCTGTCAAGGGATCTGGTCACCGGCAACAGAGGCCAGCGCATCGGACACCCAGGCGCGCATTTCTGGCACCTTGACCTCCTTCCAGTCCTCGGCGACACGCTCGGTCGCGTAGCGGGTCAACAGGGCCGTCACGATGCTGTGCAGCTCCTCGTAGAGGTACATGCGGTCGTAGAGCACCTCTTCGATGGCCCCCTTCACCATGCCAGGGAGCTTGGCGCCGGAGATCTCCAGGAGCTCACCGCGCAGACTCACGGAGTACTCCCGGTCCTCGCGCTTGATGGCCAGGCGAATCTCTTTGACGACGCGTCCACCAGCCAGGGCAGCACGTGCCTCTAGAGTGTTGGCGGCGTTCTCCCCCGTCAGCACGGCGCGGGACTTGTCGTCCTCCATCGCGCGGAAGGCGATTCGGTCGTCGATGTAGCAGTCGATGCCACCGATCTCTTCCAAGATCAGGCTGCCGCCGCTCTTCTCCGTGGTGAACCAGATCCAGGTCAAAAAGTCTGCAGGCAAGTGCCCCAGAACTGCGCGCTCGTCGTCCATGATCAGGTCTCCATCCGCAGATCGGTTCCACCGGTCTGCTCAAGGGCGTCGGCCAGCTCTTCAGGCAGCAGGTCCAGGGGGTTCACCGGCGACAACTCAAGAGAGAAGGTCTGCAGGAAGAGCTTGCGGAAGGTGTCGTTGGCCTTGTCGCTGTGGCTGTGAAAGAGCACGTAGCCCTCGGCCATGTTCCAGCAGGCTTCCGTCGTGCGAACGGTCGGAAAGGCCCGAGTCAGCCACTCGAACTCCAGGTTGTCCTTGAGCTCTTGCTTGATGTTGCGCGGAATGCGCTCCTTGCCCTCGGCCTCACACCAAGCCTTGCACTCCCTCTCCAAGTGGGCCTTGAAGTAGTTGCTCGGCAGGCGCTTGACGTCCGTGCGCAGCTGGAAGATGGCGTAGTGGTTGAACAACCACTGGTCCAAATCACTGAAATCATTGTCCAAGAGGTTCTGGCTCAGAACCCAGCCATGCACCTCTTCGGTCTTGGTCTTGGACGCCGGCTCATGGAACGCAAAGGCGTTCAGAGCTTCGGTGTAGGTGATTCGGAAGCCCTCTGGGGGCTCTCCGAGCACGGAATAGCGACGGGCCGACAGCGGCCCCTTTAGGATGCCCAAGGGATCCTCCGTTCTGCGGGGTCTGTGGCGGGGTGGCCTATCCCGCTGCGGCGGGGCCTGCTTGTACGCACCAGTAGTAGGTGCCCACAACGCAGTCTCGGTCCTCGTCCCAGAGTTGGGCCTGGTGCCGGAGCCAGGTGTGCCCAGCCCACTCGAACTCCTCTTCCAGGCCGTGTCCGATCAGCCACCAGCTGCGGCCATTCAAGCTCACACGTCCGTCGGGCCACGCGGGCACGCGACGCGGATCCGGCCGGTCCAAGAAGATGACCCGCTCCTCGAGAACGGGCCGTTGTCCCACCCAGAGACTCAACCCGATGGGCACCGGGCCGACGGCTCCCTTTCCTGGGCGCTCGACGGTGGCGTCCATCAGCCCATCTCCTTGAGGGACTCCAGCGCGTGCCGGAAGATGACCAACTCGATGCCCCCCTTGACGGTCATCGCAAACTCAAAGCGGCCGACCCACTTCACCTGCCCGGTGAACTGCTCCCCTTCGAGGAGCTGGAGTTGAATGGTGCGCTCGCGGTCCATCAAGGTGAAGAGGCGCTTGTTGGAGCAACAGAAGCGCTCCTGAGGTTTCCAGACGGGCTCTCTGGGAGCGGCTTTGCGCTCCTTGTTCCAGCCCAAAGCACGGCGCGCCTTCTTCTTGTCCGAGAGCGCACAGGCCCACTTGAGCTGAAGCTTGTGAATCGCTTCATCCCCAAAGGTGAACTCATACTGGTCCACAGCAGCGATGGGCCCCTCAAGGTGCCGCTGACCATGCAGACACATGTAGAGCGGAGTCTTCTCAGCGAGGGACTGCAGGAGGATGCTGCGGCTCCCCATCTCGGAGAAGTGCTCCTGCATGCGGCGCTTGAAGAGCACCCGGTCCAGGTCAGCCTGGCCCATTGCCACTTGAGTGGCCAAGGCCCGCGCCAAGTCGTGGCGCCGCATGAGCGAGTCGACCTTGGCTTGCAGGGCCATGCGCTGCAAGACGGTGTCCAGATCGACGTGACCACTGGCCACTTGGGCAGCCATCGCATGGGTCAAACCGTTGCGGGACTCCAAGAGAGCGATGCGCCTTTCTAAGGCCGCATCCCGTGTTTTTCGTCGCCCCTTGCGGGGGGTGTCTGATTTTTCCCTCACCCTTCGGCTTTAAGGGTGGGAGAGACCGGGGTCAAGCGACTTGGCAAAAGCCCAACGAGGGGTCCGGAACTACACGATCCCTCCCCCCGCGCTTGGCCGCATAGGCCCGTTCGTCAGCGACTTGGATCAGGGCCTCGATGGCCTCTTTGGTGGACTCGCTGCCGACCCCGTCCGTGGCGACACCGATGGAAGCGGTCACCTGCCAATCCGACGGCAAGAGGCGGTGCTCCTTGGCCCTCAAGGCATCCAACAGACGCTCTCCTAGGGCGAGGCCTTGCGCCAAGGAGCACGAATCCAAGAGCAGAACGAACTCCTCTCCGCCCCAGCGCGCGACCAGATCCGAGCGCCTGGCGCAAGCCCGAAGCGTGTCTGCTACGTCGACCAAGACCGCATCGCCTGCCGCGTGTCCGTGGGTGTCATTGACGCGCTTGAAGTGGTCCAAGTCCAAGAATATCAGGCTGAGTTCCTCGTCCCGAAGGCTCGCGCCACGGGCAACGTCTCCGGCCAGCGCCATGAACGCACGGCGGTTCAACAGACCCGTCAAGGGGTCCCGCAAGGCGGCAGCCGTCAGGGCCTCGGTGTGCCGGTCGCCCTCTTGGTCTTCTCGGAGCAGCCGCTGCAGCATTCCGTCCGCGGCCCGAACGCGAGAGACCAAGGCCATGAGCTTGGTTCGCACGGCCTCCAAGCGCTGCTCCGACTGCTGGTCTACCTCTACAAGGGCCTCAAGCGCCTGGCTCAAGAGCTCACAGGCGTCCTGGGGACCGGAGCACTCCAGGCTGGCCACCCGCTCCGAACCCAGGCAAATGGGTCGTCCTGGCTTGGAGGCGGCGACCACCCGAGCTGCACCGTGGTGGCGCTGATGGAGTAGGAGCAGCCGCTTGGCGGGCAAGCTGCGTAGGATGCCTGGGATTGGTTGTCGCACAAGCAGCACAACGGATCTGGATCGCAGAGGCTTTAGTGCCCGAGGGGACGTTCGAGCACCCACACCCGGCCGCCTTCTGCCCAAGTGGGTTGCCCAATGGCCAGGTGGTCTTCGTTGCAGGCCAGAGTCATCGGAGCCGCCTCTCTACCCGAGGCGATGGCCACCTCCAGACCTCCCCCAAGGCTGCGCACCCGACTCTGGTTCGGCAGAGTCTTCAGGTTGTGCTCACCGGCCCCAAAGTCCTGGCACAGGGCCTGGCCCAGGTGCTCGCCCACCAGGCCCTCAAGGCGCACGCCCTGACGGTCCCAAATGGCGCCTTGAGCCTCCTCCCCCTCCTCCATCGCCGGTACGCCCCACACCGGCTCTCCATCGTGGAAGCCCAGGGCGCTGGCTCGCTCGGCGCCCCCCAGCTCCTCTCCCTCCAACTCAGCCCAACAGCGGGACTCTGAGCAGCGGAGGAGGAGCACTTTTTCCCCCTCCACCCAGATGCGCCGAACCCCTGAGATGGGCGTAGAGCGTTCACCTTGGATGAGCTCCGCCTGCGAGGCCACCACAAAGCCCGCTGCATCCCCGTGGGCCGCCACCACCGGCCCGCTGTAGAGCTGCTGCTCCAACCGGACATCGAAGACACCATCTGGGCGCGCGAGCTGTGGACCGGAGGGCCCCGCCCAGACCGAGATCACCCCTTCCATGGGCCAACGTTCCCCTCTCCAAGACAACTCCCCATCTCCTGCAACGGCGAGCTCGCCGTCGACCCACGCCATCGAGGCACCAAAGCCCCTGGCCCCTTCCATGACCTCCGCTGGGACTTGCCCAGGCAGAGCCAGCACGTGCTCCGGGAGCAGAGGCGCGCACCCCAAAGAGGCAATCAGCCCCAGAGTGAGGCTCGGAGTCAGGCGAGCCCCGCCGCAAAACCCGCTCGAACCGCATCAACGAGCTGCACCAGACCACGCCCCTGTACACGCAAGGTCGCGACGGCGGTCTCAGGAGCCGGGGTATCCCCCCAGAGAATCAAGCACTGGATCCCCTCCAGATCCACGGCAGCCGCCTTGGAACCGGTGAGCATCTTGATCCGCTCGTCCAGGTTCTCGCGCACCAGGCGTCGATAGCCGGCAGGACCACCCACCAGGGCAACCCGGCGCAGTCCGTGCAGCAACATGGCGTCTCCGAGGCGGCGCAGGTGGCGCTTGGGCCCCTCTCCCCCGCAGACCTCGCAGCGACTCGGCGTGACTTGCACCAAACCCATGCCCTTCGGCGCCTCGCACTGGCCACGGCCGCAAGCCATGACCACATAGAGCTCCAAAGCGCTGCGTGCGGCGCTGGGCTCCAAGGGCTGAAGCCCGGCGGCCAAGGCGTCCCAACGACGCACTTCGATGAGCGCACGGATGGCCGCATTGCGCTCATCCTCGCCGATCAGGCCACGGGTCTCCAACAGGTCGTTGAGCTTGGCCGACTCCCCATCCTCGCCCTTGCTCACCTGGAGGGCGAGAGCACTCTCCTGAGCTTCCAGGGCGCGCGCCTGGGTCTTGGCCAGCGTGAGGCGCAGCGTGTCGAGCTCTTGCTCCAGCTCTCGGTTCTTGTTCGCCAGCTCGGCGTTCGCACTCTTGGCTCTCACCAAGCGGGCTGCGAGCTCCTGCAGAGGGGCTTGTGCCGCGCTGGGTGCCTTTGGGTCCCGGTGACGCGGGGCTTGTTGAGGCCTGGGAGCCCCCCCGCGCTTCATGGGCTTGACCCCGGTGGCTGCCATCAGAGAGTCCAGGTCCAAGCCCTTGCTCGGAGCCTTGGTCTCGGCCGCACCTTGTCGGCGCACAGCAGTGGCGACGTTGTCTACCAAGGCAGTGGGAATCGAGTCGTCGGGCTGAACATGCCGGAGCAGGCCAGCTTGGCCCAAGCGGCGTCGCAGCTCGGAGGGGCTGATGCGGAGATCCGAGGCGAGCTCGGACACAGGGATGCCTTTTGAACGTCGTGCCATAGCGCGCAGTCTAACAGCAGCGTGACCCGATGGGGCCCCATTGTTCCTCACTCAGTGGCGTCTATGACTCCCTGCAGCGGCTCCTCAAGCTCGCCAGCGCGCGGCATAGCCTGCTGCGCCAAGCGTCTGGCCAGCTCCAGCTCGTCTGCGTTGTATGCGTCAACGGCGACGCCGTACATCGCGTACACCGACCCCTTCGCGTTGGGCTGAAGCGCGAAGGCCTTCTCCGCCCAGACAGCACGCTCGGTGAGGGGCCCCGGGAGCCCAGAGAGCTCGGAGTAGCAGCGAGCCGCGACCCGCGGGTAGCCGCTCTTCTCGGCCTTCTCTGCCGCCTTCTTTAGGGCCGCGTCCGCCTTTGGTTGGCCCATCTGTGCCAAGGAGACCGCCTGCTCGGCTTGAGAGCGAACCTCAAGCTCCTGCTCATCCAAACGCTGGGCATCCGCCAGAATCTCGGCCCAGAACACCAGACTCTCGCTGGGGGGAAGGCTCACAGCGACATTGTAGGTGGCCCACAGCAGGGCCTTCTCAGCCTGTTCGGCGTAGGCCAACTCCCCGAGTTCCTTGAGCCGACTCCCGCTGCTCTCGAAGCGTCGCTGGGCGTCGACATACTGACCCTGTCGGTAGGCCTCCAGGCCTTGCTCATACTCCTGTAGGGCGGTCGAGAGCGCCCCGTGGTGGGCTGTCACCCCTTCCAAGCCTTGAGCCGCCGCCAGTGCAGCCGCCTCAGGGCTGGCGCCCAAGACAGCCAGCGCCTGGGCAGCGTTGCGCTGCGCGGTGTCTGCGATGAAGGCGCCTTGGCGTCGATCGCTTGCGCGCCCCAGCTCGGCGGCCGTGGCGAACTGAAGCAAGGCCTCGTCCATCTTCTTGGCCTCGGCCAAGCCAAGTCCCATGGCCAATGCCACATGGGCAGGTCCCAAGGGGTCCGAGAACTGTCCGTGCAGCGCGACAGCGCGGTCGCCCCACTTCTTGGCCTCGTTCATGTCGTGACCTGCGTTGACCCGCACCAAGCCCACGCACACCCGAGCGGCGTCGGCATAGCTGCCCTTTGCTTGGTACCAGTCCAAGGCGCGTGTGTAGGACTCCGTGGCCCCAGCATGGTCTTGAGCCTGAGCCTTGAGTGCACCTTGGAGCTCCGCTGCCCGAGCCTGCGCAGCGGGATGGTCCATTCCAGCCAAGGCTGCGTTGGAGCGATCCAGATAGCCCTGAGCGACGTCCACGCGCCCCAGACGCAGCGCCGTCAATCCAAGCTCCAGACCGATTTCCACAGCCGAGGCCTCAAAGCCTCCAGCGCGCGCTTCGGCCTCCGCTTCTGCCAAGAAGCTCACGGCGAGATCCAAACGCCCCGCCAGGCTGTGGGCGATTCCAAGACCGTAGAGGGCTTGAGCGGTCTCCCAGGCCAGCCCCGCGCTGCGCGCGTCCGTGAGTCCCAGCATGAGCGCTTCAGCAGCTGCATCTGGACTCCCGATGGCCCGGTAATAGGCCCCCTTGGCCAGGTTGAGCTCCACACGTTCCCTGGGGGTGTCCGCCTGGACTCCGAGCTGCTCCAGGTGCTGGGCGGCGGCGCCCATCGCCCCCCGACGCAGAGCCGCCGCCATCGCGTTTAGCGAGGAGGTGGTGCCCGCTGCGGCGCTGCCTTGGTTGTCCTGCTCCTGAGCGGAGACGGCGTCCAGGCCGCGCCTGGCGTCCTCGGCGAGGTTTGGCAGTCCAAGCTCCTCCGCCATGGTCAGCGCCTGCTGAAAGGAGGACTTGGCGGCGCCGTTCTGCCCCTGATCCAAGAGCACCCGGCCCAGATTCAAGCGGGCTGAAGCCTTCAGCCCGCCTTCTGCCTCCGCCTCAACCTGGCGCAGCAAGGCCAGCCCTTCGCTCTGCTGCCCACGATCCACCAGGACCAGGCCGCGGAGGTGTGTGGCCTGCAAGCCAGGCACCCCGTCCAAGACCCGCTGTGCATCGCGCAGCAGGCCTGCTTGGTACAAGGCGTAGCCCTGGAGCACACTGGCCTCGTCGCCGGCCCCCCCTTCAACCAAGCTGCCGAACTCGCGGGCCGCCAACACCCAGTCCCCACTTGAGAGCGCACCATAGGCCGACTCGACCAGAGAATCGGCGCCCTCGATCTTGAACTCGGAGGACTCGGGAAGGACTTGGGGCTCAGGGGCTGCCCAAGCGAGAGAGAGCAGGATCAGGATGGTCATGCCTGAAAGCTACTGTCCGGAGTGGGTCTCCCGCCACCAAGCTTGCAGGCCTTTGCGCAATACCCCCAGCTCCAGACCGGTCGCCGGCACGTGCAGGAAGAGCGCTGGGGCCTTCAGATCTCGCAGTGCGGTGTAGAGCCAAGCGTTGCAGACGTAGCGACCGGCGTTGGTGGAAGAGATCCCTTCAAGGGCCGCCAGAAACGCCCGGTGCGGCAGGCTCGCAGCGATCTGCGCCGGTCCACTGCCAAGATTTTCCGGCCTGGCGCCGACGGCGTCCAGGTTCTGACCGACCTCGTTGACGCCGAGGAGCTCTAGGGTCGGAACCTGAGCAATGCCGCTCACACCCATGCCGAGAATCAGCTGGGGGCGATGGCGCTCCTCCAGCTCCTTCAGTCGCTCGGAGAGTCCCAGAAACTCCACCGGGAGAACCTCGGCTCGAATCTCCACTCCCCCGACCTGGGTTCCGTCCAACGCACGAGCGAGGTGCGCCGTTGGATTGTCCTCCACCCCTGGGAAGGCTCCAAAGCCTGTCACCAGAATCACGAAATGGCCTCAGCCACCCGGACTAAGAGCTCTCTTGCATGAACGACCGGGTAGGCGCGCATGCTCATCACGATTCCAGCGCGCTCAGCCCGCACGGCCTCCACGCGTTGGCCACCAACGACCTCGGTCACGGCGCCCAGGAGGTGTCCGGGCTCGACCCGGTCCCCCACCCGAACTTCGGGGACCCAGAAGCCACCGACATCCGAGTAGTGGTAGCGAACGCCCTGACGGGTGGTGTCCACCAGTGCCTCTGCAGGGTCGGCGACTGCGTGCTTGAGCACCTTCAAGTGGTGCAGAAGACGCAGCAGGCCGTGGGCCAGAGTCCGCGCGTGGCCAACATCCAGGGTCCCAGCGCGCCCGCCCACCACGTGCATGGCGCTCACGCCGCGCTCACGCCACGCGCCGACCAGACCTGTGGCTTCGAGGCGGTCCCCAGCCCGACGCCAGAGCATGGGCAGCTGCATGGACCTTGCCAGACCAAGCTCCGCTCCCGAGAGGGGCACGCGCACCTGAGGGAGTTCGCGTATCGCAGCGGAGCCGCTGTGCACGTCGACGCAGACTTCGGCCTGGGTCGAGGCCAGGAGCGCGTAGGCGATGCGCTCGACGGCTGATCCGCTTGGATCTCCCGGAAAGGCCCGGTTGATGTCGCGATCATCGAAGGGCCAGCGCTTGGTCCCCTGCTCCACCCCATGGGCGTTCACGATTGGAATGAGCACCACCTGGCCCTGCACCCGCGACATCCGCAGCGCTCCGGCGACCAAGTTGAGGGCGTGAACCCCCGTGAGCTCCGTTCCGTGCAGCCCGGCGACCAGAGCCACTTTCAGGGGGCCGCTCCCGAAGCGCAGCTCTGAGAGCTTGAAGGGATCCCGAAACGGCGTTTCTAGGGAGAATCCTTCAGACATCTACGTGCTCAACCATGCGAATCACCATGCTTCCAGAGAACACAACAGGCTGCTCCCTCACCGCCAAGACCTTGCCTGGCAGCGGAGCCAACACCGTCTCTTGGAGCGCGCCCGTCGAAGGGTCGACCACTTGGCCGAGCACGTCTCCCACAGCCACATCGTCCCACGGGCTGGCCTCGGGAAGGAAAAAACCTGAACGAGCAGCCCGAATGCGATGAACCTGGGTGTCCTCGACGACCATCGGACGCTGCAGAGTGGCCCAGTGAAAAGGCAGCTCCTTGTCCGGCAAGACCTTGAGAACGTTGAGGAGATTCAGAATCCCCTCTCCCAACGCTCTTCCGACCCCTGGCGTGAGGCGATTTCCGGTCCCACCCTCCAGGCTGATCACGCCCGGAAACTGCGCAGCGAAGGTCGCGCCAGATGCGATGCTCGGGTCCCGGGCCCACACGACGTTGACGTTCGCGCTCTTGGCCAACTCCGCGGCGTGGGTGTCTCCGCGGCGAACATGCGCTTGCGGTGCCTCGGCAAAGCTGGGATGGGCACCACGGAGTTCGATCACGACGTCGGCACCCCGAACGTCCTCCGTCAAGGCATGGGCCACGACATCGGGCGCGTGTCCGTTTGGCCGGCCGGGAAAGAGCCGGTTGAGATCCTGGTCGAAGAAAGGCCAGTTTCTCGTCGCTCGATGCGCGGCGAGTGGGTTTACGCAGGGGTAGACGTCGACGGTGCCCAAGAGCGCCTCATGGCAGCCCTCCAGCACGCCGCAGACTTGATGCGCCACCCGCATTCCCTCAGGGGTGTCGCCGCGGATTCCGGCGACGATGGCGACCCGTGGGCCCTCGGAACCAGAGAAACGACGCCGAATCACCTGGACGCTGTCGCCAGCAGGCATTCCAATCCGAGTCAACACATGGAGGGAGTCACTCACCTTGGCCCCTTAGCTGCAGCGTGTAGCCAGCAAGGAAGCATAGCCTCTCGCCGAAGCTTCAAAAGCAGTTCCTACGTATAGGCGCAAGTGGCGATCCACGGCACCGGCGTCCCAGCCAGCATTGTGGATCATCTGCAACTCCCGTTGAGACCACGCCTCTTGACAGGCTTGGCGCGTCTCACCGCGTACGACCTCGGCCCCTTCCAAGGTGCGAAAGCGCTCGAGCGACAGGCTCACCCACTCCCGAACGGTGTCGACAGCGATGCGGGCAGCCAGCCCTGCGTCCTCCCCTTCTATGAGCGCTGCGTCCAGCTCGGCCAGAGCCAGCTGTATGCGCAGGTCGGCCTGCTTGCGCCAAGCGCTCAAGGCTGCGCCGCTTGGCAGCGGAACGGCGCGTGGGTCCAGCTCCGGCAGGTTTGGCAGGAGGGCGTCGCTCGCGGGGGGAGGAGCAACGAGATGTAGGGCGCGCAGGGTGGCCATGGGGAGGGCCTCGACGGAAGGAGGGAGGGCGCCGAAGCGCACCATTCGGATACCTCTTTAACTATTGCCATGTCAAGACACCTCCTGAAGGAGATTGGCCCTTTCTTAGAAAACGTGAAAGAAGAGGAGGTGCTTGCGCGTCCTTGTCACGGAAACCTCCGCCAAGACGCCGTTTTTTGGAGCCTTCATGAGACGACTGTCCACAGTTCTGATCCTTGCCATCTGCGCGACGGTCCTCTGGAGCATGCGCCCTCGGGGTGTTCGCACCGCCGCCGAGGACATCGTGCCGACCGTGACCGAGCACCAAGAGGGTGTCCTGGTCCTGGACCTGATGGACGACCTCACCCCCGATCAGGTCGCCTCTCTCGAGGCTACCTTGGGCATGGATCTCGAGCTGTCTACTCCCTTCTCGGCCGACGAGGGACTCTACCGCGTCAAGGTCTCTGACCTGGCCGCAGCAGAGGCCGCAGCAGAGGCCAATCCTCTGGTCGAGAACGCCGAGCCAGTGCGACAGTTCGAAGCTCTGGGGTACCCGGATGACCCCATGTACGACAAGCAGTGGAACATGGCGATGATCGACGCCCCCACCGGCTGGCGTGCTGGCGGCGGAAAGGGCGTGAAGGTCGCCGTGATCGACACCGGCGTGAGCCGCGTTGAGGATCTTCAGGGCATCCGTATGGGAGAAGGGGCCACCTTTGTTCCCCTCACCAAGACCCCCGAAGATGATCACGGACACGGCACCCACGTGGCCGGCACCATCGCTCAGGCCACCAACAACGGCTTGGGCGTCGTAGGCGTCGCCCCCAACGTCACGATCATGCCCTACAAGGCCCTCTCGGCCCAGGGCTTCGGCTCGAGCGACTGGATCGCAGCAGCCATCGACCACGCCGTCGACAACGGCGCAGATGTCATCAACCTCAGCCTCGGCGGCCCCTACTCCGAGGTCTTGGACAAGGCCGCTCGGGACGCCGCCAAGAAGGGCGTCGTGGTGGTCGCTGCTGCTGGAAACAGTGGCCAACGCGGCGTGGGAAGCCCCGCCAGCGCAGAGGAGGTCATTGGCGTGGCCGCTGTCGGCCCAGAGGACACCCGGGCCCCCTACTCCACCTACGGAAAGGGCGTGGACATCGCCGCCCCAGGCGGAGACACCCGCAACCACGGCACCGACGGCGGCGTGCTGCAAGACACCATCGACGGGCGCGGCGGACACGCCTACCAAGCCTTTCAGGGCACTTCGATGGCCACACCTCACGTCGCCGGCGCCGCTGCCGTGCTGATCGGCATGGGCCTGGACGCCGAAGCCACCCGCGACACGCTGCTCAGCAGCGCCGTGGACAAGGGCGACGCTGGCTGGGACGAAGAGTACGGCTACGGCCGCTTGGACTTGGGCGCCGCGGTGACCCAGACCTTGGTTCGCCGAAACGGACTGCAGTTCTTGGTCGGCGGCTTGATGGCCATGGGATTGGCCATCTTGGCCAGCCTCAAGCTCTCTCGCACCGTGCCCATGGTGGCTGCGGCCGCCCTGACGGCCGGTGGTTTCTTCTTCCTTCCCCTGCTTCCAATCGCACCGAACGCTGCCATTGACTTGCTCTCCAGAGACTTGCTGACCTGGCCTGCCCTGTTGAACGCGGACCTGGCTCACTTCCCCCTCTGGGTCAGCGCCTTGCTCCCTGTCGCAGTGGCCTTCGTCTTTGGCCCATCCAAACGCCTGGGACCCTTGGCCGCCGGTGTTGCAGTGGGCTTCGGCACTGCGCTGCTCTATGGCGCCGCAGCCGGGACAGTGGACGTTTGGTTCTTGGGCCTGGGACTGGACAAGCTCTGGCTCGGCGTGAATGGCACGATCTGCATCCTGGCAGCCATGTCGGTGGTCGGACTGCAGAAGCTGGACCATGACGGAGCGACCGCATGAGCCGCTACGAAGGCACTCTGAAGCGGGAGTTCTTTGGCGGTGAGATCTGGGTCTTGCGCGCCAAAGATGGCCAGGCTTACCAACTCCAGGGGAAGATTCCCGCTGAGCTGGAGAACAGCCAGGTGAAGGTCAAGGGCAGCGCCAGCGACGCCGCCTTTGGCATCGCGATGGTGGGCCCCATCTTGGACGTGGCCAGCATCGAGCGGGCCTGAGCTCGGCTGGGCCTGAGAGGCTCAGACATCAAGCATGGGGCCCCCTCTCAAGGCGGCCCCATTCTTTGTTTCACCCCGGGGGGCTGCAGTTCAACTTCTTCTCGCTGTCATCGTAGCTGCAGCCAGCGACGCCGCGCGCAGCGATGAAGACCGAGCCGGAGACAACCTGCTCGCCGACATAGCCGCTGACGGTGCAGGGCCCGGCCATCACATCGGTGATGTAGCAGGCTCCGGAGCAGGCGATCGCTTCTTGCTCCCGGCAGGTCACGGTGGGCTCTTGCACGCCCTTGATGACGAACTTGACCTTCTCAACCGAGAAGTCCGGCAGCATCTGGCCACCTTCGCCGCCGCGCTCACGGATAATGACCACCTCGCCAGGGACCTGCACCTCGCGTGTGAGGTAGACCACTTCCTGCTCAGGCACAGCGACCTGCTCGAGCAGGGGCTTGTAGGTCACACCGCTCGCCAGAGGCAGCTCTTGGTCGTAGCGACCGTCCACTGCAGGCTGCTGCGAGCCAGCGGTCTCAGCCGGAACTGCGATGACCAAGTAGCGGTAGAGCTCCGCCACGCTGACCGTGCCGTCCTTGGATGTGTCGGCACCGCCAGTGATGGCGTCGATGAAGTGCTTGCTGAACATGCCCGGGACCGCTGGGGCCCCCAACCCAGAGGCCGAGAGCAACACTGTGCTCGCGCCCATGTCTGGCCAGCTGGTCGCAGCGGGGCCAAGGAGCGCCAAGTCCCCTACTGAGCCGCTGTGGGCTGCGTCGGTGACGATGGCGTAGCTCGCCGCCGGCACCCATTGGCTGAGTTGCCCGCCGAGCTCTGCGACGGAGATGGCGGTGCCTGGAACATCCGCGGGATCTGTGTCGTAGGGAAGCAGGTAGGGGTCGTCAAAGTCGCCCCCAACACCATGGCCTACGAAGTACACCAACAGGGTGTCCTGCTCGGTGACGACCGAGGCCAGGTCTTCCTGAAAGGTCTGCAGGATTCGGGCCTTGGTGGCCTCGGCGTCGGTGATGATGCGCACATCGGTGTACCCAGCCTGCTCTCGAAGAGCCAGGGCCACACGGGTGGCATCGGAGCCAGCCCCTTCCAAGGCCAACTCTGGACTGCCTCCTGCTTGAGAGACACCCACAACCACTGCAAAGCGCCGCGGCGCCTCTTGGGCATGCACTGCGCTCAGGCTGGGAAGGCAAGCGAGAGAGGTCAAGAACAGGGTCATGGCGAAGGCTCCAGGCCGACAGTCTTACACATACAGCCCGACACCCCTAGAGGTGCCGGTCATCCCCAAGCTTCAGCTCAGTAAGAAGCCCAGGCCCCTCAGCGATACTCTGCGATGAGCTCGACGAGCAGACCGTGTGCTTCCGTGCCACGGCTGGACATACCGGAGGTGTTCCCTGCGCGCTCTGCGAAGCCCTCGACCTTGGTGATGAATGCATCGCCGTCCAGGTCCTCGTTGTAGCGCTCTTTCCGGGCCGCGATGACGTGGGCCATGATCTCGTCAGCCAACGCCTCGTCCCCAGCCTTGCGTACCTCTCCAGCCAGAACCTTGAGCGTGACCTCTGAGCGCAGGGCGAAGTCGGCTGCGGGACGCTTGAGAAGCGCACGCCGCTCCTCGGTGCCTTCCAACACAACAGGCATCTCCGACTTGGGAGCACGCGCACCGGGGCTTGGGCCTTCGATTGTCGTTGGGGCCTTTGCCGAAGCGCTGGGCTCGGTGACAGGGTCGACAACCGGGGTGTCCGAGTCATCTCCCATCACGGAGAACAAGGCGACTGCAGCACCAATTCCGAGAATTGCGCCGCCTACGTAGATCAGGTTTTTGTTCATGCCAGGTTCCTAAACAGTCCGACCACGGCGGTCTTGTCATCTCCGCCCATGTTGGCGGTCATGCCAACAGAAGGCGTGGCGGGAACTTGGTATTCCCCACACTGGCCCTTCATCTGCCGATGCAGCTCCAGGACCTGCTTGACCCCGGTGGCGCCGACCGGATGACCGAAGCCAACCAGGCCGCCGCCCGTGTTCACAGGCAGCGCGCCATCGATCTCTGTCACGCCTTCCTTGAGCAGCTCGCTGCCCTTGCCAGGCTCGGCGAAGCCAAGGGCTTCGTACATCAGCAGCTCCGTAACCGTGAAGCAGTCATGCACCTCGGCCACGTCCACATCCTTGGCGACCAGCCCAGCTTGGGCGTAGGCCTGCTCTGCTGCGGTGCGGGTTGTGGTCATCTCGCGCAGGTCTCGGTCCACGTACAGGGAGTCGGTGGCGTGCCCCAAGCCGAGCAGCTCGATGGCGTCGGAGGGCTTCAGGCCCATCTTGGCCAATCCCTCCTCGCTGACCAAGAACATGGCAGCAGCGCCGTCAGAGACCTGGGAGCAGTCCGTCACCTTCAAGAAGGGCGAGTACTCCTCGTGGGACAAGAAGTTCGGGTTCTTGTCGTTGACGGCAGCGGCAAAGGCCAAGTCCACCTTCCGGGCATGCATGTGTGCCAGAGGGTTCTTGTTGGCGTTGGCGTAGGCCTTCACAGCCGCACGGCCGATGTCTTCCTCGGTCACGCCAAAGGCCTCGCGGTAGGCCTTGGTGCGCCGCGCAAAGAGCGCAGGAAAGGTGAAGTCGTCAATGCTGCGCTGACGCTCGTAGTCCGCAGCGCGAGCCAGGTAGTCCCCCCCTGTGCGCGCCGAGGCAGTGGTCTGCACCTCGACACCGGTCACGAGGACAACGTCGGAGCCTGCGCGGATGGCATCCACGCCACACGCCATGGCCAACCCGCCAGATGCACAAGCACCCTCAACCCGCATGGTGGGCTTGAGGGCAAGAGCCGGATGAACACCGGCAAGGGCTGCACCGAGGTGGCCCTGATTGATGAAGAGCTCGCCGACGAAGTTGGCCACGTAGGCCTTGTCCACCAGAGCGAGATCCGCGTCCACGTTCTCGGCTGCTTGAGTCACGGCCGAGGTGAGAAGCTCACGCAAGGTCGGGTTCTCACGCTGACCGAAGTCCGGGTGACGCTTCCAGATGAAATCGGGGTGCCCCTTGCCCAGAAAGGGCGTGATAGCACCGCCTGCAACGAAGACCCTGCGACTCATCAATCACTCCTTTGGCGACCGCTTGCGCCCAAGGGGCGCACGGTCACGAATTTGGAGTGAAGCTAACGGGCCGCGGCCAAATCAGCCCGCTTGGGCTGCCCGGCGCTCCTTGAGGATCCGGTCGACCTCGGGGTGCACCTGGTAGATGGTGATCACAGTCCCGAAGGTGTTCTTCCACTGGCGCACACGCTCTCGGCTAACGCCGAACTCGTTGGCGATAGCCTGACCAGATTCTCCGGAAGCCAAGGCCTCCAGAAGGCGACGAAAGCGGCTACGTCCGTATGTACGGATGAAGTTACGTGCGACGCGTTCCCTACTCTTGGCATTTGAGGCCATGGTGACTCTCTCTCTGAATGAGTTTGCCCAAGCGTGCTTGGGTTCCAATCCCGTGGGAAGTCTCTTCCCGACTTCAACGTAGCACAGGGGCTTGACGCGTCAATCGTTGACACGTCCAGAGCAACTAAACCCGCCATGGGGGCGGGTTTAGCTAAAAGATCCTAGGGCGATCCTTTAGAGCCAGGCCGGCGCTTTTCAGGAAAGACGAACGGGCCCCAGACTGCTCGCAGCCTTAGAATCTACTTTAAGGCTTGCCCCTTCATCCCAGACTGCAGGCCTAAGAATGCCCATCGCGATGGGAGGCCCCACTCGGGTGAAGCTCGTCAGGGTGCCGATCGGGGCATCGTCCGCCGTGGCCTCGGCCGGAGAAGAAAGGGACTCCTGCAGTGCCACTTTCACCAAGCGTTTGTTGAGCCGGCCCATCGTGTCCATGCGGTTGATGACCTCCTGGCCCATGTAGCAGCCCTTGGTGAAGCTACAGATCCGGTCTCGCAGGCCCAGCTCATGGGGGAATGCCCGCTTGCCGATGTCCTGGGGGAATCGAGGTATGCCAGCCCGAATACGGCCAGCCTCTGCAGTCCAGGTGCCGATGGGCGTCGCACCCACGTCCTGGAGTTGCGTCCAGATCTCCTCGGCGAGCTCGTGGTGCACGAGCAGATCCCAACCCGGTCGGCCCGTACGGTCGGAGGGCAAGACCACGCCACCCTCAAACTCGGTCGCCTTCCCCTCTGGATCCATGCCGAAGCTGGCCAGATGCTCGGCTGCGGAGGGCCCGCTCAAGTGAAGCAGAGTGTGGGTCTGATGAAGCAGCGTCAGCTCGATGGGGTCCATGATGATGTACATGTCGAGGCGGTCATGCGCCCACTCCATGTCGGCGCCATCAAAGACTAAGACAAAGCGACCAGGCGCAATCATGTGGCCGTCTACAAAGGCCTCAATCCGGCCCTTGCTGTCCGTTATTGCTGAGTGATTTGAGTCCCCTGCAACCATATCTCTGAAGTTGTTTGTAAGCATGCTGTTGCAGAAGCGCTGGGCGTCGTCCCCGTCCAAGCGCAGCACTCCGATTGTGCCGGGTACGTACAGCGCCAGGTCGGAGACCAAGGCCTCCAGCTCCCCTTGGGCATCGCCGAAGTGAACCGGTCCAGGCAACGGCTCGGACTCGTCCAACACCCCACCCTGCGACTCCAAAAAGCCAAGCAGCTCTCTCATCTTCTCTCTCCAGCCTTTGGTTTTGCCCCCAAGTACACCCCAGAGCGCAACAGGGAGGCCCCGAAGGACCTCCCTGTCTGCTGAGCCACCAAGCGGCGACTCTTGCAAACCCGTGTGACTTAGTCGACGCGGGTGTAAGGCAACAGTGCCACGTGGCGAGCCCGCTTGATGGCGAGGGTCACGCTGCGCTGCTGCTTGGCGGACAGTCCTGTGAGACGACGGGGCAGAATCTTGCCACCCTCGGTCAGGAACTTCTTGAGGGTGTCGACATCTTTGTAATCGATGACGGCATCAGTGCTGATCTTAGGGGATCTGCGACGGGACATGGGTAACCTCCGAACCGGCCCCTGATAGCGCAGGGGGCCATGGGCGGCAAGCTCAACTCTCCAGAGAATCTCTGAGAGCGTTCAGTGCTTGTCGCCAGGTTTTATCAAGTTCGGCCCGCGCTTCCTCATCATCGAGGACGCCAGGGCCTGAGTGAACCAAACCAACCCGTGTCTCTTCCCCGTCGCGAGCGACAGAGAAGGTCAAGCGGGTTCCCTTGGTAGAAGCGGGAGAGACACGGTCCCAAGCAATCTCGAGTCGTGAAGTGGGCCGGAAGGTCAGGAAAGTCCCAACCTCCTCGATCGGCTCACCTTCGTCATCTTCGATCGTCAGAACCACACGACCACCCTTTCGGGCGTCGACGCGAGCATCGTCGGCATACCAAGATGTCCATCCCTCCGCAGAGGTCAAGACCTTCCAGACAGCGCGAGGATGGCTTGCAATCGTGATTTGTCGACGGATGGCCGCCATTGATCGTCTCCAGAGACCCGGCCGCTTAACCGGCACTAGGCCAGCGCGCCCCTTCAAGCCTGGGTTAGCTTGCCTCTATGATCTTGCTTCTTCTGGCCTGTAGCCCTGTAGTCGTCGACTTTGAAGACACCCAAGACAGCGGAGTGCGCTCCGAGGGACTGCCAGATGGGCAGTGGAGCCTTGGTGAGGCAGACGACGGCTTTGGCTGGGCCATGCACTGGGATGGCGCGCGCCTGTACATGAGCGCGCCGGCCTCGGGGACGCTGGCCTCGGTTGCGGGCGATGGGCCGATTGTAGAGGAGGACATCGGCCTGGGGGCGGGCACTTCCCTTCACACGCATCAAGGTGAACTCTTTATCTCCCAGAGCTTGGCCGAGAACGGCAAGGGCCTTCTTCCGGACGGCAGCTCAGGCCAAGGGGCGGCGTCTCGGGCGCAGCTCAGCATCGGCGATCGCCACATCGTCTTGGACGGCCAAGGCCTCTGGGATGCCGGCAGCCACGTGGACCGCGGCTTCTGGGGCAGCGCCCTGGTTGAGTTCGATGGGGACTGGGTCGTGAGCGCCTCTCAAGGCAGCCCGCTGCTCATGACCGAATCTGGCCTCCGACTGGAGCGCCTCTCTCCCACCGACGAGGCCGGAGCATCCATGCAGGCCTGCGATGTCGACGGGGACGGAAGCACGGAGCTGGTCCTGGGCGCACCAGGCGCTGGCCAGATCTACATCTACAGCACACTGAGCGCCGAGCCCTTGGTCCTGGGGCCTCAAGCGGAGCGCTTTGGGCAGAGCTTGGCCTGCGGAAAGGAAGGCTTGGCCATCGGCGCTCCAATGGCCCAAGAAGGTCAGGGTGCGGTCTACCAGCTCGAAGGCCAAGCCCTCGTCACCATCTACGAAGGCGCTGGGCACGCGGGCAACACCCTGCTGGCAGCAGAAGAGGGCCTCTTTGTGGCCGAAACTGGCGCGACGAGCAGCGATGCGGGCTTGGTTCTGCGGATCTACTGAACCTCAGCCGCGCACACCAATCACGCGGAAGTCCTGGCCCAACAGCCCCACGAAGGACCCCGGAGACAGCAGGTCTGGGCTGCCCACGTCTCTGAGTTCAACGGCGAAGCGGGCCAACGCCGCGGGAGGCTGAGTGGCCACCTGATTTGGGCCCAACGACACCCCACAGCCGGGACAGCTCAGGGACCAAGGAGCCGCGTGCTTCAGCGCCTCTACAGCGCTGCCCCACTCCCGCGCCACGGGCTGCCCGCACTCTGGACAGCTCACATGGAAGCCGCCCACTCGGTTTCCATAGGTACCAACCCTTGGAGGTCGGTCTACACGCACGAGGACGAAGCCGCCCTTCACCCATGCCTCCGCTCTGGGGCCTGCACGCCCTTTGGAGGTGATGATTCCTTCCTTCACCCAATTCGCCCAAAGGCTCGCCAGGCACTCCTCGTCCAACGCCGCCTGCCAGCGGACCGGAACGAGGACAAGGTTTAGGCGCCTGGAGGCGTGAGGAGGCACTCAGATGCCGTTGAAGGTGGCTGGAATGCTCACGGTCACCGGACCCAAGATCTTCGCCTGACAGGCCAAGCGGTCCCCGCGAGCGGCAGCCTTTGGACCCAGGACCGTCTCCTCGTTTAGATCACGACGAGAGAGCATGGCGCTCGACGCCTCTGGGACCACCAGCCGGCATGTGCTGCAAGAGCAGCGCCCACCGCAAAAGTGGTCCACGTCCACCCGCAGCTCCTTGGCTGCTTGGAGCAGTGTCCAGCCCACTTCGGCCTGACCGTGCCCGGCTTCGCCGAAAGAGACCTCCACCAGCGTGCCGTCAGGAAGGCGTCCGCCTTGGACTCGGTCGCGCACCCGCTGGCTCAGGCGCTTGCCCCGGTTGAGCACGCGCCCGAAGAGGGACTTGGGGAAGGAGTTGTCGGCCATGCTGGCGTTATCCCGGCTCTCTTCAGGCCTTGCGAGAAAAAGATCTACCCAGGGGTAACCGACGGCGAGGACCAGGCATACCGACCAATACAGCCCCAAACGACCCCGTCCGGAGCCGACCATGACCCGCACCCTCTCAAGCAGCGACACCAGCCTCCGTCTGATTGACGACCAAGTTCTGGTCACCCGCACCCTCGCGGGGGAGACCTTCTGCTTCGAGGAGCTCTTTCGTCGCTACTCCGACCGGGTCTACGGCATCTCCCTGGGCATGGTTCGCAGCGAGGCTGAGGCACAAGACGTCGTGCAAGAGACCTTCATGAGCGCTTTCCGGAAGCTGGACAGCTACCGCGCCGAGTCTCCTTTCCGCGGCTGGCTCTTCCGCATCGCCTCCAACGCCTCGCTGATGCGCCTGCGCACCCGTCGTCGCCGCCCAGAGGTCAGCCTCGAGCTCAGCGGCCCGAGCTTCGACGACGAGGGGCGGCATGAGCGTCCCATCAAGGATCTGCGCCCATTGGCGTCCAAGACTTTGGAAGACCAAGAGCTCGGTGAGCGCTTGCACCAGTCCATCGACGCCCTGCCGGAGAAGTACCGTAGCGTCTTGATTCTGGCGGACTTCGATCACCGCTCCATGAAGGAGATCGGAGACCAACTGGGCCTGTCCGTGCCCGCTGTCAAGACCCGGCTGCATCGCGCCCGCCTCTCCATTCGTCAGGATCTTGAAGTCTATTTGGCCGGCCAACTCTAGAAAGAGCGCCCACCGACTTCGTCAGCCCAATGAAAAAAGGGTGCTCGGATTGAAGCGTCTCCACGGGCCCTGGCATCTTGTTGTCAGACCCAGGAGGCCCAAATGCTTCGATGCGATGCTGCAGTGGATATGCTCCTTGATGCGCGTGATGGAACCTTGTCTCTCCAAGGACGTCAGGCCCTAGAGAGACACCTGAGTCAATGTCCGAGCTGCACCGCATTCCAGAGAAGCTACGAGCGCAGCATCGCGCTGACGGCTCAGACTCTGGCGGTGAAGCTCCCCCCGCAGGCCAAGGCGCGGATCCAAGCCTTGCTGCACCAACGTCTGGATCGCGAGATCGCCTGAACAAGCGCCGCCGTGACTGGGGAGTGGCGCTGCTGCTCAGCTTGACGGTTCATCTGCCCTTGGTGCTGGCAATGGAAGCCTGGGGCAGCCCTGGGGTGGCGCCAGAAGAGGAGGAGGAGCGCATTCCCCTGGCCCTCACCTTGCTCGACGTGGAGCCCACCCTGGCCGAGCTCGATGTCGACGAGACTGCCGAGGAGCTGGATGAGCTGGGCGAGCTGAAGGACACGGGGGACAAGGCCGGAGAAGAGGAGCTGGAGCCCGAGAACTTGGCCTCGGAGGCGGACGCGCTCCCAGAGGAGCTCCTCTCGCCAGACAAGAGCCTGGATCTGGAACAGGCTCCCGCGCCGGAGCTCGATCCACTCCCTCAAGACGAAGAGGAAGACCCAGGGAAGCTCATCCATGTCCGCACCGAGAAGGAAGTGGACGAAGGAGAACCGGACCAAGACACCAAGCACATCGCGCGCACCAACCTGCGGGCGCCCACGGAGACGCGCAGCCCCAGCTCCGCAGCCGAGGACGGTGAGTACGCGCCGGACAACACCGGCGCCATCGGACAGGCCGGCAACCGCAGCCCAGATACGACGGTGGCTCCGGACCAAGAGGCGGCACGCCGCGGCGAGAAGGAAGCTGAGCTGCGCGCCCCGGTAGAACAGGCCACCGCCCAACGACGCGAGGCCGCAATCGGCGAGGAAGGCTTGGGCCAAGCCGGCGGAGCCAAGGCCCGAGGCCCCAGCGAGGGAGGCGACCGAGAGGCCGGGAAAGCCGGTGAAGACAGCACTGGGGCAGGCGCCCGTCGCCCCTCCGAGAAGTCGGTGGGCGGCCCATCGCCGGCCCGCCTGGGCAGCACGGAGAGTCCCCCACCCGCCCCCGACGGATGGCTGCCAATGGCCGTGCGCGTGGACCCTAGCGTGGGCCGGGCGCCCCCGACTCTGGCCCCCAGTGAGATCGAAACCCAGGAGCGCAACCCTGAGCTGGAGATCTTGCGGGCCCGCGGCGAGGAAGCCCCAGAGACCATCGGTGATCTGGGCAGCCAGGACCACAGCGCCGAGGTCCCTGAAGAGCTGGAGATGGACGATGCACCGGCTGTGACCGAGCTGGAGAGCGAGGGAGACGAGGCCCCTCAGACCTCGCCTGGCTGGGGTGGTGATCAGGTGCTCAAAGCCAAGACCCAGGCCAGCGTGGCGGGGAACCTGGTCGAAGAGGGAGCGCCCTCCTCTTCCCCCCCCGAGGTCCTGGAGCAGGAACTTGAGGTCGCCGAGCAAACCCAAGTCGCGGCCCGTCTCCACGAGCACGCCGCCTACATGGATGAGCTCGACAGCGCCGTGGACCGCGCTTGGCGCGAGCAGACTCCCACCGAAGTGAAGGCGATGGGCCTGCAAGGCACAGTGACCGTTCGCATCGAGCTGGACCACAAAGGGCGCGTCGTGAGCAAGAAGGTCGTGCGGCAGAGCGGATACTCGGAGCTGGACAGCTTGGCGCTGGCCGCTGTGCCTCCGCGCCTCCCCAAGCCCCCAAAGGGGCTGGCCGATCCAACTTGGAGCTATGAGATCAACCTGCGCATGAATGACCGCTGGGCGTCTACCCCCTAATGAACAGATTCATCTGCGCGCGCCCCTTGTCGGGAACGTCTCAGGGTGGCACCTTTAAGAAGAGCGATGGCACGTAAACAGCGACAGCGGCGCAGGTCTAGCGGCCTTCTGCCCCGCCTCATCACATGGGGCGGGCTGTCTCTGCTCGCCCACTTGGTGATCGTCGGTGTTGGTGTTCCCCTCTTCGACGCCTTGGAGCCCCCTGAGCCCGAGCCCCTTCCGCCCATGAGCATCGTCATGCTGGAGATGGAGGAGCCCGAGGAGCCCGAGGAAGAGGAGCCCGAGGTCGACTGGGACGGGCAGCTGGTGGACACGCCCAAGCCCAATGAAGAGATCCGGCCCGAAGAGGCCGACTACTTGGCCGAGTACAACAACACGGTCGAAGAAGAGACCATGTCCGAGCGCTTCCGCATCAACCCGGAGGTGCTCTCCAACGTCTACTCCGAGGAAGACAAGGTCGAGTACGAGGACCTGGTGGACGTAAACGCCGAGGATCCCAGCACGGGTGCCCAGATCGGCAACGAGCGCTTCGCCCCTGACCGGCACGGCGCCTTGGCCACCCTGCCCTCGCCTTTCCAGGTGACCAACAAGGACGGCTTCGAGAAGCCCACGGTGGCCTCGCACTCGAAGACAACACTGGCCGGTGCGCCGAACAACGATCTCCTGAAGGAGAAGCGCGGCAACGCCACCAACCTCAACACCAAAGAGTTCTTGTATGCCTCGTACATGAACCACATCCGGCGTCTGGTGAACTTCTACTGGAGCCAGAATCTCGACAACCTGCCCGGCGGACTGCCCTTCTCCAAGCCCAGCTACGAGACGGTGGTCTCGGTGACCATCACCGAGGACGGACGGGTGGAGAGCATCGAGGTCGACAAGACGGCCGAGATGGACCCCTTGGACCAAGCCGTCGTTCAAGCCTGGTGGAGCGCTGGCCCCTTCCCGCCTCCACCGGAGGGATTGGTCGAAGCGGACGGTCGCGCCTACCTGCCCAACGCGAGCTTCACGGTCACCCTCGGCCAGGGCGAGAGCCGCTACATGGGCGTCGATCCCAGGCAGAACGTCCAGTTCCCTGGAATCATGAAGAGCCCCAGGTAGCCCTACTCCACGCGGCTGGAGGGCGCCCAGTTGGGCAGAGGTGGCTGCCTGGAGACGCGCCAGTCACGGCCCAAGGCCACCAGCTCGCCCTGCTTGAGGGTCTCCCAGCGGTCGTCTTGGCCGATGGGCTCCGAGCTGATGAGCATGTGGTTGACCGGCTCGCTCTGGGGCCGGGTATCAAGCAGACAAAACTTGTTGGGTTCTGGGCAGGTCCCAGCATCCGGACAGTGGTGCTTTTGGGTGCTCAGGTAGAGGGCCTTGCCGGCCCGCATGGCGAACATGACCTCGCCGTCCGTCAGGATGAAGTTTAGGATCGGTGGCTCAAGCCCCAGCTTTTCGGCCAAGATGTAGAGCTGGTTTACGGCCTCGCTGAGCACCTTTCCGGCACCTGCCGCGTCACTGACACTCAGATGCCCACTCGGACACCACCCGGCCGCCTCGAGCTGAGAGAGCAGGTAGTGGAAGATGTGCTCAGAGTCCGTCTCTCCAAGGATAAGCGCCCTTCGCTGGGCGGGGATCCAGCGCAGGAGCTCCGGAGCCAGGTGCTCAAAGCCCCACAGAGAGCCGTTGTGGGCAAAGACCCAGCGGCCATGCCGGAAGGGGTGCGCGTTGAGGTAGTCGGTGGCGCCGACGGTGGCTTGGCGCACGTGAACGACAAAGGTCTGGGACCGAAGGCGGCTGCTGGCCAGGCGGAAACGATCTGATGTGTGGGCAGCATCCCCGCTCTTGAGCACATAAGCGTCGGGCCCCACGAAGTAGCCCATGCCCCAACCGTGGGGGTGCAAGCGTGCCTGTTGCACCAAGGCGTTGTCCGCCTCGACCAGGGAGCGATGGGTGCTGGAAGGCACGGCGCTTCGAAAGCCGAACAGACGGCACATGGGGTCCTCTTGGGCCCTGCCCTCGCGGGGTGGCCCTTGGTAGAATAAGCCGGCGAGAGACAACCCACACGGGAGAGATGTGCTTGGCCTGGGCTGGGGCGAAATCGCCCTCATCGCGGCACTGGTTCTGGTCTTCGTCGGACCAGCGGATTTGCCCAAGCTCCTTCGCTTTCTGGGGCGCAGCTACGGCAAGCTTCGACGGGCCAGCGATGATTTGCGTCGAACCTTCACGCTGGAAGTAGACAAGGTGGACGCCGAAGCTCGGGCAGAGGAGATCCAGCGACGTCGAGAGGCCCTGCTGGCCCGACGAAAGGAAGAGGCGGAGCGCATCAAGAAGGATGGAGGAGCTTTCCCTCGCGCAGAAAGGAGCGCCACGCCCACGCCATCCACGGAGCCTGAGCCTCCTGAACACACCGCCGCAGCCGAGGCCGCCTTGGACAAACTCAAGCAGAAGGCACCCGCCCCTCCTGAGTCCGATGCGCCCAAGAGCGAGGGCGAGTGAAAAAGGATCCCGCCCTGGACCCGGTCGAAGACACGCGCATGCCCATCATGGAGCACCTCGCGGATCTGCGCACCCGTCTGATCCGCGCGGGCATCGCAGCCGGCATCGGCGTCGGGATCGCAAGCGCCTTCTCCGGCTACATCTTCGACTTCCTGGTCGATCCAATGCGGCGGGCGCTTGCAGCCCGTGGCTCTACCGAAGGATTGACCCCAGCAGAGCAGGCCCAGCTCACCGAGTCGATGAACAGCTTGGTCATCACCGACCCCATGGAGGGGGTGGTCACCTACCTAAAGGTAGCGGTGATCGCCGGCTTGCTGCTCTCCAGCCCCTTCATCTTCTACCAAGTCTGGGCCTTCGTGGCGCCAGGTCTGTACAAGAACGAAAAGCGCACCGTCATTCCCCTGGTGATGGCCTCGACCCTGCTCTTCCTGACGGGGGCCAGCTTCGGCTACTTCGTCATCTTCGAGTACGGCTTCGCCTTCTTCCTCTCCGTGCTCGACTTCGACACGGGGGCCGCCATCAGCCTGAACTCCTACCTGGGAACGGCGACCAAGCTTCTGGGCGCCTTCGGCTTCAGCTTCCAGCTGCCCGTGGTGGTCTTCTTCATCTCCCGCATGGGGCTGATCGACCACAAGGACATGATCGCCTTCTTCCGCTACGCGATCGTCGGAGTGTTCGTGATCTCAGCGGTGATCACGCCACCGGATCCCCTGACCCAGACCCTCATGGCTGGCCCTCTGCTCTTGCTCTACTGCATGAGCATCGGCATCTCCTTCGCTTTCAGCACCAAGGTGCGCGGCGAGGACGGCGAGCCGGTCCCAAAAGAGGCGAAGGACGAAGCCTTCCCGAAGGGCTAGCTACTCGCTCTCAGCAGTGATGGTCAGGAGCGGAGCCCCGGCATCCACCGCTTGGCCCGGCGTCACCTGGATTCCAGAGACGGTTCCGGAAACGGGGGCTTTGACCTCGTTCTCCATCTTCATCGCCTCGATGATGATGACCGCTTGGCCCTTCTCGACCACGGCGCCGTCCTCGACCAGGATGGAGACCACGCGTCCAGGCATAGAGGACTTGAGCTTGCCCTCGCCAGCGCCACCGGCCAGCCGAAGGGCCTTCTTGCGGGGGTCCAGGACCTCCACCGGGTGCTGAACACCAAGGATGGAGACGTCCCAGCCTGCTTCACGCTTGACCAGGCCCGCATCGAAGCTCTTGCCATCAATGACCAAGCTCATGCCGCCGCTCAAGGCGCGCCGCTCCACGACCACAGGCTCGCCGTCGTCGATCACGACACGAACGTAGTCCTCCCCTACGCGCTCAATCTCAACGCTTCGGGTCTTGCCATCCAGGGTCACGTCGTAGTGCATCAGCGCATCCTGTGGGTGCTGCGCCACGTCGCCGCGCGCTTCCAGTTGGAGCCGCCGCTGCCGCTGCTTGCAGCTCGGGCGGGCTTGAGATCATGGTCCAGTTGGGCGATGGCTGCCGCAATGCAGGCCACCTCGTCGCTGCGAACCTCTTCCAAGTCCTCAAGGAACTCAGGGGTAATAAAGCCAGTGGTGTACTCACCCGCCAGGAAGCGCTCGTCTCTGAGCACCTTGCGGAAGAAGCCGAGCGAAGTCTTGATGCCGGTGATGCGGTACTCCCGCAGCGCCCGGTCGGTGCGCTCGATGCACTCCTGACGGGTGCGTCCCCAGACCACAAGCTTGGCAATCATGGGGTCGTAGTAGATGGGCACCTCTGAGCCGGCGCTGACCCCGGAGTCCACGCGCACGAAGGGGCCTCCCGGCTCACGGTAGTCCTGAATGAGCCCCGGAGCCGGTGCAAAGTTCGCTTCCGGGTCCTCGGCGTACACGCGACACTCAATAGCATGGCCGTTGATCTTCAGGTCTGACTGCTTGAACCAGAGCGGCTCACCGGCAGCGACCCGGAGCTGCGCGCGCGCCAGGTCCACGCCCGTGATGGCCTCGGTGATGGGGTGCTCCACCTGCAGGCGCGTGTTCATCTCCAGGAAGTAGAAGGAGCCGTCTCCGCCGAGCAGGAACTCCACAGTCCCGGCCCCAACGTAGTTCACAGCACCCGTGGCCTTGACCGCAACCGAGGCCATGGCCTGGCGGGTCTCTTCCGGCAGAACCGGACATGGGCATTCTTCAATCACCTTCTGATTGCGGCGCTGAATGGAGCAGTCCCGCTCAAAGAGGTGGACGATGTTCCCGTGACCGTCGGCCAGCACTTGGATCTCGACGTGTCGTGGATTGACCACGAACTTCTCCATGTACACAGCGTCGTCACCAAAGCTCGCCTTGGCCTCGCCCCTGGCAGAGCGGAAGGCGGACACCAGGCCGTCGGCGTTGTCGACCTTGCGCATGCCCTTGCCGCCGCCACCCGCGCTGGCCTTGAGCATGACTGGGAAGCCAATCTCAGTGGCCACCCGGAGCACCTCGGCCTCGTCATGCAACGCCTCCACAGTACCGGGGACGACAGGGACTCCGGCTGCGGTCATCCGCTGACGCGAGCCCGTCTTGGAGCCCATGCCAATGATGGACTCGGGGGGCGCCCCAATCCAGACCATTCCAGCGTCGATCACGGCCTGTGCAAAACCAGCGTTCTCACTCAGGAAACCGTAGCCTGGGTGAACCGCATCGGCGCCGGTGTCCCGCGCCACCTGCAGAATGCGCTCTGAGACCAAGTAGGACTCAGCGGCCGGCGCCGCGCCAATGTGCACCGCGTAGGTCGCCATGCGCACATGTCGCGCATCGCGGTCAACATCTGAGTAGACCGCAACCGTCTCCAGGCCTTCTTCGGCGCATGCACGGATGATGCGAACAGCGATCTCGCCGCGGTTGGCTACAAGGACTCGTTTGAAGGGTCGAAGGTTCATGCTCACCCTGGTTCTGGTGCCCCCTTCCCTAACAGCTCAGGCCTGCCCTCGGCGCGGGGATCCTCTCCCACAAGGAGAGAGGGCCGCCCCAGCAATGGGACGGCCCTCAACTTCGCTCAGAAGTCAGCGCTCACCACATCAAGTGGAAGCAGCGGCCTTCTCGGCAGCCTTGTCAGCCGCCTTCTTGTCTTGAGCGACCTTCAGGTCAGCGGCCTTCTGGGCCAGCTTCTCCTTGCCCAAGACGATGTCCAGGACCTGCTCCATGCGACTGGCAAAGTGGAAGGTGAGCTCCGCCTTGATCTCGTCAGGAACCTCGACCAAGTCCTTCTCGTTCTTGGCCGGCAGGATGACCGTCTTGATTCCTGCGCGATGCGCAGCCAAGACCTTCTCCTTGACGCCGCCCACTGGCAACACGGCACCGCGAAGCGTGGCCTCGCCAGTCATGGCGATGGTTGGGTCAATGGGAATGTCAGTGAGCAGGGACACGATGGCCGTCAGCATGGTCACACCAGCCGAAGGACCGTCCTTGGGGACAGCACCCGAAGGCACGTGAACATGGATGTCTTCGGTCTCGAAGACCGAGTAGTCCACGCCCAGCTCTCCAGCCATGGAGCGGATGTAGGAGCGGGCCACACCCACGGACTCCTTCATCACATCACCCAAGGAACCGGACAGGGCCATGTTGCCCTTGCCGCGCATGCGGGTGGCCTCGATGAAGAGGATGTCGCCACCAACAGAGGTCCAGGCCAAGCCGGTGCAGACACCCGCGACAGGGTCCTTCTCTGCCACTTCCGAGAAGAAGTGAATCGGACCGCGAACCTCTTCAATCATGTCCACTTCGATCATGACGGACTCTTCGTCACCGCCAGCGATCTTGCGAGCAGCCCAACGCGCACAGGCTGCGAGCTCGCGCTTGAGGGAGCGAACGCCCGCCTCGCGGGTGTAGCTCATGATGAGGCGACGAATCGCATCGTCGCTCAAGTCGAACTGCTCGGCAGTGAGTCCGTGGTCCTTGCGAACCGACTCAAGCAGGTAGTTGCGTCCGATCTTCAGCTTGTCCTCGGGCGTGTACCCGGGGATGGTGATGACCTCCATGCGGTCCAGCAATGGACCGGGGATGTTCTGCGCCACGTTTGCCGTAGCGATGAACATGACCTTGCTCAAGTCAAAAGGCAGGTCCAAGTAGTGGTCGGCGAAGGTGTCGTTCTGCTCGGGGTCCAAGACCTCCAGCAGAGCGGAGCTGGGATCGCCTCGGGAGTCGCTGCCCAGCTTGTCGATCTCGTCCAGGATGAACACCGGGTTGCGGGTTCCAGCCTTCTTCAGGGACTTGATGACCTTGCCTGGCAAGGAGCCGATGTAGGTGCGGCGGTGACCGCGAATCTCAGCCTCGTCGCGCACGCCACCAAGGGACATGCGGACCATCTTGCGACCCAGTGCGCGAGACACGGACTTGGCCAAGGAGGTCTTGCCAACACCAGGAGGGCCCACCAAGCAGAGGATGGGACCCTTCAGGTCACGCTTGAGCTGGAGAACAGCCAGGTACTCAACGATGCGTTGCTTGACCTTCTCCAGGCCGTAGTGGTCCTCGTCCAGGATGACCTGCGCGCTCTTGACGTCCAGGTGGTCCTCGGTCTCCTTCTCCCAAGGGAGGTCGACCAACCAGTCCAGGTAGGTGCGCGCGACGGTGTACTCGGCAGCACCAGGAGACATGCGCGCCATGCGCTTGAGCTCCTTGTAGGCAGCCTGCTCCGCTTCACGGGGCATACGGGCTTGCTTGATCTTCGTCTTGAGGTCTTCGAACTCCTCTTGACGCTCATCAACCTCGCCGAGCTCCTTCTGGATGGCCTTGAGCTGCTCACGCAAGAAGTACTCGCGCTGCGCCTTGTCCATCTCCCCCTTGACCTCGGTCTGGATCTTGTTGGAGAGCTCCAGGACCTGAATCTCCTTCTGGAGGAGAACGATCACCTTCTCGATGCGCTCCTTGGCGTCCAAGGTCTCCAGCAGCTCCTGCTTCTCCTCTACGCCAATGCTCAGGTTCGTCGCGACGATGTCGGCCAGCATTCCCGGGTTGTCGATGGAGCGAACCAGGAAGCTCGCCTCACTGGGGATGTGCGGCGAGAGATCGATGATGCGGCGAGCGAGCTCGCGGAGCTGGCTGAGCAGCTTGTCGAACTCGCGTCCCTCGGCCTCTGGCTGCGGATGGGTGGAGACCCGCGCAGAGAGGTAGGGGTCCGTCTGCTGCCACTCTTTGATCTGAATCCGGGAGAGACCCTGGATGATCACGTTGAGCTTGTTGCCCGGCATGATGACAGATTTCAGGATGCGAACAACCGTTCCCGTTTGGTGCAGCTCGTCGGTGCTTGGGTCCTCGTTCTTGGCGTCGCGCTGGGCCACGATCGCGAGGAGCTGGTCTCCTGCCATCGCCTCCTCAATCGCCTTGAGGGACTTGTCGCGTCCAACATTGATGGGGAAGGCAAGCACCGGGAAGATGACGGTGTTGCGAATCGCCAGGACCGGGAGATCGAGCTCCGGTGGCAGATTGCTGGCTTCCTGCTCGGGTCCGGGTGTATCAGAGGTCATGAAAGCTCCATTTCTGTGTCCAACCCTATCCATGTAGGGCGCTAGGGCAAGGGGCAACTCTTGTAAGTCGCGCTCAGTCGTCTCTACGCAGCTGGGGAGGGCCAGGAAGCCGACCCGCGTCTTGAAGCGCCTTCTCATATGCAGGGGTTTCAATACTGCTTTTCCAGTCACGTACTGTGAGCAGCCCAGGGCCGGGCTCGTAGCCGGAAAGGGGTCCGTGTTCTTGGCTCAGGTCCCAGGTGACCAAGACCCCTTCCACCGAGACTGGCGGCCCCAGCAATTCCACGAGACGTTCCGTCGCCGCAAAAGCGTAAGTCTCGGGATTTGCAACGCCCCTCTGGTTGGCGACGCCTTCCTGCAAATCCCTGTGGAAGACAACCCAACGGAAGCCCTCTCGCTCGAAGGCCTCCCGGTGCACCGGGTTGTACTTGTTCGCTGGCAAACGTGGTGTGCGCCCGATCTGGATGAGCGTTCGGATGAAGCTGTTCCTCCGAATGCGCTTGTCGAAGCCATCTGGAAGCAGAATGGAGGCGTTCTCCCCCATGCCACCAAACATCTTTTGCTCGTAGAAGGTCTGCCAGACGATGGAGGGCTGACTGATTCCGAAGGGCAAGTGCATCACTTTGCCTGGGTTGTCCCGGATCATCTCGTAGGTGGCTGGCAAAGTGAGGTCCTTGCTGACAAAGGGAAAGACCCTCAGTCGTGCCTGCTCCCCAAGCGTCACCGCAAGGAAGAGGCCCAAGGCGACGGGGACACCCCAAACCGGGATGCGCTTCTCGAATCGCTCAACAAGCTGCCCAGCTCCGAAACAGAGGATGAAGAAGCACATCACCACCATTCGATAGGGAAACCAGAGTCGATCAAAGAAGGGCAGGTAGTGGTAGGCCGCCATGTACAGCGGATCGACGGCCCAAACCGGGGGATTGGGCACCGGCGGATGAATCACAGGCCCGATCGCAAACAGCCAGACCAAGAAGAAGCCGACAACAAAGCGCAGGCGGTCCTTGCCAAAGACGAGCCAAGCCAGAAGTAGCGGCAGCCAAGCAAAGCTGATGAGCAGCGGTGTGCCCATGAACTCAGCGAAGATCCACCCATGGAGGAAGGGACTCACGTTGTTCGCGATCGCCCCTGGGGGGGCAAAGAGGTCGACCGAAGCGACGTCGACCAATCCCGGGACCTCTCCCTCGCTGGCCAAACCACTGATGGCGAAGCCTGCTGGCGCCACGCACACCAAACAAACGGCTCCGGCGATCAAGTAGCGAGCCAGCAGCGTCTTTCGGTCTTTGCTCTGCCAGATCGCCCAAGCAGCCATGGGCAAGATGACGAGGGCCATGAAGTAGCCCATGAACCAGTAGGTCCAACCCTGGAGCGCAACGAAGAGCCCTGCCAGAGCCGGAAGTCCCCACCACTGCCAGCCCTTGTCTCGGCTCTCCATCTGAATCAAGAAGTGGAAGGCCAGCGGCATGAAGGGCAAGAAGGCCTGCGTGCTTCGTCCACATGTGATCTCAAAGAGCACAAAGGGATTGAGCATCCACACCAGGGTGGAAACGAACACAGCCCACTTCGAGGTGAACACGCCCTTGGCGAAGACGCGAAAGGTCGCCGCGTTTGCCAGCAACAGCGAGAGGATGAACCAACGGTGGTATCCAGGACTGCCAAAGACCCAGTAAAATGGCGCGGCAAAGGCGGCATCTACAAAGTTGTTGCCCGTGTGGGCAAAGATGTCCTTCCCCAATGGGTAGAAAAACCAGTCCGTAAAGCCTGGGTCGGACCACGTCTGAATGCACTCTTGGATCCACCAATAGAACCAAATGGTGCCGTACATATCGACGCCGTCGCCAACGACGTGATTCGCCTTGAGCGCTGGCGCAATCGCCAGAAGCGCAGCAAAAATGTAGACCGCCCATTCCAGAGCGAGCCAAGTCTTGGCTTTCATCCGGATATCGTAGCCCCCCTGACCCACTGCATCTCTCCCTCAGGTGGACAATCTCACCCGGTGCACAGCCAAAAAGTGTCCGGCCTCCCAGATTCCTCCTGCGCCCCCATTCTCCCGATCCGGTAGTCTCTCCCCGTGGCAATCGATCTCTTCTTCTCCGCACTGCACTGGCTCGGCGCCACCATCTACGGTGGTTCCTTGATCGCCTTTTCCCTGCTGCTCGCGATGCGCAGCTTGATCGTGGGGGAGCACAGCGAAGGCGTCATGCGCGTCTTCAAGGCCTGGGGACCCGGACTTGGCCTGAGCATGGGCGCCTTGATCCTGGGCGGAGCGGTGATGCACTTCAGGGCCCACGGCGCCTTTGTTTGGCCAAGCGACACGCTCCCCCAGCAGCTGATCCTGGCGCAGCATCTGGTGTTCTTGCTTCTGTGGGCCAGCAGCTTCCACCTGGAGATCTGGACCTTGGACCCCGTGCGCAAGCTGGAAGGGCCCCAGGGCATCGAGGATCGGGCCAGCTACGAGAGCGCCTGCGCAAAGGCGACGCGGCAGGCCCTGTTCAACGCGACCCTTTTCTTGGTCTGCGGAACGCTGGGCATCTTCGCGACCCAGCTGGCGTAGCGCTCAGTCCTGCTTTCTGGCCTGACGTTCGCGCAGCCACTTGGGACCGATAATGCCCAGGATGATCGCGATGGGAAGCGCAGTCATGACGGCCTCGGGCAGGCCAAAGACAAACTCCATGCGGGCTCTCCTTTGACCCCAGAGTAGCGGGTTCGAAGCACCTTGGGCCAAGTTCCTTCCCCACACCCCAGATCGCCCGGCAAGCGCACCCGCCAAGGCGATGCTAGACATGCCCATGGCCAAGACACCAAAACGCCCTCTGTTCATCATCTCCGACGGCACCGGAGATACGGCCGAGAAGGTCGTCCGAGCCTGCCTGCTGCAGTTTGACGGCGCAGATGTTCAGCCTCAGACCTTCGCCAACGTCGCCACACCCGAGCAGTTGGAGAACCTGTTCCTCCTCGCCCGAGACCACGGCGCCTTTGTTGTGACCACCCTGGTCAAAGCCGAGACCCGGGCTTTGGCGGAGCGCCTCGCCCGCCGGCATCAGCTCCAGTGGGTGGATGTCGTGGGCAACATGTTGGGAAGCTTGAGCACCTTCCTTCAGCGCTCGCCTCGTGAGACCGCCGGCCTGATGCACCAGGCCGACGCCAACTACTTCCAGCGCATCGCTGCGGTGGAGTTCACGGTCAAGGCCGACGACGGGAAAGAGCCACGCATGCTGCTCCAGGCGGACATCGTGCTGGTAGGGATCAGCCGAACCAGCAAGACCCCGCTCTCCGTCTTTCTGGCACACAAGGGCTACCGGGTCGGCAACGTGCCCCTGGTCCTGGATCGCGATCCGCCCGAGACCCTCTGGGAAGTCGATCCGATGCGGATCTTCGCCCTGACCATCGACCCGAGCAACCTGCGCCAGATCCGCCATCGACGCCTTGAGCAGATGCGCATGTCGGAGCGGACCAACTACGGCCAGCTGGACTACATCCTCGCCGAGCTCGACTACGCCCACGACCTGTACAAGCGGAACCGCGAGTGGCCCGTGATCGACGTCACAAACAAGGCGGTTGAGGAGACGGCAGCGACCATCCTCAACATCCTTGGAGAGCGCTTCCTCCAGTCCCGCGCCGGCGAGACAGGGCAGCTGTGAGCAAGCTGCGTGTCGTTGGGGCGGTCGTGCGCCTCGAAGCGGAAGTGTTGCTTGCAAAGCGGGCCCCTGGAGGCGCCCATGGGGGTCTCTGGGAGTTCCCCGGTGGCAAGGTAGAAGCTGGGGAGAGCGACCCTTCCGCCCTGAAACGGGAGCTGAAAGAGGAGCTCGGCGTGAGCGCCGAAGTGGGAGAGCTCGTCGGCGTCGGCGAGGACAGTGTGGTGCAGCTCTGGTGCTACCACTGCACCCTCATTGGTGAGCCGAAGGCCTTGGAGCACAGCGAACTACGGTGGTTTTCCATCGCAGATGTAGGCACCGAGATGATGCCTCCCGCAGACCACCCTGCCCTGCTGGCCCTCCGGGCAGGTAGAATCTAAGCAAGCGGTGGTTCTCCTTTGATCGGCTCGACAATCGACAAGTACGAGGTCTTAGAGAAGGTCGGCGAGGGCGGCATGGCCACGGTGTACCTGGGCCGCCACAACACGCTCAAGCGCATGGTCGCCATCAAGGTGCTGCACCCCCATCTCTCGGCGAGCACACGGAACCGCCTGCGTTTCGCCCGAGAAGCGCGCGCTATCGAGCACCTGAACCACGACAACATCCTTCAGATCTTCGATTACTCCGGCTCAGACGCCGAAGACTGCTTCATCGTCACGGAGTTCGTTCAGGGGCGCACCCTCTCCGCGCTGCTGCAAGACCGGGGCATGATTCCCAGTGAACTGGCGGCCATTATCGGCGTCCACCTCTGCGAGGCCCTGGCCTACGCCCACGAGAGCGGCATCATCCACCGGGACCTCAAGCCCGAGAACGTGATGCTCAGGGACGACGGCGTGGTCAAGCTGATGGACTTCGGCATTGCCCGCTTTCTGGACGAGAGCACCGTCACGATGACCGGCGCGCTGATCGGCAGCCCCGCCTACATGAGCCCAGAGCAGGCCCTGGAGCGCCCCGTTGACAGCCGCTCGGACCTGTTCTCCTTGGGCAGCTTGCTCTTCCATTTGATCACGGGCCGCCTCCCCTTCCCGGGCACAAATCCCAGCATCATCCTGCGGAACATCATCGAAGGGAAGCGGCCGGAGGTCCTGGAGCTTCAGCCCGGGGTCTCCCCTCAACTCGCGGACTGCATCGAGCGATTGATGCAGACGGACCCCAAGGACCGCTTCGAGGACGCCAGCCAGGTCGCCGAGCAGCTGCGCGCCGTGCTCGAACACGCTGGCCTGGACCTGGAAAAGGAACCCCAGTGGGACGCCGAGACCTACCTGGAGGATCCGGACGAGTGGGAGTCCCGACTTCAAGCGCACCTGGAGGTGGTCCTGCTGGAGCGCGGGCGGAAGGCCTTCTCCGAAGGCAACCACCTGGACGCCCAGCGTCTCTTCAATCGCCTCCTGGCCTGGAACCCCGAACATCCCGAGATCTTGGAGCTCCTCTCGAGCTTCCATTATCCAGAGGCCACTCCTACGACGCCCCCAAGCGACAGCAGCCAGCGCTGGCCTTGGATCGGTGCAGTCTTGGCTCTTCTTATCGCAGGGGTGGCCTGGTACTTCCTTCAGCCTCCCGATCCGCCCATCGAGACCTCGCCGGTGGAGCCCCTGATCATCGCCCAGGCCGTGGACACCTTGCCCGTGAGCCCAGTCGAGATGCGTGTAGACCCACCACCCAAGCTCGACCCCAAGCCCAAGGTGATGGAATTCCCCTCCGAACTCCGTGAACGCGCTGGCTCACCACGCAGCCTCACCAACCCCACCGTTCTGACCTTGCCGGAACCGAGCAGTGACCCCCTCCCTCCAAAGATGGCCTTTGTCCGCGTCTCGCTGGACTCCCCAACCTGGGGGGATGTCTACATCGACGACAAACTGGTCTTCAACGGCCTTCGACAACCTCAAGTCCTTGAGACCGTCGCGGGCACCCACACCATCCGCGTCTCCAATCCATTGAGCACCAAGTTCACAAGAGAGTTCACGGTGGAAGAAGGAGCGACCTTCGACATCCAAGCCAGCCTGAAGGAGCTGATGATGACCGTCACCCTGGATGGATTCAGCCCGCTCTGCGACATCACGCTCGCTGGCGCCCCAATGGGCAGCGTCGAGTCCCTGGATGGCGTGTTGCGCATCAAGGCACCCCGACAAGCGGCTAAGCTCTCCCTGGATTGTCCCGAAGGCCCGATGAGCTTCGATCTCATCGGGGCTCCAGGGGACGCCAAGACCCTCTCGATGCCCTAAGGTCGCGACCCTGCTGTCGTACTTTGCCAAGTCTGCCAAGATCGACTCCGTCGGAAAGCCCGACGGGATGCGGCTTCTATGGTTCTGGCCCGCGCTTTGCATACCGTTAGGGTTGACCGGCTGCTATTTCGGGCCGATCAACATCCTGGAGGCCGACGTGCCCCCCGAGATCGCATCCTCAAACAAAGCACCGTGGAATGGCCCCCTCCGCCTCGAGAGTGGGACCAACATCTACGCCTTCGTCGTAGACGAGGATCCAGAGTCTCTGCGCTACGAGTGGTTGTTGAGCGACGAGGGCTGGGTAGACAACGCCCGCACACTGAGCCCCGGGGCAACGCAGATCTACCTGGATGCTGACCCCAAGCTGGATGGACAGCGCCTTACCTTGAGCGTCTTCGATGCCGAACAACAGTCTGACTCAATCTACTGGGACCTGGAGGTGTTGCGATGACCCTCCTTCTCTTGATGCTCACTGGCTGCGCTGAGTACGAACTGGCGATGGAAGACTCCGCCGAGATGGCTGGCGGAGACTTTGTAGAAGAGTACGTCCTTCGCCTCGACGTTTGGCCTGCTGCAGGCGAAGGCATGCCCTCGCTGCCACAGAGCTTCTTCGACGTCGCCTTTGACAGCAACTCGGCCTACACGGCGGCCCTGGCCCTCCGCTCACCGGTCACCGTCACTGGCCAACTCACCGGATTCGACGCCAACCCAACCGCTATCGGCGTTCCTGGCAAGGACAGCGTCGTCACTGGATTCGTAGACCTCTCCGTTCCCGGCACGCCGATGGAGCGGGTTGTGGCGACGGACGCCCAGGGCTTCTTTGAGGCCGAGGTTGTTCCCGCCGACGGCTACACGCTCGCGCTCATTCCCGAGCTCCCCGCCGAGCTCCCCTTCCTGGTGTTGGAGAACGAGAGCGTCTTTGGCCCCATCGATCTGAGCACCTACCTTGACTACGCCTTCCCGGTCTATGGAACGGTCGCGGTTGGAGAGGACGCCTACCTGGACTCAGGTGTCGCCCGCCTCGTACACAAATCCTCAGGCATCACTGGCCCCACAGTTTCCCTGGACCGAGGTCACTACATGCTCCGGGCATACCCCGGGGAGTACACCCTTCAGATCTACGATCCCGAAGATTTGTATGTCCCATTGTTGGAGCAAGACTTGGTGGTCGGAGGAGAGTCTCTGGAAGGCGTCGAGGCCAGCTTCACCTTGCCGGGCTTGCCTCCGGTTTTGGTCACCGGAGAGATCCGGGACCCGGATGGTCGCCCCTATGAAGATGTGGAGCTGCGGTTCACATCCACTGCCCTCTTGGACCTGCCCCAGGGCAGCCACAGCAGCAGCGTGGCCACCAATCAGAGCGGTCTCTTCATCGCCCGCCTCCCCCCCGGTGAGTACCGCGTCGAGTACGTGCCCCCTTTCGGCGACGAGGTCTCCTCCGAGCAAGTCACTGGCCTGAGCCTCAGCGAGAACAGCGAGTTGGGCATTACCCAGCTCACGCCTCTCAGCGTTGTCCAGGCTCAAGTCGTCTTTGAGGGGGAGCAGGTCGGCGCCACTCTGGTGCGCGCCGAAGAGCTCGGCGCTGGGGGCCGCGTCTTCCAGACCACTGCGGCGGACGACGGATACTTCTCACTTCCGGTAAGCACGGGCCCACTGCTCTGGACCTTCACTCCGCCTTATGGCGTCGAAGCCGCAACGACCTTCAAGGACTGGGACGCCGTAGAGTTCCAGGAGCGATCCTCGGTTTCGCTGGATGCCGGCATTCTTCTTGAAGGCGAAGTCACCTTTGAGGGCGAGGCGGTTCCCTATTCAGTGGTCGACGTTCGCGACCAGGATGACACCCTCTGGGCCCAGACTGTGACCGATGAAGCCGGCGCATTCTCCGTGCGGGTGTCCACCCAAGTGGAGCCAAGCGAGGACTAGGCCGAACGGCGGCCTGGCCACAACACAGTGACCGCTCAGCCTGGCCCAAAAACAAAGAACCCCCGCCCGAAGGCGAGGGTTCATCTGCCATTCGGCGAGCTTCAGGCCAGGATGTCGCCAAGCAGCTCGATGGAGCTGACCTCGGAACCAGACTCCACAGCCTTGCGCGCAGCCTCCACCAGGTTCGTGCCGACAACGATTGCAGTGCGGTCACCCAGCTGAACACGGTAGGCACGCTGACCGACTACGCTCTGAGCTGCAGGGGCCTTTGCCACAGCGCTCGGAGCAGCAGCCTTTGGCGCCTTGGCGTTGGGGGCCTTTGTGACCGCCTTGGCAGGAGAAGGCACGGAGGCCGCAGCCAAACCGTGGCGCTTGCGGTAATTCCGCACAGCGTTCTCCGAGACGCCAGCCATCGCTGCGACCTCGGCATCAGAGTGTGTCGCAAGCTTGTCTTCGAGCGGCGTGATCTTGCTTGGACGACCTGGACGACGGCGAGGCACGTTCGAGACCACCGCCTTGGCTGCAGCACCGCGACCTCTGCGTGGTGCGATGCCCTTCTCCTTGCGGACTCGGGCGACCGTCTGGATGCTGATTCCAGCCATGGAAGCAATCTCAGAATCGGCAACCTCACCCAACATACCGAGGTAGGGCGCCAGCTTTGCAGCGGTGGAGGCACGCAGCCCCTTGGGGCCGGGTCGCTTGGCAGCCTTGGGCGCAGCAGCCTTTGGCGCAGCAGCCTTGGGCGCAGCAGCCTTGGGCGCCGCCTTCTTTGGGGCTACCTTCTTAGCAGCAGCCTTCTTCGGAGCCGTCTTCTTCGGAGCGACCTTCTTGGGTGCTGCCTTCTTGGGTGCTGCCTTCTTGGGTGCTGCCTTCTTCGCAGCAGCTGAATCAGCAGACCGCGTCGTTCGGGGACCGGAAGGCGCGTGCTTGCGCTCCAGACCATTTCGCTTCAGGGCCTTGTTGATGGAACCGGCAGTAGAGCCGAACTCCTTCGCTAGTTCCCTGAGGGACATGCTGTCCTTCTTTGCAACAAGGTCAGGCCACCAAGGGTTTTCTTCGAGGCGCTTCATGCGTATGTGCTCCGGATCGATTCGATAGTTGTTCCCCAACCGCGACCTAACACAGATTTCCAGGCTGCACACAGCCATGCGAGTTCGCTGACACATTGATCCTTGCCGAGGGCGGGGCTACCCTCCGCGGGTGACCATCGTGCTCTCCTTCGCCATCCCCTTGCTGCTTGCCCTGTCCTCGCCGACACAGGCGGCCGAAGGACCGGTGATCAGCTCACAGCAAGCACCGCAAGTGCGAATCGATGCCGCAGTCTCCCTCTACATCGCGGGCGACCTCGAAGGTGCCCGAGCCGAGCTCATCCGGCTCGTGAGCGATCCCGCCCTATCCGAAGAAGAGCTTCAGCTGGCTCGCATCTGGCTGGGCGAGGTCGAATACGTCGGCGGCGAGCGGGAAGCGGCACGAAGCACGTTTAGAACCATCCTGCTGTATGACCCGGACTACAGGATGGATCCCTTCCTGCACCCTCCAGAGGTCGTCTCCTTCTTCGAGGCCACCCGAGCCGAACTCTCTCGCCCCGTGGATCCGCTCGGCCCCCTGCAGCCCAGCCGGCCTCCTTTGCCACGCAACTTGGCTTGGCTGCTGCCCGGTGGAATGCAGATCAACAATGGAAAGCCGCTGCTAGGAGCCAGTGCATTTGTTGGCGTTGTTGTGCTGGCAGGCAGCACCCTTCCGCTCCGCTCCTGGTTGGTCTCACAGGACCAAGCCCCGGCCATCTGGGGCATTGATGTACCCGAGGACCAGGTGCCCCAAGTCCGTCGGGTTCGCGCTGCGCAGTTCAGCCTAGGAACGGCGGCCGGGTTGCTCTGGATGGGCAGCGCGCTCGCTGGTTCCATGCGGGCGCAGGGGCCAAATGGTCTGGTCGCGTTGGACCTGAGCCCCACGGGCGTTGCACTGCGGGTACGTTTTTAGGAGCACCGAGCGCCCAGCCTGGTGGGACCGGACAAAAGCCGGGTTACCCTTCGAGCATGTTCATCCGCTGCACAGACGCCGCCCAGGGCCAACGCTTTGACCTGGTCCTCCGCAAGCCGATCATCACCGTGGGGCGGGCCCCGGGCAACGACATCGTGCTCAACGATCCGAGCGTCGCGCCCACGCACGCGAACATCCTCAAGAAGACAGGCCACGTCACGATCAGCGTGCTGAGCAGGGACAAGCTGATCACCGTAAACGGGCGTCGCGCCCGCAGCGCCGATCTCGCAGTGGGCGACTCGGCTTGTGTCGGCCGCTTCGAGCTGACCGTACATGAGGGGGAGCCTGCAGCAGATGAGCCCCAGTCGGACCCCGCGGCCAGCGTCGGGGCCATGTCGCGACTGGTGGACTTCTCCAAACGCCTGATGCAGGAGGGCTCCCCAGAGCAGCTCTTCAACGCGCTCTTGGACGCTGTTGTCCAGACCACGCAGGCGGAGAAGGGCTTTGTCATCTACTTCAAAGATGGCGAGCGGCACTTGGCTGCCAGCCACAATGTCGGCAAAGAGACGCTGGACCTCTCACGGGTCTCGGACTCCATCGTGGACCGCGTGGTGGAGTCGCGTGAGCCGCTGATCGTCTCAGATGCCCTGCAAGACCAACGCTTTGGCAGAGCCAAGTCCGTCGTAGATCTGCGCTTGAGCAGCGTAATGTGCGTCCCTTTGCTGTACCGGGACGACCTCCTCGGCGTGCTCTACTTGGGCAACGACAGCATCGCGAACCTCTTCACGACACCACAGCTGGAGCTCCTCTCGGTCTTCGCCTCACAGGCCTCCATGATCGTGCACAACGCACTGATGCTCAACGAGCTGAAGACCACGAACCGCAACCTGCGGGACCAACTGCGCAGCGCCTCTCAGGGCGAAATGATCGGCTCGTGCCCCGAGATGAAGGGCGTCTTCAAGATTCTGCGTCGGGTCGCCCCAACCGACATCACGGTTCTGATCCTGGGCGAGACCGGGACCGGAAAAGAGCTGGTGGCGCTGGAACTTCACCGTCTCTCCGAGCGACGCACAAAGCCCTTCATCAGCATCAACTGTGGCGCCATCCCAGAGCACCTCTTGGAGTCCGAGCTCTTCGGGCACAAGAAGGGGAGCTTCACTGGCGCCGTGCAGGACAAGATTGGCAAGTTCGAAGGCGCCGACGGCGGCACGCTCTTTCTGGATGAGATTGGCGAGATGCCCATGAACCTACAGGTCAAGCTGCTGCGGGTTCTCCAAGAGCGGGTCATCGAACGCGTCGGAGAGTTCAAGGGCCGCCCCATCGACATCCGCGTGGTCGCTGCGACGAACAAAGATGTTCAGGTGGAGATCGCAGAAGGCCGCTTCCGAGAGGACCTCTTCTACCGCTTGAACGAAGTGACGGTCGAGCTACCTGCACTGCGCCAACGCGGCGATGACATCGTGCAGATCGCCCAGTTCCTGCTCAACCGCTACGCCACACAGTACAGCTCCAAGGTGCGCGGCTTCACCAACGCAGGCATCAAGGCGCTCAAGGGCTACTACTGGCCCGGAAACGTGCGTCAACTGGAGAACCGCATCAAGAAGGCGGTGATCATGTCGGACCGCTCCCTACTGCAGCCGGACGACTTGGGCCTGAACCCCTCGGACCGCAAGCACGTCGATGCCCTGGACACCGCCACGGAGGACTTCAAGATGAAGTACATCCGCGAAGTCCTGGACCTGAACAACTGGAACAAGGCACAGACCGCGCGAGACCTGGACGTAGACCCTCGCACCATCTTCCGGTACATCGAGAAGATGGAGGACTGAGTGGCCTTGTTTCCACTCCTTGGTGCCCTGCTTCTCTCTCAGAACATGGCCCCAGTTCCGAGCGACGGTGACCCACCAAAGACCGTTCAAATCCTCTCCATGGATCTGAGCGCTGGCAACTACGGCGAGCGGCGTTTCGCTGGAAGAGAGCTTCGCCGAGCGGCCCGTGTCTCTTCTCGACGCCTTGAACGCGCCGCTCCAGACTCTTTGGAGGCCCTCGAGGCCAGGAAGACCCTGGGCGAGCTGAGCCGATACGCCCTTCCCGCGTGCATGACGCAGCTCACCGAGCCGGCGACCGCCCTATTCTGTGCCCAGATACTCGGGGAGCTCGGGGAGCCAAGCGCCTTGCCGACCGTGCAGGCCGCACTCGACAGTCCAGATACGCCCAGGCGGGCACGTCGGGCCCTTAGACAGACCCAAGTCACCCTCCAGGAGAAGCCTTGATCACCATCGGACTGACCGGCGGCATTGCCACAGGCAAGAGCACTGTGGCCAGCATCCTTCGAGAGGAGCTGAACATCCCCGTCATCGATGCCGACCAGGTGTCCCGGGACGTTGTCGCAGCTGGAAGCCCTGGTCTGGCTGACCTTGTCCAGTGCTTTGGCCCACAGATTCTGCGAGACGATGGCGCGCTGGACCGCAAGGCTCTGGGCCGTCTGGTCGTCGGCGATGCCCACGCCCGACGCAAACTTGAGGGCCTCACCCACCCCTTGATTCGGGAAGAGATCGAGGCCCGGCTGACCGCTCTAGAGGGCGGCGGCGCTGCTGTCGCGGTGGTCGAAGCGGCCTTGATGGTCGAGACCGGCTCCTTTCGGCTCTACGACCAACTCATCGTGGTCACTTGCCGTCCCGAGGTCCAACTCCAGCGACTGATGACCCGAGAGAACCTCAGTGAGGAGCAGGCAAAGCAGTGGTTGGCGACACAGCTACCCCTAGCCCGCAAAGAGGCGGTCGCCACCTGCATTGTTCGGAACGACGGCGAGCTCGAGGCCTTGCCCGCCTTGGTCTTCCAGGCTTGGGAGCAGATCCAATACTAGACCGCCATCGGCGCTAGTAGTGAACCAAGCTGGAGATGGGCACATCGCCCAGGACCTTGCGCCCAGCGAGGAAATCCAGCTCGACCAAGAAGGAAAAGCCAGCGACCACGCCGCCCAGTTCACGGACGATACGTGCCGTTGCATCGGCCGTACCACCGGTGGCGAGCAGGTCGTCCACGATGAGCACCCGTTGACCGGCCTGCACCGCATCCACATGCAGCTCCAGACGGTTCGTCCCGTACTCGAGCTCGTACTCAAAGCCGACGGTCTTGTAGGGCAGCTTTCCGGGCTTGCGGGCAGGAGCAAATGGCAGCCCCATGCCCATGGCCAGCGGCACGCCGAAGAGGAAACCGCGCGACTCCATACCCACGACCACCTGGGCGTCCAGGGCGCGGGCGAAGGCAGACATTTCTTCATTGATGGCCTGCATCAACTGCGCGTCCGCCAACACGGGGGTGATGTCCTTGAACAGGATCCCCGGCTTGGGGAAGTCGGGGACGTCTCGGATTGCGGCGTCGATGCGTTGGGCGAGCTCGGACACAGGGACCTCGGATGGGCGCGAAGGATAGCAGAGTTGGGAGGCAGCACAGCCTGCGGTTAGGGACAGCCCGTGACCGATACCACTCATACCCTCTCTCAAGAGCTGCACGCCCTCGTCGATGAGCTCGACGGGCAAGACCTCACCCTTGGCCTACTGGTCGACCGAATCGGCGACCGTGGCTTTGGACTCTTGTTGCTGCTCTTGGCCCTGCCCGCTGCGCTGCCACTCCCCGCGCCTGGCTACGCAACACCCTTTGGCTTGCTGATCATCGGCTTGGCCAGTCAGATGATCAAGGGCCGCCAGACCCCATGGTTTCCTGAGCGAACTCGCAATCGCAAGATCTCCTACAAGCTGATGGCCTTCTCCGTGCGAAACGGGACTCTGCCGCTGCGCGTCGTTGAGTTTCTGGTGCGCCCCCGCCTCTCCAAGCTCGCGCGCAACCGGGGCTTTCTCGCAGGCGTCGCCGTGACCATTCTGCTGATGGCCTGCTCGATGTCGCTGCCCATCCCCTTGACCAACACCGCACCAAGCTTCGTGATCTTCATCCTGGCGGCCGGCATGCTCGAGGAGGACGGCCTGCTGCTCGGCTTTGGAATGCTCTTGGCCCCCGTGGCCATCGCAATTGCTGGCGCCGCTGCCTGGGTGGCCTGGACGCAAGGCCCGGAGATGGTCGAGGAGACCATCAAGCCGGTGATCAAAGGCTGGCTCGGTCAGTCTTAGAGCGACCACTCAGAGAGCGCGCCGAGCTGCGCATCGTGGGTCAGATCTGGAGACAGCGGCGTGAGGCTCGCCACCCCCTGCGCCATCAGCGGCCCATCGGTGTTGGGCTCCTCGCAGAAGGTGTTGTGCCCACCGCCAATCCAGTAGTAGGGCTTGCCCCGGGGATCGAAGCGCTTGTCCACCAGCTCGTCATAGCTGCGCTCTCCAAGGCGACACGGGCGAATGCCCGCGATCTCCTCCAAGGGCCGGTTGGGTACGTTCAGGTTCAGCAGACAGCGGCGCGGCAAACCTCGCTCAAGGATCTGAGCACCCACCCTCCGGACCAGCTCAGCTGCGCTCTCCCAGTGAAGGATCTGCTCACCAGGAAGAATGTGCAGGCTGACCGCAAGCGAGGGCACGCCATGCAAGCAGCCTTCCATCGCTGCAGCAACGGTTCCGCTGTAGAGCACGTCGTTGCCCAGGTTGGAGCCTCTGTTGATTCCACTGACCAGCAGATCAGGCTGGAAGTCCAGCAGCTCATGCAGGGCCAAATAGACACAATCCGCTGGTGTCCCCCCGACCGCGAAGCGCTGAGGGGCCAAAGAACGCACCCGAAGGGGCTCCCACATTGTCAGCGAGTGGGACTTGGCCGACTGCTCTTGTTCAGGTGCAACCAGCCAGACCTCGCCCAAGGAAGACAGAGCCTCAACCAAGGGGGGAATACCAGCTGCTGCGATGCCATCGTCGTTGGAGACCAGGATCCGCACTCTCTCACCTCCGTGCTGAAGAGGTCCTAGCCTGAGATCCCTAGTGGCACCCGCCCTCTCTCTCGCATACCTCCAGTATCCAAGCTCCGAGAGTGCTTCGATGCGGCCACGCTACGCTGATTTGTTCCGCCGAATGGGAGATCCCGACCCCGTAGAGCGGGACGCCGCATTTGACGCGGTGCTTTTCGATCGGGGGGAGGCCCTGCCCGACCTGATCTCCGCCTACAAGGTCTTCAGCAAGGACACACTTCGGCGCTTCTACGCCGTTCAGCTGATGGGCTTCTCCGGCGCCAAGACCGCGATCCCGCCGCTCATCGAAGCGCTGGAGGACCCACAGCCGCTGATCCGGGCCGAGGCCTGTCGCTCTTTGGAGGATCTGCGCGCTCGAACAGCGGTCCCCCAGCTTCGAGGACGCCTGGAAGATCTGGAAGCTGAAGTTCGGATTGCCGCCCGCGAGGCCATCGCCTGCTTGACCTAAGCCGAAGGGTCGCCCTCCAAGTGCGAGAGGAGCTCGGCTTACAGCGCTTGGCCTTGTCCCTGCTCCACCGGGGCTACAACGACACCTACCAGCTCGGTCGAGGCAAGCATCGCCTGGCGCTTCGAATCAACCGCCAGCTGGGCTCCCGGCAAGCCTTGGCGGCTGAAGTGGCATGGATGGAGGCCTTGGGCGAAGACACACGGGTCACTGCGTGCATGGACTTGCCCACTGTAAAGGCCTGGGGCCACACAGGGAGCCGTGGATGGCTTCTGGCGTCCTGGCTACCAGGCGTGCAGCGGGGCGCTAGCCTGAGCCCAAGGATGCTCTACGCCGTAGGTCGGGCGACCGCTGCCCTGCACCTCTCTGCTCTCGGGTGGTCCCCACCAGGCTGGGCCCGGCCAACACTGGACCAAGCTTGGGGAGGGCGGCCATGCCCACCCCTCTCCCCAGAGCACGCAGCGCTCTTCCACCGCTGCACGGAGCGCCTCCAGCCCATCCTAGAGACACTCTGCGAGCAGCCCAGGCCGCTACACGCCGATCTACACCAGGGCAACTACCGCTTCCGTGCCGGCCTCCGTTTGGGTGTGCTCGACTTTGATGACTGCGCATGGGGGCACCCCGCCCAGGACCTGGCCATCACCCTCTACTACCTGCGGGCCCACCCCAGGTTCGCGGCGCTTCGCGACGCACACAAGGCCGGGTACGAGAGCCTCACAGAGTGGCCGACAGACCCCGACCTGATGGCCAGCTTGCACCTTTGGCGAGGGCTGACTCTGCTCGCCGCCGTGAGCCAGCACAGCGCACCCCAGCTGCGCGCGCGCATCCCCGGCCTGCTGCCGAAGTGGACGCGCATGGCCAAGGCTTGGCTCTCAGACAAGTAGAAAAGGGCCCGCCGGAATTCCGACGGACCCTTTCATGGTCGGGGCGACTGGATTCGAACCAGCGACCACTTGACCCCCAGTCAAGTGCGCTACCATACTGCGCTACGCCCCGAAAAGCCCCCGGCATTTAAAGCCTGAGGTGGCGGCCGTCAAGGCTAGAAAGTGCTCAAGCCTCAAAACGTGAGAGTTCGTCCCGAAGTGCGCGGATCTGCTGGCGAAGCCCTTGGAGGCGTGCGGCCCCCTCGCGGATCCTATCCAGATCAATGGCTGCCCCGGTGCCTGCAGGACGGCCCGCACCGGCCAAGGCCTTGCGTGCGCCCGCGATGGTGAAGCCTTCCGTGTGCAGAAGCTTCTTGACCTTGAGAAAGCGCGCGATGTCCCGCTTGCGGTAGAGCCGCTGCCCCGACGAGGAACGGTGAGGCCGCATGCGGAACTCCCCTTCCCAATAGCGCAGCACATGGGGCTCAACGCCGACCAACTCAGAGACCTCACCGATGCGAAAATAGAGCTTGTCCGGAATGTCCGGGCTCTTGTTTTCGCTCATGCGGGACTCCCATCGTTGAGCGCAGCCTTGAGCACCTGGGAAGGCTTGAAGACCAACACGCGTCGAGAAGGAATCACCAGCGCTTCACTGGTCTGCGGATTGCGGCCGCGACGCGCTGCCTTTTCACGAACCAGGAAGTTTCCGAAGCCGGAGATCTTGATCTTGTCCCCCTGCTCCAGAGCCTGCTTCATGGACTCGAAGACGGACTCGACCACTTCGGCCGCTTCCTTCTTTGAGAAACCAACCTGCTCGTAGACGCGCTCGACCAGATCGGCCTTGGTCATGGTGCGGGATGCGGTAGGCGTATGAGGCACGTGCTCTCCGAGTGCCGGCCAAACCGGCGTCAGGCGTCAGGCCTCGTCGGTCTCGTCTGTGACGACAGGCTCTTCTGTGGACCAAAGCTGCAGGTTGAACACGTCTGTGCGCGTCTCCCCTTCATCTCCGACCGACTGCAGCTCGATCCAATACAAACGCTCGTCCGCAGAATCTGGGACAAGCTCAAGGGTGCGCTCTCCGCGCTCCCCACTGTCGATCACCACGCTCGCGGCATCGACTTCCCCTGCGTATTCGGCATCGACCCACACCTCGAGAGTGTGCAGCGTGCCAGGGGGGCCCCCACCGGGGTCGAGGGTGATTAGGCCAACCTCGACGCTACCGGTCGTAGAACTCAGAGTTGCCTCGGCGGTGGGGAGAATCTCCTCACCGACGGACACCTCAAAGGTGTCATCTTGGTTGAAGCGCTCACGCACCTCCTCCGAAGAGGAGCAGTCCGCGCCGAGCAGAAGCCCGGCGGCGAGCGCAAACACCCAGCCATGACCGGGACGCTTCACGCGGCCAGCGCAGCCTTGACCTGGGTCACAACAGCGCCAAATGCGGCGGGGTCGTGCAAAGCCAAGCCAGCCAGGGCCTTGCGGTCCAGGTCGATCTCGGCCTTCTTGAGGCCATGGATGAAGCGGCTGTACTTCAGGTCGTGTTGGACCAGAGCAGCGTTGATACGGACGATCCAGAGGCGGCGGAACGCGCGCTTCTTTTCCTTACGACCGCGAAAGGCGTAAGACTCGGCCTTCATCACCGCTTCGGTGGCCTGACGGAAAGTACTTCCGCGGCTGCCCCAGAAGCCAGAGGCCTTTTTAAAGAGCTTCTTGCGACGGGTCTTGCGGATTGCGGCGTTTTTGACGCGTGCCATTTGGGACTCCTTTGTGGCCGCTTCCCTACCCTATTTCAGGGCGGTGACGGCAGGTCGTTGTGGACTACTTGTACGGGATCAGGATGCGAACCAAACGCGCATCACTCTCACAAAGAGTCGAACCAGTCCGCGCCTTGCGCTTCAGGTTGCTGTTCTTCTTGGTGAGAATGTGACGCATCTTGGCGTGCTTAAACTTGACCTTGCCGGAGGCGGTCTTGCTAAAGCGCTTGGCCGCTCCCCGGTTCGTCTTCATCTTAGGCATTTAGACTCTCCTAAGGCCGATGGCCGGATCAAAAGACGCGGAACCGAAGTCCCGCGCCTTGAATGGTAGGTGTGGGCGGTTTCGAACCGCCGACCCTCGCCGTGTCAGGACGATGCTCTCCCACTGAGCTACACACCTACATGGGTACACCCCGAAGGGCCTCCGGCTTTTAGCGAGCCAAGGGACCGGCGTCAAGGCAAGAGAGCGCCTGTTGGATCGCTTCTCCCAAAGATGGCCAAGCCTCATCAGGCTGGGGTGCGCCTGGAATCAGCAGATGCAGGCTCTGGGGTGAGGCATCTCGGATGCCACACGGCACGATCGGGTCCCAGACCTTGGAATCCACGTGCAGGTTCAGCGCAAAGCCGTGCATGCTGATCCCGTGCCTCACATGGAGTCCGAGGGCAGCCAGCTTGCCACTGCTGTGCCAGACACCGGGGTGGCCGGCTCGTCGACCGCTCTGGACCCCTTGTTGCGACAGCCAAACCATCAGGCCTTGCTCCAGCGCCTCTACCGTGCGCCTGACGCCCCATCGTCTCAAGTCGCAGATGAGGTAGCCCGTGAGCTGCCCCGGCCCGTGCCACGTGGCCAAACCACCCCGCCGGGTCTGAACCAAGTCGGTCGCGTTCTGAGTGAGCCAGGCTTGGGTCGGAACCCGGTCGACAGCGCGTTTGCCAAGGGTGATGACCGGGCTGTGCTCCACAAAGGCCAGCAAGTCGCCGCGCTGCCCCGTCTCTACAGACTCCCGCAGCGCCACTTGTCTTTCCAGTCCATCCACGTAGGGCACGTCACTTCCCCACCAGAGAACCTCAAGTGGCACGGCCCAACCCTGCCTTGAGCTCGGAGAAGAAGCGCGAACCACGGTAGCGGACCAGCCAGGCCTCAACCAAAACCAGCGCTGCAGCGGTGGCCGGGATGGCAAGAAGCATCCCGCCGACCCCAAAGATGGATCCGCCAACAATCACCGCCAACATCACCACCAAGGGGTGCAGGCCGACCTTGTCACCGAGCACCTTGGGGGTGAGGTACACCCCTTCAACGACCTGGGCGAAAGCGAAGGTTCCCCACACCGCCAGAATGTGCCAACTCAGTCCAAACTTGAGCAAGGCCAGTGCACTGGCGATGGAGATGCCCACAATGGTTCCTAGGTAGGGCACAAGGGCCAGAACACCTGCTCCAAGACCGACCGCGATGGCCAGGTCGATTCCAGAGATCAGAAGGCCGACTGCGTAGATCACGCCCTGCGCACCAGCGACCAAGATCTGGCCCCGGACAAATGCGCTGAGCCGTTGGTCGATGCGCTTGGCCAGGTCGCGCACCATTGTGCGCTGGCCGAGTGGAATGAGCTTGTCGGCGCCGTCGATCAGATCGTCCCAATCACGCAGCAAGTAAAAGCTGAAGACCGGCAAGAGCAGCCAGTTCAAGACCGCGAGAAAAACGCTTACTCCGCCGACCAAGAGAGAGCCCAAGGCGCTCCCCAGCCAACGCCCAAGGTTTGGAGCGGCCTGAGTGAGCAAGTCAGCCAAGCCGCCACCCGACTGCCCGGGCTCAACCTCGCTTTCGTTCAAGCCCATGATCAACTCATTGAGCAGCTCATCTCCGGTGACCGGAATTTCCCTCCCCAGCTGCGCCTCCAGCCAAACTTGCCCCTCGGATGCCCGCGTCCCCAGATCGGCGATGTAGCCGTTGAGGTTGGTGGAGAGCTCTGCAAACTCCCGCCCAACCATCGGGACAACGAGCAAGAGCCCGACGACCATGCTCAGGGCGCCCAGGGCGAACACCAAACCAATGGCGGGCTCCCTCTTCATGCCACGCGCTTGGAGCCGGTCGATGACCGGATCCAGGAGATACGCGAAGATGACCGAAGCCGTCAAGATCGCGAAAAGCGACCGGAGCAAGTAGACAATGGCAAGACCGAGCAAGACCAAGCCCAAAATCCAGAACATGCGTTCGCGGTTGGTCACCGCGAGCGCTCGTCGAGGCCTTCGCTGACGATGAGGACGTGCTCCGCTGTGGGAGCTTGGGCGCCGCCGAATCATGGGTCCACGACCACCACAACACGGGCCTCTGGCAGCAGCGAGGTCCCCCGGGTGACTTGAACAAGTCGGGCGGCCTGGCCCTCGTCCAGAACGATGTCCCCTCCCCTGGCTGCCGAGCTGGCCGACAGAATCAGGGGCCGCTCTCCAGCGCGCTCAATGGCCTCGGGATCGGCAGGGTCACCGACCCAGCGAACGGGCATCTGCTCTCCCGCCGTCGCCGGAGTCAGGCTACTGAGGCCGTAGAGAACCAGACCCTGGGGGTCCTTCACCTTGGGCGCGATGCTCGGCCGCAGCGAAAGGCCCCGGGCATCGATCAGGACGCCTGTGTACTCGGTGGCCAGCTCCTGCTTGGACTCCCCGCTGGCAGCATCCACAAGAGCAGGACGCAGCCAACCGTGCAACGGAAGCTCGGCTGTGAGCTCGACGCGACCGGAGCTGTAGTACCGAGCCTCTGAGATGATGAAGTTCCCAGAGCTCTCGAGCAGCATGCCGGCGATGGGGTCACCGGCTTGCATCCGGTCCCCCACTTTCTGGTCGCTGTCCAAGCGCACCAGGCGCTGCTCATCCTGAACCTTCGCTTGCAGCTGATTCAAGGCTTCCTGCTCGGTCACCTGAAGGGCCTTGGGCGCACCGGCCGACTGGCTGCCGCTGCTGCTCACCACCAGGACACCACGGGTCCAATCAACGTAGCCACCAGGAAATGCCTCCTGGACGGGCTGCGCTGTGGCCAAACTGGCCAGTAGAAGCAGGCAAATTCTCACACAAACCTCATGGTGCCGCGCCGCTGGAACAATCCATCGATGTCATCTTGAAGCTCATCGTCGGGCTGAACCTTGAGGCTGTCGGTGACCCTCAGAATGGACTGAGAGTGACCGTCCTTCGTGATGTGAAGCGTGACCGGAACACTACCACTGCGCTGCTCCAGAATTCGCCGAAGGCTGGCCAAACGCTGGCTACTCAGGGCCTTGTCAGTCACCGAGAGCCGCACCTCGGTGGTCGTGCGTGCGCGCAGGTCGGAGAGGGACTCCACGCTCTCGGCCATGATCTTTGGGCCTTCGGAGCCCTTCTCCAGCGTGCCACGGACCATGATGGGGCCCCCATCCTTGATCAGGCGAGCCGAACGGCTCCACGGGTCGGAGAAGAAGATGCACTCCACCCCACCGGTCTCATCGTCGATGGTGACGAAGGCCATTTTGTCGCCGCGTTTGGTTCGCACCACCCGAACTGCAGCCGGCATACCGGCGACACCAACGTCCGCGTCGGCCGACTTGAGCGCGAGCCCTTGTACACGGCAGCTTGCGAAGCGCTCCACGGTCTGCTTGTAGCTGACGACCGGATGCCCACTGAGAAAGAAGCCGATGGCCTCGCGCTCGGAGCTCAGCTCCTTTGTCATGCTCCACTCGGCCACCTTCGGCAGCCGGAATCCAGGCTTGGGTGCGCCCCCACCCAACAACCCAAACAACCCGACCTGCCCGGAGGCCTTGTCCGCTTGAGCCCGCTGTGCTGTGGAGATTGCCGCCTCAAAGCCCGAAAACAGGGCCGAGCGCCCAAAGCCAGTCCAGTCGAAGGCTCCTGCTTTGACCAAGGCTTCCAGCGCCTTCTTGTTCACGCGCTTGTAGTCCAAGCGCTCAAGGCAATCCATCAGGTCCTTGAAGCGACCGCCTGCCTCTGCCCTCGCCTCGACGATGGCCTCGACAGCGTGCTTGCCCACGCCCTTGACTGCGCCGAGGCCATAACGAATGGTGGTGCGGGCAATCTTGGGGACGTCAAAACCCCAATGCGATGCGTTGATGTCGGGCGGAAGGACCGTGAGCCCGGAGCGCTTGCAGTCGCCGATGTAGACCAGCAGCTTGTCCGTATTGGACGCCTCGATGGTCATCAGGGCGGCCATGTACTCGGCCCGATGGTTGGCCTTCAGCCAGGCGGTCTGGTAGCTGACGTAGCCGTAGGCTGCCGAGTGACTCTTGTTGAAGCCATAGGCGGCAAACTGAGCCAGAAGGTCAAAGATCTCCTCGGCTTTCTTCCGGTCAAAGCCCTTGGACTCCGCACCATCACAGAAGATGGCGCGATGCTCGGCCATGGCCTCGGCCTGCTTCTTGCCCATCGCCCGACGGAGCAGGTCGGCCTGCCCCAGCGAATAGCCGCCCATCACCTGAGCGATCTGCATGACCTGCTCTTGGTAAACGACAACGCCGTAGGTGCTCTGAAGAATCGGCTCCAGCTCTGGGACCGGGTACTCCCACTCCCCAGCGGTTCCGTGCTTTCGGTCGATGAAATCGTCGACCATGCCGGCATTCAAGGGACCGGGTCGGTACAGAGCGACCAGGGCAATGACGTCGTCCAAGACACTGGGGCGCAGCTTGGTGAGCAGCTCGCGCATACCGCTGGACTCGACCTGAAAGACCCCCAGGCCGTCGCCAGCACACAGCAGGGTGTAGGTCTTCTCGTCGTCCACCGGGATCGCGCTCATGTCGATCTTCTCGCCGGTGTTGCGGTAGATCAACGCCACAGCATCCCGGATCTGGTCCAGAGTCTTGAGGCCCAAGAAGTCGAACTTGATCAGTCCAACGTCCTCGGCCGCCTTCATCTCGAACTGAACCACTGGACCGCCATCCGGCCCGTCTCGGTAGAGAGGAACAAGCTCGACCAGCGGCCGATCGGCAACGATGACGCCCGCGGCATGCACACCGGTCTGGCGGGTCAGCCCCTCAACCCGACGCGCCATGTCGTAGACGCGACGCACCTTTGGGTCACCGTTGCGAAGGCGAGCCAGTGGCTCCTCCTTCAGCGCATCGGTCAAGTTGATTCCCAGCTCGTTCGGGATCAGCTTGGCGACCCGGTCCGCGTCATTGAACATGAAGTCACAGACACGGGAGACGTCCCGAATCGCCAGCTTTGCTTGTAGCTTTCCATAGGTGATGATCTGAGCCACGTACTCAGGTCCGTACTTCTGACGGGTATGCTCAATGACCTCCTCTCGTCGGTCCTGGCAGAAGTCCACGTCCACGTCCGGCATGGACACGCGCTCAGGATTCAGGAAGCGCTCGAAGAGCAGGTCGAAGCGAATCGGGTCGATGTCCGTGATTCGCATGGCGTAGGCCACCAAGGAGCCGGCGGCGGAGCCACGGCCTGGCCCGACCGGAATATCGTGGTCCTTTGCCCAGTTGATGAACTCCGCAACAATCAGGAAGTAGGCTGGAAATCCCATCGAAAGGATGATTCCAAACTCGATATCCAGGCGCTCCCAATACTCGGGATACAAGGCCTCATCCACGCGCTCCAGGCGCTTCTTCAAGCCCTCACGGGAGTACCACTTGAAGTAGCCCCCCAATGAGCCGCAGCCCGGCTCCGGCATGGGCGGCGCCTCTTCCTCACCCAATGGGAGTCCAAAGTCGGCAGGCGGTGGAAAGGCCTTGAAGAAGAAGGACCAGTTCGCTTGCGTGTCCGCGTCTGGCCCAACATCCGGAGGCGTGCTGGCTGGAAAGTAGTAGGTGCCGTAGGTGAAGGCGTACTGGCAGCGCTCAGCGATCTCTACGGTCAGGTCAATGGCTCTGCCGTCCTGCGGGAAGAGCTCACGCATCTCCTCTTCCGACTTCAGGTAGAGCTGGTCGCTGATGGGGCGGTTGCGCTCCGTATCGTTGAGCGAGGTGCCATTTCCGATGCACTGGAGCAGGTCCAGGGTCGTGGCGTCCTTGGGCTTGAGGTAGTGCACGTTGTTCGTGACCACCGTACGCAGCCCAAGCTCCTTGGCGATCTCCCGAGACCCTTCATTGGCCAGGTCGTCGCCAGGAAATGCAAGGTCCTGCATCTCCAAGAATAGGTGCTCGTCACCAAAGATCTCAGCCAGGCGGGTCGCGCGGCCCAAGGCCCGCTGGCGCTCCCCCCGAGCCAAGAGCCCACGGATCGGTCCACGCATGCCGCTGGTGAGCGCGATCAGGCCTTCGCTGTGGGCCTGCAGCTGACTGAGATCCACCCGCGGCTTGTAGTACATGCCGTCGAAGATCGCTTCGGTGATGAGCTTGCAGAGGTTCTTGTACCCCGCGTCATTCTCGATGAGCAGCAGCATGTGGTAGCCGCCGAACTGCCCCTCGGGGTCCTTGAAGTCGGTGCCCTCTTCCTGAATCCACATGCCCGAACCGAAGACAGGGTGAACCCCAGCGGACTTGCATGACTTGTGGAAAGGCACCGCACCGTAGAGGTTGCAGTGGTCCGTCAATGCCACCGCTGTCTGCCCCAAGGCGGCCACAGCCGGCGCCAGCTTCTTGATCGGGATGGCGCCGTCCAGAAGGGAAAACTGGGAGTGGACGTGCAGGTGAGCGAAGGCCATGAGACTCTGAGCGCAGGGGGGGCGAGAGACCTATCCTGGCAGAGAGGAATCAGTGCTTTGGTCCATTTTCTTTGGGCGCCAAAAATCGCATTTCTTTCAGCAACTTACTTCACGATCCCCCGCAAGAGAGGCCAAACTGGAGCAGGCAAGGGTGATCACTTTGAATGAACATCCACCCCACCCGTCTTCTCAGGCAACCTCGGAGATGCCATGACCGCCGCACGCCTCATCACTGCCCTGACCGCCCTCTCTCTCGCATCCGGTTGCGTGGTCTACGACAACGACGGTCCCCGCGATCAGCCCCCCGCGCCGACCTACGTCAACTACAGCCCCGGCATCGCGTGGGCCGAGGCCGGCTGCTACTGGGACGACTACAACCAGGACTTCATCTGGTGGTTCCAGACCGAGGTCTTCGACGACAACGGTCGCCAAGACCTGACCGGCGTCTACGCCGATGTCTACGACGTCTACGGCAACTACATCGACGGCTTTGAGCTCTACCAAGAGGACCGCGACCCAGATGTATGGTTCTCCGACTGGCTGCAGTACTCCACCTACCTGGACTGCTACTACGGCGGCTACCAAGTCGACATCATCGCCTACGATTCCTACGAGGACTACGGCGCGGTGACGGTGATTCCAGCGACGTACTGAGTGCCGCATTCAACCAATCGTAGCCGCAGAGTGCGTGTGCTCACCGCCGGTCGTGGGCTGCTACCGGAAGCTGTTGAAGTTGGCTGACGCAGCTCCGGCAAGAAGCTGCGCTCCCGTAGTCACCTAGGGCGCGCCCAGGCCCCTCTATCGCTGGTTCAAGAACAACTGCTGCTGCTGGCTAAGTTCGGTGGGCCCATGGTATTCGAGCACCTGAATGTCGCCGCGCGGCGTGTCAAGAGGCATCGGTACGCGTTTCGGGAACTGAGCCTGAAGAAGAACGTCCGCCAAGGCCTGGGACATAAGCTGATTTCCCAATGGTGTTGGATGAACCTCATCAAGGAAGAGCTTCTCTCGCGGAACGCCACTCTGTAGGTAGATGTTCGGTGCACGAACGATAGGAACACCCCAAGCAATGGCCACACCTTCCATCATAGAGGCATAGCTTCGGTTCTCTCCACCCTCTCGAGTATCGCGTTCGTCCAACTGAAGAAAGACAACGCCTACACCGCGATCCCGGGCATCTACCACCAGTTCGATGAGATTCGCCACATAGTCGCTAGGAGGAACCCGAATCTCTCCCTTGCTCTCCGGGCTTGGCCAGCCAACAGCTGCGAACTCTGGAACGCCTTTTCCTCTGGCCACCGCAGAGCGAAGCCTACGGAAGAGCTGGCTATGACTGAGTAGAAACTCTGCTTGCGCAGCATGGGACTCCAGTTGTTCGAGGACCCTTCGATCAGAGAAATGGTCCCGGTTCATGTCACTGAACTGGCTCCCGATGACGATGACATCTGGGTCAAGCCCCCAACCGACCTCCTCCATCAGCACAAGCGTCTGCGCAGTGCTGTAACCAGGGACGCCCCCACAGATAACCTCGGTTGGAACACCACGTTCGTCCAACTTGCTTGCTAGTTGGTCGTGCAAAGTGGCGCCATCTTGAACACCATGCCCAAAAATGCTGCTGTCTCCTAGGGTCAAGACCCGGTGATTGGCGCCCAAGCCGACAGGAGTTGACTCCCGGAGACCAAGCGAACTGACCTGGACCGTGATCCCGAAGCTGTGCTGCGCTCCGGGCTCCAATGCCCAGATGCGTGTCGGATGCGGAGACATTGCTGTCCCTACCGCTGTGGGGACTTCAACAGCCACCAAGCGGGCACCAATCTCTAGCCCGCCGAGAATCAACCCAGAAGCAATGGCAGCGAAGCCCAGCTTCTTAAGTGGCCCTATTTTCGTTGCGGATTTGGTCACATGCCATCCAAGGCGAACAGAACGATGCTTCCTGGTGCATCTGCGCTCTCGGTGCCTTCGGAAACAAGCACGCTGGCAGGTGTCAACAGTCCTGAAGGGTGACACCCGATGACTTGACCAGAGTCGTCCTTGCCACTGCTAAGGGACCAAATCGAATCACTCAGCTCTGAGTTTCCTGAGAGGGGAATCTCAACTCCAAACACCGCACCAGTCGAATCCCCTCCATGCCCATCGGGTGTGCCGAAGACTGCAATGGGATCACCAGTCGATTCAATCACCGACAGGCAGAAGTTTGCCCCTACAGTCAGGATTCCCGTGCCGACCATCTCGGCGTCTGCCTGCCCTAGATCCCGAGGCAACTCGGGTCCCAGTGCTACGTAGAGAGAGGAATCCCCGGGCTCCGCGACCGTGGCAACTAAGTCCGCGTAGCCATCACTGTTGACATCCAAGACCTGGATGCCGTCCACGCCAAGCAGACGAGTCCCAATCTCGGCATCCGCGGTCTCAGGGGTCGAGATCGAGGCCCCTGCGGGGCTATAGACGAAGATCTGGCGAACATCATCCGTTTTCTGCACAGCGATCACGACCTGGTCCGAGCCATCGCCTTCGAAATCGCCCATCGCCATCTTTGACTCGCCAAGCGCACCTTCGTCGATGAAGCCAGTCCATTCAGGAACTACCGCTTCACCGTCCACCCGGTATGAGACCAGGAAGTCCTTGTCCTGACCTGACTGCAAAGTCAGCAGTGTTCCGGCATCTGCGGTCCCAGACAACCGAGCCAAGTCTAGCCATGCTCCCATCCCCCGGTCTGCCAACCCGGTGCTCGGAAGGCCGGCCGGTTCATTGGATAGTGCGGCAGCCCCGCTGACGAACTGCACCCTGCCATCGACGGTCTCATACGCAAAGTCCTCGCTTCCATCCGAGTCCAGGTCTCCCACACGGGAAATCAAGCCCCCAACGTCCCCAGGACACCACGAATCCGTTCCACTGGTCCCAGTCGAATAGTGGACACAGCCACTTCCGGGAGCTGAACTCAGAACCTCCAGCTCCCCATCCCCATCCAAATCCGCGACACCATGGTCGCTTCCAAAACCATCCCCCGGCTCATCCCCATACCAGACGTAGATCGCAGCATCTGCCAGCTCGCCCGACTGGACCTGACACTCCGGCGCATCTCCCGAACAGTCATTGTCCACCCCGTCATTGCAGATCTCTAGGGCGTCAGGGCTGATCTCCGGGTCACGGTCATCACAGTCTTCGCCCAGCTCCTGACGGCCATCAACCGGCTCGCACTGCAGCACAGGGTCATCGATATCGCCGTAGCCGTCGCGGTCTCCGTCGACGTACCAACTGCGCATCTGCACCTCGCGGTCGGTGTCGTCGCAGTCTTGGCCTCCCACATCGACCCAGGCTTCACCGTCGCCGTCCTGGTCGGTGTCATTGCCGTCGCAGTTCTGGTCCACGCCGTCGTACCAGATCTCTGCCAGCTCTGGACTGCGTCCTGGGTCCGCATCGTCGCAGTCCTCTGCGCTCCCCACGCCGTCCAAGTCCAGGTCATCATCCGGTGTGCGCGAATCACAGTCATCGTCCAAGCCGTTGTACGCCAACTCCACGGCTCCTGGATTCACCAAGGGGTCCGAATCGTCGCAGTCGTCGCCGAAAGCGAAGGACGCATCCGCGTACCCATCACCGTCCGCGTCCCCTGCCCTGATTTGCAGCTCCGAGTACTCCTCAGAGCTCATCAGACACCCCATCAACCAAAACATCCCTACCCCAGCTCATACAGGTTGATGTAGCGGTTTCCCTGGATGGGAATGCGGCCCAGCAGGCTGCTCCTGCGGCTGACCTGGCGGCGGCCCACTTCGGTGAGCAGGACACGCCCGCGATGCGCAGACAGGTTCATCATCCAACGCGCCAAGTAGAAAGGCCCCGCCAACTCCCACCCATCGGCAGGTCGTTTGGAGTCAGGCGAGATCCGCGCCACACCTGGGGCCACGCCCGCGCTGAGTCGGTACCCAGCCCGCAGGGTGACCTGTTGGAGTGCAAGCGAGGTCTGTACGGCGCGACTGACGGTCTCTCGCAGCCCACCTCGCGCCACCCACACCACCAAGAGGGAACCCTCTTCACGCTCCCAGACCTCTCCGCCTGAGTCGTGCACGATGCTGGACCACTCTTCATTCAGTGCTTTGAGAGGCGTACGAGGTGCAGCGATGCTGCGAGGTGGAGGGGCCGCCTCGACGGCCAAAACCACCACAGCGGAAGGCGGCATGGTGCGACCGGCCTGCTTGCGCGCAGGCCTCTCCCCGCTGGCCCGGGCCGTAGCGGCCTCGATCGTGGCCTTCATGTAGCTGGCCAGATCGTTGTTGTTGGCCCGATGGCCCTCACGAACGACCAGCGCGGACAAGGCGTCCAACATCTCCCCAGCGTCCTGGAAGCGGTGCTCTGGACGGCGGGCCAAGCTCCGCAAGAGCAAGTCCTCCAAGTCCTCGCTCAGCTCGGGACGGAACCCCCGCGCGCTTGGCACCTCGGCACGCTTGACCCGGGCCAGAGTCTCGTCGCGAGAGCGTGCCTTGAAGAGGCGGCGGCCCGTGAGGAGCTCGTAGAAGACAATGCCCAGAGAGAACAGGTCGCTGCGGCCGTCCAGGACCTTGCCTTCGACTTGCTCAGGACTCATGTAGGCGTACTTGCCGCGGATGACGTCGTGCTGCTCGTCGGCCTGGAAGCTGGCGCGAGAGATGCCGAAGTCGGTGATCTTGACCTCGCCCGAGAAGCTGATCAGGATGTTTTGAGGGGAGATATCGCAGTGCACGATGTTCATCGGGTCGCCCTCTTGCTCGGGGACCTCCTCCCCGTAGACCCGCTCGTGGGCGAACTGCAGCGCCTTGAGCGCCTCGATGATGACGAAGCAGGCAATGGGAACAGGAACCGGCCCCACCTTGTTGGCCCGGTTCACGAGCCGCGCCAGGTCCAGCCCGTGCACGTACTCCATGGCCATGTAGTAGGCGCCCTCGACCTCCCCGAGCTCGAAGACCTGCACGATGTTCACGTGGATCAGCCGCACCGCAATGCGCGCCTCATCGATGAACAAGGTGACGAACTCCTCGTCCTGGCCCAGATGGTCGAGGATTCGCTTGATCACAAGGATCTTCTCGAAGCCCGCCATGCCGTAGCTGCGCGCGCGGAACACCTCAGCCATACCGCCCGTAGCGATCTTCTCGAGCAGGTGGTACTTCCCAAACACTTCCGGCGCCTGCGGCACGGACACTCCCAAGCAGTCCACATTCTATCCCAGGCCCACCCATGAACGGCATGCAAGAACTCAGAAGCGTCGTGGCCCGTCTGCGACAGGACTGCCCGTGGGACGCAGCCCAGACCCCAGACTCCATGCGGCCGTACCTGCTTGAGGAGTGCCACGAGGCCCTCGAAGCCATTGCAGATGGGTCCTCAGCACACGTCAAAGAGGAGCTTGGAGACCTGCTCTTCCAGATCCTGCTCATCTCGGAGATGTACCGCGAACAAGGGGTCTTCGACCTGGACGATGTGGCCAGAGGGATCGCTGAGAAGATGGTTCGTCGGCATCCGCACGTCTACGCAGACCGAGCGCCAGAGCCCGATGCAAAGTCGACGATCGCCCAGTGGGAGAAGGACAAGTCCCGAGAACGAGGGCGTGGGGGGTCGGTCTTGGATGGCGTGCCCAAGTCCTTGCCTGCGCTCCTCCGAGCCCACCGAGTCGGAGAGAAAGTCGCGCACATGGGCTTTGACTGGCCGGACATTGGCGGAGTCCGCTCCAAAGTCGATGAGGAGCTCGCCGAGCTGGATGAGGCGTTGCAGAGCGAGGATCGAAAAGCCATCGCGCACGAGTACGGCGACGTTCTACTCGCTCTCTCGTCCCTGGGCCGCTTCTTGAACCTCGGCCCGGAGCAATCCCTTCAAGACGCAAACCGGCGCTTTGAAGGCCGCTTCCGCATCCTGGAAGGCTTGGCAGATTCCCAGAGCATCGCGATTGAAGAGGCCGACGATGCAACCCTGGACGCCCTCTGGGAAGCGGCCAAGGTGATTCACGCCAAGGCTTCCTCATCGGGCCCAGGTGAATAGCTCTTAGAGGCGAACCCGGAACAGGTCAGACCCCATGTGGAAACTACTCATCGCCTTCACCGTCATTCCAGCCGTCGAGCTGTACCTGCTCATTCAGCTGGGGCAGTACATGGGGGCCGGAGCGACCGTGGGGTTGATCGTGGTCACAGGAACCCTGGGGGCTTGGCTCGCCAAGCGCGAAGGGCTCAGTGTCTTGAAGACCATCAAAGAGGAGGCCTCGAGAGGATTCCCCTCAGGCGACCGCTTGGTCGAGGGCTTGATGGTGCTCATCGGGGGCGCCTTGCTGCTCACGCCGGGCGTCATGACCGACTTCTTCGGCTTCTCCCTGATCATTCCCTTCACCCGCCGAGCAGCGGCCCCCTTCATCAAGCGGGCCTTGCTGGGTTGGGTGGGCTTCATCCCCATGGAAGGGCAGGAGCCTCAGGGTCCACTCGGGGAAGAGATCGAGCCCGAAGAGCAGCCAGTCAAGCCACTCCCGACTGGATTTGACCACCCCAGCTTCTAGGGACCTACTCGTCCGGGTCTGCGTCAGCCGCCGTCAGGCCGTCTGGGCTGATCTCCGTGCCGGTTCCCAGGTAGAAGGCGTAGAAGTCTGCGTGCGCGTTGCTTCCGTCCAGGTCCCGGGCCTTGGCAAAATGCACCTTGGCCTTGACCAACAAGGACTTGTAGACCTCGGGGTCGCCAAAGATCACTTTGTCGGTGTCAGCGAGCTGACGCAAGATCTCGGCGAGCTGCCCGTGCGCGGTGCTCAAGACCACCTCCAATGGCAGATCTTCCAGCCACTGCCCTCCGCTCTCAAAGACCCGCAGTGCCTCGCCAGTCTCCTCCTGAGCATCCTCAAGCCGGCCCATATCCAAGTAAATCCGGCCAATCTCCAAGCGTGGCTCCGGCAGACGCGGCTCCACCTTGAGGATCTCCTTCATCATCTTGAGGGCCTGGTCGTCCCGGCCCCCACGACGCTCTTCCAGGGCCGCCATGAACTTGGGACCCAGGTTCTCCAGGTGCGCGTCCTGCGCAACCAGCTCCTGCTCTTCATCGGCGAATGGGCCTTTCTCAGACATCGGTGGCTCCGTACTTTGGGCCCGCCCATGTAGTCACCACTCAGCCCTTCGGCACCCACAAGGGCACGACAAGCTCAAAGCTGGCGCCCACATCGCTTGGAATCAGCACCAGGTCGCCGCCGTTGTCCCGCGCCAGTTGGCGGGAGATGGGCAAGCCCAGACCAGTCCCCTTTCCGGGGGGCTTGGTGGTCACGAAAGGCTCGAAGGCCTGGGCACTGCTCACGGAGAGCCCCGGTCCGTCATCGTGAATGCGGACCCGAATCTCACTGCCCGTGTTCTCGGCCTCGAACTCCACCCGACTCCGGGCGGCGTCCAAGGCGTTGTTGCCCAAGTTGACCAGGATCTGGGTCAGGGCCACAGGGTCCATGGATCCGGCACGCGCAGCCCCGCCCACAACACGCAGCGACAGACCCAAGCGTCCCGCCCGCGGCGCAAGCCAACGGCGCACCTGAGAGAGAACGCCGTCGACGTCCACGATGCTTGGCCCTTGAGGCTTTCGGCTGTAGTTCCCGATGGCCTCGATGAGCTGCTCCATGTGACCAACCTGCTCCAAGAGCGAGGTCAACAAGGCCTCGCGCTCCGCTTCCGGCGCTTGAAGCACGAGCTGCGCGATGGACTTGACCGCAAACAAGGGCTGCCGAAGCTCGTGCCCCAGTCCAGCCACCATCAAACCAAGCTCGGAGAGTCGCGCCTGCTCTTGCAGGGCGTGGTCCAGTTCACTCACTGGGCGGAACCAGGCTCTGCTGGAGGGTCAGGTACTGAACGCAGCTATCGGAGAGGTTGTCGTTGCTGTCCAAAGAGGAGACATGGAGGCTGTAGAGGCCGGGAGAGACGACCACTCCGTCCTTGTCCTGCCCGGCCCACGTCAGGCTGGCAGCGCTGCTGCTGGCGGACTCGGTCTGGGTGTAGAGCAGGGAGCCGTTGGCGTTGTAGACCTGCAGAATCCAATAGTCCGGGGTGCTTGAGGCGTTGGCGCTGAAGGTCACGCTGTCCGCAGCCACGCCGGTGCCGACGTCTCCGTCTGGCTGGAAGGTACTGGTGTCCAAAGAGCAGCTCGAAATCAGAATGCCCGAGTCCGTGACCGCGCCGAACAGGCCGGAATAGGCCGAGGCGCTCCCGGACCAATCTCCACTGAGCGCATTGCCCGCGGAGTCGGTCAAGGTGCTCGCGATGTCCAGCTGGAAGGTGCCTGCGCTCGCGTCCAGGCTCTGGTCGAGGGTGAGGGTGAGCATGGATCCCGTGACTGAACTGGTCCAGTCCACGTCCCCGCTCGGTCCGGTCAAGGTCACCGCAGCATCCACGGAGGAGGCCAAGATGGCCTCGTTGAAGGCCACCTGAATCTCGGTGAGGGTCTCACTCGTTGCGCCTCGTGGGTCGGTCCAAGCCACCTGTGGGGAGGTGCTCTCTCCCTCAACTTCCACCGTCGTGCTGCCATAGGCGCTGCCGTCGGACAAGCCAACATGCAGGGTCGCCTCGCCGTTCTGCTGAAGGGAAGATGCCGACCAGCTCACACCTCCGACGGCCAAGTCCACCTCCAAGCCCTCTGTCCCGGCGGTGGCGCCGCTTAGAGCGCCCATGTCGCTCCGAATCAACACGGTGCCCGCGCTCAGGGCCGTGCCGCCACAGTCCGTGGCACTCACACTCAAAGCGGTATCCGCGTCTGCGCTGCTGCCCCCGGCCGTCCTGCTGACGTCGGCCGCACTGACGGTCACGGGGCCCGCAGGAAGCCCGGTCGCTGCGGTGTACCAGAGGACCTGGCTGGTCTGCGCGCACCCGGAGGCATCGACGACCATCAACTCAACCAAGCTGTTGCCTGAGCTGCTGCTGCTCAAGACACGAGAAGTAGAAGGACCCCGGCTGGATTGTCCCAGACCATCGCTGAGGTGAAGGGCGGCGATGGATGCGCTGCCAGCAGAGCTCCCGCTCAAGTCCGCGGTCGCGCTGGCCACACCGGAGCTGAGGCAAGACACAGCATCTTGGCTGACGCCGCCGAGGGTCAATACCGCTGTGGGCCCATCGCTGCAGCTCTCGACGGCGTCCAGGGCGACGCTGGCGCCCAGCAGCCCCGAGCTGCTGCTCAAGAGTACGCGGTCCTGCAGGCCAACGCTGTCCCAGCTCAAGCTTAGGTCCGCAGCTCCCCCACTGAATCCGGACACGCTCTGAGCACCAAACAGACCCTGCTCGGAGCTCAAGTCCACGCTCTCAGAGAAGCTGGCGACCTGATTCCCATACTGGTCAATGCCTCGCACCACCGCGCTCTGCGACTCCCCCACCCAGACCCAGCTCTCTTCCCAGTCCAACTCCAAGGCCACCGCTTCGTCGGCCTCGACCTGGAGCACGCCGGTCCCAATGCTCACAGACCCACTCTCGGCACTCAACGTGCGCGACCCCGAGGCTGTCAGGACAAAGGAGCCCGCTCCAACGCCGGCCGAACTGAGGGTCAAGCTTGCCGGACTCAGAGTCCCTGAGTCGTCGCTGACGCTCAAGGATCGCCCGCCTACTGTGAAGGGGTTTCCGTAGGCATCGAAGACCTCGACTTCGGCGTCGAAGGCCTCCCCTGCGACCACGCTGGTGGGCAGAACCCAGGTAGCCAGGGCGGCGGGGCCATTTTCGATCACCACGGAGTCGGTCAGCGTGCTCAGTCCAACCGGGTCGACCTGTAGGCTCAGACTGGTGCCGACGCTTGCGAGGGTGGCCACGCAGTCAAAGTCCGAGCGAACGGCATCGCCGCCGGCGTATGCGCAGCTCACGGGCGCTCCGGTATCGTCCTCTGCCGCCAAGGAGTCCGAGGTGGGCTCGAAGGCGACCTCGTTCCCGTATGCGTCTGAGAGCCCCACTGAGACGGTGAAGGGCGTTCCGGCTTGAACGGAGGAAGAGCTGACGTTCCCGTCCAGATCGGTCGCCGGCCCAGGAGAGACCGACAACCCCTCGGAGAGGGTGCTCAGTCCGCCGCCAGTGGCCTCGAGCACGGCTTGGCCTGCGGCAAAGGGCGTCCACTTCCAGTAGCTGATGCCGCCGGCCCAGATCTCCTCCAGCCTTGGCTCAACCGAGGCCCCTTCAAGGTCCCCTCCGGTCGTGCGGCTGGTGAAGCTCAGATCCAGATCAAAGTCACGGACACGGTTGCTGTACGCGTCCCTGGCCTCGATCTGTAGGCCGACGCTCTGTCCAGCTGTCGTCCCGACGGCCTGTACGGTCTCGTCCAGGGTCAACACGAGCTGGGAGGCGTCGGCGGGTCGGACCACAAAGAGCTCCGAGGCGTTGCTGCCCGTGCCGCCGACGAGCAAGCGAGTCTGGCTGCAGTCTCCGGCCGCCTGTGTGGCTCGGAAGAGACTGACCATGACGGTCTGCTCACCACTTAGCGTCACGTAGTCAGGCGAAACCCGCCCATCGCAGCGGTCGCTCAAGGCCAGGGTGTATTCCTTGTTGGTGACGATGTTGCCTTCGGCGTCCCTCGGCGTGAGGATGACCGGAAAGGCTTCTCCTGCAATGGACTGGAAGCCCTCACCGGGCAACTCGATGTCCAGGATGTCCAGGGTGCCTTCCTCGAAGACCACGCTGCGTTCACCGTCCTCCAGCCCTTCCCCATCGTCCGAGACGACCAAGGTCAACAAGCCTGGAGCCAGGCTGCCAACGCGGAACCAGTTGTCCCCCGTTGGACTCAAACTGGTCACCCAGTCCCGGTCGCCGATCCGGAGGAGCTCGTCCAAACCCTGGATGTCCGAGACCAACAAGTCTGCGACCTCGTTTCCTTCGACGTGCAGCGTAATGGGTACCCGGCCAGCTTCGACCACCGCATCGCCCTGCGCATCGACCAGCGAGAGGTCAAAGCGGACCTCGTCGCCGACCACAAAGCTGTTCCCATCGCTGCTGACGACGATGGACGAGGCGCGTGAGTCACTCACCGAGAGCGCGAACTCCAGCAGGGACTCTTGGCCATCTGGAGCCGTGAGCTCCAAGTCGTAGTTCCCGGTGGGCTCGTTTGCCGGCCAGACCGCGGAGAGCTGTTCAAAGGAGTCCCAGGCGACAGCATCCAAATCGACCCGATGCCCGCTGTCGCGGTGCACAAAGCTCAGCTCAAAGCCCTCGTCAACGGCATTGCCATCGCGACTGAGGTCTACCTGAACGGCGGGGAAAAAGCGTTCCCCTTTGAGGCGAATGGGCGTGGTGTCGGCCACATAGATTCTGTTCGGGGAGACCCCAGTGGCGAGCGGTGCCTCCTGCTCGGAGACGCACCCCACCACCCCCAACGCCAAGCCGACGCTGAGTAGGACCACTGACGCGGGCCTGATTTGGGTCATCACCACCTTGAAATCAATACACAATCCTGAATCCGAGAGTACCGGTCACACCCCCTACTTGTCCAGAGATCTCGTCTGCCCGAGATCCCAGGGCCAAATAGCGGAGCTCGCCGAAGGCCTCTCCTCCTCTCACTCTGTAACCACGGCCTGCGTAAAGCTGGAGGCCCGGACCGTGAACTCCGATCTGAGTGCGCCCGTCCTGCTCCACACCATCCTCCACAAACCAGCTCCTAGAGCGGTACGGTGCCACCACGACTCCGCCACCAACCCAGCTCGACCACAAGCCACTGTTCCAGCGTCGGTGTCCTGAGAGGGTGATCGGAAGAACTTCCATGCTCAGTGAGACGCTCCCACTGCTCAGGTTCACATCGCTGCTCAAGCGGTAGACGCCCAGCTCCGCCCGCAGGGCAAACACCGACGGAGGAGACAAGGCCGACTCCCAACTCAGGGCGCCAAAGGGGCCCAGGAGCCCCGTGGTGTTGGCAAGTACACCGACGGCCAGTCCAGGTGAGCGGGTGATGGGCGCAGGCTGGATCTCGAGGGTGACTTCCTTGGCCTCGAAGGTGCCATCCAAGGGCTCCAAGCGGACCAGAACCTCACCAGCCCGAAGCCCCGGGGGGGCTTGATACACGCCTTGAAGGCTCCCATCCGCCTGGGGGATCAGCTCGGAGACAAAGCCCTGACTGACGCTCAGGCGAACCTGTTCGTCCACGACAGGGACACCGCCGCGATCCAAGAGCACGACCACAACGTTCGCGGTCGCCACCCGGCTCGCGTAGAGCACCTCCCGGTCCACAGAGAGCTCGGCTTTTCGGACACGCCCTGCTCGAATGCTGACGCTGGACTCGGCCACCAGGTCCGGCCCCAGCTCGCCGATGACCGGGTAGTCCACCCAAGGGAGGTACAGCGCCTCCGCCCAGGCCTCCTGACTCTGGATGCGCAACCGCATCACGCGGTCTTCTGCCCCAAAGCGAAGGCGGACCCGTCCTCGGCTGTCGCTCTGCACAGCCAGGCGCAAGTCATCCAGCCAGAGTACGACTTCGGCTCCCTGAACCGGAGTCCCCCGTGCATCCAGGGCTCGCACGACAACCTCGCCCTGCTCCCCCCTTCGCGCCAGCTCGACGCTCAGGCGCTCCACAGGCCCGCTTGAGGGCGGCTCGGTCCACTGGGCTTGGACCCGATCGACCGGCTGCTCGGCGCGCCCCTGATAGTCGGCACGCAGCACCCGGTCTTCCACCACCGGGGAGGTGATGCTGCCCGCATCCGCCTTGAGACTCAGGCCTTCAGGCGGGAGGCGCTCTCCCCGGGCATCTTCCAGGCTCGCTTGGATCTGAGAGACAGGAAAGTCGCTGGAGAGCTCTTCAGGCCACGCCCGGAGAACAATGCGAGTGGGGCCCCCCGGCGCGCTGCGTTGACTCAGCAGAACCTCGCTCTCTTCCAGGCGACAACGCACACGGAGCTCAACGGCCTGCTCTGTCTGACTGGGCAGAGCCGCGGTCCACTCTCCGGGCCGAACCTGTGCCAGCTTCAACTCCAAGTCCGGATTCACCACGCAGTCCGGGGCTGGGCCCTTCCAGACCTTGCCTCGCGCTGTGGTCGCTCGAAGCGCCAATCGGGCGCCGCCATCTGGGCTCGGCAGGACCAGAAGCCCCAGGCCTGGCTGGGGGCTCAGGGCAAGCGTGATTGTGGTCGCGCTGCTGTTGCCTGCGCTGTCCCGCGAGGTCGCTCTGGCCTCGACCTGACCCGGGAGCACTGGCACGGCCAGGCTCACCTTGCGCTCAGGTCCCGCGGTCTCCGGTCCGAAGATGCGACCCTCAACTTCCACCGAGACTTGAGACCCCGGTTCCGTCGCCAAAGAAATCTCAGCACGCCGAGAGATGCGGGCAACGGTCCAAGCCGGCTCAGCCTGGGGATGAGCGGAGTCGTAGAGCCCGATCTGGAGCACACGGGCATCCTCCCCGGGGCCCAGGGCAACCTCCACTTCAAGCCCCTCCTCGGACTCCGAGAGTGAGGTCACCTGCCCTTCCGGCAGAACCACAACAAGGCTCTCGGCGCTCGCGCCACCGACGAGAAAGCGAAGGGGCTGGCCTACCCACCCGTCCACCTGCTCTGGCACGGTGACCCGAGCCTCCGGGACTGCATCCACCCCAACCTGGCGGGCCACACCGTCAATGCGCAGCAAGACCTTGTTCTGTTCAGCTCCTGGGATGAGCTCCTGCTCCCAGAGCCCTGGGACCCCAGCGGGCGTCAGCGTGCCAAGCACAGCGCCTTGAACAGAGAGCGCAGGGGGCTCCACGATGGGGTCATCCCCATCCCAAGTTGCGATGAGGACCTGTCCAGGACGGCCCTGAACCAAGCCGGCCGGAGCCACCACCTCAAACTCAGGCGCAGCGAGCGCCGCCATGCTCATCAACCACCACACTCAGCCTCCTGAGACGGCCACTTCGACCGTTAGCTGCGGCGGCGTGGTGTCCAGATCGACCACCTGCTCCATCGTCTGGGTACGTCCAAGGGGATCCCGGATCTCTACTTCCAGCACGTTTGGCCCTTCTTTGAGCATCACCTCGGCCTGCCACTCCCCCTCTGAGTCGACCTCAGCTAGGGCGACCTGCTCCCCATCAACACGCAGGGTGACCGTGCTGCCCGGATCGGCGCGTCCTTGCACCGGCAGGCGTTCACGTCGGACGGCGTCCGAGGGCCACTCGACCTCCAGAAGCAACGCACGCGAGGCTGGATCCAGACGTGGACTCCCGCCGTCCGGAGCGACGACCACCTCATCGGCGTTGAGCTCCGTGATGTCCCCAAAGCCCCGCAAATCCAAAGTTCCACGCTCCGAGCTGACGTAGGTGCTCCCCTCGCTGCGGGCGACTTGGAACGCCGCCTCGCCGTCGGCGCGCACTTCACGCCCACCGCTGACCACACCCAGGGGGCTTCCGTCTCGGACCGTCGCCTGAATACGGCCACCATCCAACTCAATACGCAGTCCGTCGCCTTGACTCGGTAGCACCCGAATCGTGGTCTCTGGCTCCAAGGTCAGCTCTCCGCCGCTGCCAAAGGAAAGCACCGCGCGGCCGCCTTCCCCTGACTCGAGGGTCTCCTCGCTCCCGAGCACATCCCCCAGAGCTGCGGGCGTGCGCTCGCTGCCCACGACGAAGACTTGGCCTTGAAGCTCAGAGACGCGCAGGCCGTCCGCGGCCCCTTCCCCAAAGAGACCTCGGTATCCTAAGAAGCCCAGCAGCAGCACGGCCACTGCGACCGCCAAGACCTTGAGCACGTCGCGCATTTCTCATCGTACACCGCTGACGGCTTGTGCAAGGTGCCAAGGGCCAGAGATGTAAGATCTACGTTGGGTACTCGGGCAGCCAGAGCGTCCAAACACGGGTCCCGGGTTTGGGCTCTTCCAAGCGTCCGCCATGCTCGTGCAAGACCTGTTGGGCGACCCAGAAGCCCATACCACTGGCCAGCCAGTCATCGTCGCTGGGCCGCGCAGGCCCCTGAAGGGTCAGCTCCAGGCCCAGCTCCCCCAAACGGCTGACACCCTGGATGCCAATACGGCCTTGAGGTGCCAGGTTCGCACGCAAGGAGCGCAGGAGCTGCGTGATGGCCTGGCCCAAAAGGGCGGCATCCCCGCGCACCTCGCCTTCGACCTCTCGACCCAAGTCGACGTGGATCTGCGCCTCCTCCATGCCGCTGCGCAGCAGGCCAAGGACCTCCGCCACCAGCTTCCAGAGATGGATGCGCTGCATCGCGGCTGCGCTGCCCGCCCCCGAAAACCTCTGAAGGGCGCGCAGGATGTCGCGGCACCGCAGCGCTTCACCTTCGATGGCTTGAAGCAGCTCTTCCCGGCCCTCTTCCTGAACCTGGGCCACCTGAGCCAAGCCCAAGATTCCAGCGATGGGGTTGTTGAGTTCGTGGGCCAGCCCCGCGCCAAGTTGGGCCACAGCGGCCATGCGCGAGGACTGCACCAGCCGAGCCTGAGACTGCTGGAGCTCTTTGGTCCGCTCGGCCACCCGTTGCTGGAGCTCCAAGTTGAAGCCCTCGATCTCGCGGTTCTTCTCTTGGATGGTCTCCGCTTGCTGCTTCAAATCACTGGACATGCGGTTGAAACTACGAGCCAAATCAGCAATTTCATCGCGCCCTTCCAACTCAACTTGCTCGCCGAGTCGGCCAGCACCGATGCGTTCGGCGGCCCCCTTCAATGTCAGCACAGGTTGAGCAATGCGCTTGGCGGAGACCCAAGCTGTGGCGGCGACCAGGGCCAGCGCCAAGAGATAGATGTAGGCCAAGCGCACCGCGATGCGATCGCCGGGCCGGGTGACCTGCTCTCGCGGGACCGCAACCAACACGCTCCACGGGGTCCCGGCGATTCCCTGGAAGCTGCCCAAGATCGCGCGCTTCGAGCTGTCCTCGTACTCCAAATCGCCGCTCAGGGATCCGCTAAACCAGGCTGTGGCTTGCCCGGGAAGAAGCCTCTGGCCAGCACCCGCCAACACCTGCTGACCTGTGCCCAAGAGCACCGCAGCCCCCTCTATCGGAGCCTGGTCTTCAAAGTTGTCCTGCAGCTCCTGGAGGGAGAGCTCTACACCGAGAATGGACGCCCCACTGGCTGAGGCCAATCCCACAGGCAGGACCCATGCACGGCCATCTCCGGGATCGTAGGCCTCGCCCACCTCCAGTTCGCCCGGTGCAGGCTTGGGGATGCGCTCCAGGAAGGCCTGCAGGCGTGCGGCTTCAACGCGCTGATGAAGCGCCAGCTCCTCCCCCAAGTCCGGCTGGTCCAGGTAGGTCGCCGGAACAAGAAGCGCTCCACCACGGTCCACGGTGGCCACGACATTGACCGCATCGAGCTGTCGGTAGACCACCCGCTGAAGGCCAGAGAGCTCCGCTGCGCTGAGCTGGTCCACGTCCCAAGTAGACAGGGACAACTCCAGGGTCCGGACAGCGTCGTCCCGCCACGTTCCAGCCAGCAGCGCCAAGGTCTGAGACTGACGTGCATGGAGCTGGCGGGCCTGGGAGATGCTGGCTTGGCGGCCAAGGGTCGCGGTGACCCAGCCCGTCAGCACCAAGGGCAAGAGCGTCGTGAGCCCGAAGAGCAGAATCAGGCGCGGACGCAGCCGCATCTTGGCTCAGTCCTCTTTGGGGAAGCTGACCAGAAAACGGGTCCCCTCCCCTACGACCGACTCGACGCTGACCGTGCCTCTGTACTTGGTGAGAATACGGTAGACGATGTTCAAGCCAAGACCGGTGCCCTTGCCCGGGGCTTTGGTCGTGTAGAAGGGGTCGAAGACCAGAGAGGTCTTCTCGGCCGGAATGCCTGGACCGTTGTCCTGGACCGCTGCCCAGACGGTGCGCTCGTCCGCACCGGCGGTGACGAGGACAGTGGCCCCCTCACGCCCTTCCATGGCCTCGACCGCGTTTTTGACCAGGTTCACAAAGACCTGCTGCACTTCATTGGTGCGCGCCTGCACGTAGAGCCCGCTGGCGACATCGGAGCTCAAGGCGACGCCTTCGGTGTTCGCGCTGCGCTCCACCAAGCGCAACGTGTCGTCCACCACCTTGCTCAGCTCGACCGTGGTCAAGTATTCGCTGGCGCTCGCGCGGCTATAGGAACTGAGCTCCACGACAATGTCGCGGATGCTCTGGCTGTACTCGACGATCTCACGGGCGTAGTCGTGGCAAAGGTCCAGGGCGTCTTCTTCGACGATGGCTTCGGCCAAGCCCATGATGCCGAAGAGCGGTGAGCTGACCTCGTGCGCGATGCCGGCCGCCAGCGTCCCAATGCCAGCCAGCTTCTCGGACTGAATCAGCTCCGTTTGCAGGTTCTGGGCGTCCTGCAGCGCCTCCTCCAGAGCGTGGTTCTTGCTCTGCAAGTCGGCCAGCAGGCGCAGGTTTTCTGCTCGTATGTCCTGCTTCTCAGATGCGCGCTGCACCTTGCGCTTGATCTCAAAGACGTTGTTGAGGGGCTTGAGGATGTAGTCGAAGGCATCCAGCTCCAGCGCCTGCATCGCCGTCTCCAGGCTGCCGTAGCCCGTGATGATGAGCGTCTCCGAGAGTGGATTCACCTCGCGCGCCAGGGCCAAGAGTTCCAGACCGCTGATGTCGGGCAGGTTCTTGTCCGTCACGAGCAGATCCACGCCTTGGCTGCGGATGATCTCGGCCGCCTCCGCCCCGTTCTTGCAGAGACTGACGCGGTACGCACTGCCAGCAAAGACGGTGCTGAGAATCTGAAGGATGACCGGCTCGTCGTCCACCAAGATCAGGTGCTTGTTGCCTTGGCTCACGGCCGCTCCCAGTCCACTCTTGGACCGGGCCAGACTAACACGCTGCTGACCCGGCACCGCTCAGCCTCAAGCTTGGGGGTCGATAGTGCGATATGAGGACTCCAAGATTGTGTGGCCTCTCCCCCCGGACTATGCTCCAGGGGTTCACCGTGGCCATTGGCGGAGTATTGATGCGGAATCCATGGATCGGGCTGTTGGCCCTCGTTGCTTTTGTCTCCGGCTGCGCAGGCAAGGAGGACCCTGCGTCCGCCGACCCACTGCGTCCAGTCGTAGAGCGCCCAACCGAGGACGGACTGGTCCTGGTGGAGGTGGACCTGAACTCCGACGGGCGTGCAGACATCTTCAACTACTACCGCGAGCGCACTGCTGCCGGCCGCCTCCTGGTCAAGCGCGAGATCGACCTGAACTGGGATGGTCGAATCGACATGACCAGCTTCTTCGACGAGTCAGGCGCCCTCTCCCGTGAAGAGATCGACGGTGACTTTGACGGAAACGTCGACGTGATCGACCACTACCAAGGTGGCCGCCGGGTCTTCTCCGAAGTGGACACCGAGTTCGACGGTACCTGGGACCTGTTCAAGTACTACGAGAACGGCCAAGTTCGCCGCAAGGAACGCGACACCACCGGCGACGGCAAGGTCGACTACTGGGAGTACTTCAACGACAAGGGCCAAGTGGCCAAGGTCGGCCGCGACATCGACGGCGACGGTCAGATGGACGTTCGCGAAGACAGGTAGAGACGCAGGTCAACTGCAGTCTGCTCCAAGCTGAAAGCCGGTCCCCATCCCAGGGCGCCGGCTTTTCTGCGTGAGCCTTGCAGCTTTGCAACGGGGTCTGCGCGCAAGCGCCCGGGCTCAACGTGGGGCTCACACCCTGGAGCGACCAAGGCCATCAAGTAGCGCAAAGGCTCAGCGTGGCCACGACAGAGGTTGTAGGCCCCCCCTTTTAGTCCCCGCTTTGCGATGAGCAGCAGGCCTTGGGCAGCGTCTCGGACGTCCAAGTAGTCGCGTTCAATGTCCAGGTCCCCACACAAGATGTGGTGACGCCCGGAGACGCTCTGGGCACACCAGTCCGCCAAGGCGTAGTCGGTAGACTGACCGGGCCCAAAGAGGTTGAAGGGCCGCACGATCACGGCGTCAAAGCCCTCTGAGACCACAGCCTGAACTTCGGCTTCGGCGGCCGCCTTGCTCTGGGCATAGGCCCCCACCGGGTTCAAGGGGTGGGCCTCGGTCACCGGGTTTCGCAAGGGCCTGCCGTAGACATGACAGGTGCTCACATGCACCAGACGCGCAGAAGGCGTGTGGGCGAGCATGGCTTGGCACAGCGAGCGGGTGCCACCCACGTTGACCAGCACCGCACGGTCCGGGTCCATGCTGGCTGCCTTTGGCGAGGTCAGTGCGCCCAAGTGAAAGACCCGCTCAGGCTTGAACTCGGCCACCGCCTGCGCGACCGCAAGCGGGTCCGCCAAGTTCAGCTCCCCAGAAGACGGCGCCCACACCTGATCTTCCTCCAGCAGAGGGAGGAGGTGTTGCCCCAGAAAACCAGAGCCCCCTGTCACCAGGGTCTTCACGCGTCCACGCGCTGCAGCTCGGCATGAACCATCATCTCAACCAAGCCCTGGAAGTCGACCTGGGGCTGCCAGCCCAGGACCTCCCGTGCGCGGGTAGCGCGCCCTTTCAGGCGTCGTACCTCGCTCTTCCGCAGAAGTGCTGGGTCTTGTCGCACGTAGTCACGCCAGTCCAAGTCCACCGCCTCGAAGCTGGCCTGAACCCAATCCTGCACCGAGTGGTCCTGGCCAGTCGCGACCACGAAGTCCTGTGGCTGCTCGGTGCGCAGCATGGCCTGCATGGCCTGGGTGTAGTCCCCAGCAAAACCCCAGTCGCGCCGCGGGGTCAGGTCTCCGAGTTGCAGGTACGCCTGCTCTCCCCGCTTGATCCGCGCAGCAGCCATGGCCACCTTTCGGGTCAGAAACTCTGGCCCTCGGCGCGGAGACTCGTGGTTGAACAGGATGCCGCTGACCGCAAAGAGCCCGTAGGCTTCGCGGTAGTTGTTCACCATGTGGTGCGCGTAGACCTTGGCGCAGGCGTATGGGCTAGCGGGCACGAAGTGGCTGTCCTCGTCCTGGGGACAATCCGGTGAGTTGCCGAACATCTCAGAGGAGCTGGCTTGGTAGACCCGGGCTTTGGGGCAGATCCTGCGAACGCCTTCCAAGAGCCGCACCAAGCCAAGACCGGTGGCCTCGGCGGTGAGAATCGGCTGCGAGAAGCTGGTCGGGACGAAGGACTGAGCGGCGAGGTTGTAGATCTCGTCGGGACGCACCTCTTCCAAGAGATCCCAGATCGAGCCCTGGTCGTGCAGATCGGCGCTGCGAAGCTCCAGACGTCCGGCCAAGTGTGCGATTCGCCAGTGGTTGGGGGCGCTGAGGCGACGGTGCATCCCGACCACACGAAGGCCTTGGTCGAGCAGCTGCTCGGCCAGATAGGACCCGTCCTGGCCGGTGATTCCGGTGATGAGGGCGGTCTTAGGCACTGGACTCAGGGGGTGGTGACCGTGAGGGTGTGGGCTGGACTGCTCTCGTCCGAGGGGTCAAACCACTCCACCTGGATCTCAGCGCCGGAGTTCTCCGCCTTGATGCCCAAGCTGAGCTGAAAGCAGCAGTTGCCTTCCTCCCCTTCCCACTGCTCGTAGACCCGCAGCACGTCCCCTTCGGGCTCGACCGTGGGATCGAAGTTTGCCGCGCAATCCATAAAGATGGGCATGCGCGTGACGGTGACCGCGTTGGCGTCGCTCTCTGCCTCCAGACCGACCTCGGGCGGGTCGTCCAGATCGATGTTCTGGCAGGGGTCCTGATTGGCCTGAGCGGTGATGTCACCGGGACCGCAGGCCACCATCAGGGGCAAGAAGCCGCAGGCCAAGAGCAGTGCGGACCGAGTAGCGAATTGCTGAGACATGGGCTCTCCGAGATGTTCAGACGGTAGCACCCCCATGCGGACGCTTGGACCAGGGCACGTCAAAGGAGGTCTTCCAAGCCGGCGTCCTGCAGACGCTGGTGGACCTCGCGGACCCGCTGGGCTTGATCCCGAGGGCAAATCAACAGGGCGTCGCCGGTATCCACGATGACAAGGTCGCTGACCCCCAACAGGGCCACCACCTTCCCAGGCGCGTGAACGACATTATCGTGGGAGTCGATGGCCACCACCCGACCCAATCCACGACCACCAGGCAGCTCCGGGAGGTGTTCGGCGACAGCCTCCCAGCTTCCGAGATCGGACCAACCCATCGCGGCCCGGGTGGTGAGCACGTGTTCGGCCTTCTCCATGATGCCTACGTCGAAGCTGATCTTCTGCAGGGTGGGATAGATCGACGCCAGGCGCTCTGGGTGGGCCACCAAGGCCTGAATCTTGGGCCACATTTCAGGGAGGTGTTCCTGAAAGGCCCCGGCCAAGCTGCTGGCCTGGAATACGAACATCCCGGCATTCCAGAGATGCCGTCCGCCATCCAGGTAGCGCTGGGCAGTGGGCGCATCTGGCTTCTCTACGAAGCGGGCGACTCGCCGGAAGACGTGTCGGCCGTGGCGTCCGGTCTCCGGTCCAAGCTCCAGGTAGCCAAAGCCCGTCTCCGCCCGGGTGGGGTCGATCCCCAAGGTCAGCAACGCGCCCTGTTGAGCAGCCAAGGCCGCGTCCGCAAGGAGTGCCCGCAGCTCGCCGTGATCCCGGATGATGTGATCGGCTGGCAAAACGGCAATGGTGGGATTGCCGCCAACCTGAGCGGCGATCGCAGCGCTCCCCCACCCGACCGCAGCGGCCGTGTTTCGTCCTGCGGGCTCCACCAAGATCCGCTCTTTGGGAATCTCCGGCAGCTGCTCCGAGAGCGCTTGCGCCATCGAGGCCGCGGTGACCACAAAGACACGCTCCGGTGGGATCAGGGGAGCAAGCCGGTCGACCGTGCGACGAATCAGCGAGCCGCCAGCATCGATCTGCAGGCACTGCTTGGGTCGATCCCGCCGCGAGCGAGGCCAGAAACGCGCCCCCACGCCGCCGGCGATGACCAGAGCGTAGAGATCAGACACTGGGTCCTCCCGGCAAATCCTGCGCAGCGAACAAGGCCGGCTCCATCTGGGACAGAGCGTGGTAGGCCACGACCGCGACAGCATTGGACAGGTTTAAGCTGCGTACCGGTCCAGGTGAAGGGATTCGATAGGCACCGAAACGCTCTACCCAGTCCTGGGGCAAGCCCTTGGACTCACAGCCAAAGACCAAGACCAGCTCTTCGGGGACGGGCATCGCCGTGTAGGGCTGCTGGCCGCGCGCCGAGAGGCAGGCCATGGGCCGCTCTCCCACCCAGGCCAGGAAGCTCTTGACGTCGGCGTGCTCTTGGAGCTGAACGTGTTTCCAGTGGTCGATGCCAGCCCGACGCACAGCCTTCTCGCTGGTGGAGAAGCCCAAGGGGTGAACCAAGTGCAGGCAGGCATCGATGCCGATGCTCAGGCGCCCGATGTTCCCCGTGTTCCCGGGAATCTCAGGCGCGATCAAGGCAATGTGAAGACGCCCCAAAGCTCAGGCTTCGGACTCAGAGTCGTCTTGCTCGCTCTCAGGTTCGGGCTCAGGAGGAGCGGTGTAGGCCCCGACCACGACACGAGCAGGGCGAATCACGCGGGTACCGACGCGGTAGCCAGCGGAGAAGACCTGAACGACCTTGTCATCCAGGGCGGCCTCGGTCACGGGCATGGTGGTGAGCGCCTCGTGCTGGTTGGGATCGAAGCGCTCGCCTTGAGCGCCGATCTCCTCCAAGCCCATCTTCTTGAAGCCTTCCAGGAAGCCCTTGTGGGTGGCGTTCACGCCGCCAAGCACTTCCTTGTCCACGCCGCCACGCTCCAGCGCGTCGATGCTGCGGCGCAGGTTCTCCAGGGGCTCAAAGAGCTTGGAGACCACATCCCCCTTGAGGATCTGCTCCTTGAGGGCCGCCTGTCGCTCCAGGCGTGCCTTGAAGGCGGTCATCTCTTCCTGCACCTTCAGGTAGCCCGCGCTGACCGTCTTGAGACGGGCCGTGGTGGTGTCGAGCTCCACTTGGAGCTTCTCCAGAGGGGTGAGCTCCGGTGCAGCAGGAGCGGCCTCCTCGGCCATCTCCTCTTGTTGTTCGGGGTGAAGGTCAACGACCTTGTCCTGCGCCGAATCTTGGGTCTCGCCCGACATGCCTGCTCCTTTGGTGGGCCCCTTAACCGGCAGCCCATCGATGAGGCTCAGATGCGCACCACACCCCCAGCGTCAACCTCCTTGACGAGGCTCGGGACAGGCATATGTGCTGAGGTGCGCCCGGAGGCAACGTGGAGAACAAGCAGACCAAGCTCTTGACCGTGATGGCAGCGGTCTTGGTGATCCTGGTGCTGGTCATCCGCTTCATCGATCCGCCCGAGGACGAGCCCGATGGCCCCAGCCCTGTTGTCACCACCGGCTTGGTGGAGCTTCAACCCGACCAGGTAGAGCGCCTGACGCTGATCACCCCTGAGGGGACCTTGCTCGCAGAGAACAGCGCGGGCGGCTGGCTGATCGTAGAGCCCGCCCAAGCGCGGGGGGACGATGCTGCCCTGGAAGACCTGGTTCGGCTCTTGGATGGCCTGCAGGCCGAGCCCCCCATCGTCGGCGCAGATCCCGGCCGCTACGGCCTGGACGATCCAGCCGCCACCCTGATCCTGAACACGCGAGATGGCCAGGAGCACCGCCTCGAGGCCGGCATCGACAGCCCCATGGGCATCAAGGGCTACGTGCGCTTCAACGGCGGCGATGTGCAGGTCTCCTCCAGTCAGCCTCGGGCCACCCTCGCTCGACCATTCGAGGTCTACATCGATCGCCGCGTGGTCAGCGTGGCCTCGTCGGCGGTCTCCACATTGAGCTGGTCATCCCCGGAAGAGTTCGGGGCGAGCTGGACCTTGAACAAGCGAGGCGATCACTGGTTCCTCCCAGACGGACGGCGGGCCAAGGACGGCGCTGTGGACGGTCTCCTTGCGATGGTGGGGTCCATGCGCTTCGAGGGCATCGATGCCCAAGCTCAGGACGGGGAAGGTGCAGCCCGGGCCACTCTGAGCTGGCAGGACGAGCTGGGTGAACGTCGGATCGTCTTCCTGGGAGAGAGTCCCCTGGGCATGCGGGTCCTGGCGCCGGACGGACGCACCGGAACCGTGAGCGACTTCGAGGCCATGGTCTTCACCGCGGAGCAGCTCCTGGAGGATCGTCTGGTTCCGATCTACCCCAGCGGTCTGCAGCGCATGGAGATCCACCTGGGTGAGCAGAGCGCGAGCTGGACTCTGGGCCCAGAGGACACCTGGCTGCGGGACGGACAACCGGATCCTTCACAAGGCCGCGCAGTGTTCGAGATCGCCACCTCCGCTGGCGGGGACCGCGTGACTGATGTCCCGGCCCCCAGCGCGAGCACAGGCTGGGTGGAGCTGGACAATGGTTACGAGACCGTTCGGGTCACGCTGGCCCAAGAGCACGACGGTGGCCGAGTGGCAGTTCCCGAGGATGGCGAGCCGCCCTTCTGGGCACCGGCAAGCTCCATTGACCTGCTGGGGGCGCTCTTCCAGGAGCCCTAGGCCCCGTCAGCTGGCCTTGCGCTGCTGCTTGAGGTCCTCGGAATCGAAGATGCTGGTCGCTCCCTGTTCCGGGGTGTGGAAGCTGCGGCCCAGCACCCGAAGCACGCGGGCCTGTACTTCGCGCTCTCGCTCTACCGGAAAGAGCCGGATGAAGCTGGACAGAGCACCCTTCGCGCTGTGGGAGGGCACGCTCACCAAGATGCGCCGTCCTTGTTCCGCCCCCTGGAGGATTCGCTCGGCGGAGACGGGGTCGCCCACCGAACCTAGGACCACAAAGTCAGCATCGTGACGCAGCGCGCTGCGCAGTCCGGTCGGCCAGTCCTTCGTGTCGGTCCCGACTTCACGGTGTGAGACCGCCGCTCGAGCGTCCCGGTGGAGGTACTCGATCTGGTCTTCAAGCACGACCAAGTGCCCGCCAACCTTTTGGTTCCAGTGGTCCACGATAGCGGCCATCATGCCCTGCTGGCGTGGCCCGCTCACAAAGCTGAGCCCATCGAGGCCTTCGACTTGCTGAGGGGTGATCCCCATCTCGCTCAGGCTCGGGCAGCGAATCGCGAGGCGGTGAATGCTGATCCCCAAGCTGCCACGCTGGCGGTAGATCAGCGCGCGGAAGCGCCCTACCCCAGGCATTCCAAAGGCCAACTCCTGCTCCTGCAGGTTGATCAGGGTCAGCTCCATGTCGGCCAAGCCCATCAGGCTCATCGCAGCGTTCTTGGTGTCCACAGGCCGCAGGGGGTCCTCGGCCAACCGCACCATCTCCCCGTCAATGCGCAGCGCAGGTCGCCCAGGGACCTTCAGCAGCAGATCACTGGCCTCGGCGTCTCCGAGCTGCCGAAGCAGTCGCACCAAGTGTGGTCGGTCGTAGCGCACAATCACCTCCGCCCCTTTGATCGGCTCAGCCAGAGCCGACCATGAGGGGCGAGAGGCTCAGCGCTTGCCTTTTCGGGCCTTCCGCTGGTTCTTGCGTGCCTTGCGCTTGGCAAGCTTCTGCTTGGCCGTCAGCTCCCGCGGCGGGTTGGGCTTAGTGCCAGGGGCCATCAACCCAGGGGGCATGCCCATTCCGCCGGGCATCCCAGGCATTCCGCCGCCACCCATCATGTTGCCAAACATGCCGGAGTCGCCCATCTGCTTCATCATCGAGCGAGCCGATACGAAACGATCGTAGAGCTCCCCAATGTCCTTCTCATCGCGGCCGCAACCGCGGGCGATGCGCTTCCAGCGAGAGGGGCTGTCTTTGAGCACGTCAGGGGTGTTGCGTTCCTGCTTGGTCATGGACTGGATGACCGCCTTGACCCGGGTCAGCTCTTTGTCGTCCAGCGCATCGTCGGGAATCATCGCCTTCATGTCGTCAAAGAAGGGCAGACGCTCGAACAGGCTCTTCAGAGAGCCCATCTTCTGCACCGTCTCCAGCTGCTTGAGGAAGTCGTTGAAGGTGAAGTCGCCCTTGAGCATCTTCTTGGCGTCGACCTCGGCCTCGCCCTGGTCCATGTGCTTCTCAAAGTCCTGGACCAAGCCCACGACATCGCCAAAGCCCAAGATTCGGTCGGCCAAGCCCTGAGGACGGAAGTCCTCCAGCTCATCCAGGCCCTCGCCCATTCCCAGGAACTTGATGGGCTTGCCCGTCACTTCCTTGATCGAGAGCGCAGCACCACCGCGGGCGTCACCGTCCAGCTTGGTGAGCACAAAGCCCGTGAAGTCCAAGCGGGTGTCGAACTCTTTGGCGGTGCGCACGGCGTCTTGGCCGATCATCGCGTCACAGACGAAGAGGATGTTGTCCGGCTTGGTCTGCTCCTTGATGTCCACCAGCTCTTGCATGAGCTTGTTGTCCACCGCCAAGCGGCCTGCGGTGTCGAAGATCACAACATCGCGGCCGACGTTGCGGGCCTGAGTGACCGCCAGCTTGCAGAGCTGCACAGGGTCCATGCCCTTGATGGAGAAGACCGGAACGCCCAGCTTGCGCCCCAGGGTCATGAGCTGGTCGATGGCCGCTGGTCGGTAGATGTCCGCGGCGACCAGCATGGGCTTCTTGCCCTCGGAGAGCAGCTTGCGGGCCAGCTTTCCAGAGGTCGTGGTCTTGCCGGAGCCCTGCAGACCGCACATCATGATGAGCGCAGGGTTCGCCTTGTCCAGCTCCAGCGAGGTGTCCACAGGGCCCATCAGCGCCATCAGCTCATCGTGACAGACCTTGATGAAGTGGTCGCCGGCCGAGAGCTGCTTGCCCTTGTTCTTGCCTTTGCCCTTGAGGGAGACCACATCGCCCAGCGAACGCTCTTTGACCCGGCCCAGGAAGGTCTTGACGACCCCCAGCTCTACGTCGGCCTCGAGCAAGGAAACCCGCACATCCCGAAGGGCATCCGAGATGTTCTTCTCATCCAGCTGGGTCTTGCCCTGCACCTTGAGGCGGGCCTTACGAAAGCCTTGGCTGAGGGTCTCGAGCATGAACGAACTCCACTTTGAAGCGCCTGATAACACCCTGGGGAGACATTCAGGGCTGTGCGGGTCGGGATCTCTCCAAGGCCCTCTGAGCCAGCGCAAGCTCAGGATCCAACTCCAGGGCCTTCCCCCAGGCCTCTCGGGCCCCAGCGAGGTCACCCTGGCCCTGCAGCGCGTTCCCCAAGCCGTTGAAGCTCAGCGCCAGTCCCGGGTCCCGCTCGATTGCTGCCAAGTAGGCCTCTTCGGCGCCGGCGTGGTCTTCGGAGAGCTGGAGCACATCCCCTCGCCCGTGCCAGGGCCAGGGGTCTTCACCCCGCGCTTGAGCGGCCTGAGAGAAGCGGAAGAGCGCCTCTCCTGACTGGCCGGTCTCCAGGGCCCGCCTTCCAGCCTCGAGGTGGGCAACAAAGCCGTCGTGTTCTTGCACGCCTGGCCCGCCTCCCTTGCTGCGACCGGTCAACTCATGGAGCAGGACCTCGTCCGGACGGCCCGTCAGCCAACCGCCTGCGCGCAGGACGCGAGTGACCACGCGGTCCAACCGCCTGGCCCAGATCGAGCGTTCTTCACTCAAGCTCCTCTGCTCCTTTCTCCGCGCGCCGTTAGAGCGCACATCGTAACAAGTGCTTGACGGTGGCCGCTGCCCGGGGCAGGTTGCGACGTCTTCCGGCAGGTGAAGGAGATTTCATGCACCTTGCGATCCTTGCGTTGTCCCTCTTGGGCTGCAACGAGTACGAGCTCGTCCTCTTCGACGGCACCGACGTTTTCTATCAGGACCCTGCGTCCGACGTAGACATCTTGTTGGTGGTCGACAACAGCTGCTCGATGGGGCCCTACCAGGGCAAGCTGTCGACGAACTTTGAACAGTTCATCAGCTACTTTACCGACGCGAACATCGGCTACCAAATCGGCGTGGTGACGACAGACGTCATGACCGTCGATGCCGGCGTTCTACGTGGACAAGTCGTCACCCCTGACACTCCGAATGGCGCCGCCATTTTCAAGGACTTGGTCCAAGTCGGCGTGGACGGTGCAGGCACCGAGATGGGCCTGGAGAGCGCCTACTTGGCCCTCTCTGGCGCCAAGAACCCCGGCTTCCTCCGTGAGGAGGCCAGCCTCTCTGTCATCTTCGTCTCTGACGAGGAAGATGCATCCCCCTTGCCCGTCTACGAGTACATCCGTGCCTTCGAGGACATCAAGGGCGCGCGTTCCCGGGACATCTTCAACGCCAGCTCCTTGATCGTCACCGACGAGGCTGCTTGCACCGGACAAGGCTCTACCAAGGGCGACCGGTACATCGACATGGCCACGGAGACCAACGGCGTGATTGGCAACATTTGCGCCAATGACTTCGCGGACATCGTCACCGAGCTGAGCTTGAACGCCAGCCGTCTGCAGGACACCTTCTACCTGTCCTCCGAGCCAGACGTGCCCACCCTCCAGGTGAGCATCGATGAGACCGCCGTTCCCTGTGAAGAAGGAACTTGGACCTTCACCCACTTGGACGACAAGCCTGTGGTCATCTTTGACCGCTCGGCCCTCCCGCCTCCCAACGCCCAGATCGCCATTCGCTACTACTACGGTAGCGGCGATGAGATGAATTTCTGCACCGGCGAGGACTCGAACGAAGAAGACACCGGAGCTGCAGAATGATTGTCCTCCTGATGAGCCTGGCCTGCACCGACGGCGGCATCGGCGAGCCCGACTGCCTCGACAACTCGGCCTGTGAAGAGGGCGAGGCTTGCGTTGCAGAAGAATGCGTCGCTGTGGAATGCCTCGACTCCACTGCCTGCGGCATCGGCCAGTTCTGCGACCCACGCAACTACATCTGCATCGAAGGCTGCGAGAGCGACGGCGACTGCCTCGCTGGTCAAGAGTGCAACAAGCAGACCTTGGAGTGCGTCGACAGCGCCTGCCGTAGCTCTGAGCTGGACTGTCAGGTCGGTCAGAAGTGCGACAAGGTCACCGGCCAGTGCTTCGACTTCCCAGGCAGCCTCTGCGATGAGCGCTGTGACATCGGTGATTTGTGGGGAAGCTGCAGCGGCAACGCGAGCTGCGAGTTCTTCATCACCGGTGAGACTTGCAACAACGACAGCCAGTGCGCCGGAGCGGCAACCTGCGACGACTTCATCGTGCAAGAGGGCTGCAGCAACAACAGCCAGTGCCCAACTGGCTCCGAGTGCGACACCTTCTGGGGCTACTGCACCCAGGGCTACTGCCACGAGGACTACTGCATGCCCGTGTGCAATCCCTCCGTAGCTGACAGCTGTCCAGCCGGCTTCCAGTGCCTCTCCGACGGTCTGGGTGGCGGCTCTTGCTACGGCGAGTGCGGCTACTACAAGGAGAACGGCTACCTCTAAGAGGGCTGTTCACTGAGAAACGAGGCGCTCTCCTTTTTGGAGGGCGCCTTGTTTGCTCTGGGGTTGCTGCCAAGGCCGACCCACTCCAGCGCCCATCAGCGCGTCCCCGTACTCCCAAATCCGCCGCTGCCCCGCTCGGTGTCCTCCTCGACCTCACTGACCTCGACGACGGGGAGCTGCGCTACCGGGACCACAACGAGCTGTGCGATTCGCTCGCCGGGCTCGATGCTCTGAGGGGAAGGATCCAAGTTGGTCAACAGGACCTTGAGCTCCCCGCGGTAGTCCCAGTCGATGGTCCCAGGACCGTTGATGACAGCGAGGCCCTTCTTGAAGGCCAGGCCGCTCCTGGCTCGCACTTGGCCCTCGTAGCCGTCTGGGAGCTGGATGCGCAGCCCAGTGGGCACAGCGACCCGCTGGAGGGGCTCTAGGACCATCGCCTCGGGGATGGCTGCGCGCAGATCCATGCCAGCGCTCCCGGAGGTCTGATAGGCCGGCAAGGGCAGGCCCTCGCTGTGAGGGAGGCGCTGGAACTTGAGGGTGGGCACGCAGGGCTCCAAGGAACGAGAAAGGGGAGAGACCAAATTGGCCTCTCCCCTTTCCTGTTTTGACCTGTCGGTCAACCCATCAAATCAGTGACTATGCGCCGACGTTCAGGGCTTCCTTGCGGGAGAGGCGAATCTTGCCGCCCTTGTCGATGTCGATGACGCGAACCAGCAGCTCGTCGCCCTCGTTCACAACGTCGGTCACGCGCTCAACGCGCTCCTCGGAGAGGTGGCTGATGTGAACCAGGCCATCGGTACCGGGGAAGATCTCGACGAAGGCACCGAAGTCCACGACGCGCTTGACCACGCCCATGTACAACTTGCCGAGCTCGGCCTCCTGGGTGATCTCGCGGATCATGGCCAGGGCCTTCTCAGCAGCTTCGCCCGAGGTCGCAGCGACCTGCACGCGGCCGGAGTCGTCCACGTTCAGGGTGGTGCCGGTCTTCTCTTGGATGCCGCGGATGACCTTGCCACCGGGACCGATCAGGTCGCGGATCTTGTCGGGCTTGATCATCAGGCTGGTGATGCGAGGCGCGTGCTCGGAGAGCTCTGGGCGAGGAGCAGACAAGCAGTTGTCCATCTCGTCCAGGATGTGCAGGCGGCCGTCGCGTGCCTGAGCAAGCGCCTTGGCCATGACCTCGCGGGGAACGCCAGCGATCTTGGTGTCCATCTGGAAGGCGGTGATGCCCTCGCGGGTACCGGTCACCTTGAAGTCCATGTCGCCCAGGTGGTCCTCGTCGCCGAGGATGTCGCTCAGCACTGCAAAGTTGTCACCCTCCTTGATGAGGCCCATGGCGATGCCGGCCACTGGGGCCTTGATTGGCACACCAGCATCCATGAGCGCCAGGATGGTCGAGCAGACGGTGGCCATCGAGGAGGAGCCGTTGGACTCCAACACGTCGACGGAGCTACGCAGCACGTATGGGAAGTCCTCGAAAGAGGGCAACACAGGCTCCACGGCGCGGTGCGCCAGGCAACCGTGACCGACTTCGCGACGCTTGGGGGCGCGCAGAGGGCGTGCCTCGCCGGTGCAGAAGGGAGGGAAGCTGTAGGTCAGCATCCAGTTGCGGAAGTTCTCAGCGGCGCCCGGCCAATCGATGCGCTGGTTGTCGCGCTCGGTGCCCATGGCGATGGTGGCGAAAGCCTGGGTCTCGCCGCGGGTGAAGATGGCGGAACCGTGCGCGCGGGCAGCAACGCCAGCCTCGGACCAGATGCCGCGGATCTCGTCGGTGGCGCGACCGTCGATGCGGACGCCCTTGGAGATGACCTTCTCGCGCATGACCTTCTTGTCGAGCTTGCTGAACGCGGCCTTGGCAGCGTTCGTCATGGTCTCGACCTGGTCGGCGTCGACGCCCTCGATGACCGCAGCGATCACCTCGGCACGGACAGCCTTGAGGGCAGCCTTGCGCTCGTGCTTCTCGCCGGCACCCTGGGCAGCCAAGATGGCGTCCGCGAAGGGAGCGGTCTTCTCTTCCACGCCCTCGGGCGCGGCTGGAGGAGCAGGCATGTCGCGCTTGGGAACACCGGCCAACTCACGCAGCTCGTTGATGGCGTTGATGATGTTCTTGATGTTGTCGTGGGCCAGGTCCATGGCGTCGAGGATCACAGCCTCGGACACCTCGGAGGCACCACCCTCGACCATGATGACGGACTCGGAAGTACCGGCCACCAGGATGTTCAGGGTGCTGTTCTTGCGACCCTCGAAGTCGGGGTTGACGACCAGAGCGCCGTCGATCTGGCAGACGCGGACGCCAGCGATGGCTTCCTTGACGGGAGCGTCGCTGATGTGCAGGGCAGCGGAGGCACCGACCAAGCTCATCCAGTCGGTCTCGAAGTCCTGGTTGTAGGACATCACCGTGGCGATGATCTGGGTCTCGTTCCGGAAGGTCTTGGGGAACAAGGGGCGGATGGGACGGTCAATGACGCGGGAGATGAGCGTGGTGCGCTCGTTGCCGCGGCCTTCGCGCTTGAGGAAGCCACCGGGGATCTTGCCGCGGGCGCCGTCCTTGTCGATGTAGTCGACGGTCAGGGGCATAAAGTCAAAGCGCGTTGGGCTGTGACCGCAGACGGCGGACACCAGAACGCGGGAGTCCTGGACGTCGACGACGATAGCGCCGTGAGCCTGCTTGGCGTACTTGCCAGTGGAGAGAGTGAGGGTTTGTCCGCCGACTTCGACGGAGACAGAGTGCTCGTTGACACCATGCATGGAGTTTATTCCTTTCGTATTGCTGTTCGTGTCAGCAAACACAGGAAGCGCGTCCACCCCTCTGAATCTCCGTAGACCTTCTCGGAGTGAGCTTGAGGAGGGAAACCCTCACCACGCTCAGTCCGCGGAGGAGTACGGAGGGGCAGGTTGTGCGCCTCTCGTGCTCGCCTGGCTCAAGTGTTGAGCCTGTGGTCCCGTGTGAGGGACCTTCTCAAAAGATCTGTAGGCCTTGCGGCCTGGGACACCCTCAGCGGGGTGCCCAGAGTGCGAAAGGCCAGGCGATTGCCCAGCCTCTCAACAAATCAGCGACGGAGACCCAGACGCTTGATGAGGCTGAAGTAGCGAGCCTCCTCGCTGTTCTTCAAGTAGCGCAGCAAGCGGCGGCGTTGGCCGACCAGCTTGAGCAGGCCACGACGACTGTGGTGGTCGTGCTTGTGGGTCTTGAAGTGCTCGGTGAGCTGAGTGATGCGCTTGGTCAGCAGGGCGACCTGGACCTCGGGGGAGCCAGTGTCTCCCTCCGAGATTGCGTACTCAGTGATGATTGCGGCCGTTTCGGAACGGTGAAGCGCCATGTGATTTCTCTCTTAAAAGCTCAGCAACCGCAGCAGGGCACATTTGGCGCGACGACTTGGGAAAAGGCCGTCATCATGCCCAGCCACAGAGGCCGATCGTGAAGTTGTCCCCGACAACGCCGCCCATCTAAGACACCGACCCTGCAAAGTCAAGGCTGCAGGACTCGCAGCAAACGGGGTCCACGAGGCAGCACATGGGCCAGAGCGAGCAGGCGTTCCTGGTAGACCACACGGTATCGGTCGCCCAGCTCCACACCCGGTGGTGGCGCAGGACAGACGCCTTGCAGGGTGCGCTTGGCCTCGGGCTCGGAGCACTCCTTGACGGGCCAGCTCTGGAAGATGGTCTCGGGCGCCTGCAGGAAGGGCTCCAGCTTGTGGATCCACTCCTCCCTGGGCCGTCGCTCCAGGCGCACATCCCGGTCCCTGGCAAAGGCCGTGGCCCAGTCTTGGGTACCGCAGGCCCACTCTGCCAGGGTCGGCAAGTCGATGGACTGCTCGATCTTGAAGGGTCCCGAGGCCAGGCGCCGCAAGCTGCGCAGGTGTCCGACGGTGCCCAGAGCCTTGGCGATGTCCACACCCAAGACCCGCACATAGGTCCCTCGGGAGCATGCGACCTCGAAGCGCACGACCTGGGGTTGCTCGTTGCTGACTTCTCCGATGGGCAGCAGCTGCATGCTGTGCACCTGAATCTGCCGGGGCTCCCCGTGAATGAGGGTGCCCTCCCGGGCATAGGCGTACAGTGGCCTTCCCTTGTGCTTGACCGCGGAGTACGGCGGCGGCCGCTGGGTGACCTGGCCTACGAAGCTCTGCAGGACCGTGTCAACCTGGTCCAGCGAGACCCTGGGGCCGCTCTCGACCACCTCCCCTTCTGGGTCTCCGGTCTCCGTTGCGGTCCCGAGTTCAAGCTCCGCCTGGTAGACCTTGTGCTCCTCATCCAAGAACTGGATCAGACGGGTCACCCCACCGATGGCCAAGGGCAGGACTCCGGTCGCAAAGGGGTCCAGCGTGCCGGTATGCCCGACGCGCTTCACGCCGACTAGGGAGCGAAGGATGCCCACCAGGTCATGAGAGCTGGGGCCTGCAGGCTTGTCTAGGACGAGGAAGCCTCTCAAGTCCTACTCCTCGCCTGCCGCCGGGGCTTCCTTGCCCTTGCGCTCCCGCTCCATAGCGTCCAGCATCGAGGTCATTCGAACGGCCTCGTCTACGCCGTCGTCCAAGCGGAACTCCAAGGCCAGGGCGTGGCGAAGCTGAAGGGCCTTGCCCACCCGGCCACGCAGCCATGGCGCGGAGGACTTGAGGCCGGCGAGCATCTCCTCGCCATCGCCGATGCCGCCCAGAGGGGTGACATACACGCGGGCGATGCCCAGGTCACCGGTGACCTGAACGTGGGTGATGCTGACCAGACCCACACGGGGGTCCTTCATCTCGGTACGCAAGACCTTGGCCAGTTCGCGGTGAACCAGGTCAGCGATGCGCTTGGGTCGAATGCCTCGCATGGGTCACTCCTCAAAGGGCGCCGCTTGTATTCCCCTCACGCGCCTTGGCAAGGCGGGACCGGTGCCTTTGGGCCCATCAGTCCTTGCCGGCCACCACGCCACCGGTCCAGAAGGTGGGGTCGCCCAGCTGTTCGATACAGGCCGCCGCGTCGGTCTCCACGCCACCAATCTCCAGCTCGTTGAGGGCAGCAATCGCACGAACGACGCAGGCTGGACGGCTGGTGTGCTTGGTGACCAAGACGCCGAGCAGCGCCCCTTCCCCGACCTCCATTCCGGATGCGAAGGCCGTCTCGAGCTGCACACCTTCGGGAAGTTTCCACTCTCCGAGGGTGCCCCGAGACATCGCGCGGATGCGAATGGAGAGGGCGACCTCTTGTGGGTCCAGCTGGTCTTGGCCCCAGCCAATGGGTTGGCCGGAGACGACCTGGACCTGCAAACCCGCCAAACGAAGCCCATGGCGCACGTCTGTGAGCAGCATGCTCAGGGAGAGACGAGGACGAAGACCGATGCACGGTGCGGCGCCGCTGGGGTCCACCAAGAAGCCGACGCTCCCGACCCCTACAAAGCGAACCGCTTTGGCCACCGCGATGGCAGCCTCTTGCAGTCCTTCGGCCATGACCTGGCTCACTGGAGCGGGGGCTTGCTCGATGGACAGGCGCCCCTCGCGACGGGAAGAGCGCTCTTGGACCCCCAAGGCGACCACCTCGCCTTCTCGGTCCGCCACGACGGTGACCGTCACATGGCGGGCGTTGTCCACATGCTGCTCCAACCAGACCTTCTGCCCAGCATGAATGCGCGCGGTCCCCTCCTCCACCAGGCCTTCGATTTCATCGAAACGCATCGGCTCTAGACCCCATGGGTTCTTCAGCCAGAGAGGAAAGTCCAGACCTTCGGCAGCTTGGCGGATCTCTTGGTGGTTGATGAGCAGCGGCGAACCAGGAACCACTGGCACAGCCGAGGCCACGCAGAGCTCACGGGTCACCCAGCGATCACTCAGCCCCTCGATCTGCTCCGGGAAGGGCCCGATGAAGGCCAGGCCCGCTGCACGACAAGCCGAGGCAAGCTCCGCGCTCTCGGCCAGGGGGCCTGCACCGGGATGCAGACAGTCGCAGCCAGCGTCCAAGGCCGCGCCGACCAGATCGGCCTTGCGGTCCAAGCCTGGAACGTAGGCTGCATAGGTCGCCTCCTCCACATGAGGGGCCAGCTCATCTCGCTCTCCAAAGATCGCGACGGTCTCGTAGCCGCTGGCCATCAGGCTGCGGTGGAGTAGAGAGGCCAGCGGGCCCCGCTCAGCGATGAGGATTCGGCGCATAGACATGGATGCTCTCCCGTGCTCGACCTCGAGCGCTGGCACCATACTGCGAGTCGGGTCCCTTTTGGAGATCCTGACCCTGATCTGGAGGACAGTCATGCGCATTGCCATCTACGGACCGGGTCGCCTTGGAGGCACCCTGGCGCAGCTCCTTCCAAAAGCCGGGCACGAGGTGGTGATCTGGCGCCGCGGGGAGGCGCATCCTGCAGCAGACCTCCGCTGGCTGACGGTGCGAGACGCGTCCATCGCAGAGGTCGCCCAGACCCTCCCGCTGGGCGCCCTGGTCTTGCACGCCAGCGGCGCCAAAGACTTGCAGGTGCTCGCCCCCCACGTGGAGTGCGGCTCCCTGCACCCTCTACAGAGCTTCCCTGGCGTGACCCGCAGCGTCCCAAAAATCGATGGGACCCCAGCTGCCATTGCCGGCACCCCCAAAGCCCTCGCCGCCGCCCGTCAGATCGCAGATGACTTGGGTTTCTCACCCTTCGAGGTCCCTGGGGATCGCCGCGCCTACCACGCAGCAGCGGTGATGGCGGGCAACTTCGCCACCGTCTTGCTGGCCTGCGCCAGTGAAGCACTCGTACAGGCTGGCGTGCCCGCTGAGCAGGCTCCAAAACTCTTGGCACCCCTTGCCCTGGCGAGTATCGAGCAGGCCGCGCTGACTTCGCCGGCAAAAGCCTTGACGGGCCCCTTCGCTCGGGGTGACTCCGCGGTTGTCCAGTCCCACCTTGAGCTCTTGACCGAGTCACTCCCCCATCTGCTCCCCGCCTACCGAGCCTTGGCTGAGCGAGCACAACGTTTGGCTGCCGAGAATGACTTTCCCTCTGATGAGGGGTGAATAGGTCTTCTACAAGATCCGTTGACAAGCATGAGAGGAAACGTCCTCTCCAAGGCTTATGCAGCAGGAGATTGCCCCATGAAGAACCGATGCTATAGTCTTGACAGCATCGTCAGGAGCGTCCCGATGCTCGACGCATACATCATCGAGAGAATTCGCCGCGAGAAGGAAGCCCCAAAGAAGCGGGGCGTTCAGCGCGCACAGATCGAGGCTCCGCGCCGCGATCGACGCCCGCCTCCGCCTTCTCAGGACGAAGAGCCCGAGCGCGAGCGCGAGCGCGGCGTGGTCATCATCGACTTCAACATCTGAGCCCTTCTGGCTGGCGAACTCCGGTCCGCTGGCATTGAGCTCAAGCGTTCAGTCGCCGTAGGCGTCTGGCGACGTTCAGACCGGCGTGGACAAAGAGACGCAGGTCCTGGGGCGGCAGCAGCTCGGAGATGATCTCCAAGCCCAGCGGGTCGTGCCGAATGGCACGCACTTGCGGAAGCGCCAAGAGCTGACTCAGGTCTTTGGCCAGGGCCCCCTCCTCCAGAAAGCCCCGTGCAGCAGAGGGCAGCTCTGCGCGCAGCGCCCAGCCATCGCGAGCCCCTACACGACGCCAGTCGGGATCATCGGCATGGGTGTCGTCTCGCATGGGCATGAACAGCAGGCGCTGGCGTCCCGGCGAGTCCATCCAGATCGTACACATGCCGGGAGCGAAGGGCTGCACCAGGATCTCCACCCGAGGTCCTTCGGCCATGCTCACAAAGCCCACGCCATTCTTCCCGTCGATTTCCACGTCGCGGCCGTGTTCGGCCGCCAGGGGCATCAGGGCCTCGGCATAGGGCAGATACTGCTCGCTGGGGTCCATCAACATGGCGACAAAGCCGCTGAAGGCCAGGACCAGGGCCAGCCCACCCAGGCCGTAGCCCAGGCCCTGGATGATGCGCAGCCCCAGCAATCCCTCGGGCAAGCCCAGCTCATAGCCTTCGGCCAGAGCCTGGACGCTGGGGCTCAGGAACCCCAAAGCCACGAAGACCACCCCAATGACCATCAGCAGCGCTGTACTTGCTGGCTTCAACCAAGGCTCCACGGATGCACCCCCCTGTCCTAGCGGGTCCGCTCCAACGGGGCCATAGCACCTCATCCACCTTGCCGAGACTGCGCCTGCGTGCTACCTCCCCGGGGTCCTCGCGGAACAGTGCGCGTCTGCGCCCGCTACGCCGCGTTCAGAGAAACACTGCACAGCCTAAGGAGGCCATCATGGCCCGCCGCTGCGTCTTGACCGGTAAGCGTCCCAACGTCGCCAACAAGGTCTCGCACTCCAACATCAAGACCAAGAAGCGTCAGCTCCCCAACCTCCAGAAGAAGAAGATCTGGTACCCGGAGGAGAACCGCTTTGTGACCCTGCGTCTGAGCACCCGTGCCATGCGCACGCTGCGCAAGAAGGGTCTGCACACCTTCGCCAAGTCCGCCGGTGTGGATTTGAGCAAGTACTAAGCTTCGGCTTGGAACGAAAGAAAGGCCCGGGCATTTGCCTGGGCCTTTTTTTGTGTTCGCCGCAGAAGCGACCGGGATGGACTGGAGAGAGGAGCCCAAGGGCCCCCCTCCCCTTCAGCCTCAGGGTGCCAAGCGCTGTGCAGCCCGAGCCACCTTCGGGTCAGCATCGTTCACCAGGGGAGCGCTAAGGGCGGCCGCCTGGGTGGGGTCGATTCGGTCCAAGGCGTTCAACGCTGCCAAGCGCACGGCCGAAGAGTCATCTTGGAGCAGAGGAGCCAAGTCCTGAGTAGACGAGGCCACCTTGTGCACGCCCAAGCTTCGGGCAGCGGCCTGGCGGACCATGGGGTCCGAGTCCGTCAGCACCGCACTCAGAGCCAATCCAAGCTCCGCACCATCCGCGTGCATTCCAGCAAGCTGTGCGGCCTCGAAACGCTCCGTGTTGTCGCTGCTCTGAAGAGATGCAGCGATCAGCGGCAGCGCGAGCTCTCCGTCCACACGGCGCAGGCCATGGAGCAGTGCGGAGCGCACCAAGGGGTCCTCTTCCGCTTCGAGGAGACCAACGATGAGCTCGGGCTGGGTCTTGCCAACCGGGGCGAGCTGACGGGCCAATGCCGTACGGACCTCGCCCACGTCATCCCCGTTGACCAAGCGATCGGCCAGCAGGGTGTAGCGGTACTCAGAGTCCGGCGTGATCAGGAAGAGCTGACCCGCCCTGTTCTGGATGGGCGCGACGGCAGCAAAGGCGGCGACCGCCTCCGGCTCGTCCTGACGGGCCAGATCCATTTGTACTTCCAGCGCGCTTCGCCAATCTGCCTGATGAAGCTCAGAGACACTGGTGGCGGCTGGGGTTTGAGTGGGCGCGGCCTGGGCGGCGCTCAGCATTGCCAAGAGGATGATGTGCATCAGTTGCTCTCCATCAGGGACCAGCCCTCGTTCCACCAATCTGCGCCGTCGTAGGGCTCACGAATCACGTTCGAACCGCAGTGAACCTCGCCCAAACCCATGTGATAGACCTGCCAGTCGTCCACAAACTCGAGACGAAGCTCCGGGGGCATCACAGCGCTGAAGGAAGCGACGATGGGATCGCCGCTGGTGTCGTTCACGTTGGTGCGCATCATTGGATCCGGCACAAACAAGGTGGTTTGACCCGCCGTGTCATCCGCGACGATGAGGTTCGCCATGCCTGGGAAGAGCGCGGCCACACCGCCGCCACAGCCGGAGACCGTCTCAAAGAGGCCCGGGATGTAGATGATGTCGTCTTCTTGCAGGTCCAGCTCGTCAATGAGGATCTGAAGCTGGGGCTCCAAGACGTCCCGCGTCAACTCATCGTTGAGGCTGCGCAGGTGATCGTCAGCCAGAATGTCAGCTGGAGTGCCGTAGCCCTTGTCCTGGGCGAAGCGGGTCAAGCGCGTGGTGGGGTCCATGCTCTCCAAGGCGTCCCAAGCCATCTGATCGTCGGAGTAGACCAGCTTCCAGCCAAGGCGGGAGCCTTCGACCGGAATGGTGGTGAACCACTCATCGACGTGCCCAACGCACAACCAACTGGAGTCCATCTCGAAGGGGGCCTGTACGGCCTGCTCCGCGAAGAGGTCTTGGACATCGTCATCGGGCGCATAGCGACCTTGAGCGCCGTAGTAGATACGACCCAGGGGATAATCAGGCGTAGGCGGGGCCACTTCGATGTTGCCGCCGTAGTCCTGCGAGGTCGCCGGTCCGCCACCCCAGATGCCGCGCATCATGTTGGGGCCCTCGAAGTAGTCTCTGGCGACCGGTGCCAATCCGCTGTTCCCGCCAAGCGGTCCTTGACCATCGCGGATCAGGTCCATGACCACGCCCATGTGGCCATCGGTGCCCACGGCGTTGGCGAACTCAAGCTCGTCCTGGAGCCAGACATCTCCTCCGTAGTCCATGCCGTCCACGGGGGAGAAGGCATCTCCCAGAACCTCAGCGTAGTGGTTCTCCATGGCGCTGTTGTTGTACCCGTTGTACCGAACGCTGGCCATGGAGGTCAGAATACTGGGCTGAAGGTGGTGATTCAAAATCAGCGGTGAGCCGGTGAGCTGAACCTCGAAGCTGTCCCCATTGACCAAGTCTTTGACCTGCATCGTGGCGGTCGCACGCCAATCACCGAACTCAACCTGGAACTCATCCCCAGCCATGGCCTTTCCGACCTCGGCCGAGGTCACTTGGTCCGAGAGAATGATCTGCTTGTTCTGGTAGACCCGGACCTTGTCCAAGTCCCCGCCGATCAAGCTGAGCTCCGTACGGGCGGGCAACTCCAACTGGAAGGTCGTGTAGTCATTGTCACCCTCCTGCAGCCCCTGATTCCAGTCCGGACTGCCATCGGAGTCGTCGTCATCCAGGTTTGGGGGACCGACGATGCCGGGCACGGCAAGAGACAAGTCGGAGGCCGTGATGACGCCTTGCGTGGCGTACACACTCAGGACAACCTCTTCCTCAACATCTTTGTCACAGGCCGTCAGCGCCAAGAGCGCGAGGGGGAACATTCATGGACTCCACAGTAGTTGTACAGAATATGCACACCTGAAGCCCGGGTGTCCAGCCCCAGCGGGCGACCCGACAGTCCCCTCACATCAAGAAGCCCCGAATGCGCGGCAGACTGGCCACAGCATGGATGGGTTTGGGGCTGTGATCCGTCTCGACGAAGACCACCATCGCCTCGGGATGTCGCGCGTGGAATAGGTTCACGTTGGCTGGCTCATTGTCCATGAACAAGACCACCTCTCCGAGGGCGGAAATCTCCTCCAAAGCGTGGTCCTTGTACTGCGTATCGTCCTGCTCAAAGCTGGGCTTTGTGATGAGCCGCGTTCGTGGCACATCATAGGGAAAGCCCGAGCGGCGTAGGGCCTCTTCCGTACCCAGGTGCATGGCCCGATGCCGCCCCGTCAGGTACACAATCTCGCATCCACTTTTATGCAAGCGGCGAACCAGCTCAGCAGCCCCCGGCATGGCATGATCGTAGAGCACGTATTCCCCGTCAAAGAAGCGCTCAAACCAGAACTCTTGAAGATCTTCAGCCAAGGCTATCGGAACCCCTGCCGCCCGCAGCGTGTCCGGCATAATCCAGTTCGTGAAATGCTGAGCTTGAACAGCCCAGAGACGGGCGTCCCCGGTGTGAGAGGCGTACTCGCGGAGGATATGAATCTGGCGGTGACGGCTGTCGAAGAGGCACCCATCCAGGTCCAAAACACAGACCCCCATCTCACCCGAGGTGGCTCTGTCCAGAACCTCCTGCAGGACCTGTGTTTGGCTCGGACTGCGATGAAGCGGCTGGTAGGCCATCTCTACAGGCTCCGCACTTCGGTGAGCAGGCCTTGCAGGTCCACCAAGGATGCGCTGTTCACGCTCTGGAGCAAGCGCTCCCCCTGGGTGAGCACCTCGAGTGCGCCTTGCACGTGGCCCAACGCGGCCAAGACCTGGCCCTGCATACCCAGAGTGATTCCCCTGGCCTCGCTCTGGCCAGCCTCCTCCTGAGCTTCTGCCGCTTTGGCGAAAGCCTGGGCGGACTGCTCCAAGTCTCCAGAGACGATCAGCCTCTGTCCATACACAAAGAGGGCCGCGCCCAAGCTGGCTGGGTCGCCGAGCTTCTCGCAGAGGTGGACTTGGGAGAGCCCCAAACTCAAAGCCTGTGGCACGCGCCCAAGCTCCATGGCCAGCTCTCCAGCACTGTGATTGGCCTCCATCTGCGAGGCCAGATCGGCCAGCTCCTCAAAGCTCCTTCCAGCATAGAGCAGCCGATCCATCGCCTGGGTCTTGTGGCCCATGGACAGCTCCACAGTGGCGATCTGCATGAGCAAGTGGGCGCGCTGGGGCACATCTTGAAGCAGCTCCACGCCGTCCAGGGCTTCCTCAAGCAGGCTCAATGACCGAGACAGGTCACCGTCACCGGCAGCCTGGTCGGCCAGGGTGCGCAGCGCTCCGACAACCGCAGACCGTGAGCCAGCCTTTCGCGCAGTGGCCAAGGCAGCCTCGGCTTGAGAGAGGCCCCCTCCACCTTGGAGCTGTGACTGCAGCCCCATAAATGCAGACTTGGCTTGAGCGTCTTCCAGCTCCTCGGCCAACTCGAGGCCTCGCTGCACAAGGCCCGCTGCCCGACTCTGGTCTCCTGTGGCCAGCGCGAGCTGCGCCAGCTGATGCAGCGCACGTGCCTCCCCTTCCCGGCTGCCGGCCTTGGACATCAACTCGACCAGGGACTGAGCGGCCTCCTGGGCCAGGTTCTCGTCCTTTGCGGCCAGCGCCACCTCGAAGCGCTGCTGCTGGAGCGCCGCCAAGCCTTCCTGGTCGCCGGTGGACTCCCGCAATGGGAGCGCTGAATCCAAGTGAGCCAACGCTTCACGCAGCTTGCCCAAGCGGGCATAAAGAACGCCCGCCAGGTGATGGGCCGCAGCAGATCCGGTGCGGTCTTTGGCGTTGGTGAAGGCCTCCAGAGCAGCCAGGGCCTGGTCGAGCCCCTGGGCATCTTGACCTGCAGCCTCGCTCTTGAAGGCTTCGTGCAGCTTGGCCATGCCTTGGCCGGTGGTCTCGCTCATGCGTGCTCCGTTAGGAGATGGGGGTAACCGAGCCATCCGTGTACGCCGTCCGCTTTCAAGACCTCTCCTTTGCCTGGCCCAACGGGGAGGCTCTGTGTGCCGGCTTGGACTTGGTGGTCCAGCCCGGGGAGATTCTTGCGCTTGTGGGCCCCAGCGGCTGCGGAAAGAGCACCCTTCTGCGCTTGGCCTCCGGCCTGCTCACACCAACAGCCGGCGCTCTCGAGCGCCCTCGAGGCGAGCAGGCCTTCGTCTTTCAGAGCCCCACTTTGCTGCCGTGGCGCAGCCTGCGAGAGAACGTGGCGCTGCCCCTGGAGCTGGCTGGGCGCTCCGATCCACACGGGGTCGATGCGGCCCTGGAGCTGGTGGGCTTGGCTGAAGACGCCGACAAGTTGCCCGCCGCCCTCAGTGGCGGCATGCAGATGCGGGCCAGCCTGGCGCGGGCCCTGGTCACAGAACCTGAGCTCGTGCTCCTGGACGAGGCCTTCTCGGCCCTGGACGGCCTGACACGCAAGCGGCTGCAGTTGGCCTTTCTGAAGATCTGGCGCACCAAGGGCTTCTCGGTCTTGATGGTCACCCATGACCTGGACGAGGCCCTCTGGCTGGCAGATCGCGTGGTCGTTTTAGAGGGGCCCCCTGTTCGAATCAAGCAGATCGTGCAGGTGCCCTTAAGCAGACCTCGTGTGCGAGAGCAGCGCCATACAGCGGACTTCGGAGAGCAGCTCCAGCGCCTGGAAGCGCTCCTGTGAGCCGAGCCCTCCCCTTCCTCGTCGCCCTCCTGATCTTGGCGGCCTGGTGGCTCTTCTCTCTGACCCAGCCCGAGATCCTGCTGCCGAGCCCCCTTCAGGTCCTGGAGGCCGCTTGGACCGGCCGGGCAAGGCTGGCAGAAGCGCTGCTCTACACGGCTCTGAGCAGCCTTGGAGGCTTGGCGATTGCCACGGCCATTGGGCTGGGCGGCGCCGCGCTCTTTCTGCGCTTTGAGTGGCTGGAGCGCGCCCTCTACCCCTACGCGCTCTTTCTGCAGACCGTGCCCATCATCGCCATCGCTCCACTCCTGGTGGTCTGGCTCGGCTACGGCATCTCGGTCGCTGTGACCACCGCCGCTATCGTCTGCTTCTTCCCCATCCTCACCAGCGCCAACGCCGGCTTGAGCAGCCCTTCCCGCAGCGAGATCGAGCTCATGCAGCTCTACGGCGCGAGCTGGATCCAGACCCTGACCAAGCTCCGATTGCCGCGCGCCCTGCCCACCGTCTTGGCCGGCTACCGCAGCGCGGTGGGGCTCAGCGTGATTGGCGCCATCGTGGGCGAGTTCGTCGGGGCCACCGGCGATCCCGTGTCCCTGGGCTATTTGGTCATCAGCTCCTCGCGCTCCGCTGACACGGCGACCACCTTCGCCGCCGTTCTCGCCAGCGCCGCCCTGGCAGGCGCACTCTTCGCTATCGTGCGGACAATCGAGAAGCGGGCCATCGGTGCCTGGCACGGACACTCCTGAGAGAGACGCAGATGCTGATGTGGTTGCTGGCCTGCACAGGCACCCCCGAGACCCCACCCGAGCCCGGTCTACAGAAGGTGACCCTGGCACTGAACTGGGTCCCGGAGCCGGAGTTTGGGGGCTTCTACGAGGGGGTGCTCGGGGGCCACTACGCGCAGGCTGGCTTTGACGTCGAGATCATGGCCGGCGGACCGGGCGCCCCCAGTCTGGAGCTTCTCCAGAGCGGCAAGGCCCAAGCGGCCATCTCTGCCGGGGACGACCTGCTCCTAAAGCGCGCCAAGGGCATCCAAGCCATCGGGGTCTGGCCGGCCTTCCAAGACGCACCCAACGGGCTGATGGTGCGCGATCCAGGCCCCACATCCTTCTCTGAGATCCCCGAAGGCAGCCAAGTCGCCATCGAGTTGGGCTCTCCGTTTCAGAGCTTCCTCTGGGAGCAGCAAGGGTGGGAAGGAAAGGTACAGGCCGTTCCCTACACCGGTGGCGTGGGCCAATTCCTTGCGGACCCTGCGATGATCCAGCAGGCCTACATCACCAGCGAGGTCTGTGTGGCGCAGGACAAGGGCGCATCGGTGCGCTTCCTAAAGGCCAGCGAGGCCGGATGGAACCCCTACGGCACCCTTCTGGCGCTGCCAGACCCGCTGCCAGAGTGGGCGCCGGCCTTTGTCGCCGCGACAGAGAAGGCTTGGCAGGCCTACCAGGCGGACCCAAGCCGCGCGAACCAAGAGATTGGCCGCCTAAACCCGGCGCTGACCCCCAGCGTCCTGGACTGCGTGACCCAAGCACAGGCCCCCTATCTGGTGGGTACAGCCGGCCTGGGCGCGATGGAAGGGGCGCGCTGGCAGCAGACGGCAGCAACCCTGGTGGGGTTGGGGCTTCTCCCAGAGGGAAGCAGCCCCGAAGGCGCCTGGCAGCCGCTCTAGAGCGCCTACTCTTCGTCCTCGTCGTGGGCCTCGCACTCGCCGTGGTCCTCTTCGCCGTCGTGCATGTGGCACTCCAAACCCTCGGCGCAGTCCGCGTCCGCGGTGCACTCCTCTCCCTCAGCAGCCCCTTCAGCACAGGCGCAAAGGGCAAAGAGAAAGGCAAAAATGGACAATCGGGTGATCTTCATGAGCTCTCCAAGGTGTGACGCGCCAGCTCTCGGCGCACTTGACATACTATCTCCGTATAGCGCCTTTAGCAATTCAATTGCTTTATACTCCCACCCGGCATAGCTTCTCAACATCAGGAGGCAAGGTGTCCCAGAGAGCCAGAACATTCGCCGATGTGGCAGGGAGCATCCTTGGGCTGAGCTGTGCGCTGCACTGTGTCACCCTGGCCGCCCTGCCGGTGCTTCTGATGTGGAGCGCTCCAGCCTGGGCTGACTCCGAGGCCGCCGAATGGGGCCTAACGGCGGCCAGCGTGATCATCTCCGCTCTGGCGGCGGCCTGGGCCTACCGCGCGCATGCCTCCAAGCATGTGCTGGGACTCTTTGCTCTGGGCCTGGGCGCGCTCTTGCTTGGACGCTTGGCGGAGAGCGGCGGGCTATCGCTCGCTCCCCTCTTCAGCATCGGCGGGGGCCTTCTGCTCTTTGGAGCCCATGTTCGGAGCATAAAAGTGCGCCGTGCGGCTCAGTGCCCGTGCCCGTCTCCGGCATGATGCCCATCGTCCATCTCTTCTTCTCCGCCGAACTCAATGACCCGCGCCACACCAAGCCCTGCCGCAAAGGCGTAGGGCAAGGCGTTGGTGCTGGTCCACACCGGAGCACGAAGCTGGGCGTTCAAGCTCCAGAACTCGTTGATGTTGTACACACTGCCGGCCACAACGGAGACCTCCCCAAAGTCCCCGCTCCCGCGGCTGTCTTGGGTGGCGCCCACAGCGGAGATCCCGAGCCAAGGCACAGCCTTGTCGCTGATCCGCCTCGCGCCGCGAACCCCGACGCTGCCAAAGCTGCCTTGGCGGCGCTCATCCGGTCCTTCATAGATCGGCACCCGAGCGTCCACGCTCAGAGAGACCAACCAAGTCCCGCCGTAGACCACGTCGCCGCCAATGCGGGGGTCCACGCTCTTGGATGCGCCAGGCAGAACACCCAGTCCTTGTGGGGATGTGCCAGTTGGCAACGAGATTCCAGGCCGAATTCGCACCACGAAGTCGGAGCGGTTCACGGCCAAGTAGGTGCCTGAGAGCGTCGAGTCCCGCAGACGGGGGCCCAGATCCGTGTCCCACTGCATCCCGATTCTCGCACCCAGAGACCAGCTCGGACTCAAGGCGTAGCGGGCCCCGCCCACAACGAAGCTTTCGTTGCGAACGCCGCCCATGGCCTGAAGTGCGGACAGGTCCGTCACCAAGCGCTTCTCCCCCAGGGGGGCATCGAATTCAGATCTCCCGACCGGGAGCTTGGGTTCACCTCACAAGCCTCATTGGGCTTGGGCCGGGATCGAGGCGAAGAGGAAGAGCAAGGCTGAGACGGGAATCATGCCCGTAGGTAGCCCGTTCCAACCCGGGCTGGCCCGTGCTATTGGTTGGGTCAACGTCTTCGGGCCTTGGAGTTTGTGATGCGCGTGATGGTCAGCTACCCGCCCCTTCGAGGCAAGGGCAGCCCAATGCTCACGCAGAACCGGCAGTTTCAGTGGTTCCATGAACCCAGCTACCTGTACCCCTGCGTGCCAGCCTCTGCGGCGACCTTGCTCGCCTCCGAGGGCCACGATGTTCTCTGGAACGACTGCATCGCCGAGCAGAAGAACCAGGCGCAGTTTGAGCGCTTGTTGCGAGACTTCAAGCCCGAGGTTCTGGCCATGGAGACCAAGTCTCCCGTCGTACGTCAGCACTGGGAGATCGTCAACCGCATCAAGGAGATCGCGCCGGACTGCAAGGTGGTCTTCTACGGCGACCACATCTCCGGGAACCCTGGCGAGACCCTGGACAGCTCCGCGGTCGACTTCTGCATCACCGGGGGCGACTACGACTTCTCCCTGCGCAGCATCGTCAACACCCTGGAGAAGGGCGATGCCCCCGAGACCGGCATCTGGTGGAAGGGAGAGGACGGCTCGGTGACCAACTCTGGCCCCTACAAGGCCGAGCACCAGCTGGTGGATCTGCCCTGGATGGACCGGGACTTGACCAACGCCCACCTCTACTTTGAGAAGTGGAAGAAGCGCCTGCCATTCCTCTGGACCATGGCTGGACGTGACTGCCCCTACGGCAAGTGCACCTTCTGCAGCTGGACCGTCTCCTACCCGACCTTCTCGGTCGTGCCACCGGAGCACCTGGCCAGCGAGATGGAGATGCTGGTCAAGCGCTACGGCGCCAAGGAAATCTTCGACGACACCGGCGCCTTGCCGGGCGGGCACTGGCTCAACCGCCTCTGCCACGAGATGATTGACCGGAAGCTCAACGAAAAGGTGATTTTCGACTGCAACTTCCGCTTCGACTACTTCACTGAGAAGAACGTTCATCTCATGAAGAAGGCCGGCTTCCGCAAGCTGATTCTGGGCATTGAGAGCGCCAGCGAGCGCACCATCGACATCCTGGACAAGAGCCTGACCAAAGAGCGCATCATCGAGGGCTGCAAGATGGCCTCGATGGCGGGACTCCAGCCCCACCTGACGCTGATGGTCGGCTACCCTTGGGAGACCCGCGAGGACGCGTACGAGACCCTCAAGATGGCTCGTGAGCTCATGCTCAGTGGCTACGCGCACATGCTCCAGGCCACCGTGGTCATGCCTTACCCAGGCACCCCGCTCTTTGAGCTGTGCAACCGCTGTCTCTTATACACATCTGACGCTGCCGACGAAGAGGATAGTGTAGAT
>CAJXRZ010000005.1 GCA_913060515.1 uncultured Pseudomonadota bacterium | reverse complement strand
CTTCACTTTGCCACCCCTGGTCGAGCATCTTTGCTCCCAGGGGTGGCTTTTTGTGTTCCTTGCAGAGCAGTCTGAGTGAATGCACAGTCAAGACTGTGTTTGGTCTGCTGCTCGCCGACTGTTGGTAGGCAGCGGCTATTTGCCCAGTTTTGAACGCCACCAGTCCAGGCGCTCGCCAATCAGTTTCTCGTTGCCCCATTTCTTGGGTGCATAGAAGCGTTTGCCAGCCAGTCTCTGGGGCAGGTACTCCTGGTCCACTACGCCGAACTGTGCGTCATGGGGGTAGAGGTAGCCCTCGCCGGCGCCTTCTTGCTTGTGGATCTTGGTCGCGGCGTTTCGCAAGTGCCTGGGAACGGCTTGTGCCCCCGACTTCTTGGTCTCGGCGATGGCGGCGTTGATGGCCAGGTACGCTGCGTTGCTCTTGGGCGCGCTGGCCAAGTAGGTCACCGCTTGGCCCATGAGAATACGGGCCTCGGGCATGCCGATTCGTTCTACTCCGTGGGCACAGGAGACTGCGAGCGTCAGTGCTCGTGGGTCGGCGTTGCCGATGTCCTCACTCGCTGAGATAATGAGCCGGCGACAGACAAAGGCGGGGTCTTCGCCGGATTCCAGCAACCTCGCCAACCAATAGACTGCCGCATCAGGTGCGCTGCCGCGTATTGACTTGATGAGCGCGGAGCTCAGGTCGTAGTGGGCTTCTTCGTCCAGTGCGGCCGAAGCCAAGGCGGCGTCCAAGCGTTGCTCGACGGAGTCCATGGTCAAGCGCTGGCCATCGTCCAAGGCGTCACAGACACGCTCCAATAGGTTCAAGGCGTGCCGCGCGTCTCCGTCGGCGAGCTGTGCGATTCGTTCGAGGGCCGGGATTTCGGCATCCAGGTTGCGGCTCTCTAAGCCTCGGGGGTCGTTTAGGGCGCGCTCCAGCAGTCCGACCACTTCGGCGACGCTCAGTGGCTGAAGACGGATGGTCTCCATTCGTGAGAGGAGGGTGCGTCGCAGCGCGAAGCCCGGGTGTTCGGTTGTCGCTCCGATAAGGATGAGCGTTCCATCCTCCACATGGGGGAGCAGTCCGTCTTGCTGGGCCTTGTTCCAGCGGTGGATCTCGTCGACAAAGAGCACCGTGGCTTGGGGATGTAGGCTTGAGCGTGCTTCCCGTGCGCGTTTCACGGCCGCCCTCAGCTCACCCATTCCGTCCAGCACTGCGGAGAGGGTCTCAAAGCGTGCTTGGCCTTCTCTGGCGACCAGGCGGGCCAGTGTCGTCTTCCCACATCCAGGCGGTCCCACGAGGAGCAAAGAGCGCACACTTCCGCGGGCCAGAGCCTTTCGGAAGGGTTGTTCACGGTCCAGCACGTGAGACTGGCCGACGACCTCGTCGAGGTTGATCGGACGGAGGCGCTCTGGAAGGGGGGCTTGCATGGCGATGCTCTAACCACCGCAGGCCCGCTGAGCGGGGTAGGGTGGAAGCCATGGATCTCTTGCTCTCCGATGTGCACCTGCGCGGACTGGATGACCCCAACCAAGAGCTCTTGGTTCAGCTTCTCGCGGCCGAGGACTGGGCGCGGGTCTTCGTTCTTGGGGACCTCTTCCATTTTTGGTGGGGCCATGACGGTCAGGTGAGCGCCCAGTTTGTGCCTGTTCTCGCGGCGCTACACGCGCGGGTCCAGAGTGGAGGTGAGGTTCACTTCATTCCCGGCAACCATGACTTCGCGGTCGGTGAAGGGCTTGAGAAGCTCGGCATCCAGATCTCTCCCGAGCTGGAGTTGGAGCTGGCTGGCTATGCCACGCTACTGGCTCATGGAGACGAAGCGGACCGCAGCCTGGGGTATCGCAGCGCAGCCACCCTCCTGCGTTCTACTCCCTTCGCCATGCTGATGCGGGTGCTTGGGGCCACACGTGGTGCAAAGTTGGGGGCGAAGCTCGCGGCCGACCACCAGGGTGGAGGAAACGAGCGGGTCGCTGAGGCTCAGAAGCTCTGGGCAGACACACGCTTGGGACCGAGCTGCGAGTTGGTGATCTGCGGTCACAGCCACAGCCCGGGACTGCACAAGCGCGGCCAAGGGTCCCTGCTCAATCTGGGAGACCTTGCGCACTCCAAGAGCTGTGCCGTGGTGGACAAACAGGGCATCTGGCCCTGTTTGGTCAGGGGAGGGCGACCCGTTCCAGTAGGGCCGCATCTTCCAGCGCGCGGCCTGCGCCCTTGACCACAGAGCGAAGGGGGTCGTCGCTGAGCACGACAGGCAAGCCCGTCTCATCCGCCAGAAACTGGTCCAGTCCCCGCAGCAGCGCGCCGCCGCCACAGAGGACCATGCCCTTCTGCAGGATGTCCCCAGCCAGCTCAGGCGGTGTCGCCTCGAGAACTTGCCGGATGCCTTCTACCAACTGACGCAACATCGGCTGCATGGCCAAGCGCAGATCCTCGCTCGTGACGTGGACCTGCCTTGGAATCCCAGAGCTTGCGTCCCGGCCCTTGACGACAGCCGTCGGCGTCGGGTTGGCGCGCAGAGCCGAACCGAGGTCCAGCTTGAGGGCCTCTGCGGTCCGCTCGCCAATGACGATGCCGTGTGTCTTCTCAACCATCCCGGCGATGGCGGTGTTCATGTGGTCCCCGGCCAAGCGCATCGAGAGACTCTGGACTGAGCCACCCAAGCTGATGACCGCGATCTCGGTGGTGCCACCGCCAATGTCAACGACCAAGCTGCCGGAGGGCTCCAAGACGGGAAGTCCGGCGCCGAGAGCAGCCGCCATAGGCTCAGAGATGAGCTGAACCTCTCGTGCACCTGCCGAGCGGGCAGACTCGTAGACCGCACGCTTCTCCACTTCGGTCAGACCGAATGGGATGCAGACCAGGGCCCTGGGTTTGACCATGGGGGAGCGACCAATGGCGCGCCGGATGAAGGCCCGCAGCATCTCTTCGGTGATGTGAAAGTCGGCGATGACGCCGTCTTTCAGTGGGCGCACGGCCACGATGGAGCCGGGCGTACGGCCCAGCATCTCCTTGGCCTCGGCGCCTACTGCGAGCACCTCGCCGTAGGCGCCACTCTCTGAGCGGTGTACTGCGACGACACTGGGCTCTTCGAGCACAATGCCCTTGCCTTCGGCCCAAACCAGCGTGTTGGCTGTCCCTAGGTCAATGGCAAGGTCGCGGCTCAGCCGCTTGAAAGGCAGCACGGCCTATTTGCCGCCAGATCCGAGGTCGCCGAATCCGCGAACCTCGTTCTTCTCCACCAGTGGCTTGTCGATGACAGCTGCGTAGTGCTCAGCCTGGCCGTTGAGGGGCTTGGACTCGCTGCTCTCCAGAACCCAGCGCTCACCGGAGAGGGTCACCACGGCGATCTCGTACTGAGAGCTTCCGCCGATGGCGTACTCAACGTTGGCCACCTCTGAGAAGCTGACGCGATCGGTCTCGGTGCGGTCCTTGTACTTGGTGACAAAGGTGATGGAGCTGGTCTCAGCGTCCACCATCACGGACTCAGCACCTGGGCGCTGGCCCTTGAGCCAGAACACACCGGCGGCGATGAGGGCCATGACGGCCAGCATGCCGAGCAGCGCTACAGGGCCGCCGCTCTTCTTGGGGGGAGCTTCCGTAAAGTCATGGAAGCAGTGCTTGCAGCGTGGGGCCGCAGTTGGGACCTCTTCCTGGCAGCTTGGGCAAGTCTTGGTAGCCATTTCGACGTCTCCAAAAGGCACTTGAGCCCCCGGCAAGGGGCTCCACAGATGGCCATGGGTACGACGGGGGAAGGGGTGTGTCAACCGACCCGCCTACTGTTGGCGTTGACTTTGCGTATTTACGGAGTCATCTCGTCACACCACTCGGAGCTCATGGGCGCATCGAGCGACGATCGGGAGCAAGGTGGGAAGGAGCTGGGCGACCTGACTGTTTCGTCGAGAGCTGCGGTAGCTTCGGTAGACCCGCTCACCCTTGCGCAGCATCGCCGCTGGGGTGGCTTCCCAGCCCATGCGAAAGGCCAAGGCGGTGCGGTGGATGTCCGGCAGGTCAGCAAGATCGTCTAGATCGTACTTGGAGAAGGGCAGCCCTTCTTTCTCAGCGAGGGCGACCAAGCGAGGGATCAGGTTGCCCAGAAGCTGGGCGCGGTTGATCTCCGCTTCGGGCACGTAGTCCAGCTCTACGGCGAGATCGACCAGGTCGAGCTCCGAGATGTAGCTGATGATTTGAAGCTCGACGGGACTCAGGGCAAAGACCACGGGGGCACCTCCTCGCTGGCGCTGCAGCGTTGGGTGTTTAGAGTTCCAGAGTAGAACCCGGTTCCAAGGCACGTCTCTAATGAACTCATTGCTGCTCAGCTTGGCAAGGCCCTTTTCTCTCGTGGCCGCATGGATAGGGCGGCGGGCCCTGCGCGGGGCCTTGGGCACGGGCAGCGTCCTAGACCTGCGCCTGGACGGCAACGTTGGTGATCCCCTCTTGCTTCTGAGCCATCTGGAGTTCGCGGCTGGACGGCCAGGGGTTCGTGGCGTGCTGCTGCAGGTCGCGGGAATGGGTTGGGGCTGGGCAACCCTCCAGGAATGGCGTGCAGGAATTCAGCGCATTCGGGAGAAGGGGGTCTCCGTTGTGGTCTACGCCGAGAGCCCTGGAAACGCGGCGCTCTACCTGAGCAGCGTGGCGGACAAGGTGATCGTGCCGCCAATGGGCGAGGTCTCCTTGCTTGGGGTGGGTGGCCAGCTTCGCTTCTTCGGCCCCGCTCTCGAGCGCTTGGGGCTGGAGTTCGATGTCGTCTCAGCCGGGGCCTACAAGTCCATGGGAGAGAGCTTCACCCGTCGGGTCGCGAGCCCTCAGAACCGAGAGGCTACTCAGCTCCTCGTAGAAGAGCTGCAAGCGGAGTTGATGTCGGCCCTGAGCCTTGGAAGGGGCGTGAGCGAGTCTCAACTTGAGGCGGCCATGGCCAAGGGCGCGCTCTCGCCCGATGAGGCGCTGGCGGCCGGCCTGATCGATCGCGTCGCCTATGAGAGCGAGATCGATGAGTTCTTGAAGGAGCTGCTGGGGAAGGAGTGCGCGCGGGTGGACTTGGGCCAGTTGACCAAGCCCCTCTCGCTCCTTCGGCGAGCCGAGCGGCACAGCCGGGGATTGCCTCAGATCGCTGTGCTGCATCTCCGAGGAAACATCACGATGGGCGTCGAGCCCGGAGGACGGCAGCGCATTGCGCCACCCGAGGTCATTCCGGCTCTCCGAGCCCTGCGCGAGGACCCGATGGTCCAAGCGGTCGTGTTGGCGGTCAATTCACCGGGTGGAAGCGTCTTGGCCTCGGACCTGATCTGGAAGGAAGTTCAGCTCCTGGACCAAGCCAAGCCAGTGGTGGCCTACTTCGGTGATGTCTCCGCCAGCGGCGGGTACTACATCTCAGCACCTGCGCGGGCAATCTACGCCTGTCCAGGCACCATCACCGGCTCTATCGGTGTGGTGGGTGGCAAGTTGGTCACTGGCGCGGCCACGGCCAAGCTGGGCATCTACTCAGAGGCGGTCGGTGGCGGACCCATGCTGGGCATGTACAGCAGCGAGGAGCCCTTTGACCCCTCCCAGCGGGCTCGCTTCCGGGCCCGCCTCCAAATGGCCTACAAGGGCTTTGTGGAGCGCGTAGCGGAAGGCCGCAAGCGCACTGTCGAGGAGATCGAGCCGATGGCCCAAGGACGTGTCTGGGCTGGCGCATCGGCCCTGGAAGGCGGACTGGTCGATGGACTGGGGGGACTGACCCAAGCACTCGACAAGGCGCGAGAGCTCTCCAAGCTGCATGGACCTTGGAGCCGAAAGGACTTGGTGGTCCGGCCCCCAGCGCGCTTCTGGGCTCAGTTCCTGCCCGGCGGACTCCTCTCCCTATTGGCTCCCCAGCTCAAGGTTCTCGAGCCTTGGCTCTCTCTGCCGCCTGCAGCAGAGATGCTCCTGCAGTCCCCAGGGGTTGCTTTGGCGGTGATGCCGGTCGAGGTGGACCTGAACTAAGGCTGATCTGGGTCCCCGTAGACCCAGCGGTACTGCATTAGGAAACCCAGGACACGCCGGCAATAGCGGCGGGTCTCGGTATAACCGATGTTCTCAGCCCACACATCGCCTTCCATGCTCTCGGCGCCATCCACCCAGCGCTGAACGGCTTCTGAGCCGCCGTTGTAGCCGGCGATGGTCATCGGCAGCGATGGTTGGATGCCGGCGGCGTTGAAGCGCTGATGCAAGCGGCCCAGCTCCGTTGTGCCAAGCCAAGCATTGTAGCCAGCGATGTACAGACGGTCGGGGTCGTAGGGGATTCCCTCTTGAAGCTCACCGTGGAGTTCTTCTCCAAGCGTCGGCATGAGCTGCATCAGGCCACGGGCCCCCGCCCACGAGGTCACCTCGGGTTTGAGGGCCGACTCGGCGGTCATGATGGCGTAGGGCAGCAGCGGGTTGAGGCCCGATGCATCTGCAGCCTGTTGCACGACCCCTTGTTCCGGCCGAGGAGTGCAAGCAGTGGCGGCGACGGGGTCGTTCTTGGCCCGGGTGACCCCCGGACACCAAGGGCGAGCCAGGGCCTGAGCGTCTCGGTAGGCGCCCGCCTTAATGAGCAGGTGGGCGTAGGCCAGAGCTTGGTCCTTGCCGCCGGCCTTCGCAGCGCTGGCGTAGGGGAGCAGACGGGACCGGGCCCAGTCCACCTGACCGGCTTCGAGCAGGGCCAAGCCCTCTGCGACTTCCGGGTGTGCGGAGACAAAGCTCGCCGGCACCTCAGGAATGGTGACGGGGCCAACGCCTTCAAAGCTGCGGCCCAGGCGCTCTGCCGCAAACCAAGCATGCCCAGAGGTGGGGTAGGCGTTGACCAGGCGGGTGTAGGCGGCCGTCTCGGCCTCCGCGTTTCCCTTCTGGCCCAAGATCCGGGCCTTCCAATATAGGGCGGCTGGCGCCAGCGAGGACTTTGGGGTGGTGTTGAGCAGCCGGTCAAAGGCGGCCTTTGCCTCGTCCAGTTGGTCGAGCTGGTAGTGAGACCAGCCAATGAACCAGAGGGTCTCGTCCAGGTGCTTGGAGTTGGGGTAGCGCACCAGGTGCTCTTCAAAGAGCGGGATGCCCTCGGCCAGCTTGCCCGAGTCAAACTTGAGGTACCCAAGCTTGAAGCTGCCGGTGTCGGCGCGCTTGGTCGTTGGATACTGGGTGAAGAGCGCCGTGTAGCTGACGGCGGCGCTCTCGTAGTCGCCGTTTCGGGAGGTCCCCAGGGCGAAGTGGTAGAGGGTCTCGGCGCCACCGCGGACCCCGGGGTTGGTGGGGTTCAACTGGCCCATCTCCTCCATCGCCCGTGGATACATGCGGGCCTTGAACAGGGCCATCGAGACCTCGTGCTGCCAGGCGTTCCCAGACTTGCCGGTCTCGGTCAGGGCGTCGTAGAGCGGGATGGCGGCGTCAGCGCGGGCAGCCTTGACCAGACCTCGGGCGCGCTCCAGAGCCAAAGCCTGGCCCTCGGGGCTGCTCATGTCCGGCATGGGGTAGCCCATGGCCAGCAGGCGCTCTCCCGCCAAATCCGAGAAGGGCGACTTGACCTCTTTGGCCCAGAGGGAGCGGTAGGCATCGACAGCGGGCCCCAGATCTCCCCGCTGCTCGGCGCCAAAGGCCAGCAGGTACAAGGCCTCGGGGCGTGCCGAGGTGTTCAGGAGGGCCCTCAAGTCGTCCCGGGCATCCAGGCTTCGTTCCAATGCGATGAGCGCCCTGGCCCGAATGAGGCGGACCTCCAGTCCAATCTCGCCGCTCATCTCCAGACCGTGAAGCAGGGTCAGAGCTTGGGCTGGCTCGCTCTCCAGGCTGGCTCGGGCCAGCAGCAGGCGCGCAAAGGGGTCCAGGGGAGAGCTGGGGTCCAAGTGCGACTCGAGCCCCTCTGGGTCCCCGCAGCGTGCGCGGGCAACCGCAGCGTCCAGGCCAGGGAGCTCCTGAATGAGCGGCATGGCCGTTCTACAGTCGCCACGGCGCAAGGCCACCTGGGCTTGGGTGGGCAGGTCAGCGTGGGCGATGGAGGCAAGGAGCAGGATCATGTGGACATCCTAACTCTTGACACGGCAAGGGCTAAGCCTATTCCCGGCGGGATCGGATTCTCAAGCGAGTCGCACGACCATCTTGCCCTTTGAGCGGTTCGCGTCCATGGCGCGATGGGCCTCGATGAGCTGGTCGAAGTCCCAGAGGGTCCCCGTCTGGATCTGAAGCGCGCCCGACTCAATGAGGCTCACATAGCGCTGGAGCGTGTCGGGCCCGATGTCGCTGGACCCGCCGGAATAGGAGCTCAGGCGCACACCGCTTGGAATGTGCATCATCGGTTCAAAGTCTGGAAGGACCCACTGACCGCCCAGGATGCCGGTCATGCAAACCACACCTCCGGGCCGAACGCATTGAAGGGAGTCTTTCAGGGTGCTCGCACCGATCAGCTCGAGCACCCGGTCTACGCCTCCTGGTGCGCGCTCTCGCACGGCTTCTCTGAGCTGGCCCTGGTCAATGAAGACACGCTCGGCGCCAGCATCCAGGAGCATCTGAACTTTGGCTTGGCTGCGGGAGGTGCTCCACACGCGCACCCCCATGGCGCGCGCAAGCGCCAAGGTCGCCAGGCCAATGGACGAGGTCCCGCCTCGGATGAGCAGCGTCTCTCCCGACTCCACGCCCAGCCCAAGGTGGAGGGAGCCGTTGCAGGTCTGCAGCATCTCCGGCAAGGCTCCGAGTCGGCCCCAAGAGAGCTGGGTCTCCAAGGGGAAGACGCTGGTCCGCGGCACAAGGGTGTACTCGGCGTAGGAGCCATTGAACTGCCGGCCCATGCCGTTCATCATCGCGGCGACTTTCTGGCCGTGCACCAGGTCGCTGCCTGGAGCTGCATCGACCACCCCAACGCACTCAATGCCCAGAACCCGCGGCAGCTCGACGCTCGGTGAGTCGCCGATTCGGGTGAAGTACTCGCTTCGGTTCAGCCCAAAGGCCTTGATCTGGATTCGCACCCAGCCTGGCCTTGGCGCTGGAATCGGCAGCTCTTCCAAGGTGAAGGCCTGGGGCCCTCCAGGCGCGCGCAGGACCCAGGCCTTCATAGCTCCCCCAGCAGGAAGCAGCCTTCTGGGTCGCCGCCGTAGCAGGCGCGCTCCAACACTGGGCGGGCCCGGGCAGCATCCTTGGGGACCAAGTTCCCGGTGTAGAAGGCGCCGCCGAGCAGGGTGCAGCTCTGGGCGAATCCGTCGTCACAAGCCTGCTCGACCAGGGCGATGCCCGCTTCCGTGTCGCGCGGCACGCCCATGCCCATCACATAGAGGCTGCCCAGGCTGGCGCAGCCGACCGTCCAACCACCATCGCAAGCCTTGCGGTAGAGCGAGGCGGCTTGGGCGGGATCCTGTGCGACCCCGTTGAGGCCTTCCTGGTGGTACAGCCCCAGGCGTCCGCAGCTTCCTGGATCGCCCAGGTCACATTGGGTGGTGCAGTCTGCGACATCGTCCGGTCGACAGAGGTGAGGCGCCTCGGAGGGGAGGGTGCACTTGCCGCCTTGCTCCACCAGGCCTGCGGGGCAAGCGTCGAACTCGCTGCTCTGTCCACGGACCTGGGAAGGCGTCCCCTCTGGGTCCACTGCGGTCAGCTCGAGGCGCAACAGGGCGCTGCAGTCCATCGGAGGCTGGGAGTTGGCTTTTGAGGCCCCTTCACAGGCCGAGATGTGCCCATCTTTGCCCTGCAGGGACTGGTCCGTAGAGCTGCTTCCGCCGACGCCAATCTGACCCACTTGAGGAATACCGAAGACCTCGGCAGCCCCGCCGATGGATGCACTGGAGGAGGTGGCCAACGCGAAGGCGCCCAAGGTCGCACCGCGCACGAAGTGGGTTGCATCGGCGCAGGCGCCTGGTCGCGCTTCGATGAGCTCGTTCTGAGAGAGCATCGCAGTGGTCGTGCGCTGCTTTCCGACCATGGCCAAGGCCACATCCAGCTTGTTGCCTCGGGCGAACTCGCCACCCAGCTTGGCCCCAAAGCTGCCAGCCGACACGGGGAAGTTGGCGTTGACCTCTCCGGCGTTGTCGAAGCGGATGACCTCGCTCTTGGGGTTGAAGGCCGCGAATCGGTACTCGGCGTTGGCTGTGCAGTCCGGCAGCACGGCCAGGGAGTTGCAGTCGTAGCGAACGACCACCAAGCCATCGTCCATGGCCAGCTCCAGATCGCCACGCTCAGAGGCGGCCATGTCCACGATCAGCGGCTTGGCGTAGTCGGGTGCGCCTGTCTCCGGGCAGAGCTGCTCTGGGCCATAGTTGTCGGCTGCGGCCGGTGGGGGGCCAGCGACCTTCTTGCCGACGGCGCCAGGTCCGCAGGACAGGAGGAGGAGGGCAGGAAGGGTGATGGCGAGCAGCCGCATGGGTCGTCCCTTTCTTCAGGTCATCCTTATAAACGAGTCCCAAGCTTCAGGGGGCTCTCACACCCAGGGCGGTCCAGACCTCTTCCGCTCCAGAGGCCTCAAGCTTTGTGCACGGAGCCAATTCAAAGGCGGCTCGGTGTGCCTTCTCTCCGAAGTCATCGGACCTACTCCCGTACTGCCGCACCCACGCCTCCAGCATCGGGAGGCGCTGCGCCTGCGCCTGTGGACTGGGGTATTTGTGGGGCTCCCAGGGGCGTGCCGCGTAGTGCGCCAAGGAGATCTCGAGGGGCGGACTGAGGAAGAAGAAGTGGCCGGCGCTTCGAGAGAGAGCTGGCCTGCCCATTTGCCGTAGCTGCCCTCGGCAATCCAGGGACGACGACGCCCCCCTTCAGCCTCAAAAGCTGCTGCCAAGTCGCAGATAGACCGAGCCGGGGTCAACCGGACCGTAGCCGCTGGCGCCGCTCACCCCCACAGCGTAGCCAACTCGTCCAGTGAACCCGAGCCCCCAGCCAGCCAAGACGCTCATGCGCAGCTCGGCGCCCACGCCAACGCGAGGGACCTCGATCCCATCGCTGCCATAGAAGGCGTCGCCAAAGTCGACAAAGGCCGCGCCGTGCAGGGTCCGGAAGAAGATGGGCGCAGTGCGCCAGCCTCGGTCGATCCGCCAGAGGGGCGCCCGGTACTCGATGGACCCCAAGTAGTAGCCGTCACCGCGGTCGGCTCCGACAGGATGGCCTCGCAGGGGCTGCCACTCTGCTGGGGTTTGAACCCAGGGGCTCTCTCCGAAGCTGCCGCCAAGAATGAAGGAGCCATAGTTGAGCTGGTCCCCAACAGAGACGCCGCCGGCGGCCCGCAAGCCCAGGACGTGGTTCTCGGCCCAAGGCAGGGCCACGTACTCGCGCACCTCTCCAGTGAGCTGCAGCCGGTTGAAGGGCGTCAGCTTCCCCTCCTCGTAGACGAAGGCCCCGATTGCGGCGTGGTTCACGTTCGCGCTGACGCGAAGCAAGCGACTGTCCTCTGGGGAGATGGAGTAGTTGTAGGCCCGGCCTCGGTAGTAGCTCCAGCCCGCCGAGAGGGTGGAGATGAAGCCGCGGGTGGGGAGCAGGGGCTCGTAGACCCCCGAGGGCAGGGGCGTCTCCAGGGGGCGCCTCAGGTTGCCGTTCCAGCGCAAGGCCATGGCGGTGCGTTGGCGTCGGGAGTAGCTCACGCCGGCCCCAAAGCGCAGGCGTTGGTCCCAGTAGCGCACACCCGTGGACTCGACGATTGGGATGCCCGCTCCTGGCTCACCGTCGGGCAGAACGTAGATGTCCTGGTAGGGCACCACGGAGCGGCTGGCGCTCAGGCTCACGATGGGGCGGTAGCGGTTCCAGGTGTAGGCCACGCCCCAGCCCACGAACTTCGCGTCGCTGCGGTAGTTCACGGCGGCGCCGTAGAGGTGGCGCTTGAGCTGGTCGCTGCTGCTGGTGCTCAGGCTAAAGCCCAGCCCAATTCCGGTGGAGTAGACCGAAGGCATCAGGTAGCGGGGAGGAAGCAGCGTGGGCAGGGCCCGGTAGTCGCTCACCTCGTAGTCGAAGGGGTAGTCCAGATCTGCGCTGAGCGTTGTGCCCTCGGTTTCGGTCACGTCGTCTTGGTCTGCGCCGCGTGTTGGCTGGTCAGCGCCCAGGGTGAAGCTTCCGGCGCCGCTTCCTCCCGTCTGGACCTGCTCGCCGCTGAAGCCGCTGTTCTCCAGTTTGAGCGGAGGTGCGCTTGGAGCCGGCGTGGTCGTGGGGCTACCCGGGAGGAGCGCTGCCAGATCTCCGCGGCTGTCAAAGGACAGCGGCAGGGCGCCGGCGGGCTGCCATAGGCTTCGGTCCACCTCGGCCCGCATGAGCTGGTAGCCGCGGGTGGAGAACTGCTGCCAGATCAAGAGGCTGCCGTCGGGGCTCGGGGCAGGCTGAAAGGCGCCCGTGATGACGTTGGTGACTTGGAAGAGCTGCTCGGTGGCCAGGTCAACGGCGTAGAGGTTGCTCACGCCGCTTCGGTCGCTGGCGAAGTAGAGGGTGCCCCCATCGCTTGAGAACACCGGGTCCCGGTCCATGGCCGTGTCCATCGTGACGCGTCGGTAGGGCGTGCCATTTGCGTTGAAGACCCACAGGTCACGCTGACCGTCCTGCCAAGCGCTCAAGGCGATGAAGCGGCCATCGGGGCTCCAGACGGGCGTGCTGAGCTGGGTGTGGTCGCTGTAGTCCGTGAGGGGGGCCACCGTCTGGTCGATGCGCATGCGGCCCAGGTTGTTGTTCTGGACCTTGTTCTGCACGACCAGGAGCTCGCTTCCGTCGGGGGAGAAGGCCGGGTCACGGGCACGCTTTCCGTTGGTCAAGCGTGTCGCGCTCTCTGCGCCTACAACGTGGAAGTAGATGTCGTCGTAGAGGTTGAAGTCGTCGACGACGTGGCTGGCGGAGTAGGCAAAGGCTTGGCCGTCTGGGCGCCAGGTGAAGGTGCTGGCGAAGCCCTCGGCGACCTCGATCTCGGCGTTGTTTCCTTGGCTGTCGGCCAGGAAGATGTTGGAGCCAGTGGCGCGCTCGCTACAGGCCCAAACGACCGTGTCGCCTGAAGGGGAGAAGGTGGCGCCGTAGCAGGAGCCGTCGACATCGGTCAGAGGCTCGCCGACCGTCATCTCTCCGTGTGACTCGATCTCGGCGACCTGAGCCTCGTAGTGCTCCCCAAGCCATGCGGTCCAGCCACCGTAGAGCTCCACCCAGGTCTGACCGAAGACCTTCTTGGCGGGCAGGTAGTAGGGGAACCACCAGCCCCCATAGGAGCTGTTCCAGCGTGTGACCGCATCGTCGCTGGTGTTGTCTGCCACCCAGGCCAAGAAGCTCTGTCCAAAAACATAGCGGGTGTTGCCCCCAGGAGGGCCGGACATGAAGCCGTCCATCTGGTCGATGGTCGGGAAGTCTCCCCCGAGCCATGCCGTGCGGATCTGCATCTCGGAGTGGGGATTGACCAGGTGTCCGCGGCCACCGCCGGTGTGGCGGGTCTCCTGGTAGGTGGCCGAGCCTTCGACGATCCACCAGGGCGAGAGCTGGTTGACGGAGATGATGCGGCCCAGGGCGTAGCGAAGCAGCGCGGGCGCCCCTTGCACATTGTCCAAGTGCAGGATGTGGGCGAACTCGTGGGTCAGGATCATCGTCGACCAGTCATCGTAGTAGGCCAGCCCGCTGCTCTCTTGGGGCGCGGTGACGAAGATGACGATGGCGTTGTAGGGGACGGTGCTGGCGTAGCCGTTGGCCATGTCGGTGTGGTCGACCAGCACGATCTGTGTCTTGGCCTTGGGGACCCAGTCCATGTCTACCGTGAGCTCGGCCCAGATCTCTTCTGCGCTGCTGCCCAGCTCGTTGGCGAGCTGCTCCTCCCCCTGGTGGAAGGTGATCTCAAAGTGATCGGTGTGCAGCGTTCGCCACTCCAACGCCGGGTCGTAGGCGGCGGCGTGTACAGCGGGCGCGTAGAGAAGCGAGAGCAGGCTGAGCATTCAAGGTCCGGTCTGACGGCCTGAATCGTAGCCCGTCAGAAGCGGTCTCGTCAGAAGCAGCTCTCCTCAGAACCAGTAGTGGGCCCCAATGGCCGCGCCGCTGCCCATGCTTCGGAAGGCGGTGCCGCCAGAGCTCAGCTCCAACTGCAGTCCCCACTGCAGCGTCAGGCCCAGATTCTCCAAGCCGAAGAGGAAGAACTCCGCGCTCATGAGGGGCTCCACGCGAAAGGCCTTGTCGGTGCCGGTCTGTGCGTAGCCAAGCCCGGCGCCCACCAACAGCGACATGTTGTCTTCGGCCACGACCCCGTAGAGTCCTCGGGCGCCAAAGAAGCTCTGGTCCTCAGCCTTGGGATCTACGCTCCAACCGGCCACAACTTGGAGCTGGGCGTTGAGCTGGGACTGGGCGGTGGGGAAGGCATACTTGGCGGAGAGCGCCGGCATTCCCGAGAGCTGGTTCTCAAAGCCCACGGCGAAATGGCCGCGCAGGTCCTTTGCTTGGGCATCAGGGGAGCTGAGGAGGGCGAGGAGAGGGAGCATGGGGAGCCTTTGCTGTACGCACGCTATCCATCCCCATCTTGACTTGTCAAGACAACGCCACCCCATGCGAGGTCAGCATGGGCCTGCTGGCCGGAGCACATTAGGCACACGGCATGCGCGCATGTGGACTGGATTTCGGGACCTCAAACACCACCTTGTCCCTCTGGGGGCCAGAGGGGGTGCAGTCCCTTGAGCTGGAGGAGGACTTTCCGCCTCCCCAGACCCTGCCCACCCTGCTCTACTTCGGCAACGACCGGCGTCAGTACTACGGGACCCGGGCGGTGCATGCCTACTTGGAGCAAGAGATGGATGGCCGTTTCTTGCAGGCCATCAAGCGTCACTTGCCCAGCAAGGCCTTCAGCCAGACCTTCATCCATGGCCGCGCGATGGATCTCTCGGATCTGATCGCTGGTTTCTTGGAGGGGCTCAAGGAGCGGGCAGAGGCTGCAGCGGGAGCGCCTGTGGACGCCGTGTTGATGGGCCGCCCAGCGGTGTTTCACACCAACCCCGAGCGGGACGCATTGGCCCAGAGGCGCTTGGAGATCGCAGCTTCCTTGGCTGGTTTTCAGGAGATCGCTTTTCAGTTTGAGCCCATCGCCGCAGCCCGGGCCTTCGAGGCCAGCTTGGACGAGGACATCCTCTGCTTGGTCGGCGATCTGGGTGGCGGTACAACCGACTTCACCTTGATGCGTCTGGGCCCCTCTCGGGTTGGACGCCAGAACCGGCACGAGGACGTGCTCGGCAGCAGCGGCGTGAACATCGCGGGCAACGATCTGGACGCCGCGCTGGTGGAGATGGTGGTGTGGCCCAGGCTTGGGTACGGGTCCACTTGGAGTCCCTTGGGGCGCCCCGTGGGCATTCCCACCCACCTGCACATCGCGGCCAGCTCATGGCACGCCCTGTCCTTCGCCCGCACCGACGCCAACCTGCTGGAGTTGGCCGGCTGGCTGCGCAGCAGCGATGACAAGGTCGGGCTCAAGCGCTTGGAGACCCTCCTGCTGGACAACCTGGGCTTCCAGCTCTTTCAGTCGGTGGAGCGCTGCAAGATCGAGCTCTCCAAGCAGGACGAGGGCATCCTCAGCTTCCGCGCGCCGGGCTTTGTGCTGGAGGAGCCGGTCTCGCGCCGGGCCTTCGAGGCCAAGGTGGACCCGATGCTGCGCAAGATGGGGGGCTGCTTGGACACCCTCCTGGTCGACTGTGATGTTTTGTCCGGTCAGGTCGGCGCGGTCTTTCTGACGGGTGGAACCAGTCTGGTGCCTTGTGTCAGAGACATCTTTGAGAGCCGCTTCCCCGGCCGTCTGCTGGAGCGGGATGCCTTCACCTCCGTAGGCTTTGGTCTCGGGGTGGAGGCTGGCGAGCGCTTCGGAGAGCGCTGAGAACGCGCCGGTTTCGAGCGCCGAACAGAAACATCAGGAGTCCCCCATGGCGTACGTCGTCCCGGTACCTTCCACCCCCAGCTTGGCTGTCTCCAACGGGCAGCGTTTCCCCATTCGCCGGGTGTTCTGTGTCGGGCGAAACTACGCCAAGCACGCCGCGGAGATGGGGGCCTCGGGCGAGCGGGGAGCCGCACCGATGATCTTCTGCAAACCAGCGGATGCGGTCGTGGATGCCAGCTCCGGGGCAGAGATCGCCTACCCTCCAAAGACCGAGAAGCTGCACCACGAGGTAGAGCTTGCGGTGGCCATCTCCAGTGGAGGGCGGGACATTCCGGTGGACCAGGCGATGGGCCATGTCTATGGCTACGGGGTGGCCTTGGATCTTACGCTGCGGGACCTGCAGGAGAAGGCCAAAGCCAAGGGGCATCCATGGGACTGGGCCAAGGGGTTCGATAGGAGCGCTCCGGTCAGCGCCCTGGTTCCAGCAGCCGACATGGGCCACCCACAGGCCGGTCGCGTGTGGCTGGAAGTGGACGGTGCCTTGCGCCAGGAAGGCGACCTGGACGATCAGATTTGGTCCGTCGCCGAGGTCATCGCGGCCATCTCCGAGCACGTGGAGCTCAAGGCTGGAGACTTGATCCTGACGGGCACCCCAAGTGGGGTTGGGCCCCTGGTGAAGGGCTCCGTCGTTCGTGCGGGGATCGATGGGGTGGGGGAGATGGGCATCACAGTGGTGTGATGCCGCTCCTTAGTGCGTGACGGTCACTTTGAAGGTGGTCTTCCCCGTCACGCCAACGGCATAGCCTCGCTCCTTGGGCATTCCGGTCACTTCCATCGGCCCGCTCGCTTCAAAGAGGAGCGTCCCCAAGCCTTCGGTGGACCGGTACTCTGCGCCATCAAGCACGAATTTGAGGTCCCCGTCTAGGCCTTTGCCCTCCAGGACGGCTTCAAACTTGAGTACGGCAACCGGGTGGCCTTGGTATTCGTCGAGGCTGTCAAAGCGGTATTCCACGCTCCCTTCCATCTCCTCACCGGGGCCCGAGAAGAGTGCCTTGACCTCTGAAGGGGACAGCGACCACGTGTCTCCAGGCTGGACCTTGTGCGGCGGGAGCCGCATCGTGCCAAAGAGAAGGCCAAAGTAGTCAAAGAGCGCTGCTTGATGGCCTGTGGCCTTGCCATCGTCCAGCTCGTATCTCCAGCCAAAGTCACCCCACTTGGCGGCGAAGCTCACCCCGTGGAGTGGGAGCTCCGTGGTCTCGGTCTTCCAGGACTCTCCTGGAAACTTGGACTTCTCCGTGTCCATGCTTTTCTTGACGAGGATGCGATAGCCCTCGATCTCACCCGCGCCATCCACGGCGGTGACACGCCGCTTGTAGTCATGGTCCGTGGCCTGCACCAGCTTGAGGGTGTGAGCCTTCTGGCCCGGCTTGCGCATGATCATGTCCATGGCCAGTTCCAAGTGCTCGACCGTGTGCGTGACGTCTCCGACCTTCGCCGGTGCAGTCAACAGGTTGTAGCCTTCGCCAGGCAACTCCAGGGGTCCCGTAGGCGCTGCGGCAGCGGCCTTATCTGGCGCGTGTGCAAGCTCCGGTTCTGCCGGAGTACTGCAGCCTACCCATGCGGCGATCAAGAGTGCGTGTGTCATGCGTCCCCCTCCTTGGGCCTCAGCGTACCACTTGGCGTCAGCCTCGCCTCCAGGACGCTTCAGCCCAGGTCCGTCAGCCCCAGCGCGCGCCGAAGTCCGGCCGTACTGCCTGCCTTCACCTTGCCATCCACCCGTACAAACACGCCGCGCACCTCAAATCCGGTGATGACTCGGCGGCCCTTGCAGCTTCCCAGGTAGTCCACCTGGAAGCTCTTGCGGCTCCAGTTGCTCAAGCGCAGCTCAAGCTCCAGCACATCGCCTGGCACCACCGGAGAGTGGAATCTGGCCCCAACCTCCATCGCGCCCGTGCCGATGGTGTTGATCTGCGTGAGCGCCTCCTCAAAGCTCCCAAAGTACTGGAAGAGGTAGGCGTTGTACGCGGCGTCGAACCACCGGAAATAGTTCGGGTAGAAGGCGATGCGGGCCGGGTCACAGTCTCCAAATCCGACCGTGACCTGGTGCCGAAACACCGCCTCCTCCTCCGGCTCACATGTGGACACTGACACCCAAGGCGACAGCCACAGCTTCCATCACCGCCTCTGAGGAGGTGGGGTGACTGTGAACAGCGTGCAGGAAGCTCTGGGCATCCAGCTCGCCGGACATGGCCATGACGACCTCGCTCAGCAGCTCGGTGGCGTCCTGTCCGATGATGTGACAGCCCAAGAGCTCGCCATCGGTGGGGGAGACCATCACCTTCACAAAGCCGTCGGTGTAGCCGGTTCCCCGGTTCTTTCCGTTGGCAGCGAAGGGGAAGCGGCCCACTTCAAAGGCGATGCCCTCTTCGGTGAGCTGAGCCTCTGTGCGTCCCACGCTGGCGATCTGCGGTTGGCAGAAGGTGCCCGCGGGAATCAGGTTCGTGTCCAGGTCAGGCACGCTGTGTCCGGCGATGCGCTCCACACAGATGTGGGCCTCGGTGCTGGCTTTGTGGGCCAACATGGGGGCGCCAGCGACATCGCCGATGGCGTAGACCCCAGCAGCGGTGGTCATGCAGCTTGAGTCCGTGGTGATGAAGCCACGCTCCGTCTGAACGCCGGCGGCCTCCAAGCCCAAGTCGCTGATGTTGGCCTGGACGCCGAGCGCCAGCAGGACTTGCTCGGACTCGATGACGGTGCCGTTGGCCAAGGTGGTGAGGCAGCCCTCGCCCTTGCGAACGCTGGACTGACAGAAGCTGCCAAGCTCAAGCTTGATGCCCAGCTTTCGGTAGGCACGGGCCAGCTCTGCAGAACACTCCGCGTCTTCCAGAGGCGCGATGCGGTCCTGGCCCTCGACCACAGTGACCTCGCAGCCCATGGCCCGGTAGAAGTAGGCGAACTCCAGGCCAATGGCCCCGGAACCCAGCACCACGACGCTCTCGGGCTTGTGCTCGGAGACGATGGCCTCGCGGTAGGTGAGGATCTTCTCCCCGTCGGGCTCCATCCCTGGGAACCAGCGAGCGCGAGCGCCTGTGGCCACGATGATGTGGTCTGCAGTGTGCTCGACCTGCTCCTCCCCAGCGGTCACCACGACCTTTCCGCCACCAGCGAGCTGGCCGCGGCCCTGGATGTGGGTCACGCCGTACTTCTTGAACAAGTACTTCACGCCCTTCTCGGACTTCTTGGCCACCCGCCTGGAACGCTTGATGATCTTGGGCATGTCTACGGACACGTCGCCCACGGAGATGCCGTAGTCATCGAGGTGCCGGGCCAGGTTCGCGTATTCGGCGGACTTGAGGATGGCCTTGGACGGAATGCAGCCCCAGTTCAGGCACACGCCTCCCAGCTCAGCCATCTCGATACACGCGGCCTTCAGGCCCAGCTGCTCGGCACGAATGGCCGCGACGTAGCCTCCAGGTCCTGAGCCGATGACCAAGACGTTGAAGTGGGCCATCAGAGCACCACGATGCGCATTGGGTTCTCGATGTAGCCCCGGAAGGACTGCAGGAATCGAGCGCCCAAGGCGCCGTCAATCACCCGGTGGTCGCAGGTCATGGTGACCTTCATGCGCCAGCCCACAGCCAGCTCGCCGTTCTTGACGACAGGCTCCTGCTGAAGGGCGCCGACAGCCAAGATGCCGCTGCCCGGCGGGTTGATGATGGCGGTGAACTGGTCGATCTGCATCATGCCCAGGTTGGAGACGGCAAAGCCGGCGCCGCTGTACTCGCTGGGATCCAGCTTGCGGTCGCGGGCCCGGCCCACCAGATCCTTGGTCTCTGCAGCCAGCTGCACCAAGCTCTTCTTGTCGGCCTGACGGATGACCGGCGTGATCAAGCCGTCGGGCAGAGCCACAGCCACGCCGACGTCCACGCTGCCAAAGCGCGTGATGTTGTCGGGGCCCCAAGAAGCGTTGACTTCAGGGACATCGCGCAGGGCCTTGGCCACGGCCGCGACGGTCAGGTCGTTGTAGGAGACCTTCAGGCCTTGCTCAGCGAGCTGGCCGTTCAGGTCCTTGCGGAAGGCGACCAGGGAATCACAGTCCAAGACGGCGGTCAGAAAGAAGACCGGAGCGTCCAGGTAGGACTCCTTGAGCCGCCCGGCGATGACCTTGCGCATCTTGGAGTTGCGCACGATCTCGTCTGCCTTTGGAGCAGCGACTCCGTAGCTGACCGAAGGGGCCTTGTACGCCTCCACGTCCGCCTTCACCACGCGCCCGTTGGGACCGGAGCCCGTGACCGAGGCCACGTCGATGCCTTTGGACGCCGCCAGCTTGCGGGCCAGGGGAGAGCTTCGCACCTTGGGGCCTTCCACATGGAAGGTGCCCCATGTCTCCATCAGAGCGTCGTCCAGGGGCTTGCCCGCGTAGCCAGGACCGGTCCAGCCAGCATTGAGCTCGGCCTTTGGCGCAGCGGGGGCCTTTGCCACGGGGGCCGCAGCTGGGGCCGACTTGGCCTCGGGGGCGGGAGCAGCTTCTGCCGCTGGTGCAGCGCCGCCCGGCTCCATGGACGCGAACTGCTCCATCAGGGCGGAGATGTCGTCTCCCTCCTGACCGATGATCGCGATGGGGAAGCCAGCCGGGATCTCGTCACCATCGGCAGCGAGGATCTTGAGCAGGACCACCGAGTCGAAGACCTCGACGTCCATGGCGGCCTTGTCGGTCTCCACGACGGCGATGACGTCTTGGGGGGAGAGCTTGTCGCCCTCGGACTTTTTCCACTCCCCAAGGGTGCCAAACTCCATGGTCGGCGTGGCCTGGGGCATTTCGAAGAATTCAGCCATGTCTAGCTCCTCCCCATGACCTTGCGAATCGCGGCTGCGATGCGCTTGGGGTTGGGGTTCACCTCTTGCTCCAGCACGGTGGCGTAGGGCTGGGGAACGTCGCGGTTGGTGACACGCAGGATGGGGGCATCCAGGTAGTCAAAGCAGTGCTCTTGGATGCGGGCAGCGATCTCAGCGCCAACACCCGAGAAGATGTGACCCTCGTGGACCACGACAACGCGGCCGGTCTTGGCCGCTGAGGTGAACAGAGTCTGGTGGTCCAAGGGACGAATGGAGCGCAGGTCGACCAGCTCGCAGCTGATGCCTTCCTTTTCCATCTCGGCGATGACCTTCTGGCAGTTGAAGACCTGCTTGCCCCAGGTCACGACCGTGACGTCGGAGCCCACGTGCTTGATGTCGGCCTTGCCGATGGGGATGAAGTACTCCTCATCGGGGACCTCATGCTTCATGCCGTAGGTCATCTCGCTCTCCAAGAAGACCACGGGGTTGTTGTCCCGGATCGAGCTCTTGAGCAGCCCATAGGCGTCGTAGGCGGTGGCGTAGGTGACGACCTTGAGGCCCGGGAAGTGGGCGTAGAGGCTGTCCACACTCGTGGAGTGCTGCGCGGCCAGGTTCTCCGCGGAGCCGTTGGGGCCACGGAAGACGATGGGCACCGTGTAGCGGCCGGCGCTCATCTGGTAGATCTTGGCGGCGTGGTTGATCAGCTGATCAAAGGCCACCAAGCTGAAGTTCCAGGTCATAAACTCGATGATGGGACGCATGCCCACCATGGCTGCGCCGATGCCCAAGCCGGAGAAGCCGCCCTCGGAGATCGGGGTGTCGACGACGCGGTCTGGGCCGAACTCTTCGAGCATGCCCTGGGAGACCTTGTAGGCGCCGTTGTACTGCGCAACCTCTTCGCCCATCAGGAAGATGCTGTTGTCGGTACGCATCTCTTCCTGCATTGCGCGGCGCAAGGCCTCGCGAATCTGTAGCTGTGCCATTTGTCGTCCTTTACGGGGCGTAGACGTGGTCGTAGAGCGTATCGATGCTGGGGTCCGGAGACGCCTCAGCGAAGTCCCAAGAGTCCTGGGCCTCCTCATCCACTGAGGCCCGCAGCTCGGCGAACTTCTCATCGGTGATGCCGAAGTCCTTCCGCAGGCGGTTCTCGGCGAGCAGCAGGCAGTCGCTGTTCTCCTTGATGTCCGCGACCTCGGTCTTGGAACGGTATTTGGCCGGGTCGGACATGGAGTGCCCGCGGTAGCGGTAGGTGGCGATCTCCAAGAGGACCGGTCCGTTTCCTTCCCGGGCGTACTTGGCTGCACGGCCCACGCGCTCGCGGACCTCGACCACATCAAAGCCATGGAACTGATCGCGCATCATTCCCACGCCGTCTGCGCGCCGGCTCATGTCCGTGAGGAATGAGGAGCGCTCAATGCTGGTGCCCATGGCGTAGGCGTTGTTCTCGCAGATGAAGACCACGGGGAGCTTGTAGAGCTGCGCGAGACAGAGGGCCTCGAAGAAGGCGCCCTGGTTGCTGCCGCCGTCGCCGTAGAAGCACAAGCAGACGCGGTTCTCTTTGCGCTGCTTGATGGCCCAGCCCACGCCGGTGGCCAGGGGAGGGTGGGCACCAACGATGCCGTAGCCGCCCATGAAGTCCACGTCGGGATCGAAGAGGTGCATGGAGCCACCGAGTCCGCGGCTGGCGCCAGTGGCCTTGCCGAAGAGCTCAGCCATCACATCGCGCGCGGTCATTCCCTTTGCCAGGGCGTGGCCGTGCTCGCGGTAGGCGGTGATCCAGTAATCATCCTTGGTGGCGCCGGCGGCGCCGACAGCGACAGATTCTTGGCCAATGTACAGATGGCAGAATCCGAGGATCTTGCGCATGGTGTAGGCCTTGGCCGCGAGCTCTTCGACGCGGCGGATCAGGAGCATCTCCCGATAAAGCTTGAGCAGGGTGTCTGCATCCAGTGGGGGCAGACCGCTCTCCTGCGGCAACTGACTCACGTGGGCCTCCGATGGGGGTCGCTTGCTGTTGGGCCGCATGCTGCGGCGGGCATTTCGAGGCGTAGCCTAAGCCATCCCCGCATGCCATTTGGTCACAGCCTTGCCATAGATGCGCATGGTCCATTAGTGGGCGTGCCCTGCGGTGGTGTCCCCGCAGGTGACAGGAGTCCCAGGTGACCTTGCTAGAGCTGCTCCAAGCCGGAAAGATCGAGGATTTCAACAATCAGCGGGGTGTGCACAATGCACCTACGCTCTTTGCCGAGGATCTTGCGGGGCTTGACCTGCGCGGGGCGGACCTGAACGGGGCCAACCTCGAAAAGGCTGACCTGAGCGAGTCCGATCTGCGCGGGGTCAACCTGTCCAGAGCCAACCTCAACGGCGCGGATCTGACCGAGGCCAAGCTTCAAGGTGCGGTCTGCGTTCAGACCAAGCTGCGTGGCGCGTACATCGATCAGGCAGACCTGCACAATGCAGACCTGACCGGGGCGGATCTTCGTGAGGCCGTACTCACAGGCTCCGATGGCCCTGGCGCCGTCTTTACCCGGGCCAAGCTGCGGGAAGCCGACATGAAGGAGGCCAAGCTCACCGGGGCCATCTTCACGGAAGCACGCCTGGAGAATGCGGATCTGGGTGGGGCCTACTTGGAAGGCTGTGACTTCAGCGAGGCCAGCTTGGGTGGCGCGAGCTTGGAAGGCGCACACTTGGAAGGCGCCATCTTCACAGCGGCCCGGGCGGCCAACGTCAGCTTCCAGAAGGCTGAGCTGATGGGGGCCAACTTCGAGCGCTGCGATCTGACGGCCGCTGCCTTGGACGGGGCCGACCTGACCGGCGCCAACATGAAGGAAGCTGACCTGACGGAGGCGACCCTTGAGGGGGCCAACCTTGAGGGTGTGGAGATGCGCGGGGCCGCCCTGGCAGGGGACTTGGCCGATGCCGCCCCTGCAGAAGAAGGCCCTCCAGACGCCCCTGCTCAGATCGTCGCTGAGGATCTGCGCGGTGCAGTCAAGGGCGGCCACGTGGCCCTCCTCTGGGAAAACGAAGAGGACGGAACCACGCTGGCCAACCGCATGGCTGTGCTGCACAAGGGCGAGGAGTTCGACGGTGTCGCACCTGCGTTGGCAGGCCCTGCAGAGATCACCTTGGCCCGAGACGTGGTCGACCATGGAGATGGATTCGCCGCAGTGCTCTTGCTCGAGCGCCCAACGGGCGTGGAGCTTCAGGTCACCTGGTTGGGGACTGACGGTTCCCGCAAGAGCCAAGTAGAGCGCCTGGGCTACGAGGCCGCCGTTCGGCCGATGATCTTGGGCGGGGATTCCCTGCGCATCGTCGGGCTGGGCCGCCGAGGACCCACCCTGCACATTCTCAAGGTGGTGCCCGAAGGCGGCGTCGAGGTCCTCAGCTCGGTCAAGGCCACCACAGCACGCGGCCTGATTGGCGGACTGCACCCGGTGCTGCTCACCCGTGGTGGCGCGGTTCACGTCGTCACGGACTCAGGTTTGAGCGCACCGCTGAAGGCGCCTCCCGGATTCGACCTGCGCGCTGCGACCGCCTGCGTGCACGACAACGAGGTCACGCTCGCGTGGCTTCCCCAAGGCAAGAAGGGCCTGAGCTTCAGCATCCTGGAGGAGGGCCGCCCCGAGACCCAGGTCGCCCTGAAGACCGAGGTCATCTTGGCGGTAGACCTCTTCATTCAAGACGGACAGCCGGCGGCCTATGTCGTGCGCGAGGACCCAGCTCGCGGCGGAGGCTGTGGCGTTTGGCGGGTGGATCTCACCAACCCCGACGCCAAGCCCGTGGACATCTTCAATCTGGACAAGCACGACATCGAGACGATGCGTGTGATCGGCGTGGACGGGAAGGCCGTCACCATGCTTTGCACCACTCTGACTGAAGAAGTCTTGGTGCTGCGGAGTACTGGAGGAAAGGCAAAGGTCCTCTGCACGCTGTGAGGCTCTTCTTATGACTCAGCCCCCCGTCATCCTCCTTCACGGATTCCTGCGCACCGGGCTGGCCATGCTCCCCATGGCGCGGGTGTTGCGGGAGAGCGGGCGCGCCACGACCAGCCCGACCTTCATCTACCAAACGGAAGGCTTGGAGGCGGCCAGCGAGCGCTTGGCCCTACAGATCCGGGAGATGGGCGGCCCCGTTGACTTGGTCACGCACTCCTTTGGGGGACTGCTCGCCCGAGCCACCTTGCCCAAGGCGTCCATTCGTCGGGTGGTGATGCTCGCGCCTCCAAACCAGGGTGCTCAGAAGGCAGCGATTGCGCGCAAGCTGCTTCCATTCCATCACCTGGGTTGGGATCCCCTGGCGCCAATGCTGCCTGGCGCCCCAAGCTCATTGCCCCAGGGCCCGGCGGAGATCGCTGTCTTGGCTGGTGGCGTCGGCAAGCCCGCTGGGCTCGTCGATTACCTGGATGGGGACAACGACCGCACCGTGCGCGTGGCCGAGACCCACCTGGCAGGCGCCAGGGTGCACCGGGTCTTGGAGGTGAACCACACCTTCATCATCGGCAACTCAGAAGCCCAGCGCCTCACACTGGCCTTCCTGGAGAGCGGCGTTCTACCAGAGTAGGCGCTTCAGAAGCCCTCGCGGCGCTCCTTGCTGGTGGCCAGGGTCAGGAACGGCGTGACCTCGTCGGCGGGGATCATCAGAATCCTCGCGTGCTTGGAGAACTGCGCTTCAAACGGCAGGTTTCCTGGGTCCAGAGCCGGCCATCTGTTCAAACCCTCCGGGCTCACCTTCAAGCGAAAGCTCTCGCTGACACCGGTGTTGACACCCTCTAGGACGCCCTCCAGGGTTCCTTTGGTGCGGAAGACCCAGTTCTGGGTGTTCTGCTTGGACTTGCCCAGTCCCTCCAGCAAGGCCGGTAGGGAAGGGGAGAGGAAGGGAGAGGCCTGGACCATCGCTGTGGTGAGGACCGTGCGCAGATCTGAGAGGCTCGCCGTGATCTGAGGACTCTGCTCCGCCACCGAGGCCAAGCTGCGCCAAGTGCACTGCGCTCCGAACTTCTTCCCCAAGCGGGTTTGCAGCCAGGCTGGCATCGGATCTGTCAGGTCCGCGGTCACCAGGACAAGGTCCCCCCTTTGACCACGGAGCCGGTCTGCGAGGCGGTCATCCAAGGCCAATGGCTTGGTGCTGAGGACCACGTGGCCTTGGCCTTTGAGGCGGGTTCGGACCTGCTGATAGAGATCTGGCATGAAGTCTCCGCGGCGGGCCGAGTATGCTTGCCCGCCTATGGTTCGCTTCGACAGATATCGGGTTGACGGCAAGGTCGGTGCCGGAGGCCTCGCGGATGTGTTCCGCGCATCCCTTGTAGAAGCCGAGGGTGGCCCAGCAGACCTGGGTGTTGACGACGTCGTCGCCCTCAAGGTCTTGCGCGATCCAGCACGATCGCCCGCAAGCTTGAGGCGCTTTCTGCGCGAAGGGGAGCTGCTCAAGAGCCTGGACCATCCCGGTCTGCCGCGCTGTTTTGAAGTCGTTGAGGGGGCTCGGCCCTTCTTGGTCCTGGAGCTGCTGGAGGGAGACAGCCTGAGCGAGGCCCTGAAGCGGGGTCCAATGCACCCCGACGACTTGCTGCGTGTGGCCAAGAGCTTGTTGGAGACCATCGCCTGGCTGCATGCCCGAGGCGTGGTCCATCGTGACGTGAAGTCGGCCAACGTCTTTCTCTGTCGCGACGGGCGCGTGCTCTTGGTCGACCTGGGCATGGCGACCCGCCGTCGGGAAGAGAGGGGCCCTGGCGGTGTGATGGGGACCTATGCCTACATGGCGCCGGAACAGATCTCAGGCGCAGCGGTTGATCAGCGCACGGACCTCTACGCCTTGGGCGTGACGCTCTACGAGGCGCTGGCAGGTTTGCGACCGTACCGAGCCCGAGGGCCCGCTGGGTACTTGGAGGCGCACCTCCGAGCCGAGCCGCGGCGTCCCTTGCCTGAACACACCCCGCAGCGCCTGGCCGAGGTCGTCAAAGCCCTGATGGCTCGCGACCCGGCCCACCGGCCTCAGACCGCCTCCCTGGCCCTGACCCAGCTCACGGGTGTGCAGGCCTGGAGTGGTGATCTGCTCGAGCCGCCATTGGTGGGTCGAGAGGCGCCTCTGGGGGCCATCGAGGCGGTGCTCGACCAAGGCTTCGGCTTTGTTCATTTGGTCGGGGAGCAGGGCTCTGGTCTGGGCCGTATGGCACGGGAAGCATGGCGTATGGCCGAGAGCCGCTCCCTGCGCGTCCTTGGGCTACGGGCCCATGGTCGAGGCGAGCTGATCGCTCAGTTGCAGTCGCAGGCAGATCTCTGGATCATCGAAGACCTCCACCGCGCCAGCGCAGAGGAGCTGAAGGCGCTCAAGGTGGCCTGCAGCGGGGCGGCACTGCTCAGCACCGGAAATGCTGCGCCGCCGGTGCTCCCTGGACGCGTCATCGCCATGCGGGACCTCCGGGTGGAGGAGGTTCAAGAGCTCATTCAAGGAGTCTTGGGTACCCCACAGGTCCCTCCAGGACAGACCGAGAAGCTGGCGACCTTTACCCGTGGCCTTCCAGGCGCAGTGGTCTCTACCTTGCGAGACTTTACGGCACGCGGCGCGCTGCGTCGGGCAGGGGTCGGTCCGGGTGGCTTGCCCAGCTGGCGCATGAACGATGCCGTGCGAATGGGCCGAGACAACAGCCTGAACAAGCTCTATCGCCGGCGCCTGGACAGCCTGGACATGGACGCGCGGGCGCTCTTGGAGGTGCTTGCGGTTGCCCGTGAGCCCGTGCCGGTCGATGTGGCCCAGCGCGTCAGTGGCCTGGTGGCCGGCGGCATCGCGCCTTGGCGCTTGGTGCATGACCACTTGGCCCGCAGGCGCCGCTTGGGTGGGCGTGACGCCTTGCAGATCGCCCGCCCCGCCTTGGCCGCCTTGGTGGGACGGGAGCTGGGCCAGGAGCGCCACCGTGCGGTGCACCAGGGCATTCTCCGCCGCCTCAAGGAGATCGGCAACCCACCGGAGACCAGTCCGCTCCAGGCTTGGTGTGAGGCCCACGGGGCAGAACAGGATGCCTTGGCCGAGACGCTGGTCCGCCTGGGCGAGCGCCTTGTACGCCGAGGCCGGATTCCTTTGGCCCACGAGATTGTTGTGCGTGCCAGCTACACCCAGCCCATGACCCCTCCAGTGGCCATCCGGGTCGCCCTGGCGCGCGCCCGCTGTCTGGTTGCGGAGGCACGTCCGGACGAAGCCTGGCAGGCGCTGGAGGCCGCTACAAACCTGCTGGATGGCAAGCGCAGCGATGGGCTCTCCTTGGCCTACGCCCACCTCTCTCTTCACCGCGGAGCATTGGGGGATGCCGAGGCCTATGCCAACACGGCCATCGAAGGTCGCCGGGCCCGTTCGGTCTATGAGGCCAGGCTGGTCTTGGCTGAACTGCGGTCCTTCCAGGGCCGCAGGAAAGCTGCAGCTCAGCACTGTCAGGAGGTCCTGGCTGCCGCCAGCGAGGGCAGTCTCGGCGCACGTGCGCACGCCCAGGTAGGCCGCTTGCTTCTGAGCTCAGGCCGCTTGGGGGACGCTGCGCGCCACTTGCGACTTGCAGCTCGCTGGCACCGCCGAGTGCGCTCTCCCTTGGTCGTGGACTCTTTGCTGGGTTTGGGAGAGGCGCTGGCCCGAGCGGGGGCGAGCGATGATGCGGCGACAGCTCTGGGTGCCGCCCAGCGCGCTGCATCGGACGGTGGTCTGTACCCCTTGCGTGTGCGCGCGGCGGCGGCGAGAGCACGCTTCGCGCTCTCGGTCTCTGGCCCGCGGGCAGCCCGCATCATCCTGGAGAGCTGCGCCTTGAATGAAGGGGACGAAGTGTCTCTGCGCATCCGGGGAGAGTGGGGGCTCACCCAAGTCTTGGTTCGTCTGGCCTCGCGTGATCACGCTGCTGCTCTGGCCGCATGCAACCGCCTGCGAGAGGACACGGATCTCGCTGGATGGGCGGAGCTTGCCGCCTTTGCCCACGGCATTGAAGCGGTGCTGCGTGGCCAAGGTGAGGACCTGTTGAGCGCGGTGCGCAGACTGGACCAGCTCAACGCTCGGCGTTCTCTCTCGCGGCTGCTCCTGGCTGCAGGGCGGGTTGAGCAAGATCATGCGGTCTTGAAGATGTCGGTTCCCGAGGCTCGAAAGGCTCAAGATGCCTTCTTGCTCTTGGAGTGTCTGGAGGCTGTGGGGACCCCAGAGGCACAGGAAGAGGCGCGACCGCTCGTTCGTCGGGTTTTGGCTGGAGCGAGCGGCACCACGCGGGAACGCTTGCGTGGCCGCTCGGAGGTCGCTTGGGCCTTGACACGCCCAGAGACTGGCGGGGTCGTTGGGGTCGGTTAGACCCAAGCCCTACTTTTCTGAGTGAGAGTCACTGTCTATGCGCTATCTCGGCCTCGATCTGGCCTGGGCCCCTCGTCAAGCATCCGCGGGGGCCGTCATGGAGCCCACCGAGGATGGCATTCGCCTCATCTCCACATCGCACCTGCGTGCGCATGAAGATGTCTTGAGCTGGGTGGCCCGAAACAGGGGACGCAGCGGCGCGATCATGGCGGTCAACGCCCCCCTGATCGTTCAGAACACCGGTGGCCGTCGCAAGGTGGATGAGCAGCTGGAGCACCACTTCTCCCGCTACATGGTCGACGAGTACCAGGTCAACACGGTCAACGCATCGCACCCCCGCACCATGGGCCGTGCCCTGATGCGCATGGGCTTCGATCCGGACCCGCAGACCGAGGGGGACCGCGTCGTCGAGACAGCTTCCCAAGCTGCGCAGATCCTGCTCTTCGGCTTGGAGCGCCCGATGCGCATCAAGTCGGGCCCCATCGGCGCCCGCAAGGATGCAGCGCACCGTTACCGCGAGCTGGTCTACGGAAAGCTGCCCTTCATGAACCCTGAGCTTCAGGACAGCGATGCCCTGGAGGACTTGGTCAACGGTGAGCTCAGCAAGATGAACGGCTCCCGCTTGGGTGAGTTGGAGTCGAAGCTGGATGCGACCCTGTGCGCCTACGTGGCTGCTTGGTTGCATCTGCGTGGCCCCAACAGCTGCGCCTTTCTCGGTGACCTGACCAACGGCTATGTGCTGTTGCCGACGCCTGAAGAAGAGTAGCTGCGCACCTGATCGGGGACTCTTTGCTACGGTGAGGCCATGATCACCGTTGCATTGGACGCCATGGGCTCCGACTTGGGGCCAGGCCCCCTGGTCAAAGGGGCCGCCGAGCTCACTCGAGAGGACCGGGATCTCGCGGTCTTGCTGGTGGGGGACGAACCCACCCTGAGCAAACACCTCGCTGAGCAGCGCTACGATCCGGCCAAGTTGGCCGTCGTGCATGCCGAGAGCGTGGTGAACATGGACATGAAGCCCGCTGAGGCTCTGGACGCTGCGCCGAATTGCTCGGTGCTTGTCGCCGCCCGACTGGTCCGTGACGGCGAGGCCGGCGCCTTGGTCAGCAGCGGCAACACCGGTGCCGTGATTCTGGCAGCCGCGCGCACCTTTGAGCGCTTGCCGGGCATCCGCAGGACGGCGATGGCTGCGGTGTACCCCACGGAGCGCACCCACGGCCCGCGCAAGGACCCTTTCGCGTTGATGTTGGACGTCGGCGCGACCTTGAACTGCACCGCGGAAGACTTGGTCGGCTTTGCCGTGATGGGCACTGCCTATTCACGCATCATCTCGGACATTGGGCGTCCCCGTGTGGCGCTGCTCTCCAACGGCACGGAGCCCAACAAGGGCACCCCCGCCATCGTGGAGGCCCACAAGATCTTGATGGAGCTCGACAGCGTCGAGTTCGCCGGGAATGTGGAGGGGCTGGACATTCCTCGTGGCACCGTCGATGTGGTCGTCTGCGAGGGCTTCCTGGGCAACGTCGTGCTCAAGATGCTGGAGGGTGTCAGCGAGGTCGTCGCCGACTTGGCCAAAGACGCCTATGCCCGAAAGTTCCTCTGGCGCATGGGGCTCACGATGCTCTCCAAGGGCTTGCGGGAGATCCGGACCATGACGGACTGGAAGCAGTACGGCGGTGCTCCGGTGCTGGGCTTTGATCATGTGGTGATCAAGGCCCACGGCCGAAGCAACCATCGCGCCATCCGCAACGCGTTGATTGTGGCCGCCAAGGCCGTCGAGAAGGACCTGAGCGGCGAGATTCGCCGGGCCCTGCCCACGCCCCCTGATGCAAGTTGATGCAAGTCCCAAGAGCTGAAGGCCCACGCAAGGCATGACAACGCCCCTGACGCTTCGGGTCCACAGCAGCATCGACAGCATCGACCCACTGGCCTGGGACGAGCTTGTCGGCGAGCAAGGCTCTCCATTCTTGGAGCACGCCTGGCTGCATTTGGTTGAGCAGAGTGGGTCAGCCAGCCCTGAGACAGGCTGGCACCCGCAGCACATGAGCGTGTGGCGGGGAGACAAGCTGGTTGCGGCTGCTCCTTCCTACGTCAAGACCCACTCCATGGGCGAGTTCGTCTACGACTGGTCTTGGGCCAACGCCGCCCAGCAGCTCGGCGTGGCCTACTACCCAAAGCTCGTCGTCGGAGTGCCCTTCACGCCGGTCACGGGGAACAGGCTCTTGGTGGCCTCGGGCGAGGAGCAGGGGCTGGAAGACCTGTTGGTGCGGGGCCTCCTCCAAAGAGCCGCTGAGACCGACTGCGCGGGCCTACACGTGCTCTTTGACCCTCCAGGGGAGTCCAAGCGCTTGGAGTCTCTGGGGGGCGCCTCCAGGCTCCAGTTTCAGTTCCACTGGAAGAACCGAGGCTACGAGAGCTTTGAGGACTTCCTGAAGATCTTCAAGAGCAAGAAACGCTCGGAGTTTCGGCGCGAGCGCAAGCGCCTCAAAGAGTCTGGAGTGGTCGTAGAGAGGCTGCTGGGGGACCAGATCCAGGAACGCCATGTTGCGGCCATGTCCCGCTTCTATGAGACCACCTGCATGCAGTTTGGTGGCAACAACTACCTCAACGAGGACTTCTGGGGTCAGGTGCTCGACCGCTTTGGCCACCGCATGCAGCTCGTTCTGGCGCGAGATGGAGACAAGATCATCGCTGGCGCGTTCAATGTGCAGCGCGCCGGGCGTCTCTATGGGCGCTACTGGGGCTGCTCCGAGGAGCGCCGCTTTCTCCACTTTGAGGTCTGCTACTACCAGGCCATTGAGCACTGCATCGAGCACGGGCTCGAGGTCTTTGAGCCTGGCCATGGCGGCGGTCACAAGTATCCACGGGGCTTTGAGCCTACCCTGACCTACTCCAACCACTGGATTCAGTCACCGCGACTGGATGGGCCCATTCGGGACTTCCTGAAGCGCGAGGGCGCTGCGGTTCGGGAACAGGCCGAGGCCCTCAACGAGCGTCTGGCCTTGAAGCCTTAGGGTTCAAATCCGCTCGATGACGACGTCGCGGATGATGGTGCCCTGGTGGACCGCATGGCTGGGGCCGGCGACCAACTGGCCGAAGACGGTGTAGCCCGCGTTCAAGTGCGGCTGTGGCGCCAAGGTGATGAACCACTGCGAGCCACCGGTGTCAGGGCCGCTTAGCGCCATTCCCAGTGTGCCCTCGTCGTAGGGAAGCCAGGAGAGCTCGTCCACGATGGAGTAGCCGGGGCCACCCCAGCCATCTCCACGAGGACAGCCATCCTGAATGACGAAGTCGGCCACCACGCGGTGGAAGTTCTTGTCGTCGAAGGCATCGGCCTCAGCCAAAGTCACGAAGTTCATCACGGTCATGGGTGCCAGTTCGGTCTCGAACTCCACGATGAGCGTGCCAGCGTCCGTCACGATGCGGGCGCCGACGATGCCTTCCAGATCGGCCGGGTCGGGGACCTTGGCCTTGGGGGCGGCAGCGCTCACTCCGACCCTTGCAGCTGGGCCCTGTGCGGCCAAGCGCACAGATACGGAGGGGTGCTGGAGGGCCTTCTCGATGACGGTGGCAGCGGCCGCAGGGGCTGGCGTGCGCGCCGGCAGGAGGGCGAGCAGGTTGTCCAGCGCCTTCAAGCCCTCGCGAAGTACGTCCAGATCATTGGAGTCCATGGCGTCCAGGACCTCGCCGATGAGTGCTGCATCTTCGCTCTCGCCCAGGATGCTGATGCCGACGGCCTGAAGGGCAGGGTCCTCGTTCTTGATCAGGATGCGGGCAACGTCAGGGCCGGGCTCCAGCTCAGCCAAACGTCCCGCGATGGCGCTGCGCATGGGGGCCTCGCTGGCCTTCTCAAGGAGGCGCAGGAGCTGCTTCTGGTCCTCGAGGGTCGAGACGACCGCAACCCGCAGAGCCAGAGGCTTGTCCTTGGCCAAGAAGGGGCGAAGTGGGCCGTTCACGCCAGCCTTGCCCAAGGCTCTGATCGCTGCAGCCTGGGTGTCGACGGGCACGCCCTCTTCCAAGAAGGGGGTGAGCATGGCCTTGTGGTCGATGCCTTCTACGGCGCCACTGGCCTCGATGGCGCTGATCTGTACATCCCATGCGGCATCGCCGACCAGCTTTGCCAGGGCCTGCTCATCGAGGACGGAGCCGTACTTTCCAAGAGCACGCGCTGTGGAGATGCGAACACCGCGATCGGGATCCGAGGCGCCCGCTTCCAGCAGTGCGCCCAGGGCGGCCTCATTCAGAGAAGGGGCCAAGCCTCGAACCAGGAAGGCACGAACGGTGGGCGAGCGGTCGTGATCAGCCCGCTCCGTCCACTCTTGGGTCAGCTCGGCGCTGAGGTTCTTGGGCGCGATCCGGGCAATCGCAAAGGCGGCGGCCTCCCGAACGTCAGGCTCCAAGAAGCGTCCGCGTAGGGGTTTGGCCAGGGCTTCCATCACCGCTGGGCTTGCCGAGCCCTTGATCTCAGCCATGCCGTGCTGTCCCAGGGCAACGGCTGCTGCCTGGGCAATGGGGGCGGCCTCGTCCAGTGCCGTGATCAGGAGCTTGATGTTGGCCTGTTCAGGCTGCATCCCCAACGCCTGAACCAGGCGAGCACGGACGGCTTCAGGGTGGTCCTGCTTTAGAGCGGAGCGCGCAAAGGATGCGCCCCCAGGGGTCAGCGCAAAGCCAAAGGCCGCAGCTTCGGCCGTCCCTGGGTTGGGAGAGCTGATGAGCTTCTCCAGCTTGGGCAGGTTCGCCGGGTCTCTCAAGCGCGCCAAGGCCAAGGTCGCTCGGGCCTGTGTCTGAGGATCCTCGGACTTGAGCAGGGGCATCAAGGGGGCGGGACTGCCACGGCCGGCCTCCACCTTCCAGATGGTCTTGAGGGTGGCGGCGTCAGGCGCAGAGTAGGCCAGGGCGGAGAGAAGCATCAGAGTGTTCATCCCGCTATGGTAGTCCGCGCGATGCACACTGACCCGGACCCCGATGCTCTGCGCGCCCTACTCCAAGAGAGCGGGGACTCTAGAAAGGCGCTCAAGCGCCACGCTCAGTGGCTGGATGCCGAGCCTGATGGGACCAAGCTGGCCTTGATCCAGATGGCCCGGAAGCAGGGCGCGGATCTGCCAGATCAGGCGGAGAGCTGGCCGGGCAAGAAGCTGATTCGGCGGGCCTTGGACCGACAAGCTCAGGCCCAAGTGCGGCGGAACCCGAGGCATCTGGACCAAGCCTTTGACTGCTTGCACTGCGGAGCGGCGGTGGCTGCGGGCGGTCGGCCGGTTCGGGACCACTGTCCGGCCTGTCTGCGCTCCCAGCACGTCGACGTGGTGCCTGGGGACCGGGCTTCCCAATGCCAAGGGATCTTGGATCCCATCGGCGCACAGCAGCGGGGCGGTGCTTGGGTGATCCGCTACCAGTGCCGTGACTGCGGGCATCTACAGAACAACAAGGCCCACCCCCAGGACGACCCGGCCTTGCTCGCCAAGGTCAGTGCGCTGCCGACTTCTTGACCTTGGGGCCTCGGTGCCCACCTGCACTGGGTGAGTCTGCTCTCCCGCTTCCAACACACCCTCGATCAGCTATCGCTGGGCCCTCGCTTGGCCATTGGGGTGTCAGGAGGAGTGGATTCGATGGTGCTCATGCACCTGTGCGCGCTCGCGGGCCTGCGGCCCGAAGTGGTCAGCCTGGATCACGGCCTACGCAAGGAGTCCGCAAGCGAGGTCATGCTGGTGCAGCAGACCGCCGCAGCTCTCAATCTGCCCTTCTCTACGCGTCGACTGGGGCTCAAGCCCGGAAGCGGGATGGCGGCAAGGGCCAGGCAGGCACGCTTGGATGTTTGGGCCGATCTGCCCGTCGACCACGTTCTTCTGGCCCATCACCAAGACGACCAGGCCGAGACCGTCTTGGACCGCCTCAGTCGGGGGGCTGGCGCAAGAGGCCTGTCCGGAATGGCGCTCCAGTCGGGAAGACTGGTTCGGCCACTGCTCTGTGAGTCCCGCGCGGATCTGCAGCAATGGGCCAAGCGCAAGGGCATCTGGTGGGTGGAAGACCCCTCCAACACAAAGGGCACGCGAGGCTGGATGCGCCACCGCGTGATGCCTTTGTTGGAAGAGCGCCGTCCTGGGAGCGCGGCATGCATTGCCCGGAGCGCGGCCCACTTGGCCCAAGATGAGGCGGTGCTCTCGGCTCTGGCCTCACGGCTCTTGGATCCGCAGGGCTTGGCCTTGGAAACCCTGCGAGAGGCGCCGCCTGCCCTGCAGCGCAGAGCCCTGGCTCAGCTGCTGGAACGGGAACGCGGGGAGCGTCGAGAACTCAGCGCAAAGCTACTCGATTTGAGCGTTGAGCTCTTGTCGCTGGAGCGCGGTGTGGTGGAGATTGGCGGCGGATGGCGCTTCGTTCTGCACAAGGGGCGAGTGCACTGCTTGCCACCAAAACCTGCCCCCGCCGAGCTGCAAGAGGGGAGGTGGGGACCCTGGAATGTGGTGGCCTCGACGGCGGTGGGTTTGCGCTCCGTCGAGCTAGGCGAGCGCATGAATGGGCGACGTGTTGTGGACTTGATGCGTCAAGCGGGTTTGCCTTGCCCACTTCGGCCTTACCTTCCGATCATCCACCTGGGGCCGCAACGCTGGCTGCCAGGTGTCTCTTTCCAAGGCGGGGCTCCCTCAGGGGTCCACGTCAGGCTGGAAGCCAGCCCGGGCACGACGCTGCTCGGTGGTGGTCCTTTCCAGCGGCTGCTATAGCTGTCTTTCCTTCTAAAGGGCCGATGCATGAACAAAAATAGGACCCTGTTGCTCTGGGGCTTCTTTGCCGTCGTGGGGCTGCTCGTGGCCGTTGTGCTCCTCACGGATCGGGACAGTCGCCCCAAGACCGAGGACTTTGCTCACTTCCATGACAAGGTCGAGATGGGGGAGGTGAACACCGTCTCCATCAAGGGCACGGAGCTCTCTTACGAGCTCAAGAATGGCGACAAGTTCGTGGCCACCGGCCCAGCGGAGCAGGACTACCTCTTGCGGCTGCTGGACGAGAATGGGGTGGTTCTGGCCTTTGAAGAGGAAGGGTCCGGCTGGTTCATCCTCATGAATGTGCTGCCTTTCCTGCTGATCTTCGGGCTCATGTTCTTCATGATGCGCCAGATGCAGGGGGCCGGTGGCAAGGCCATGAGCTTTGGCAAGTCCAAGGCGAAGCTGCTCAATGAAACAGGCCGCCGCGTCACCTTCGAAGATGTCGCCGGCGCGGACGAGGCCAAAGAGGAGCTGGAGGAGATCATCCACTTCCTCAAGGACCCTCGAAAGTTCACCCGGCTTGGCGGCCGCATTCCCAAGGGCGTTCTGCTGATGGGCCCTCCGGGCACCGGCAAGACTCTGTTGGCACGTGCTGTGGCCGGGGAGGCAGGGGTTCCCTTCTTCTCCATCTCGGGCTCAGACTTTGTGGAGATGTTCGTCGGAGTTGGCGCCAGCCGTGTCCGCGACCTCTTCGAGCAAGGCAAGAAGAACGCGCCATGCATCATCTTCATCGATGAGATCGACGCCGTTGGACGTCACCGTGGCGCCGGAATGGGCGGCGGGCACGACGAGCGCGAGCAGACCCTGAACCAGCTCCTGGTAGAGATGGACGGCTTTGAGAGCAACGAGGGTGTGATCATCATGGCGGCGACCAACCGGCCTGATGTCTTGGACCCAGCGTTGTTGCGTCCGGGCCGCTTCGACCGGCGCGTCTCGGTTGACCCGCCCGATGTGAAGGGACGCGAGGCCATCCTCCACGTGCACACCCGTCGTACGCCCCTCTCCGAGGACGTTGACCTGGCCCTGGTTGCTCGGGCGACCCCAGGCATGTCCGGTGCGGATCTGGAGAACTTGGTGAACGAGGCTGCTCTGATGGCGGCCCGCCACAACAAGAAGAAGCTGGAGATGGAGGACTTCGAGGAGGCCCGCGACAAGATCTGGATGGGTCCTGCGCGCAAGTCCAAGGTCGTCTCCGAGGAAGAGCGACGCACCACCGCCTACCACGAAGCCGGTCACGCCATTCTGGCTGTGCTTCTGCCCCGGCAGCGCACCCGCAGCCTGCACAAGGTGACCATCATGCCCCGTGGGCGTGCCGGCGGAATCACCTTTACGCTGCCCGATGAGACCAACTACATGACCAAGGATGCCTTCCGCGCTCAGATCGTCATGGCGATGGGTGGTCGCGCAGCCGAGCAGCTGGTCTTCAAGCAGGTGAACACTGGAGCGGGCGGCGACCTGCAACAGGCGACCAAGACCGCTCGGAGCATGGTGACGCGCTTCGGCATGTCGGACAAGATTGGCCCCGTGTCCCTGACGGGCGGCGGTGGCGAGGTCTTCTTGGGCCGCGACTACGGTCGCAAGGCAGAGTACTCCGAGGCCACGGCCCAGCTCATTGACGCAGAAGTGCGCTCAATGCTGGAAGAGGGCTTGAGCTGGGCGCAGCGAATTCTGGTCGCCAACATCCACATCCTGCACCGCACAGCGCAGCTCCTTCTGGAGCAAGAGACCGTGGACGGCAAGGAGTTCATGGAGATGGTGGACAGCTTGGATCCGGTCCTGCCCGAAGGAATCGGCCTGAGTCCTGGCCTGATTCCCAGCTAAGGGTCGAGCCATGGCTGCATCAAGTCCAGCGCGGGAGTAGCATTCCGCAATGGACGTGCAGTTGGTTGGCATCCTGAACCTCACCCCCGACTCCTTCTCGGATGGCGGCCGCTTCGCGGGCGCGGGCCAGTCCCTGCAGGCGCAGGTCGAACGGGCTTGTCGGCTGGTGGAGCAGGGGGCTTCTTGGGTTGATCTGGGCGGCGAGAGCACCCGTCCCGGCGCTGAGCCTGTCTCGGCCATGGAAGAGATGGATCGGGTGCTTCCCGTGCTCGAGGCCATCGTTGCCCTGGGCATTTCTGTGAGCGTCGACACCCGCAAGCCCGTCGTGGCACGCGCAGCTCTGAGCGCCGGCGCCGCAGTCATCAATGACGTCGGCGGCTTTGAGGACCCTGAGATGGTCCATGCGGTGGCGCAGGCCGGTGGGGGAGCGGTCGTGATGCACATGCGCGGGACGCCCCAGACCATGCAGGGCGACACCCGCTACCAGGACGTGGTCTCCGAAGTGCGCGACTTTCTTCAGGAGCGGGTCAACGGCCTCCGAGCCGCTGGAGTGGAGCAGATCTGGGCGGATCCAGGCATAGGTTTTGGCAAGTCTGCGCCCCAGTGCGCTGAGCTCATTGCCCGCCTCCCGGAGTTTGAGTCTCTGGGGGTGCCGCTGTACATCGGTGCGTCTCGGAAGAGCTTCATTCCTGCGCTCGTAGGCGCACTGGAGCCTGACGAGCGCCTGCCGGGAAGCTTGGCGGCAGCAGGAGCGGCGGTGTTGGCCGGCGCCAGCGTGCTCCGGGTACATGATGTGGCGGAGACCCGGCAGTTCCTCCAGATCTTTGCAGCGTGCAGGGGGGCGGCATGAGCTCTCTACAGTGGCTGCAAGGCACCATCATCTGGGACATGCAGTGGCGTGATGCCATCGACATCTTGGTGATCTGGTGGATCGCCTACCGCATGTACTTGGTCCTTCGTGGAACCCGCGCGCTGCAGTCACTCATCGGCTTGCTCGGACTGGGGTTCTTGTATGTGCTGAGCCAACGGGCCCAGCTCTATGCTGTCGGTTGGCTGCTGGACAAGTTCTTCGTCTACATCGTCTTGGCCGTGCTCATTCTCTTCCAGACCGACATCCGGCGTGGACTGGCTCGGGCGGGTGGAGGCCTGTTCTCCGGCGTCAGCGGCAGAGAGCAGCCCCAGTTCTCCGAGGAGTTGGTTCAGGCTGTGTTTTCCTTGGCCAGTCGCCGAATTGGCGCACTGATCGTGCTCGAGCGCGATGCCTCTCTCAACGAGCTGGTGGAGAGTTCCCACCGCTTGGACGCTGTGGTGAGCCAGGACCTGTTGGTCTCAATCTTTCATCCGACCTCGCCACTGCACGACGGAGCGGTCGTTCTCCAGAAGGGCCGGATGGCCGCGGCCAAGGTCTTCTTGCCCCTCTCCCTGACCCAGGACATCGCCCGCTACTTCGGCACCCGGCACCGGGCCGCCCTGGGGCTGAGTGAAGAGACGGACGCGGTCGTGCTTGTCGTCTCAGAGGAGCGCGGCACGGTGAGCTTGGTCCACCACGGGGCCCTCACACCGGTCCCAGACACCAACGCCTTGCGTGAGCAGCTCCAAGCCATCTTCCAGCCCTCCTCTAGCGGCCGCGCCTGGACCTGGGGGAAGGCATGAAGGAGCGGAGCGCAGGGGCTGTCATCAAGGGCTGGTTCTTCGATCACCTGGGCTGGAAGCTGTTCACCGGGGTCCTCGCGGTGCTCGCTTGGGTCTGGATCCAAGGGGGGCGCGTGGTCCCGGCCAGCGCTTGGGTGAACGTAGAGTACGTGCTGCCCGAGGGGCTGGTCTTGACCCAGCAGCCCACCCAACGAATTCGGGTGACGGTCTCTGGTACGCAGAACCTTACGCGCGACCTGAGGCGTGGGGACTTGTCCGTGTCCGTGGATCTCTCTGATCTGGGCCCTGGCGTACAGACTGTCGACTTTGTCGATGCCTCAATCTCTGGACTGGATCCTGCGCTGTCCATCGTGGCCTTGAAGCCCAACTCTCTGCAGGTAGAGCTGGAGCCTCAGGCCGAGCGTCCTGTGCGTCTTCAAGCAAGCGTCGTGGGACAAGCGGCAGAGGGGTTCCGCCTCGCAGAAGTCATTCTGGAACCCAGCGAAGTCAACGTTGTTGGACCGGTCTCTGTGGTTGAGAAGCTGGACAAGGTGATGACGCGCGCGCTGGTGATCGACGGGTTGAGTCGAGACAGTGAGCGCGAAATCTCATTGGATTTGCCGCCTCCACTGAGACTCTCGGAGCCAGGCACGATCACCGCCACCTTGCGAATCGAAGCCCTCAACAGCACCCGAACCTTTACGAACGTGCCCGTCATCTGCCGTGACCCCGAGTGGCGACCGATTCAGGACAGTGTAAGTGTCGTCTTAGAAGGGCCTGTTCGGGAGCTCTCAGCACTCGAAGTTGATGCCCTTACGGTGATGGTCGTGCTACCTGGGGACCTTGAACGCACCCCGATTACAGTTGGGGTCGCGCAAGCCCCCTTGCCGCGGCTTGAAATCGTCCATCCTGGCGGGGAAACCCTCCAGCTTGCGACCTTGGAACCAGCGAAAGTAGATGTGGAGCCGATAGCCCAATGAAGATGTTCGGAACCGACGGAATTCGAGGGAAGTGGGGTGAGGCTCCTCTCGACGTGAGCACGCTCCGTGGCCTGGGTGCTGCACTGCGTGAGTTTTTCGGCGATGGCCCCATCTTCTTCGTCCGGGACACCCGTGAGAGTGGTCCGGAGATGGTGGAATCCCTCGCAGCTGGTCTGGGCGGCGAGGTCATCGATCTGGGGGTCCTGCCTACGCCGGCCCTGAGCGCCATCCTTGCCGACGGCAAGGGTGTAGGCGGACTGGCCATCACGGCCAGCCACAATCCCTGGCAGGACAACGGCGTCAAAGTTCTGCTCTCCAGCGGACGCAAGCCAAGCGTGGAGCAGGAAGCCCGAATCGAAGGGGAGGGGAGCTCGTCGACTTGGAACTGGGGAGCCACCCTCCGCATCCGACAGGTGAGCACAGGGTTGGAGGATTACTTGCGCATCCTCCAGGACGAGGTGCGTGGGTTTTGGCTCCACGACTACAAGATCGCCGTGGACTGCGCCAATGGTGCCGCCTACCAGAGCGCACCACAGATTCTGGAGCGCTTGGGTGCAAAAGTCCACGCCATCAACGTGGAGCCCGACGGGAAGAACATCAACCTAAACTGTGGCGCCGTGCATCCTGAGCACCTAGCCAAAGTGGTTGTTGAACAAGGCTGTGATCTGGGCATCTGCCTCGATGGAGACGCAGACCGCTGCGTCTTGATCGACCGCAACGGCCGAATCTTGGACGGAGACGCGATCCTCTGGCTGCTGCGCAGCTCACAGGGAGTGGTCGGAACGGTCATGAGCAACGCAGCCTTGGAGCGCCGGCTCGAAGAAGAGGGCATCCCCTTCGTGCGTGCAGGCGTTGGCGACCGGCAGGTGGCTGACGTCCTTCGTACCAAGCGCTGGGGCTTGGGTGGAGAGCCTTCAGGCCACATCTTGGTTCCCGGTGGATTCCCAAGCGGTGACGGTATGTTGACCGCCCTCAAGTGCTTGCAGCACAGCCAGGACATCACCGCTGACCTCGCGGATTGGCAGCCGGACCCCTCAACTCTGGTCAACGTTCGCGTCGCGACCAAGCCACCCCTCGAGGAGGTCCCGGGTCTGGCAAAGGCACAGGAGCAGGCCATCCTGGATGGGGGCACCAGGGTGCTGCTTCGCTACTCTGGCACCGAGCCCAAGCTCAGGGTTCTCGTCGAAGGCAAGGATCAGGCCAGCGCAGACCGCCTAGCCAACAGTTTGGCAGACTTCGTGGTGGCTGCAATCGCGCGCCTCTGAGGATCTCCTACCCCGTAGGCATTCGGTTCTGCATGGGCTGAGGCTTATGCGAAAGGGCCCGTGGACGGGCCCGGGTGGCCGTTTCACAGGCTCGACCCTCCAGGCCTTGAGTGAAGCCGCCTTGGCCGCCTTGCGCAGTCTGGCAAAGCCGGTCATTCAGAGAGCATGAAGACCTACCTTGACGATGCCCCGGCCACCCGAGCCTTGGGACAGCAGATCGCAGAGCGCTCTTATCCAGGCTTGGTTCTGGCCCTTCAGGGTGAACTCGGAGCTGGAAAGACCACCTTGGCACAAGGTGTAGGGCTAGGGCTCGGGGTCAAGGGCCGAGTCCGAAGCCCGACCTTCATCATCATGGCGCTGTACGAAGGCCGCCTCCCCATGGCGCATGCTGACCTCTACCGCTTGGGGGACGAGAGCGAACTCACTGAGCTGGGCCTCGAGGAGCACCTGAGTCACGGCGTCACCCTCATTGAGTGGTCCGAGCGCTTCCCCCAGCTGCTGCCGAAGGACCATCTGGAGCTCCTGCTTGAAGATGATGGAGACGGCCGCCGCGCGACACTGACGGCGATGGGACCCAAGTCGCTGGCCTTGGTCACAGAGCTTCAGGCGCTTCGGTGATGCGGGCCTCTGTTCCAGGATTGATCGCCTTGCTGTGCACCGCGGGCAGTCTGCTGCTGCTTGGCAAGGTCCAAGGCCCCCCTCCAGCCCCCCTGGTCGTACCGTTTGCAGTGGAGAAGCTTCCAGAGACGGAGCTGGCGCGTTCGGGCGCTCTGGACATGAACCGAGCCAACGCCAGCGCCCTTCAGGCTCTGCCTGGGGTTGGACCGGCGACATCGGCCGCCATTGTCGCTGACCGGGAGAGACGTGGCCCCTTTGGCAGCGTCTCTGACCTGCAGCGGGTCAAAGGGATTGGCCCTGCCAAGCTGGAGGCGATTCGGCCCTTTGTGTACACATCTCCCACGGAGAAGCCGCCTGGAGTCGGTGGCCCGAGTGCCCCTGAGGGTTATGCCCGCGGGCTTAACGAGTAGACCGTGTCTGACGTTCCCATCTATCTGGACCATAACGCGACCAGCCCGCCTCATCCTGCGGTGCTGGACGTGGCCCTGCCGCTCATTCAAGAGCACTGGGGCAACACGGGCTCCGCCCACAGCTTGGCGCGGGCGCCCCATGCCGCTGTGGAGCACGCCCGAGGGCAGCTTGCCACCTGGGCTGGAGCGCGCGCAAAAGACCTCGTCTTCTGTTCAGGCGCGACGGAGGCGAACAACTTGGTTGTGCTCGGTGCCAGTGGGCGGGTGCTCTGTACGGCCACCGAACACCCCAGCGTGCTGGAGGCTGTTCAGCTCCGCGGTGGGCTCGTCCTGCCCGTCGATGGCGATGGCCTGTTGGACCTGGAATGCCTGGAGGAGGAACTGTCCAAGGGCGCGGGCTTGCTCAGTGTGCTTGCGGCCAACAATGAGACGGGCGTACGGCAAGACACCGAGACGATCTATGCCATGGCCAAGGCGGCCGGTGTGCCCTTGCACTTGGACTGCGCGCAGCTTGTTGGCCGCCATGAGGCGCCGGAGAACTGGGACTACATGACCGTTACTGGCCACAAGGCTGGCGGGCTCAAGGGTGCCGGCGCGCTCTTGCGGCGACAGGGTCTAGCCTTGCAGGCGCTCTCTTACGGGGGCGGACAAGAACGTGGCTATCGGGCCGGAACGCTCAACCCTGCGCCGATCGCTTCGCTGGGGGTGGTCGCAACGCTCTCTCACAGCTCGGAGATCAAGACGCTGCGAGACCAGCTAGAGGCCGCCTGCGTATCACTGGGGGCCCGCGTGACTGGAGCGGGGGCGCCTCGCCTCTGGAACACTTGCAACGTCGTCTTTGAAGGGATTCAATCCGACATGCTGGTCGTAGGCTTGGACTTGGAGGGCGTCTGTGCGTCCGCCGGGTCGGCCTGCTCTTCGGGGGCGGCAAAGGCAAGCGGCGTGCTTCTATCCATGGGAATTGACCACTCGGCTCTGCGTTTGAGCTTGGGTTGGTCCACGCAGGCGCAAGACATCGCCCGCGCGATAGAGGTGCTCAAGGTCGTCGTGGCGCGTCAACGCGCCCTTGGGAGTGAGTCATGGCACGGGTAGTTGCAGCGATGAGTGGTGGCGTGGACTCCAGCGTGGTGGCAGCTCTGCTCCACGAGCAGGGCCACGAGGTCATCGGAGTGCACATGAAGCTGCACGATGCCCCCGATCCCGACAAGGCCGGTCACTGCTGCGGCTTGGACGACGCCCTGGATGCACGCTCCGTCGCTGACCGTCTTGGCATCGCCTTTCACGTGCTGGACCTGCGCGAGGCCTTCCGAAAGGCAGTCATGGAAGACCTCTCCAAGACCTACCTTGCAGGCGCCACGCCCAACCCCTGCATCCAGTGCAACGGAGTGCTCAAGTTCCGCGTCTTGCTCAATCGAGCCATCGCGTTGGGTGCCGAGAGCCTGGCCACCGGCCACTATGCCCAGATCACCGAGGGCCCGGGCTTGGCTCGGGCCCTCGACCACGACAAGGACCAGAGCTACTTCCTGTTCCCGATGAGTCACGAGGCCCTCTCTCGCACCCTCTTTCCGCTTGGGGGCATGACCAAGACCGAGGTCCGTGCGCACGCGCATCGCTTGGGGCTAGTCACGGCAGACAAAGCCGAGAGCCAAGAGATCTGCTTCATTCCCGACCAGGACCATGGGCGCTTCATCGCGGAGCAGCACCCTGGCGTGGACGGTAGTGGGGACATTGTGGACAGCAGCGGCCGCGTGCTGGGTCAACACAAGGGCTACTGGCGCTACACAGTCGGCCAGCGCCGCGGTCTGGGCGTCGCTGCACCCTTCAAGCTCTACGTGGAGCGGGTCGAGCCGGACACCAAGCGTGTCGTTGTTGGCGGCGCCGAAGGCTTGTGGCACACCGGCCTGGTGGCCAGTCGGTGGACCTGGATGGACCGCCCGGAGCCGGGCGAGATTGTCTCCGCGAGAATCCGCCACAACGGCCACCTCGTGGCCGCCAGCATTGATGATGGAGAGAAGCTCGTCACAGTGCGCTTCGAGGACCCCGTTTGGGCCGTCGCTCCTGGCCAAGCCGTCGTGCTCTACCGAGGCGATCAGGTCCTTGGGGGCGGTTGGATTCGTCGGGCAGTGGAGGACAAAGCGTGAGCGTTGAGATGCTCCAGCAACGCCTTGGCGTGCAGTTCGCTGATCTTTCCCTTCTCGAGCAGGCCTTGTGCCATCGCTCGGCCGCAGAGGAAGGGCTGGCTCGAGCGCACAATGAGCGCCTGGAGTTCCTGGGCGATGCTGTGGTGCAGCTCTGTGTCACCGAACTCCTGTATCTACGCTTCGGGCAGGCGGCCGAAGGAGACATGTCTAGGATCCGAGCCCGCCTTGTGAACAAGGGCTTCCTGGCCTCCCTTGCGGAGGAAATTGAGCTCGGCCCGCTGCTGATCCTTGGCAAAGGCGAAGAGAAGGATGGTCGCAGCAAGCCCTCACTGCTCGCTGACGCCTTCGAGGCCATTATGGGCGCGCTCTTCTTGGACCAAGGGATGGACCAATGCCGCCGGGTCTTGGCTGAGTATTTCGCAGGGGCGCTCGCCGAGATCAGCGATCCAGTGGGCTATGGCCGACACCCAAAGAGCGCCTTGCAGGAGCTCACAACCGAGCGCTGGCGTCAGACCCCGTCCTACACCCTGTTAGAGACCAGCGGTCCACCCCACCAACGCAGCTTCTTGTTCTCCGTTTCGCTAGGAGAGCGTGAGTTGGCGCGCGGGGAAGGACACTCCACCAAAGAGGCCCAGTCACGGGCCGCTCGGGCAGCCTTGGTGCTGCTGGAAGAGGAGCTCAAGTGAGCACCACAAGCAGCGAGACCAACCATCGCAGCGGCTATGTCGGCATCTTCGGGCGACCGAACACCGGCAAGAGCACACTCCTGAATCAGATCTTGGGGGAGAAGGTCTCGATCACCTCCCGAAAGGCACAGACCACACGCAACCGTGTCGTGGGCATCCACAACACGGACTCCTTGCAAATGGTGTTGGTGGACACACCCGGCCACCACAAGGCCACCAGCTCCCTGAACAAGGCCATCGTTCGTGAGATCGAGGCCACCCTCCAAGAGGTGGACGCCGTTCTGCTCATGGTGGACTTGGTGCCAGCAGTCTCCCAGGCTCAGCGAGGCAAGGACATTCTCTCGGCCGGCGAGCAGGTCTTGTTGGAGCTCTGCAAGAACGCCAAGGTGCCCATTGTTCTCGGCCTCAACAAGGTCGACTTGGTCAACTCTGTTTGGTCTCTGCCCGTGATTGACGCTTGGAAGGACCAAGCGGACTTCCACGCTGTGATTCCGACCTCTGCCCTCAAGGGCAGTGGAGTGGATGAGCTGATGGAGAGCTTGGCTGGGTTGATGCCCGAAGGCCCAGCCTATTTCCCCAAGGACCAGATGCTGGACGGCACGGAGCGCTTCGTCGTCAGTGAGCTGATCCGCGAGAAGCTCTTCCATCTGCTGGACCAAGAGTTGCCCTACAGCATCGCGGTGCAGGTCGAGCAGTTCGACGAAGAAGAGCGGGACGGCGCCAAGCCGCGCGTGCACATCATGGCGCGCATCTTGGTTGAGCGGCCCTCTCAGAAGGGCATCGTCATCGGGAAGGGAGGCCAGATGCTCAAGCGCATCGGCACCATGGCCCGCAAAGACATCATCAAGCTCCTGGGGTGCAGCGTGCACCTTGAGCTGCACGTCAGCTGCCAGCCAAAGTGGAGCGAGAACCCTCGTATTCTGCGTGAGCTTGGGCTGAGCACGAGGAAAGTATGACCAGTGAAACGCGCAGCGTCGCAAAGGTCCCAGTGCTCGCACTGGTTGGCCGCCCCAACGTGGGCAAGTCCACGCTGTTCAACCGGCTCGTGGGCCAGCGCACGGCCATCGTGCACGACACCCCCGGGGTGACCCGTGACCGGCACTACGCCACGACAGACCGCTTTGATCGGGAGATGATTCTCATCGACACAGGCGGTCTGGAGCCCACGACCGACACCGACCTGTTCCGCTCGATGCGTGAACAGGCCTTGGCGGCCATTGAAGAGGCCGACATCATCATCTTCGTGGTGGATGTTCGTGCAGGCCTGACGCCGATGGATGCCGAGGTCGCGCGCATGCTGCGGACCACGAACACCCCAGTGCTGCTGGCTTGCAACAAGGTCGAGGGCTTTGAGCAGGAGAACGCCGCTCTGGAGTTCTACGCTCTGGGTCTGCCCGAGCTCTTCGCTCTCAGCTCCGAGCACGGAAACGGCATCGGCGAGCTGATGGAGCGGGTCATTGAGCTCTTGCCCATGGCTCCCGATGAGCCCGAAGAGGATGACCTGCTCAAGACCGATGAGCTGCGCATCGCTGTGGTTGGACGCCCCAACATCGGTAAGTCCACCTTGGTCAACCGCATGATTGGCAAGGACCGACACATCGTCGCCGACCAGCCCGGCACGACCATGGATTCCATCGACTCCGTCTGGAGTGATGGGGAGAAGACCTGGCGCTTCGTCGACACCGCTGGTGTGCGTCGAAAGAGCAAGATCTCCAAGGACTTCGAAGGCTATGCGGTCTCCCAGGCCATTCGAAGTGTCGAGCGCTGCCACATCACACTGTTGATGATCGACGGCGAAGAGGGCGTCACGGAGCAGGATGCCCGCCTGGCCCGCGTGGTGATCGACCGCGGTCGCTGCCTGGTGATCTTGGTCAACAAGTGGGACAAGGTTCGCGAGGACCCAGACCGCAACGTCAAGGTCGTCGAGAACGAGTTCGACCGCATGATGCCTCACACCAAGTGGGCCCCCGTGCTCTACATCTCCGCCCTGACCGGCAAGGGCTGCCATCGCATCCTGGAGAACGTCGAGCGCATCTACGAGCAGTTCAACAAGCGCCTGACCACCTCGGAGTGCAACCGCTTCTTGGAGCTGGCCGTCACCAACCACTCCGTGCCCCAGCGTCACAACCGCCCCGTGCGTTTGAACTACATGACCCAGGTTCGGGTGCGCCCACCCACCTTCGTCATCTTCTCCAACACCCCTGACGGTGTGGAGGAGAGCTACAAGCGCTACCTGAAGAACCGTCTGAGAGACCAGTACGGATTTGAGGGCACCCCTCTGCGCCTGCAGATCAAGCGCAAGCGCCGGCCAGGTGAGGAGCACGAAGAAGACTAGTGGGACGCATCCGCATCCTCGAGGACCACTTGGTCAACCAGATCGCCGCTGGCGAGGTTGTGGAGCGCCCGTCTTCCGTGGTCAAGGAGCTGGTGGAGAACGCCCTGGATGCGGGCGCCACCCGCGTTGATGTGGATCTGCGTGCCGGCGGACGGGAGCTGATCCGCATCCAAGACAACGGCTCTGGAATGGACCCCGACGACGTTCTGATGTGCATCGAGCGTCACGGGACCTCCAAGATCCGCGGAGAGGAGGACCTGGGGCGGGTACACACCTTGGGCTTTCGCGGAGAGGCGCTGCCCTCCATCGCCAGCGTCGCACGGGTCGAGATCATCTCCCGTCCAACTCAAGCTGAGGCGGGCTTCAAGGTCGTCGTCGAAGGCGGCCGCATGAGGAAGCCAGAGCCCACTGGAGCGCCGGCGGGTACCCGCATCACCGTGCGAAACCTCTTCTTCAATATTCCGGTGCGCAGGGGCTTCCTGCGCACGGTGCCCACCGAGCTTGGGCACTGCATCGAGGCGGTGTTGCGGGAGGCGATGGTGCGTCCGTCCGTCGGCTTCAAGGTGGAGCACGAGGGACGGGTGGTGCTCAAAGCGCCGAGGGTTGAGACCCGGGCAGAGCGGGCCAAGGATCTGCTGAAGAGCCACGGCGACCAGCTCTTCGAGGTGAACTTCACGAGCGGCACCTTGACCGTCGAGGGGCTGCTCAGCCCAGTCGGCGTGCACAAGGCCAGCGCGAGCGGCGCAATGCATCTGTACGTGAACGGCCGCTATGTGCGTGACCCGACGCTTCGCAGAGCCGTGAACCAAGCCTATAGAAACCTGGTCCCGCGTGGGCGCTATCCGGTCGTTGTGCTGGAAGTTCGGCTGCCGGTCGAAGACGTGGATGTCAACATCCACCCGGCCAAGACCGAGGTGCGCTTCCGCTTCGGACAGGAGCTGTATGAGGCCGTGAGCGAGGGCTTGCGGGTTGCCCTGGACAGGCAGGGGCTCCAGAGCAACAAGCCCTTCATCAAGAGGGCTCCCGTGGCCGGACAGGAAGCGCTGGGCTTCGGCAGGCCTGAGCCTGAGCCTGAGTTGGCCTCGCCAGCAGGACTCATGGGGCAGAGCCTCGCTGAGCCCAAGGCTGAGTGGGGAGGGGAGGCTCTCGCGAAGGGCTACGCTCCAACTCCAAGCCCTTCAACACCTCCACCACAGCCTCCTCCAATCGAGCAGCCAGTGCACCGGGGCCTTCGGGCGATGTGCATGCTCAGCGGAGGGCGCTTTCTCTGCGAGGACAACGAGGACGCGCTCATCTTCTCGCTGGCCTCCGTTCAGAGCGCACTGATGGTGGACAAGCTGCGCAGCGGAGCCCTGACGCCCCGGCCCTTGCTCACGCCAACCTTGGTGGATCTGCCCCAGGCTGCCGCTCGCGCGCTCTTGGCCAGGCTCCCGGAGATGCCAAGCTACTTGCGCATCGAGGACTACGGTGAGGGAAGCTTCGCAGTAATGGCGCTGCCACCAGCCGTCGCGCGTGGCGACTTGGAGGCTTTGCTTCGGGGCATAGCGGCCGGCCAGGAAGTTGACGCGTTGCTGGTAGAGACGGCCCTGGCAGGTACGCCCAGAGGGCTCTCGCCCTTTGAACTCAAGGCCTTGGTCAAGGAGCTGCGGCGGCTGGACTATTCCGTGCTGGCCCTGCGCATTGACGCCGAAGAGTTGGGCCGGCGGGTTCCATGAGCGTGCTCGTCTTGGGGGGACCCACCGCCACCGGGAAAACCGCGGCCGCAACCGCTGTCGCCGATGCTTTCGAGGCCATCATCGTCTCTGCCGATGCCATGCAGGTCTACCGAGGGATGGACATCGGCACTGCGAAACCCAGCCCAGCAGAGCTTGCCCGTTGGCCGCACCATCTCGTGGACATCCGTGATCCGCACGAGGCCTACAACGCCGCTGACTTTGCCTGGGACTGTGATGCGCTCATCGCCAAGCACCCCCGCATCGTCATTGCTGGTGGCACGGGCTTCTACATTCGGGCGCTCTTGACCGGCTTGGCCCCAGCCCCTCCGAGCGAGCCAGCCCTGCGCGCGGAGCTGGAGCTGCTGGAAGACCCCCATGCCTTGCTCCAAGAACAAGACCCCGTCCTGGCGCTTCGCCTGCATCCCAACGACAAGGTGCGCATTCTGCGTGGCCTGGAGGTCTTCAGGATGACGGGCCGCCGTCTCTCCGACATCCACGCCGAGCATGATCTGAGCGTCCCCAGACACCCGGCCGTTCGCCTGATGCTGGACCGAGCGGACCTGGCTGAGCGCATCGATGGCCGCGTCGTCTCCATGATGGAGGCGGGCTACATGGACGAGGTTCAGGGGCTCTTGGACGCGGGGGTTACCCCAGACTTAAAGCCCATGAAATCCTTGGGATACAAGTGGCTTAGCGAGCAACTCCTCAACGGGCTTGAGCCTGCCGAGGCCCTGCGTCTCACCCAGCGCGACACCCGCCGCTTTGCCCGAAAGCAGCGCACCATGTTTCGCTCTATCGGCGGCTTCGAGGCCATCGACGGTGGTGACATGGATCGGGTGATGCGTGCGGCTGAAGAAGCCTTTGGTGCGGTCTCAAGCTGATCTGCGGCCCGGGTCCACATGACAGAGCTCGCCAGAAAGCTCTGAATGCTCGATCACGGACCCTCGTCCTTCCGGTGTCATAGAAAGCACAGACGGAGACGCGGCATGTCCATTGCCAGAATCACAATCGCCCCAGCCATTGCGGCGCTGCTTTCGGCGGGACTCTTCGTGGCCTGCGAGGACGCCAGTGTGCAGGAAGCCTTCCAGATTGAAGAGCCGGTGCAGCGCGTACAGATCTTTGTAGAGCAGGGGGATGTGGCCGTTTGGACTTCCTCTGCCTCGAAAGTCCGGGTCGAGAGAACCCTTCAGGGCCAGCCCGGCATGCATGTGATGGAGACTCGTGTGGAGAGAGGCACCCTGACATTGGAGATGGGCTGCGAGGTCTCCGTGGGCTGTTCCATAGATTCAAGCCTCTACATTCCCGCAGGTGTTCCAGTCGAGGTCGAGGTCCTGGACGGCAGCGTGCAAATCGACGGCGTGCTCCAGGGGTAGCCCCCACCGCAGGCCTCGGATAAGCCCGAAGGCCTGACGGAGTTCCCAAATGGACATGGTTCTGGAGTTCGAGCGGCCTTTGGTGGAGCTCAAGAAGCGCATCCAGACCCTGCAAGACATGCAGGAGGCCGATGGACTGGACTTGTCAGCGTCCATCTCCCAGCTTCAGGTCCAGGCCGTGCGTCTCCAGGAGCAGATCTTCTCCGATCTCTCTCGCTGGCAACGCACCCAGCTCTCGCGTCACCCCCACCGGCCCTACACCCTGGACTACGTCAAGGGCCTGTTCACGGGCTTCCGGGAGCTCAAGGGCGACCGCGCGGGCCATGAAGATGCAGCCATCGTCTGCGGACAGGCCTGGTTTGGGGAGACCCCGGTGATGGTGATGGGTCACCAGAAGGGAAGGAACACCAAGGAAAACCTCCGTCACAACTTCGGAATGGCAAAGCCTGAGGGCTACCGGAAGGCGCTGCGCCTCATGCAGCTGGCCAACCGCTTTGGCCGGCCTATCATCTGTTTCATCGACACCTCCGGAGCCTTTCCGGGAATCGAAGCGGAGGCCCGCGGCCAGGCCGAGGCCATTGCGCGCAACATCATGGAGATGAGCGTGCTCACTGTGCCCATCATCTGTGTGGTGATCGGAGAGGGTGGCAGCGGCGGTGCACTGGCCGTCGGAGTCGGGAACCGGGTGCTCATGATGGAGAACGCCGTCTACTCGGTCATCTCTCCAGAGGGCTGCGCCGCCATTCTTTGGCGCGACCGGGCAGAGGCACCCACGGCAGCCGAAGCGCTGCGCGTCACCGCCGAAGACTGCTTGGGATTTGGTGTGGCCGACGAGATCGTCGCTGAGCCACCCGGTGGTGCCCATCGGGACCACGAGGCGGCCATCGCGAGCTTGGGGGAGGCCCTCGCTCGTCACCTGGAGGCCTTGTCCAAGATGAGCCCCCAGGAGGTCAAAGACGACCGCTACGCGCGCTTTCGCAAGTTGGGTGGGCACCTGGAGCCCTCGTGAGCGCCAAAGAGCAACTCAAGGTTGTACCGGGCGCTGCGCTCCGCGGCACGCTCAGGGTCCCAGGGGACAAATCGATCTCCCATCGCTCCCTCATCTTCAACGGTGTGGCCCATGGCCAGGCCCGGGTGAGTGGTCTCTTGGGAGCCCTAGACGTTCAAGCAACGCGGCGCTGTATGACGCAGCTCGGGGTGCAGATCGAGGCCCAAGGCCAGGACATTCTGGTCACCGGCCGGGGCGGCAAACTCCAGGAGCCTGACGACGTCTTGGACTGCGGCAACAGTGGGACGAGCATTCGCTTGCTCACCGGTTTGCTTGCTGGCCAGGACCTCTACGCAGTGCTGACTGGGGATGTGCACCTTCGCAAGCGTCCAATGGCCCGTGTCACAGTGCCCTTGAGCACGCTGGGTGCGCGTTTTGATGGGCGGGATGGGGGAAGACTTGCCCCACTGAGCGTCCGGGGCGGGCCGCTGCACTTGGGCAAGCTGACCTCGAAGGTGGCATCGGCCCAGGTGAAGACCTCGCTGATGCTCGCGTCTTTAGGGGCGGAAGGTTTGCTGGATTACCGAGAGCCCTCTCTGTCCAGAGACCACAGCGAGCGACTCTTCAAAGCCATGGGCGCAGAGCTGGAGATGGACGGAATCGGTGGGCTCAAGCTGGCCGGGGGCCAAGGGCTCCAAGCCGTGGACATTCAGGTCCCAGGAGACATCTCTTCGGCCGCCTTCTTCCTCGTCGCCGCTTCGATCACGCCAGGCTCAGAGCTGGTCCTCAAGGGCGTAGGCTTGAACCCAACCCGGGACGGGGTCCTGCACGCGCTGTGGGCCATGGGCGCCGACATCGAGGTCCTGGACAAGTGGGTGAGCGGGGGAGAGGAGATTGGAGATCTGCGGGTACGTCACGCCGCACTCCAAGGCACCGAGATCGGAGGAGATCTCATTCCCCGATTGGTAGACGAGGTCCCTGTGCTGGCCGTCGCCGCGGCCTTCGCCCAGGGCGAGACACGCTTCACCGACTGCGCCGAGCTGCGGGTCAAAGAGAGCGACCGTTTGGCGGCCACTGCGGCCGGCCTCTCCGCCTTGGGTGTGCAGGTCCAAGAGCTTCCTGACGGCCTGGTCGTGCAGGGCGGCGCGATGAGCGGCGGCGAGGTCAACTCCTTCGGAGACCACCGCATCGCCATGGCCTTCTGTGTTGCAGCCTGTGCCGCAGCGGGCCCCATCTTGGTGCGCGATACAGCCAACGTGGCCACCAGCTTCCCTGAATTTTCTGAACTTCTTGAGAGGGCCCGTGCCTGAGATTGCCAAGTCTAATGAAGGCTTCGCCATTGCCATTGATGGTCCCGCGAGCTCAGGCAAGGGCACCGTGGCCCGCTTGGTCGCCAAGGAGTTGAACTACGCCTACATCGACACGGGGTCCATGTACCGGTCGGTGGCGCTCCTGGCCAGACGCAAGGGCATCCCTTGGGAAGACGAGGAGACCCTGGCCGAGCTGGCCGAGGGCCTGGACTTTCGCTTCAGCTTCCGCGATGGCGCCTTCAAGGTCGTCGTCAACGGCGAGGACATGTCCCAGAGCATCCGCACCGAGGTGGTCGGCCAGGGGGCCTCTGCGGTGGCCGTCAAGCCCATGGTTCGCACCGCCTTGTTGGGCGTACAGCGGGACCTGGCTCGCCGCGAAGGAGTCGTGCTCGACGGCCGAGACATTGGCACCGTAGTGCTGCCGGACGCGCCGCTGAAGGTGTTCATGGATGCCGAGCTGGCTGTGCGCGCCCAGAGACGCCACACCGAGCTCATCGGACGAGGCATCGAGAAGACCGTATCCGAGGTCCAGCAGGAGCTCGCTGCACGGGACCACCAAGACTCCAGCCGCGCCACGGCGCCGCTCAAACAGGCAGCAGACGCCGTGTACCTGGACACCACGGCCCAGACTCCTGAGACGGTCGCCAAGCAGATCGTCGCTCTGGCCCGTGAGAGGGGCGCAGTCGACGGTTGACGAGGCTTCGCGGCTCCGATAAGCTCGCGCGCCCCTGGCAGGGGACTTCTTCCCTACGCCAGAATCCATCATCCCCGATGGAACGGTCGACCAAGGTCGACACCAAACCAAAAACCAAACCTCAACCCCTTCTTTTGGCCAATCCCGGCACAAGGAGGGCAGGAAACGAATGACCACAATTGATCTCGACGCCAACCTCGCGGACCTCTCCAGCGAGGACTTCAAGTCCTACTTTGACGATTACCTCGACACCTCCAACATCAAGGAGCAGTCAGTCGTCAAGGGCAACGTGATCGCAGTCGAAGGCGACTGGGTGACCGTGGACGTGGGCTACAAGGCCGAAGGCCGTATCCCTCTCCACCAGTTCAAGGATGAGAACGGCATCGCGACCATCGCCGTTGGCGACAAGGTCGATGTATTCCTGGGCAACATGTCCGAGGAAGACGGCGAGCTGCAGCTCTCCAAGGAAAAGGCCGACCTGATGAAGGCCTGGGACGAGGTCGCCAAGGCGGTCGAGGCCAACGAGACCGTCAACGGTGTCGTGGTTGCTCGCGTCAAGGGTGGCTTGTCCGTCAACATCGGCGTCAAGGCATTCCTGCCTGGCAGCCAGGTGGACCTGCGTCCCGTCAAGAACCTCGACAAGCTGATTGGCGAGGCCTTCGACTTCCGCATCATCAAGTTCAACAAGCGTCGCGGCAACATCGTGTTGTCCCGCCGCGTGCTGCTTGAGGAGGAGCGCGAGTCCAAGCGCATGGAGACCGTCGGTCGCCTGCGTGTTGGTGCCATCATGAACGGCGTCATCAAGAACATCACCGACTACGGCGCCTTCGTGGACCTGGGCGGAATCGATGGTCTGTTGCACATCACCGACATGAGCTACGGCCGCATCAACCACCCCTCCGAGATGTTCGAAGTGGGCCAGACCATCGAGGTCAAGGTCCTCAAGTTCGACAGCGACAGCCAGCGCGTCTCCTTGGGCTACAAGCAGATGCGTCCAGACCCATGGGACGAGGTGGACTACAAGTACCCCGTCGGTTCCATCGTTCGCGGCAAGGTGGTCTCCATCCCCGACTACGGTGCATTCATCGAGCTCGAGGACGGAATCGAGGGCTTGGTCCACATCTCCGAGATGACCTGGAACAAGCGCGTCAAGCACCCCTCCAAGCTCGTCGCTATCGCAGACGTGGTCGAGGCTCAGGTTCTGGGCATCGACATGGAGAACAAGCGCATCTCTCTGGGCATGCGTCAGCTCGAAGAGAACCCTTGGGACCGCATTGAGGACCGCTACCCCGTTGGCATCATCGTCAAGGGCAAGGTCCGCAACATCACCGACTTCGGCATCTTTGTCGGCATCGAAGATGGCATCGACGGCCTGGTTCACATCAGCGACCTGTCCTGGGGCCAGCGCTTGCGTCACCCCTCCGACCGCTTCCAGAAGGGCGACGAGGTTGAGGCACGCGTGCTCAACATCGACCGCTACGGCGAGCGCTTCTCCCTCGGCATCAAGCAGCTGACCGAAGATCCTTGGCTCTCCGCCCAGGGTCGCTACTTCCTCGGTCAGGTCCTGGAAGGCCCCATCGTTCACGTCGCTGACTTTGGCGTGTTCGTGGAGCTCGAGGACGGCGTCGAGGGTCTGGTTCACGTCTCCGAGCTGTCCAACAGCGACGGTGACTGGCAGGAGACCTACAAGGTCGGAACCAAGCTGGCGATCAGCATCCTGAACATCGACTCCCACGATCGCAAGATCAGCCTGTCCCAGGCGGGTGCCGATGAGCAGGTGACCGAGGGCACCGAGGTGCGCGACGTCAAGGACTTCATCGCCAAGCAGGGCCAGCCCGGCGCAAGCCTCGGTGACCTGATGGGCCACCTGGACCTCAAGATGCAAGACGAGAACACGGAGGCAGCGGAGCCCGCAGCTCCCGCGGCGGCTCCAGAAGCTGCTGAGAGTGTTGAGCCTCCTGCTGCTGACTGAGTTCGAGTCGATCCAAGTCGCCTTCATTTGAAGGCGCCCTGAGATGAAGAGAGGCAAGGGAGCAATCCCTTGCCTCTCTTGCGTTGTGGGCATCCGTGGAAGGGTTCATGAATGATGAGGCTCAGCGTGATAGTCAGCACGCAGGAGCGCTCGTGAACATCAAGATCAAGCTCATCGTCTCGGCTGTATTGCTGGTCCTGGGTGGCCTGCCTACGGCCCTCTTTGCCGTCCAGAACGCAAGCCGCGTGACCGGTCTGTCCCTGAACGCAGGGCTGTTTGCATTCGAGCTCGCAGAGCCCGTTGCAATCCCAGCCTTGATGGGAATCACCTTTGGCCTGGGTCTGCTCGCTGGGGTGATCGCCACTCTGGTGCTGCGAAGCCGCACGCCAGCCGCACCGATTCCAATCGGTGGCGGACAGTCCGACCCCTGGACCTGAGATAGCCCATGCTCTTGTGGATCTCCCTGCTCGCCTGCACTCCTGATGAGTCGGCAGGGCCGGACATTGTCGAGCCCATCTCGAGCACCCGTTCGAGTCCGAATGCGGCTGTCGCGCTGACCCCCGAACAGCGTCGCCTCGCGGACGGTCGCCTCCCTCTTGTTCGTGGAACGGTGGAAGAGCTACCCGATGCCTTGAAGGCAGACTTGGACCCCAATCTGCACGCGACCTTGCTCGCTGCGAGCAACCAGAGCTACGGGGCCTGCGCATCTTGCATCGAGCAGGGACGCTCAGCGGCCGAGTGCTACGGCGAGTGCCCAGCGCAGCAAAAGGTGAGCTGGCTCGCGGGCCAGATGTTGGCTGACGGCGCCGACAACAAGCTCGTCTTGGACAGCTTCAAGTTCAAGCAGGGTTGGGTAGATATTCCCGAGTTGAAGGGACCTATCCTTGAGGGGAAGCCGTCGGCAGGCGGCGCCGTGACCCTCTGGGTGGTCCTGGACTATGAGAGCCCCTTCGCCGCCGACTCCTGGCAGGCTGCTCTGGACATTCAGGCAGAGTATCCGGAGCTGAGTGTTCGGCCCCTCTTCTGGCACCCCGAGCGCCACGAGAGCGCTGGCTTGGCTGCCCGGGCCGCGTTCGCGGCCAGCGAGCAGGGCAAGTTTGAAGAGATGAACGCGCTCTTGCTCAAGCCCGAGGCCTCCTTGGATCGAATGGCCTTGGTCACGATGGGGGAGTCCCTGGATCTGGACATGGCCAAGTTCCGAGCTGCAATGGTGGATGCGCCTCTTAGAAAGAGTGTGCAGAGCCACGTCAACGCCGGCCAAGCGGTCGGTGTGCGGGGACTGCCTTGCTACTTCGTCAATGGCTGGCGGATCCGCGGTGTGCCGCTTCATGAACAGGTCGCCCGCTTGGTGGCTCTGGAGAAGATTCCCTGATGCCCATCTTGAACCCCGGCCGACTCGCGGCGGCTCGTGCTCTGATGCGAGCCGAGAAGGGCTACCACGCCGATGACGCGCTCTTGGACGCCATCGAGCCCGGCAGCAAGGACATGGGTCTGGCCCGGGCACTGACCTTCGGCGTGCTGCGCCGTCGCGGGGCCTTGGACAAGCTCCTGGGCGCCTTCGCCCGGGACCCGGTTCACAAGCTGGACCCGAACGTGCGCGTGGCTGCGCGTATCGGGCTCTTTGAGCTCCACTGCATGCGCACGCCGCCCCACGCGGCGGTGGACCAGGCTGTTCAGCTCACACGCGTGCTGAGACGGCCCCGGGCCGCAGGCTTCGTGAACGCAGTGCTGCGCAAGGGCGGAGCAGGCTACTTGCCCGACGACCCCTTGCTGGACCATCCCAACTGGATGGTTCGGCGCTGGAAGGAGCGCTACGGGGAGGAGGCGGTCACAGCATGGTGCGCCCGGATGGCGGAGGCTGCACCGCTGGCGGTCTGCTTGGCCACTGCGGACTCCGAGGCTCCGGAAGGAGAGCCGGCCACAGCCAACGGTGTGCTTGTCCCCGGTGTTCGCTGGGTGGATGCCAAGGGCCGGGTCGACGAGCTGCCTGGCTTTGAGAGTGGTGCGTGGTGGGTGATGGACCCGGCTGCGGCCGCGGCAGCAGACCTACTCGAGGCGCAGACCGGCGAGCGCGTCTTGGATGCCTGCGCTGCGCCGGGTGGCAAGACCCTGCGCTTGGCCTCGCAAGGGGCAGATGTCGTCGCTACGGACCGGCGGCTCTCGCGTCTGGAGCGTGTCCAGGAGTCCCTGGACCGAACAGGCCTCCAAGCCGCCTTGGAGAAGGTGGACTGGAACAAGGACCAACCTCAGCTCGGCACCTTTGACGCCGTGCTGGTGGACGCACCGTGTACGGGTCTTGGCACCACCCGCAGGCACCCGGAGATCCGTTGGTCACGGCAAGCATCCGACCCGCTTGCCCAGAGCCTCTTGCAGGGTGTCATCCTGGCCAACGCCTCCCTGCGGGTCAAGCCAGGTGGCCGCCTTGTCTACGCGGTCTGCTCTCCGGAGCCTGAAGAGGGCCGGGACGTTGTGGAGGAGTTTCTCTCCCGTCGGCCTGAGTGGCGCTTGGACGCGGAGCTTGAGACTGCCCCACCTCAGTCGCATGAGGACGCCTTCTACGCGGCACGTCTGGTGCATCAGGCATGAGCGGCGGCCGCGACACCCCCATGTTTCGGCAGTACATGACCTTGCGGGAGCAAGTGCCGGACGCCATCCTCTTCTTCCGGATGGGGGACTTCTATGAGCTCTTTTTCGACGATGCCCGCATCGCATCGGAGCTCTTGGAGCTAACCCTCACCAGCAGAAACAAGGGAGCGCCGGACCCCATTCCCATGGCTGGCGTGCCGCACCACGCTGCCCGGGGCTACATCCAGACTTTGGTCGAGAAGGGCCACAAGGTCGCCATCGCAGACCAGGTGGAGGACCCCAAGCAGGCCAAGGGTCTGGTCAAGCGAGACATCGTCCGTGTGGTCAGCCCTGGCGTGGCCTTGGACCCTGAGTCCGGCGCGCCACGCGAGGCCTGCTGGCTTGTTGGCGTACTGCATGAGCCATCCTGGGGCTTGGCCCTGCTCGACGTGACCACGGGCGATTTGCGGGTCACTGAGCCTGCCAGCAAGGCGCAGGTCATCGAGGAGCTGGGTCGCATCTCCCCTAGGGAGGTCGTGCTGCCCGAGAGCTTGGCCCAAGACCCGGAACTGCACGAAGCTCTGCGGGGTGTGCACCAGAATCCTGTGCACGACACCCGCTTTGATGTGGGCGCCGCGCGGCAGGAGCTGTCCAGGCGCTTGAGCGTTCGCGACCTGACCGGCTTTGGCGCCCAGGAGCTCGGTCCAGCCCTGGCGGCCGCCGTCGCAGTTCTGGACTACGCCACCAGCAATCTGCGCGGCGACTTGCCTCACCTGCGGCGGATTCGGCCCTATTCAGTCAACGGTTTTATGGTCTTGGATGGCGCGACACGCCGGAACCTCGAGCTCTTCAAACCCTTGATGGGCACCGGCAAGGCCGGAACGCTCCTCGGGCTGCTGGACCGCACCTCCACGGCCATGGGCGGCCGCATGCTGCGGGAGTGGCTGGCGTATCCGCTGCTGGACAAGGCCCGAATCGACGCCCGCTTGGACGCCGTGGAGCAGCTCCTTGCAGACCGCCAGGCACAAGAGAGCTTGGTCGCTGCCCTCAAGGAGGTCTCGGACATTGAGCGCTTGAGCTCCAAGCTGGCCCAACGCACAGCCAACGCGCGGGATCTGGTACGGCTCGGAACCTCTCTCCGTGCGCTTCCCCAAGTGCAGGCTGCAGTGGATGGGAAGGGCGCCCTGCAGCACCTCATCCCCCCTGATCCGGCAGCGGACGTCGCCGAGCGAATCACGACCAGCTTGGTGGACGAGCCGCCCATCGCGCTGACGGACGGCGGCCTATTCAAGGGCGGCTTTGACGCTGAACTTGATGAGCTCATCCACATGGCCCGCGAGGGCAAGTCCATCATCGCGGCGATGGAGGCCAGGGAGCGAAGCGAGACCGGTATCAGCTCCCTGAAGATTCGCTACAACAAGGTCTTTGGCTACTTTCTCGAGGTCTCCAGGTCCAACCTGCACAAGGTGCCTGAGCACTACTTGCGCAAGCAGACACTCAGCAACGCCGAGCGCTACATCACCCCGGAGCTCAAGGAGTTGGAGGAGAAGGTCCTGGGCGCCGACGAGCGCCGCAAAGGCCTGGAGCACGGACGATTCGTGGAGCTGCGGGAAGAGCTCTCGGCAGCCGTGCCGCGTCTCCAGAGCATCGCACGCTGTGTGGCCGAGTTGGACGTCTTTGGGGCCTTGGCCGAGCTCGCAGGGCAGGGCAGCTACACCCGTCCGCAGATCAACGTCTCCCGCAGCCTCAAGATCGACGCCGGACGTCACCCTGTCGTCGAGCGCATGTCCTTGGACGAGGCCTTCGTGCCCAACGATCTGCGCTTGGAGCCGGAAGGCCGACAGATCCTGTTGGTGACCGGTCCAAACATGAGCGGCAAGAGCACCATCATGCGCCAGACCGCGCTCATCGTCTTGATGGCCCAGATCGGGAGCTTCGTGCCCGCCGATCTCGCGGTGGTCGGCATCTGCGATCGGATCTTCACCCGGGTGGGCGCCAGCGATGACTTGGCCACCGGACGCAGCACCTTCATGGTGGAGATGTCCGAGACGGCCAACATCCTGCACCACGCCACCGAGCGAAGCTTGGTCATCCTCGATGAGATCGGCCGAGGCACGTCCACCTACGACGGGTTGGCCATCGCTTGGGCGGTCGCCGAGGCCTTGCATGACCGGGTCAAAGCCCGCACCCTGTTTGCGACCCACTACCACGAGCTGTTGGAGCTGGCCCAGACCCGGCCCAACGTAGCCAATGTCTCCGTCGCCGTGAGCGAGTGGGGGGACCGAATCCTCTTCCTGCGGCGCCTGCGAGAGGGAGGCACCTCCCGAAGCTACGGCATCCAGTGTGCGCGGTTGGCGGGTATGCCACAGCCTGTCGTGGAGCGGGCCAAGACCCTGTTGGTCGAGTTGGAGAAGCACCAGTCTGCCCATCCGGGACCTCAGCTCTCGCTCTTCGGAAGCGCCAAGGCTGTGCCTGCACCGGCCCCCAAGAGCGATGCACTGCGCGAGGCCATGGCGGCGCTGGACCCAGATGCGATGAGTCCCCGCGAGGCCTTGGATGCCTTGTATAGACTCAAGGACTTGGGCTGATGGCTCTGGGCCCGATGGACGATGCGGTCGAGGGCTTCTTGAGCTACGCACGCGTTGAACGGCGTTTGGCCCAGAACACCCTGACGGCCTACGCCAGCGACCTCTCAGAGCTCCGTCTCTACCTGACCAAGCAGGGTCTTGAGCGGCCCAGTGAGGTGCAGCGAGAGCACTTGGCCCATTACATGGGCCACCTACTGGACTCGGGCCGCTCCATGCGCACCGTGAGTCGTCACCGCAGCAGCTTCCGCCAGCTCTTTCGCTTTCTGGTGCGAGAGGGCTTGTTGGAAGTTGACCCAAGCCTGCTGATTCAGGCGCCCAAGTTCTCCCAGCCGCTGCCAAGCGTGCTCTCACAGGAGCAAGTCAGCGCCCTCCTCAACGCCCCAGATGCGGGCACAGTCATTGGTCAACGCGACCGGACCCTGCTCCAGGTGCTCTACAGCACTGGGCTTCGCGTCACCGAGATGGTCAGCTTGCAGCGCAAGAACCTGCACCTAGACCGAGGTCTGCTCCAGGTCACCGGAAAAGGCGACAAGGAGCGCTTGGTTCCTACAGGACCCATCGCGGCCCGCGCATTGGCGGATTGGATCCAAGGGCCCCGCTGGCAGCTGGACCCACACAATGCGCTGCCTTGGGTCTTTCCCAGCCCCAGAGGCGGTCACATCGGACGCAAGGCCTTCTGGGTTCGAATCAAGCGCCACGCTCTAAACGCGGGCCTGCCCCAGGACCGGGTCTCCCCGCACAAGCTGCGTCACAGCTTCGCGACCCACTTGCTCGAGCACGGCGCCGACCTGCGGGCCGTACAAGCGATGCTCGGCCATGCCGACATCTCGACCACTCAGATCTATACACACGTTGCTCGGGAGCGCCTGCGCCGAGTACATGAACAGAGCCACCCGCGAGGCCGCTGATGTCCAAGATCCCCGTCGCCATTCTGGGCGCCACCGGAATGGTGGGCCAACGCCTGATTCAATGTCTCGCGGACCACCCGTGGTTCTCTATCGGGGCCTTGTGTGCCTCTGAGCGTTCCGCCGGACAAGCCTATGGACAGGCTTGTGTCTGGCGCTTGCCGGGAGACCCGCCCCCTGGGATCGAAGAGATGGTGGTTCAGGCCTGCGATCCACAAGTCTTGAGCGGCATGCGTGTGGCCCTGAGCGCCATGCCCAGCAGCGCAGCGCGCGCGGTTGAAGCAGAGTTTAGAGCCAGCGGATTCGCCGTCGTCTCCAACGCATCGGCCTACCGTGAAGACCCCTCAGTGCCTCTGGTCATCCCCGAGGTCAACGCCGCTCACCTGGGCCTGATCAAGCGTCAGCCGGGACAGGGCTACATCGTGACCAACCCGAACTGCTGCGCGATTCCGCTCGCACTGGCCCTCGCGCCGCTGCACCAGCAGTTCGGTGTAAAGGCGGTCTGCGTGAGCACCTGGCAGGCCGTCTCTGGTGCCGGCTACCCAGGGGAGAGCGCCTGGGACATGGTGGGCAACGTGCATCCACACCCTGGAAATGAGGAAGAGAAGCTGGCCATCGAGCCACAGAAGCTCTTGGGCACCATGGACAAGTCGGCCGACTTTGCAGTCTCGGCGCGCTGTGTGCGTGTCGCCACTGCGGACGGGCACCTGGTCTCAGCGCAGGTGCGTACGGAGCGGCCCTGTTCGCCTGAGCAAGCGATCCAGGCCTGGCGCAGCTTTGAGACGGGCTTGGACTTGCCCAGCCTGCCCAAGCCCCTCTTCCACGTTCTGGAGCGGCGTGACCGGCCACAGCCACGGCTGGACATTGGCCGCGGCCAAGGCATGGCTGTCTCCATCGGACGGGTGGAGCAGTGCCCTGTGATGGGGCTCAAGTTCTACGCACTGACCCACAACACCGTGCGCGGTGCAGCAGGTGCCGCCGTGGCCAACCTGGAACTGTTGCGGGACCGCGGACTGCTTGATGTTCGATAGGGGCCGCTGGCCCAAGCATCCAGAGACAATCTTGGCTTGGCTGCTCGTGCTGGGCTGCGTTCTCTGGGCCTATCGCTTCACCCCCGCCCTCGGAATCAACTGCGTGGACGGTTGGGCCAATGTGGCCGGCGCAAAGGTCGAGAGCCTCGCCGATGTGTGGGGCCTGGTGAGCTCGCCTCTGACGATGGGCGTTGCTGGCGACAACGCGAACTTCTACCGTCCGACCTCCATGCTTTGGTTTGGCGCACTGCGGGGTGTGTTCGGCACCTGGGGGGCGGGCTGGCAGGGCGCGAGCTTGTTGCTGCACCTCTGCTGTGTCGGTCTGGTGGCCGCCTTGGCCCGACGCCTCGGTGGCAGCCGCTGGGAGGCCCTCGCCGCTGGGGCCCTCTTGGGCTTGCATCCGCTGGGCTTGGATGTGGTGCCCGCGGTGGACCGTAGCCCAGATCTTCTGGGCAGCGCCCTTGTGCTGGGTGCGCTGCTCCTGGGCATGAAGGGCCGGGCCGTCTCTGCGGCAATCTTGGCCATCGTCGCGCTGGGTGCCAAAGAGACCATGCTCGCCGGGATGCCCGTGCTGGTGGCCTTGCTCTGGGACAGACACGGTCCAAGGCGGGCGCTCTACGCCCTGGGGCTCATGGCGGCCTTTACAGCCCTGTACTTGATCGTGCGCACCCAGGTCTTGGGAGGGATGGGAGGCTACGCCAGCTCTACCTTGCGCCCCCAAGGCCTGGGCAACGTGCTGCGTGCTGGGGCCCTGGAGCTGCTGGGAGCGGGATGGGCGGAGCCATTGCAGGCAGCCTTTCCTTCCAAGATCCAGCAGTACCTCTTTGGCGGCATGGCGACCTTCGGCCTGCTGGGTCTGGCGTACGCTGGCCGGGACGAGGCCAGCGTGCGCCTGGGATTTCTACTGGTGCTCCTGCCGATGCTGCTGCTCGGCTTGACCGCGGCCTTCTCACGTCGAACCATCTACTTGCCGCTCACGGGCTTTGTGCTCTTGGTGTGTGCAGCGATCTGCAGAACGCCCTGGGGCAAAGGGCTTGGAATTCTCCTGGCCATCCTACTGCTGCCAGGCTCGCCATTGGTGCGCCCAGATCGGGCATGGTCCTTGGCTGCAAAGATGGACCGCAGCTTGACCTCGGGCGTGGTGGACCAGGTCGCTGAGCTGCCGGAAGGGGCAGAGCTCTGGGTGGTGGACCGCTGCATCCAAGTGGACATCGATCCTTGGATGATGGGCCTCTGGCGCGGCGGCCAGGGCACCGCTTACTGCATCGCCACCTACTCGATGGAAGCCTACTTTGAAGACCAACTGGGGCGGCCCATTGCCGTACACAAGGTGACCAACCTCTTCCCAGAGCGTCCACCAGATACCCCAGAGCTGACCTTTGAGGACGGGAGCATCGTCTTGCCACGCCCAGCTGCCGATCGACGCATCAGTCGCTCAGCCAAGGATGCGGGCTGGCAAGTGGAGGACAGGGACGGCGTGCTGCGGCTGACCCCGGGTGGCAATGTGGACAAGGCCTGGGTACTGGTCGCCGGAACAGAGGAAGGAACCTTGGTGAAGGCACCATGAACACCCCTGCAAAAGTCGCTCTGGGCCTCTCAGCTGTGCTCCTGGTGGGCGGCCTGGCTGGCTTCTTTTCCGTGGCAGAGAAGGCGCCGGAGTACGAGGCCTGGATCGACCCGCTTCCTGAGAACGCCGTCTCCCAGGGCTACTGGTCCTTCAAGGACACCGAGGGAGGCTGGGGGGTGCCGGGCTACGCCGATTGGTGGATGGAGCGCAACCCGCCACGCGGAGATGGCCCCATCATCTCGGACCGGCGTCATGCCTCCAAGCAACCGGAAGAGGACCGCTTGGGTCTGGAGGACTACGGCTACACCCAGATGCACGGCCTCTCTCGGGCCTTTGACCCGGCCCGGGCAGCAGGCGTGCGCATAGAGCCCACCTACGACGTCCTCACACCGGGACGCTTGGGGGGCGCTAGCATGGTGTTCATCAACCTGGTCTCAGGGGACAACCCGGGCTTTAGGCACTCGGAGGTGCTGGCGCTGGAGTCTTTCGTTCGGCATGGTGGCGGCTTGGTGTTGATCACCGACCACACCAACTGTTACTTCTCCGCCGAGATGCTCCTGCCTCTGCAGGACGCTTTCGGCTTTGACGTGGTGCCCGCGACGGCCTGTGAGCTGCCTCCGCACACTCTGAGCCCCAAGTCTCGCGCGTGGGCGCGCATGACGGTCCCTGGAGACCACGTCACGGTTGAGGGCGTGGAGGTCTTGGGCTGGATGAACGGTGGAATCGTTCGGCCGCGCGAGGACAGCCTCTTTGTCCCGGTCATGTCCAACTCAGAGAGCGGCTGGGAGGACCGGCTGGACCCTTATCGAAAGCCCGACAGTGCAGGCTTCACGGGCAGCCTCCGGCAAGAGGAAGGGGAGCCCAATGGGCCCCACTCAGTGGTCATCGCAGGCAGCCACGGCCAGGGGCGAATCGTCGTTTTGGCAGACCAGAACGCCTGGGGCAGCACCTTGGTCGGCTACGAAGACAACGCTCAGATGTTCACCAATGCGCTCTCTTGGACCACCGGTCAGGTCATGCCGTTGGACGTCCGCGGCCCGGAGTCGGTCACCACCTTGAGCGGGCCTCAGAGTCTGTGTACCTCCGCTGCCCCACAGGGCTTCCGCACCCTTCAGGTTCAGCTACAGCGCCTCTCGGAGCACCACCTGGTGCCGGAGTTCTGCACCTTGGAGCGTCCTGTGCGCTCCAAGAGCGTTCTGATCTTGCCAGAGGCCGACCACCCAGATCTACAGTCCATTGTGGAGGGCGCCGAGCGGGCCCTCATCTTGGTGGACGCCGAGCACACCGAGCACTTGGCGCTGCTCGGCTTGGAGCAGGCCCCGATGGGGGGCGAGTTCATCCCCGGCAAGTCATTGACCTGGCAGGGCTTTGAGCTTGAAACGGACCACAAGGTGATGAGGGGTGCCGGAGAGGACCCCTTGGTCTCAAGTCCGGTTGTGTTGGCCTCGGGCGACTACACCGTGTTGGCTGTGAACGACCAGCAGCAGCCCCTGCTTGTCTCTCTCTCTTTGGGGCAGACCGCAGTGCTCCTGCTCCTGGACGCAGAGCTGCTGAGCAACCATGTGCTGGGCGGCGAGCGGGATGACCCCACAAAGAAGCTGGGCCGAGAGATGGAGGAGGACAAGGCGCCTGGGGTGCCCCAGGCAGAGCGTCAGAGCGGCTACCGTTTGGCGTGGCGCCTGAGCGACTGGCTCTTCCAGTAGCCTCGGCGTTGTAGGAAGAGCAGACCCAGCAAGAGCAGGAGGGGAGCCGAGCTCCCTGAGGTGCTGTTGCAGCCGCCGCCACCCAGGTGGGGCTCAGCGCAAGCGTCGCCGATTCCGTCTTGGTCCGCATCTGACTGGTCTGGGTTGGGGGCGCTGTAGCAGTTGTCGCAGGCATCGCCGACGCCGTCCTCATCGGCGTCTTCTTGATTGGGGTCCTGGTCCTGGGGGCAGATATCGCAGGAGTCGCCGACGCCGTCCAAGTCCTGGTCCTCTTGCTCCGGGTTGCTCCAGCTCGGACAGTTGTCGCAGAGGTCTCCCAAACCGTCGCCATCCGTGTCCGCTTGGCCCGGGTTGGAGATGTCCAGGCAGTTGTCGCAGACATCGCCGACGTCGTCACAGTCCAGATCAAGCTGGTCCAGGTTGGAGACGCTCGGGCAGTTGTCGCACTCCAAGCGGATCTCGAGGTGACTGAGGCCGGCTTCGTCCTCGAAGCGCAACGCCACATGATTCAGCCCATCCCCGTCCTCATCGTAGCTGCTGACCGGGAAGGCGCAGGCATAGTCGCCGTAGTTGAAGTATCCGTCCCGGGACTCCGGCACATCGGGGCAGCCCTCCACGTTGCCGGTGAAGAGCTCCTGGCTGACATCGATGCGGTTGCAGTTGAGGTCCTGGGTGAAGCTGGTGTTCTCACACTCTGCCCACGCTGCTGTCCAAAGGAGCCAGATCATGGTGCCTCCTCATCGAATGTGCTGGGGTCAATCTCTGGCCGAAGTGGCTCGGCCTCTTCCGGCAGCTGGGGCGGAGGAGGCTGCGTGATAGGAACCAGCTCGCCATTCCAGGGAAGAGGGGACTCTTCAGGGAGGGCCTCGGGGTCATCCAGGGGGTGTAGCTGGTTGACGATCTGGAACTCAACGCGGCGGTTGTCGGCCAGCTCCTCTGAGATGGGCTCCACCTCGCCCATGCCGCGAAAGCTCAGGCGCTTGGGGTGAACGCCGTTGAGGAGAAGCTGCTCGTAGACGCTGCGGGCCCGCTGGGTGCTCAGCTCGTAGTTGGGCTGGTGCTCGCCCTCCTCGCTGGCGTGGCCAACGATGGCCAGGTGCGCAATCTCCGGGTGCTGGCCCATCAGCTCGGCCACGGCCTCGAGGACGGGCAGGGACTCCGGGAGGATCTGATCTGTGCCCACTTTGAACTGAATGGGCTCCCGAATCACGATTCGGTCATCTACCACCTGGGCCAAGCCATTGGAGGAGACCAGTGGGGGCGGAGGGGCGTCGCTCAACACAGTGGTCGAGCTGCCGCCCATGCCCACCGCGCGGCTGACGGTGTACTCGGTCTGTGGCTTGGGCGGGGCCTCCACCACCAGATCCTCGATCTTCGTCTTCCCCTTTCGACCCAGGAAACCCATCTCATCCAACTCAATGCCAGGCCCGTTGAAGAAGAGGCGGCCCTGTGAGGTGCCCAGTCCAGGCGTGAGCCCTCGGCCCACTCCGATGGTGTTGTCGTTGCCCTGCATCTGAATGCCGAAGAGCACCTCTACGGCGCGCTCCTCCCAACCCCGCGCCTGGGGAGATGTCTCGGCCAGTACGGTACCGCTCAGGGCGATGAAGTCGCCCACAGGAACGGCGGCCCCAAAGCGAATGAAGAGCTCGGAGCGTGCCTCATAGGAGTAGACCTCTTCTTGAAGCGTGCGCTGCTGCCAGCCAAGCTCCATGCCAGCACTCACAGAGTCCATCGGTACGAGCAGGTTCAGGCTCAGGGCCTGCCTCCCAAAGGTCTCGCCATACCAAGCGCGGGGAGTGCCCATGGGCACATAGAGGCTGCCACGAAGGCCGACGCGTACCGGCGGGTCGTTGTCTGGCCCAGGGCTCAGACGCATCTCCGCGCTGAGGATGGGGTCACCGCGGAAACCGCCATCGTGAGAGAGGGGCGTCTGGCTGCTGCTGAGGTTCTGCCCAATGGGGAAGGCCAGAGAGACCCGCCAGCGGCCGCCTTGGTAGGCCAACACAGGCGCAGCGCTGGCACGCAGATCGATGAGCGGCACCGGCGCGCCGCTGACCGGATGAAGCCGCACCGGTGTCAGCTCAACCTGCGCCGTCCCGCCCAGAACCCAGCCCTCCATAGCCCAGGGGGCCGCGTTTAAGCCGGGCACGCCGTCCTCGGCCAAGGAGGGGTGCAGGAGTTGGCTGTCGACGGACAGGCCTTGAGCGAGGGCCGAGGGCGTTGCAAGGAGGAGCAGAAGGAGCATCAGCACCCTTTGTGTCGTGAACCCTGCCGGACTCTCAAACTACTTTAGCCCCCGCTCAAGCTGGGTCACAAACGTATTGGCGTCTGTCGTCGGCAACCCGCAGGCCTTGTCCACACAGACGTAGGCCCGCGGGCCCTCCGCCCCGGGCGTCTTGGCGCTCAGAGCCGAGAAGGCCTCCAGCCGGGAATCCTGGGTGTGCACGGCAAGCACCACACCGGGCCTCCAAGCGGCGTTGTAGGCCTGCAAGAAGAAGGGGAGCATCGGGTCCTGTAGATCCTTGACCGCGATGACCACCTCCATGGAGGGCTGCTGGGAGAGGGCATAGGCGCTCGAGAGCGTGCTCCCGGCCCACGGGGCCTGCTCCAAGAGTCCGCCTGCGGCTGCAAAGCCGGCATCGATGCGCTCGCTCGAGGCCACTGGGCTGCCATAGGAGCGAAGGCGCAGGAGCACCTGCATGGCCATTCCCCAGCCACTGGGCTCGGCGCCGTCCGTGGCGTCCTGGCGGGTGACGATCAAGCCGGCGCTGGCCTCGGCCTGGGCGAAGCCACCCTCGGGTGTCGAGAAGCGCTGCAGTATCTGCTCGGTGATGGACTCGGCCTCCAGCAGCCACCTGGGGTCCGGATCCGCCTGGTACAGGTCCAGCAGCCCCAGGGCCATCGCTGCGTAGTCATCCAAGGTGCCAATGGGCGCGTCTTGGGCCAGGGTGCGCGGCAGGGCCCCGTCCTCGCTGCGGTGAGAGAGCACATCGCTGGCGGCCGCTTGGGCTGCGCGCAGGTAGGCCGGCTCTTCCAGCAAGCGGGCTGAGGTGCTCAGGCCAGAGATGGCCAGGCCGTTCCACGCGACGACCAGCTTGGTGTCCGTGGGCGGGGGGATGCGCTCCAGGCGTGCCCCATACAGTCGGGTGCGCGCTTGGGGCAGCAAGCCGGACTCCGGGTCCAGCCCCGTTGAACGGTTGAGCACCGAGCTGCCGCTCTCCTCAAAGTTCCCCTCCGTACTGACCTGGTAGGCCGCAAGAAAGGCCTCCGCCTGCTCCGCTGGCAGCAGCTCACGCACCTGTTCCGGACTCCAGACGTAGAAGGTGCCTTCCTCGCCGCCCGAGTCGGCATCCTCGCTGGCCCAGAAGGCCCCGCTGGGCGCTTGCATGTCCCGGATCAAGTAGTCCGCTGTGTCTCGTGCGACCTGGCCGTAGCGGGCATCCCCCAGCACCACGTTGGCCACCGCATAGACCTGCAGCAGCTGGGCGTTGTCGTAGAGCATCTTCTCGAAGTGGGGCACCGTCCAGGCGGGGTCCACAGAGTAGCGATGGAAGCCGCCGCCCAGTGGGTCGTGTACGCCGCCGCGGTCCATGGCGCTGAGCATCTGCTGGGCCATGGACAGTGTGCTGGCGTCGTCGCGGAGCTGGCCCAGCGCCAGGATGGCCATCAAGCGAGAGGGCATCGGGAACTTGGAGGGCTGGCTTCCACCGGACCAGCCGGCGTGCTCCCGGTCCCAGCCCTTGCGCATGCCAGCCAAGGTGGCCTCGCCGACATCGGAGCTGGGCAGATCTCCCGCCGGTGGGGCTGCCTGAGCCGCCAGACGCGCTTGGATCTGGGAGGAGACCTCTCCCACCTTGGGCTGCTGCTGGGTCCAGATGCCTTGGATTTGGTCCAGGACCTGTCCAAAGCTTGGCCGACCCGAGGCCGGTACGGGCGGGTAGTAGGTGCCGGCGAAGAAGGGCACGCCCTCGGCCGTCAGAAACAAGCTGGCAGGCCAGCCGCCATGTCCCGAGAGCATGACCACCGCGTCCATGTAGACCGCGTCCACATCCGGGCGCTCCTCGCGGTCCACCTTGATGGGGATGAAGTGCTCGTTGAGTTGCGCGGCGATGAGGGGGTCCTCGAAGGACTCATGGGCCATCACATGGCACCAGTGGCAGGCCGCGTAGCCCACGCTAAGAAAGACCGGCAGATTGCGCTCGCGGGCCTCCTCAAAGGCCTCCTCTCCCCACTCCCGCCAGTCCACTGGATTGTCGGCGTGCTGCTGCAGGTAAGGGGAGTCCGCGTTGGCCAGGCGGTTCACCCAAGGACCGCTTTGATCCTCGGTGCTGGCGACATGGTAGCCCTCCGGCATGGAGGGGTCGGAGGTGGCCAATTCGGCCTCCTGGGGGGCTTCGGGGGTGAGGCAGGCGAGGAGGAGGAGCACGGCAACCTTGGGCTGGGAATCCCTACTATCTGGCTGAGTCCATCAGATGGCTCAATTCAGGGCGATGGGTGCCCCCAGGGCGACCTCGGGAATGCCGAAGCCTTGCACCAGCTCCACAGCCATGGGGCGCAGCTCAAGGCACAGGTCGTGGATCTCGTCCCGGATGGCGCGGGCCTTGTTGGCCTCGACGACGCCGTGACGTAGAAACCAGGCTTGGTCCTTCTCTACGCGCGTGAGGGCATAGAGATCCCGGAGTATGGTCAGAGCCTCTCTCACGCCTTCGCCCTCCGCCTTCTGCACGGCCGCATCGAAGCACATCAGGACATGCTGTTCGCTCGCTGCGATGGCCAGAGCCTGCATGTGGTCGGCGCACTCATTGGCCGCTTGACTGCTGTCCATTCCGCCCTGAACACGGCGGCGCAGACGGCCGGCCAGAGACCAAGTGAGCTTGTCCTGCCGGTAGCTGAGGGCGGAGCGCTGGAAGTCGATGTCTCGCAGAGCCTCGCGGCTGGTCAAACGCGGCGTGATGGGGTCCAGAGCGTTGAGCTCCGTTCGGGCCCGATCCCAGACCAAACGCAGCACACCAAAGACACGCTGGTCACCCACGGAGCCGGCGTACTCGGTGAGCACGCCCTTTGCGACCAGCTGGAGCAGCACCGTGTTGTCGCCCTCGAAGGTGGTGAACACCTCGGTATCGGCCTTGAGGCGGGCGAAGCGGTTCTCGGCCAGGTAGCCCTGTCCGCCGCAGGCCTCTCGGCAGGTCTGGATGGTGGCAGTGGCATGCCAGGTGCTCAAGGCCTTCAGGCCGGCGGCCAGGCTCTCTACCTCGCGCACGCTCTCCTCGGTCTTGTGCACGTAGCGCTGAATCAGGTCTCGGTTGGCGAAGCTGAGGGCATAGGCCTCGGCCAAGGGCACGAAGAGCCGCCTCTGGTGGGTGTGGTAGTCGAGCAGGCGGGTCTCTTCACGGTCAGCGGGGCCAAACTGCCGGCGCTTGTCTGCGTAGCGAATGGCGATGGCCAATGCCGAGCGCGAGGCCCCCACGGCCGCCGATCCAACGCTGACCCGGCCTCCAACCAGAGTGCCAATCATCGTGAAGAAGCGCCGCCCCGCGCTGTTGATGGGGGAGCTGTAGTTGCCCTGGGCATCCACCTGGGCGTAGCGGTCCAGCAGCGCCTCACGGGGCACGAAGTGTTGCTCGAAAGCGATGCGGCCGTTGTCGACGCCGTTCAACCCGAGCTTGGGGCCGTTGTCCTGAATGTGCACGGTGGCCAGCGCCTCGCCCTTTGGGCTGCGGATGGGCACCAGGAGCGGGTGAACACCGTAGTCTTCGCCGAGCAGAATCAGCCGGGCAAAGACCACAGCCTGCTGACCGTGGCATGCGGCGTTGCCGATGTAGTCCTTCCAGCTCGCTCGGTCTGGGGTGTGGATGACGAAGCCGTCGCGTTCCGCATCGAAGGTGGCGGTGGTGCCCAGAGCGCGAACATTGGAGCCGTGGCCCGTCTCGGTCATTGCAAAGCAGCCTGGCAGCTCTAGGCTGGCGACCTTGGGCAGCAGCTTGTGGTGCCGCTCGGTGCCCAGAAAGAAGATGGCCCCGCCAAAGAGGCCAAACTGGACCCCGAACTTGACCAGCAGCGACAGGTCTCCGTCGGCCAGGGCCTCAAAGCAAGCGATGAAGTCCCCGATGTCTTGGTTCTCGCCAACGATGCCTGGGTAGGCCAGGCCGCCGATTCCCTCCTCTGCGAGCACGCCAAGCTGCTGCAGGATCCACGCCCTATAGGCGTCCTTTGAGAACTCCAGGTCCCCATGGCGCAGCGCCCCTTCCGTCAACAGGGCGCGGATGCGTTGGCGGCGCTCTGGATAGTCGGCGTCCAGCATAGCCGTGATGGCGGCGCTGTCCAGTCCGCTGCTTGGGCTGACTTCGTCGGCCGGAACCCAGCCCACGCCCAGCTCACCCAGCAAGGCCCGCGTGGGCTCATCGCCAGAGAGCTGAAGGGCTCTCTCCAGCTCTTGTACGGCTTCGACGACCCGTGGCAAGGGCTCCTGTCCGGCCTGTTGGGAGAGGGCAAAGCCAAGCTGGGCCAGACCACGCCGCTCCGCCAAGGGCATGTCTTTGGCCAGCTCCCGGATGCGCGCGCGCAGCTGCACCAGCTGTGTGGCGCTCGGTGGCTTCTCGGGGTTGAGCCATGTCGAGAGCACAGGCATGGCGTCGATGCCCGGAGCCATCTGATCGGAGACCAGCGCCCGGGCCGCTTGAAGCTCCTGGGGGCTCAGTTGCCCGTCGGCCCAAGCCAGGTGAATCAGCGGCAGGTAGGGCAGGTAGGCGGGGTCGCGGAGCAGGGTGGACTGGGGCATGGCGAGCCTCCTTGTTGTTGCCCCGAGTAGGGGGCCGGTGCGTGCGTCTTGCGGCGCCAGGGCTCAAGCATAGGCGGCAACGTACCGAAGGGATCGGGCAAGGAGCACCACGACCCCATGCGACGCCTCTTACAGCAATGGGAACGCCTGTCCCGCTACAGCCTGAACACCCGACAGGTGCTGCTCCAGCTCGGCTGGATGTGTGGCTTGGTGACCTTGGGCGCGGTGATCTCGGCGGTCACCCTCATCTTGCACCCCGAACAAGTGCTGGTCTTGCACCCCGAACAGGTTCTGGCGAGCGCAGTGCTCTTCATGTCCGGCTGTCTGGGGCTGGCGATGTTCTGGGGTGGCTGGGTCCTGCTGATGTGGACCGAGGTTCGCCGCGGCCGGACATCGCGCAAGCGCAGCGAGCATGTCATCACCGCCATCGACGCCATCGCCATCGGCGGGGTCTTGGACTGTGAGGAGCTGGGCAACCCCGAGATGCAGGGCGCCCTGCAGCGCCTCTCAGGCGAGCACCAGAAGCTCCTGCGCACCCTGGAAGTGGAGCGAATGCGCTCCAGCTTTGCCCAGGACTTGGCCGAGGCTCTGGACATCGCCGACACGGCACGAGAGGTCTACGAGATCGCCAGGAGGGCCGCTGATGTACGCCTGAACAGCGACAACTTCCACCTCATCGTGGACCACGGCGAGACCGCTCTGGACTGGGAGGTCTCCACCGGAGAGCGCGCCTGCGCCTGCCCCTCCGCCAAGCGCTGTCCGGCCCTGCGAAAGGGTCGACTGATGAACTTCTCCCCAGGAGGCGGCCTGGCCCGTTGCTCCCAGCTGCTGCAAGGGGACACCCACGCCATCTGCGCCCCGGTCGCCGTCGCCGGCAAGAGCTTGGCCATCGTGCAAGCCAACTGGCACGAGGCACCCTCCAAGGACGCTGAAGAGGCTTGCAACGCCATGGCCCACGCCTTGGGCACCCGTCTTGGAGTGGTCCTCAGCTTGGAGGAGCGCGAGCAGCAGGCCAACACCGACGCCCTCACCGGGCTGGCCAACCGCCGGGGCATGCAGAACCTGCTCTCGGATCTGGACGAGGCCAGCAACCCCTACGCGGTGGTCGCCTGTGACTTGGACCACTTCAAGAAGCTCAACGACAGCTTCGGACACGAGGTCGGCGACCGCTGCCTCTGCCTCTTCGCCCAGGTCCTGCAAGAGGTCTGCCGCGCCAGCGACCTGGCCTGTAGACCCGGCGGAGAGGAGTTCACCCTGGTCTTGCCTCACGCGGACCAAGACGCCGCGATCCAGGTGGGGGAGCGCATTCGTGCCCGCCTGCTCCACGCCAGCCACGCCGCTGGCAGACCCTTCACTGTGAGCATTGGTGTCGCGACCACGGTGGGCGGTACCCAGAGCCCTGAGGGCCTGCTGGAGATGGCAGACCGCGCCTTGTATGCAGCCAAAGAAGAGGGCCGGGACCGCGTGCTCGCATGGAGCAGCGACATCGCACGCTTGGTCGCCTGAGCCCTGCGGGAGGTGGGTTAGAGATGGGGTATGGCCTCCAGCATCCAACTCCGCGGCGCACGCACCCACAACCTCAAGGGCGTAGACCTGGACTTGGCCCTGGGCACCATGACGGTGATCTGCGGCGTGAGCGGATCGGGCAAGTCCAGCTTGGCCCTGGACACTCTGCACGTGGAGGGTCGCCGGCGCTTGGCTCAGACCCTCAGTGTCAAGCTGCGGGCCTTGCTCGACCAGCAGCCAAGACCGGAGCTGGACTCCCTCATTGGCATACCGCCCACCTTGGCAGTCACCCAGAACCGCGGCGATGACCCCGGGCCGCGGGCCACCGTAGGCACCTTGAGCGAGCTGCATCAGCTCCTCGGCGTGCTCTTTACAAGGCTCGGCACCCAGCACGACCCGGCCACCGGCTTGCAGGTCAAGACCCACCGGGCCGATGAGATTCTGAAGGAGCTCTTGTCCCTGCCCGAGGGCACCCGACTGACCCTGATGGCGCCAGCTCGGGAGGCGGCGATGGGCGACCAGAGCGTGCTCATGGAGGGGTTGTTGGCCCAAGGCTTTGCCCGGGTGCGCGTAGACGGAGGCCTTCATAGGATTGAGGATCTGCCGCCACTGGATCCGTCTGTCCCGCACCGCATCGAAGTGGTCGTGGACCGAATTCGCGTATCCCCCGAGCGCGAGGCCAGGTTGGCGGACGCCCTGCGTACGGCCCTTGTGGCCGGCCAGGGCCGGGTGCTGGCCCTGATGGACGATCAGGAGCGTCTGTTCATGGAGCAGGCCTGGGTGCCTGGACGGGAGCAGCCCCTTCCGCCCATGGGGCCTGCGCTGCTCAACTTCAACTCCGCCGCAGGGGCGTGTCCCAGCTGCCAAGGAATCGGAGAGCGGGAGGGCCAGAGTTGCCCTGCTTGCCAAGGCCAGCGCCTGAGCCCGGAGTCCCTGGCGCTGCGTCTGAATGGGCTGGGTCCAGGGGAGCTGATGCAGTGGCCTCTCTCGCGCCTGGGGCCCTGGTTGTTGGGTCTTGGACTCTCGGTGCCAGGCCTGCAGGAGGAGCTCTCTCTTCGCCTGGGCTTCCTGGAGCAGGTGGGCCTGGGCTACCTGCACTTGAACCGCAGCGCGAGCAGCTTGAGCCGCGGAGAGCTGCAGCGCCTCAGGCTGGCCTCACTTGTGAGCACCCCGCTGCAAGGAGTGCTCTACGTCTTGGATGAGCCCACCGCTGGACTTCACCCCCAAGACACCCACAAGCTGCTCCAGATCCTCCACGGGCTGCGCGATGCGGGCAACACGCTGCTGGTGGTGGAGCACGACCCCGTCATCATCGCTGGGGCTGACCAGGTCGTTGAGATTGGGCCCGGGGCAGGGGAGTCTGGCGGTGAGCTGGTCTTCCAAGGCAGCCCTGCGGCGCTCTTGCGCTCGGAGACCTTGTCCGGTCGCTGGCTGAGCGGCAGAGAGACCTTGGCGCCGGGCGGCCAGCACGCGGGAGCAGGGGAGCTGGTGCTCACCAAGTGTGTGGGACGAAACCTGGACATCCCCGAGCTCAGAGTGCCCCTTCAGGCGCTCACGGTGGTGACTGGGCCAGGTGGCGCCGGCAAGTCCACCTTGATCCTCGACACGCTGCTGCCCGCCTTGAAGGAGCGGCCGGGTCTGGCCTTTGAGAAGCTGAAGGGCATACGCAGCATTGAGCGTGTCGTCTTGGTTGGAAGCGGCACCTCCCTGCGCTCGCCGCGCTCCAACATCGCCACCTACAGCGGCCTGTGGACCCGCCTGCGCAACCTGCTCGCGGCCACCAAGAACGCACGCATCGCTGGCTTTGAGGCCGGCCACTTCAGCCTGAATCAGGCCGGTGGTCGCTGCGATGCCTGCTCGGGAAGCGGACAGGTTCAGCTGGAGCTCGGCACGCTCCCAGACTTGAGCATGCCTTGCACGGTCTGCGGCGGGGCGCGCTTCGACCGAGCCACTCTGGCGGTGCGCTACAAGGGCCTAAACGCAAGGGAGGTGCTGGATCTCTCTGTGAGCCAGGCACGGCGCCTGTTCTCGGCGCACCCCCGCATCGCGCGCATGCTCAAGGACTTGGAGGAGGTGGGCTTGGGCTACCTTCCCATCGGTCAGTCTGGCCCTTCCCTGAGCGGCGGCGAAGTGCAGCGCCTGCGCATCGCCCGGGACCTGAGTCGAGGCCAGGTCTTGGGCAGTCTGTACATCCTGGATGAGCCTGCCAGCGGGCTGCACCCAGCCAACGTGGCGGCGCTGGTTCGCCTGCTTCAGCGGCTGACGCGGGAAGGGGCCACGGTCATCGCGATTGCCCATGACCCGGTGCTGGTGGGGGCCGCGGACCATCGGGTCGCTTTGGACCAAGGCCGGCTGGGTTGATATGGCGTTTGAAACGGCCCTTTTCACTGGGCCAGGGAGGGCGAGATGCGTAAGGTACTGATTCCAGTGTTCGGAGCAATGGCGTTGGCTTGTGGGGGGGCTGGGGGCAACGGACCACGGGGACTGTCCGGACTACATCGCCTGCTCTGAGGACTTGGGCATTCCGACAGCCAGTCTGGAGGCCAGCTACGGCGAGGAGGGTCTGTGCTGGGAGGAGGAGGAGGACCACCTGACCTGCAGGGCGGCGTGCGCCGATGGTCTCGACCTGACCTGTCCGAGCGATCAGCCCGACGCCTGCGATGCGATTGTCGGGACAGGGAATGCTGTGGGAGACGTTGCGATGGACTTTACGGTCCCGACGCAGAATCCTGGAGAGTCATTCCGGCTCCATGAACACTGCGAGTCCGTCGTTCTGCTCGTCATCAGCGCGATGTGGGATGGGGCCGTGAAGGGCGAGTCTGCGGCCCTGGAGAGCCTGCACCAAGACCGCCGCGGGGATGGCTTGGTCGTAGTCCTGTTGCTCGGGGAGAACGAGAGCGGGGAGACACCCTCCCAGCAAGAGTTGCGCGACTACGCGGACGAACCCAATCTGACCTTCACGGTCGGCGCAGACGCTGACTTCGAGATCGAGGATCGATTCCGAGTCGACAACGGTGTGCCCAGCTTCACCTTGTTCGACCGGGGCTCGGTCGTGTACCTGGCCGACGATTACTTCGCCCGAGACTCCATCTCCGACCTGCTCTGAGCAGGGAGTGGCCTACTCAGCGGCCTTCTTGGCCGCGACCGCTGCCGCAATCGCTTCCTTCAGCTCACCGTTGCCCTGCATCTCGGTGAGGATGTCCGAGCCGCCCATGAACTCCCCGCCGATGTAGAGCTGGGGGATTGTGGGCCAGTTCGAGAAGTCCTTGACCGCTTCGCGCACCTCGCCATCCTCGAGCACGTTGCAGTGACCTGTGGGTTGGTCGTACTGACGCAGAATGGCAGAGGCGTTGGCGCTGAAGCCGCAGGCAGGCTGCTGGGGGTTGCCCTTCATGAAGAGGAAGACGGGGTGCTCGGCGACCTGTTCTTTGATCCACTCGGTGGGATCCTGGGTGCCGCGGGCCGACTTGGGGGGCTCAGGCGGGGTGTAGGTGCGGGCTGCTGGAGCCGGCGCTGGCCGAGCCGATGCGGGAGGCGTGGGGTTGTTGTTGCCAATGATTGGCAGGATGAGCTTCTTGACGCGGCTGCGGATTCCCATGATGACCTCGCTGGTGGATGGCTGGCTATCCCTGCCACCCACTCTTGCATAGGGCCGTGGCATCGGTACAAATTGCAGTGGGGAGGGGATCCGCCACCCTGTATTATGGCCGCCCCCTGGAGATGCGCCTGATGCAGCTGGTCCTGTTGCTCCTGTCTTTGATCTTTGCCGTGGTGCCCCTGGTCTGCTTTCTGGGCGTGGTCTGGTGGCTGGACCGCTACGACAGAGAGCCCCTCTGGCTCGTGGGTCTGACCTTTGGTTGGGGCGCCACGGGCGCGATTGTGGGGGCCCTGATCTTCAGCGGCATCTTCAACCTGCCCTTTGAGATCTTCCTCTCGCCAGAGGCGGCCGATGGCATTGGGGCCAGCTTCATCGCGCCCCTGGTGGAAGAGCCCTCCAAGGCCATCTTCCTGTTGATCATCTACTTCTCGCGCCACTTCGACAACACCACCGATGGCTTTGTCTACGGCGCGGCGGCCGGCCTGGGTTTTGGCATGACCGAGAACTTCATGTACTTCAGCTCGGTGGCGGAGACGGGGGACCTGTTTGCCTGGGGCGGCACCGTGGTGATTCGCACCCTCTACTCCGCGATGATGCACGCCTGCGCCAGCTCGGTTGTGGGCGCCGCGCTTGGCTTCGTGAAGTTCCGAAGCATCGGATACAAGCTGGTCATTCCCGTTCTCGGACTGGGCGTCGCCATGGCCATCCATGCGCTCTGGAATGGCCTGCTGACTCTGGACGGTGTGCTCGAGGCGGACGGCGCCTTTGCCGTGCTCAACTTCTTGCTCTTCCCGCTGGAGTTCCTGGGCCTCTTCATCACTCTGCAGGTCTGCCTGCAGGTGGAGAAGCGCATGATTCGCCGGGAGCTGGCCGGTGAGGCCATGCAGGGGTGGATGCCTCAAGACCACGTGCAGATCCTCTCCAGCACTCTGGCCCGCAACCGCAAGACCTGGCTGCCCAGGGGGGTGAACCAGGATCGCTATGTGGTCGCAGCGACGACCCTGGCCTTTAGAAAACACCAAGCCCGCACCAGCACAGACCCCATGTACGCCAACGAGGTCACCAGACTGCGCGGCGAGCTCCGGGGCATGCTGCAAGGGGCGCAAGCGTAGGAGGGCAGGGTGGACCGTTACATTTGCGAGCTCTGTGGCCGTCGCTTCCCACACTCTGGGGACTGCAAGGACCACCCAGAGGAGCCCCTGCAGGACCTGGCGGACGAAGACGTTCGCATCATGCTGGATGACTTTGACAGCGCTAGAAAGCGCAAACGCCTGGGCATGCTGGGAGCCGTCTGTGCGGTGGTCCTGAGTCCCATCGTGATCTTTCTGCCCGCCCGTAAGATTGGGCTGATGGCGTGGATTGCGGCGAGTGGGGCCGCGGCGGGCGGGCTCTACAAGGTCTTTCCAGCCAGAAGGGTGCTGCCGGATCTGGAACAAGAAAAGCCCGGCTGGCTGAGCTAGCCCGGCTTTGGGGGCTCATCCTTCTGGCCGCGCTTCTTCTCTTCCACAGGACGCACCAGAATCAACACCTCTTTGGGGCCCGGGGTCACGGTGAACTCCTGGCCGGCAAAGGTGTAGGTGCCGGCGGGCAGCATGCCGCTGTAGCTGCCCCCTTCCTGGAGTTGGCGCTGGGCAGCCTCGATCGCCGCTCTCTGGTCGGGCAACATCGGCATGGCCGCGACGCTCAGTTCAGCGGGCCCCAAAGGCTCGGTGCGCAGCTCCACCCGTCCGTAGGCGGTGTCGATGGACCAGAGCCAGTCGATGACCTCGCGGGTGCCGTTGAGCTTGGCCGCGGCCGTCAGGCGCTCGTAGGCCAGGAGCACGTCTCCAGCGTCCCGTGCCGCCATGGCCCCCGCCAGGTAGTCCTCGTAGACCAAAACTGCGCCGGTGGCCTCCATCTCCAAGTAGAGGCGCTCCACTCCTGGCCAGACCTGACGCCGGGCCAGCTTTCTGCACTCATCGTGGAGCCGGTAGTACTCCGCCTGGGCGGACTTGGAGATCTCCACAGGCGCCTGCTCGCCCTCGGCTGCAGGCGTATCGGTGGACGCATTTGCGCCAAAGGAAGGCAGGGAGAGGAGGAGAAGCAGGGGGAGCACGGTTCACGTTTTACGTGGCCCGAACCCCCACCTGCAACTCACAAGTCCCTGTCACCCACCAAGACCTTCACCAAAGCCACTCGGCGTGACCAGCTCATCGGCCAAATCAGGCTCCGCCATGCTCAGATCCGTCGGGTCTTGCAGCTCCACGCTGTCCATCAGCACGGGGCGTCGGACGCGGTCACCGATTCGCAGCCCGTCCAGGTCCAGGTTCTGGTTGTAGGCGGCGAGGACCCACATGGGGACAGCGACATCCTGGGCCAGGCCCCAAGCCGTGTCACCGCTGCGTACGCGCACCTCTTCGACGCCGGCGACACCACCGTGGCTGGCCAGAAAGCGGTCCAAGCGGTCCTGGATCCAGATGGCCCGGCCTTGCTCCAGCGGGGTGGCGTTCGCGACAGGAACCACCAGGGTCTGGCCTGGGTACAGGGGCTCACGTGCATCCAGCTCAGGGTTGGCGTCCAGCAGCAGGTCGACGGGAATCTCAGCCCACTGTGCGATCAAGACCAGGTTCTCGTTGGGACGGACCTGCATCTCAAAGGAGCCGGGCATGCTCTCCTCGAGCACCTCCTCCTGGGGAGCCAAAACCTCGGCCAGCACCGTCAGGCTCTGCTCCTCTTCCAAGGTGGTCTCCAAGGTCTCAACGTGCTCCAAAGCGCGCTGGCTGCTCAGCTCTGGGGGGCCCTGCTTGCTCTCGTCTGTGCGGCTGCAGCCGACGAGTGCGAAAAGGATGGGCGCTGCGAGGAAGGGAGAGAGGCGAGAGAGGGTCATGGCAGGCTCCTTTGCGGGGTCTCCACCGGAGGGTGGGTGCAAGGGTAGATGCAGGAGGCGTGCCAGCTTTTGGGACCCATTTCGGGCGCCTTTGCGCTGCTTGGATTGCAAGTCATCTACAAATCATAGCCAAGCGAGGTCAATGCCTTCCCTCTGCCCTGGGATGATTCTTGTTTGCTGGGGGGATAGAGTTGCCCAGACCGGAGCCCGCCCACATGACCTTGCTGTTCTCGCTCTTCCTGGCGCTCACCCCGCCCGCCGCCCCAGAGCTCACTTCTGCCGAGACCACGGCGCTGGGTGAGCGCAAGCCCATCGTGCGCACCAGCTCCGATGGCCAGACCGTCCTGGCTGCCATCGACATGGTGGCCTCGCCTGCGGATGTCATCGCAGCCGTGTTGGACGTGGGGGCCCGCAAAGACGAAGTGGGATCCATTGAGAAGGTGACGATCTACGCCCAAACCCCAGAGCAGATGAAGGTGAAGTACGACATCTCGCTGATGGGTTTTGATGCCGTGATGAATCTGATCTACGACATCGACGCGGCCAATCACTTCGTGAAGTACAGCACCGATACGAGCGTGGAGAACGACATCGAGGGCAGCTCGGGCAGCTACCACGCCGTCGCGCTCCCCAATGGGGCCACGCGCCTGTACTACCGGGTCAACGTGCCCGACGAGGGTGCGGCCTGGCTGAAGAAGGCTCTGCTCGAGAAGAACCTGCCAGAGCAGATCCAAGGGATTCGCGCCCGCGCCGAGAACTAGCGCCTAAATCTCCAGCTCCAGCCACTTGCCTCGGAGCAAGGCCACCATCTTTGCGCTGGTCTTCAGTCCACTGGAGAGGTTGATGGCCCACCACACCCCGGCCGCGCCCATTCCCATCGGGAACGCGAAGGCGTAGGCCAGGGGAATGCGGATCAGGTTGAAGGGCACCGAGAGCCAGGTGACGGTCTTGGTGTCGCCGGCTCCCAACAGCGCCCCTTCGCACAGGCTCTCCCAAGCCACGGCGAGCTGGCTGACCGCGAGGACGCTGGCGTAGAGGGTGGCTTGGCGGTGTACCTCGGGGTCATTGGTGAACAGGCCCGTCAGGAAGTGGCCCCCAAAGGCAAAGGCCAGGGTCGCTGCGATTCCCACGATGGTCAGAAGGGGCGCGGCCAGCTTCACCGCGCGCTTGGCCTGGTCGGGTCGACCGGCACCCAGGCTGCGGCCCACCAGGGAGCCCAGGGCGATGCTGATGCCGTAGTAGCAGGGCCAGGTCACCCCTTCGAGCGCCGAGAAGCCGATGCCGAGCGCGGCGTTGACCTCGGGTCCCAGAGGCGAGATGGAGGTGCGCAGCATCACCCAATAGACCGCCGCGTAGAGGAAGACGCCCAAGAAGGCCGGGAAGCCGATCTTGAGAACCTTGGGCAGCTCGACGTTGGGCCGCACATCGCTCCAGCGCAAGCCCGTGTGCTTGGCCAGCAGCCAGAGGCCCAGCCCGGTCGAGAGCAGGCGGGAGGCGTTCGAGGCGTAGGCGGCCCCCACAATGCCCATGCCCAGGCCGGGCAACCACTCGAAGGGCTGGTCCAGCATCAGCACTGGCGTGAGCACGACGTTCACCGCCAGAGAGAGGCCCTGCAGGGCCATGGGCAGGCGCGTATTGCCCATCGAGACCCAGGCCTGGTCCACCAACGGGGTGAGCGCCAGGGGAAGCGCCGTCAGGCAGATGGCCTGCAGATAGAGCCCGCAGAGGCGCGCCGACTCTCCCTCCATGCCCAGAGTCTGGGCAATGGGCTCGGCCAGGAAGGTCCCCACGAAGAAGAGCAGCACCGTGATCAGGAGCGCCGCAAAGAGGCCGGCTCCGATGACCACGCGGCGCCGCTCTGGGTCATCTCCGCCTGTTGCCCGGGCCACCAGGGCGCTGACTCCAGCAGAGGCCAACTGGAAGAGGCTGTAGAGCGCGATGAGCACAAAGACGCTGGAGCCGACGGCCGCTTGAGCCTCCGTGGACACTTCGCCCACCCAGTACTGATCCACGCTGCGGTAGGCGTTCGTCAGCACCACAAAGACCATGCTGGGGATGGCCAGTCGCAGCAGCTCGCCGACGCTCAACTCCGGCGCCTTCATGGGTTAGCTCTGGGTGTGCCCAAACCGAGCCAGGACCAAGCCACAGCAACCTCTGCACTCGCCACCGCTGCGTTGTCGATGGCGTTGATGCTGGTGGTTGGCGGTCTGGCCGGCGTTGTTGCAGGGTCACTTGGCCTGGACCCAGCGGAGGAGATCCAAGCGGCGATGCCCTGGCTGCTCCTGTTCCAAGGCCTGGCAGTGGGGGCCTTTGTGCTCTTTCGGGCCAAGCGCCACAGCGTGCCCATCTCTCGTACCTTGGCGACCGGACGGCCCGATGCCGCCTGGCTCATTCCCCTGGTCTTCTTCGCGGGCTTCTTCTGCGATGCCCTGCTCGTGCTGCTCAACACCCACGCCCCTGGACTCAGCCAAGGTTCGCTGGAGAATCTAGGCGAGGCCGCCGAGAGCACCGGGCTGAGCTTCTGGATCATGGCCTTGAGCACCGCAGTGGTGGCCCCGGTGTACGAAGAGCTGCTCTTCCGGGGCTACGTCTTTCGCGGACTATCTCGCAGCGCAGGCCCAGTCGTGGCCATCATCGTCTCCTCATTGCTCTTCGCCGGCTTCCACGGAGACCCACTCCACGCCATTGCCGTGCTTCCCATGGGGCTCTTTCTGGGGTGGCTGCGGTGGCGCACCGGATCCATCTGGCCGAGCATGATCGCCCATGGCTTGAACAACGCCATCTGGGTGGGCCTGTCCGTGACCCAGTCCGAGTACGAGGTCGGTGTGTTGCAGGGGCTGCTCTCCCTGGCGCTGGTGGTCCTGGTGGCGGTGTGGGCGGGCAAGCCATCCGTGGTGCTGACTTCGGATTGAGCAAGGGGAAAGACCCTCAGGTCCAAGCTTCTCCGTCCGATTCCGCGTATAGCTTGCAACTCAATGACAGTGGTGTCATTATTTATAACAGGAGGTCGCCATGCTCGGAATTCCAGTCGCTTGGGCTTACGGACACATGCTGGAGTGGGGGCTGCACAAGTACGTGCTCCACGGCATGGGGAAGAATCGAGAGAACTTCTGGAGCTTCCACTTCCACGACCACCACCGCTCCGCGCGCTCCAACCAGATGGGCGATGCGATCTACGAGGGACACCCCTTCAAGTGGAACCCGGCAGGCAAAGAGCTCTTCGGCTTGGCGCTGCTCGGAGCCGCCCACCTCCCGCTGCTGCCTGTTGCCCCGCTCTTCGTGGGAACGCTGATGGTCTCCGGCCTGAGCTACTACCGCCTGCACAAGCGCTCCCACAAGGACATGGAGTGGGCCAGGCAGAAGCTGCCCTGGCACTACGACCACCACATGGGGGACCAGAACGCCAACTGGGGCGTTCGCCGCGACTGGGTGGACCGCATGATGGGCACCCGGGTCGAGTACATGGGCACCGAGAAGGAGCTCAAGGACATGGCGCGACGCAAGGCCTACGCCGCCAAGCTGGAGGCCGAAAAGGTGGTGCCCAAGTCTCAGCCTCAAGCGGTGCGCGAGCCTGTACCGGTGGCTGCCAAGTAGTTAAATCGGGGCGATGAACATCGACCCCGACGCCCCCGCCAGCCTGGAAGATGGCCTCTTTGGTCTGGGGGTGAGCCCCATGGCCGCTGCAGTCACTGTCATCCCGGTGCCGTGGCAAGCCACGACCTCCTACCGCCGGGGCACCGCCTCAGCGCCCCTGGCCGTACTCGAGGCCAGCTTGCAGGTGGATCTACACGACCGTGTCACGGGCTCCGCATGGCAGGCTGGCATCGCCATGCTGCCCATGCCGCTGGTGGACTGGGACGCTGAGGCCGAGGGGGCTGCGCTCCAGGTCATCCAAGCCGGTGGCGCCCACACCCCAGAGCTCGCCGTGGCCGCCCAGTCGGTGGACCAGATCGGTGAGCAAGTGCGCGCCTGGGTGTATGCCCACGCCCGCGACGTCCTGGCCCGCGGTGGCATTCCGGCCGTGCTCGGCGGCGACCACTCTTGCCCGCTGGGACTGATGCAGGCCATCGGCGAGCGGGGCGACTTTGGGGTCCTGCACATCGACGCCCACGCTGATCTCCGCGTGGCCTACGAGGGCTTTGAGCTCTCACACGCCAGCATCTTCCACAACGTGCTGGAGCGGGTGACCTCGTGTACGAAGCTGGTTCAAGTGGGCATCCGCGACTTTGGTAAGGCCGAGGCTGCGGCCATTGCTGCCGATGAGAGGATCCACACCTTCTTCGACGCTGATCTGGCATGGGAGCGGGCCCAGGGCAGCACCTGGATGAGCCAGGTGGAGCGCATCTTGGCGCCCTTGCCGCAGCGGGTCTACCTGAGCGTTGACATCGATGGCCTGCAGCCCGAGCTGTGCCCCAACACCGGCACGCCGGTTCCTGGAGGACTGAGTTGGGATCAGTTCACAGTGCTGCTGCGGGCGCTGGAAGAGAGTGGCCGTCAGATCCTGGGCTTCGATTTGTGCGAGGTAGGTCCCGGCCAGTGGGATGCCATTGTGGGGGCACGGGCGCTGTATCGGCTGGCCTGTCACGCCATCGGCTCTCGGGGCTGAGGGACCGCCTGTCACAGCAGGCCCGGCTAGGGCGTATGGGGTTCTGAGGAGGGGCTGTGCTCTCATTGATCTGGGCCTTGGCCTGCAGGCCTGCGCCGGTGAGCACACCAGACTCAACTGTGGGGGTGGGTGCACTGGACAGCGACCTGGATGGCGTTCCGGACGTGGAAGACTGCGCGCCACAAGACCCTGAGCTCTGGGAGGACCGGGTCCTCAGCGGCACCTTGAGCGGCAGCGCATTGGCCTCTGCGTGTGCCGGCGCCTGTTCACTGCGCGCCGAGCACATCGAGTTCAGCGGCACCGACCATGATCTGGAGGCCCTGAGCTGTTTGACCCGGGTCGACCGTGACTTTCACATCGTGAAGCTTGGGTATCTGGGCAGCCTCAGGGGCTTGGAGCGCCTGGAACAGGTGGACGGGATCTTTGAGCTTCGAGACAACCCCGTTCTGATGAACCTTCGGGCCCTTGAGAGCCTGCACAGCGTGCGCACGCTGATCCTGGAGGGGAACCCAGAGCTACGCAGCCTGGAGGGCCTGGAAGGACTCAGCAGCGCAGAGACCGGCTTGATTGTTCGAGGACTGCCCATCGTGGATCTGTCTGGCCTGGATGGCTTGCGCAGCGTGGGAACGCTCACCTTGAACAACCTTGAACTGGACAGCCTTCACGGCCTGGAGGCACTGGAGAGAGCAGATGCCATGGATCTGGACGGCATCACGCTCTACGGCGGCTTCGGTGCCCTGGCGTCATTGGAGTCTCTGGGTGCCCTTGAGTTTGCGGGTGGAATCGCCACATTCGAAGGCTGGCCGGACATCGAGGTGGACACACTGCGACTTGGCGGGACCACATCGACCTGGCCATCAGAGATTCCGACAACGGACCTCTCTGAGCTGCACGTGCGGGGCCTGCGTTCTTTGAGCGTCTCGGGTTTTGGGAGCCTGCCCACTTTTGAGAGCCAGGAGATGGACTGGGTGTTTCTCTACGACACGCAACTGACGGACCTGAGCGCCTTGGCCGGCGTGCAGATGATCCAGGTCGGCCTCACGCTCGAGGGCAACAGGACGCTCTCCAGTTTGCGTGGACTGGAGGACTTGGCGACGGTGGGAGAGCTCAGACTGGTTGACTCAAGCTCCAGCTACGACTTGGCTTCTCTGCGCAGCTTGGAGCAGGTGACAGGGGACCTGACCCTGGAGGGGCTCGATGATCTGCGCAGCCTCTACGGACTGGACCAGCTCCGGGAGGTGGGTGGAGACCTGCGTTTGAGCAACTTGGTGGTCAGCGACATCGATGCGCTCTACGGGCTGGAGCGCATCGGCGGACACTTCAGCGTGGAGGGGGTCGGTTTCAGCGAGGCCGAGATGCAGGCCTTGGTGCACAGCATCGGAGAGGACAACATTGAAGGTGGCTGGAGCTACAGCTTCTGAGCGCCTGGCAGCTCAATGCTTGTCATCGCCGCCTGCAAAAGGCAGACTCAGCACAAGGCGCACAACAGCGCGAAGAGGAGGGTCCTGTGTTCCTAATGCTCTTGGCGTGCGCCACCCCTGAGACCGAGACCCCGGCCAACGAAGTGACGGGCTTGGACCCAAATGACTTGGACGGCGATGGGGTCGCCACCTCAATGGACTGCGATGACATGGACGCTTCGGTCTGGATGGACCGGGAGTGGGCGGGAACGCTCACAAACGAGAACCTGGCCGAGATCTGCACGGCGACCTGCTCGCTGACGGCCGACGCCGTCTATCTGGAGTCCCCAGAGACCTTGGAGGGCTTGAGCTGCTTGACGGCGGTTGGCGGCAGCTTCGAGATCCATGATCTGCGCTCCACGGACCTGCTCGGCCTAGAGCAGCTCGAAGGCGTTGGGGGGAACCTGTACATCGAAGGGGAGAACCTAGAGACCCTCAATGGGCTGGCCTCTCTGGTCTCGGTGGGTGGGCTGGAAGTGGTTGGGCCGGAGTTCAGATCCCTGGCTCCAGTCCCCGAGCTGACCCACATCGGCACCCTGCGCGTCATGGAGACCCCCAGTCTTCGTGACTTCACGGGTCTTCAGGGCCTGGACGCCATTGGCCAGGTCTACGTCTCTGGGGTCAGCAGCTTCGGTGGTCTTCAGACCGTTTTGGTGAAGGAAGTCGTCGCCAGTGACCTGAAGATTCAGAGCCTCGGAGAGCTGTACTCCGGTGCGCTCGGGACCCTTGAGATCGACGGCGCCCCGGATCTAAAGCGCCTCAACCTCATCCCACCCAGCCACCTGTATTGGCTCTCGCTGAAGAACACAGGCCTTGAAGATCTACAGGAGATGCGCACGCTGCAGCGCGTCTCCGTGTACTTGCATCTCGAAGGCAACCCCAATCTGGAGAGCCTCCATGGCTTGGAGGCGCTCACGGAGTGCCCAGAGCTCGTGCTCGGCGACAACGATGCGATGGTGGACCTCAGTGGCCTGGGCAAGATCGCGGAGATGGACTCGCTCACCCTCTTCGACATGTCCAGCCTCAGGTCCCTGGATGGCTTGGAGAGCCTGGAAGAGCTTGGGGACCTAAGCATCTACCGCAATGCGAACCTGGTGGACCTCCAAGGCCTATACGGCCTGACGCGCGTTGAGAGCCTGACCATCGCAAACAACGCTGCCCTCAGCGCCGAGGAGGCCGAGGCGCTGCTCGACGCCATCGGACGGGAGAACATCCAGGGCGAGATCATCGTTCAGGGAATCTGAACCTGCACCAGGCCGGAATCGGCGTCGATCAGAATTCTCTCTCCAGGCTTGAGCTCTAGGGCCTGTTCCCGCAGGTCAAAGCGCACATCGTCCGGGCTTGGCCCGTTTCCGGTCAAATCGTCAAAGATGACCACGCCGATGCGCTTGCCCATGACCCCGCCATTGAGTGCGATGTCTCCCGGTCCCTGGGCCATCGCGCCGCCGATTCGTGGCTGGCCGGGTGCGTCTAGGTCCAGCAGGTCGATCTGGATACGCTGTCCCTTCATGCTCTGGTAGCGCAGCTTTGCGTGGGTGCCGCCTTGGCCGGATTGGCTTGGCGCCGAGTCTGGCGCGCGGACGAAGGGGTCGTCGTAGAGCGGAACAGCCCCGCCGTCCGCCTTCAGTTCCAGCTCCCCCCTGGACCAGGGCTGGAGGGCCTCAGCGAGGGCCTCGCCGATGAGCTGGTGGCCTGTGACGGTGGGGTGCATCTCGTCTAAGAAGAGCTGCTGGGTGCTCAGTCCGCTGGCTTGGAACAGGGCAGGGACCTCGACGATGGGGGCGCCATGGCGCTCAGCGGTCTCCCGCATGACGCTGCGGTATGCGGCCCAAGCCGCCTGGGCTTCCTGCGGGCGCAGGTCCTCCTTGTTGGCCAAGAGCACAAAGACCACACTGGCCTCGTTCTCGCGGGCGAGTTGAACCAGGCGCTCGAGGTTGGAGGCGTAGTCGTTGACTTCCACCCTGCGGCGCCCGATCTGTCCCTCTCCACCGACCTGCCAGCCCACGGCGCGGGCCTGGGCCTGAGCGCCCGTCGCGATGTTCAGGCGGTAGTTCATGACCCGGTAGAAAGCCGAGGCCTGAAGGCGACGGTGCATACGCGCGCTGGGGCTGCTCTCAAAGCTGGACCAGGCGGAGATCAGCTCCTTGTCCACAAAGTCATCGAAGTTGTTGTCGCTCCAGAGGTTCGCAATGACCAAGAGATCCGGCTCCAGGTCCAGGGCGCGCATCTCCAAGAGGTTGATGGACTGGAAGCTGCTGTACCCGGGAATGGCGGCGTTCCAGCCTTCGATGGGCTGCTCGCTGCTGCTCAGCGCCTGCGCGGCCACGTTCACGAAAGGTTGCCCGTCATTGACCCCAAAGCCGTAGACAGAGGAGTCTCCAGTGGCCAGGAGTCGGCGTACACCGTTGGGCTTGGGGATCGTCGGCTCTGGCCCCCGCATGCCCAAAGAGTTGATATTCGCGGTGGCCCGCTGCTCCTGACGGGTGCCCGGGACTTGCTCCCAGAGCAGGTAGGGGTTGCCCTTCATGGTCTGAGAGCCCTCGCTGGGGGAGGGGGGCAGTCCCTGGGCGGACTGGAGATCCTCGGCCATGAGCAGGCGCGTGCCGAGCTCAAGGCCAGAGAACGCCAGCACGGTGCAGACCGTGGCAAAGCCGAGGCGCTTGGAGAGGGAGGCCATGGCCCCCAGAATAGCCGAAGGGGCGGATGACCTTTGCCCCCTGGGGCCTTGGGGACTACGCAATACCTATCCCAATTCCACGGAGTCCAGGTGTCCAAGGGTCTGATCGACAAGCTGAGCCAGAAGGACATTCACGCCCGCGCCGATGCGGGCCGACAGCTCTCCAAGGTGGGGGAGCCGGAGCACATCCTGCCCCTGCTCAAGGCGGCTATCGAGGACCCCAGCCCTGGCGTGCGTCTCTACGCCGTGGGCGCCGCTGCCGACATCCTCTCCCGCTACCGCGTGGGCAAGGCGGCCAAGGCGATCTCCAAGAAGGACCGCGAGTCCTACTTCAACAGCTTCAAGCATGTAGACCCGGGGCAGAACGCCGGTGTGTTCTCCGTCATGGCGGTCCTCGGCTTGCCTCAGCTGGGCCGCCGCCTGCTGGTCGGGCTGCAGGATCCCCGCTTGGACGTGCGCACGGGCGCCATCGTGGGCATTTACCGCTACTTCATCTCCCACGCCGCGGCCAAGGACACCAAGCTCAAGGCCGACCTGCTCAAGCTGCTCAGCAGCGCCCGCCTGCGCCCGGACGTGCTCAGCGCCATCGTGCGCCTGATCGGGCAGTGCGGTTGGCAAGAAGCGCGGGGCGAGATCGAAGTCCTGCGTGGACGCTTCGGTCAGGTGGACGAGGCCATTGAGCAATCCTTGGGCTGGCTGGATGCCCAAGCGGACCCCCACACTCTGATGGGCGCGTGGGCCTCTTACGGACGGGACGCAGGCGAGGTCAGTGAGGACAAGAGCCCCACCGAGTACCTGCTGCTCGCCCCCTTGGTGGCGGCACGCTTCCACAGCGAGGGTGTGCAGACCATGCGCTGGAGCACCGAGAAGCAGCACATCCTCTTGGGCGAGAACAAGGTCTCCCTGCGTCGCATGACCCTGGATGAGCCTGTAGACCATGAGATGGTTCAAGCACTGCAGATGGAAGGGCAGACTTGGTTCCGCTCGGTGAAGGGCGCCGCGGAGCTGGCCGAGCGCTTCTCCAGCACGGCAGAGACGATAGACCCACAAGTGGGCAAGCTGCTGGCCGAGGCCTTCGTCGGCGCTCTGCCGGAGAGCGCTGTAGGCGAGCGCATCAAGGCGCGCGTTGAGCTGGCCGCCGGCATGAACGCCTCCGCGCTGGAGCGCTTGGAGGCCCTGGCGGCCAAGAAGTCTGCCAGCGCCGAGGTCTTCTACTACCTGGGGCAAGCCAGAAAGAACGACGGGAACGAGGCAGGCGCTCAGGACTGCTGGAAGATCTTCCTGGGCAAGGCACGCAAGACCGATCCCTTGCGCCCAGAGGTCGAGGCCCTGCTCAAGGGCTGAGGCTCACGGGCTGTGGCTCAGTCCTCCTGGAAGTAGATCTTTCCGTTCAGGATGCGCCCGCAGAAGGGCGGAACGTTCTCCCAGCCGCTGCCAGCCTCCAAGCCGACCAGGGTGCCCAGCATCGGGGCGTCCTGGGAAGGCGCCTTGCTCGTCTCCGGGGCGTCGGTCTCCAGGGAGGCCGCCAGCTGAGAGAGGGCCAAGAGCTCGGTGCTGTCCCGGTTCATCTCGGGCAGGCAGCCGGTCTTGAAGGCTTTCTGCAGGATGGGGCCGGGCGCGCTGTCATCGATGAGCATCAGGCCGGCGACCGCCAACAGGGGGATCCGCTGCTCCTCCGGGAGCTCCATGGCGACGCCCAGGATCTCGGGGGCGCCCGCCAGCTCCTCCAAGATGGCCGCCAAGCTCGCCGTATCGCGCTTCTTGGAGACCCAGCTGGTGTCCTCGCCGGCGAGCTGATGCGCAGCCAGTGCCTTGAGGGCGTCGCTTCCCGGACTGAGGGGCCATGCGGCAGCCAGGAGTGTCGCCGCCTCTGAGTCAATTTGGATAGACAACCAAGCCATGGGAACTCCTTTGGCCGGATCCTAAACCCAGGAGCAGTGATGCGCGGAACCCTGAGCACCATCCAACACCAGAGTGAGGCTCTCAGGGGCAACGCCTGGGGGGATCCAAGCTTGAGAGACGTGGTGGTCTATGAACCTGCCGGGGCGTCGGGAGAGATGCCGGCCCTGTTGGCGCTTCCTGCCTTCACCAGCAGCCACTGGGGCTTCCTGAACAAAGGCTGGCGTAGCGAGAACGTGCCGGAGCGCTTGGAGCGCCTGACGCGCGAACACGGTTTGGGCCCAGTGCGAATCTTCATGCCGGACTGCATGACCTACATGGGCGGCTCGCAGTTTCTCGATTCCCCTGGAATGGGAAACTACGGGACTTGGGTCGCAAAGGAGCTCATGCCCTGGCTGGAGGCCCAGTACCCCACCTCGAAGTGGGGAGCCTTCGGCAAGAGCTCAGGTGCCTTTGGAGCCTTCCGCTTGCCCCTGGACAACCCAGGGTGCTTTCAGGCCATCGCATCTCACGCGCCCGACGCTGGATTTGAAGTGGTCTACCCGCCCGACTTCCCCACGGCAGTGGAGACTCTGCGCCAAGCGGGCGGCGTGCAGGCCTGGCTCAAGGACTGGGGCAGCAGACGCGGGGTGAAGGGACCAGATCACAGCGTCGCCAACCTCTTGGCCATGGCGTGTTGCTACTCCCCCACAGCTGGTAGCCCCCCGGGGGCGCTCCCAGCCGAGCTCCCCGTCGATCTCGACACAGCCGAGGTCATTGAGTCCGTGATGGCGCGCTGGATGGAAGAGGACATCGTGACATTGGTCCGGGCCCGACCCCGAGCTCTAAAGCACACTGCCATCTGGCTGGATGTGGGCCGAAAAGACGAGTTCCGGCTGCAAGTCGGCGCACGCAGGCTGCATCGTGCACTTCAAGAGGCGGACTTGAGCTGCCACTACGAGGAGCATGCTGGCGGGCACTTCAAGATGAACGACCGCTTCGACGGCAGCCTGCCCTTCCTAGTCAATGCCCTCTACGCTTAATGGACTCGGGACTGCTGGCACTGATCGGAATCTTTGGTGGCATGGGGCTCATCGCCCTCTACCTCTGGCGGCTCAGCAAGGCTCCGCGTATGCGGCTGCCTCGTGGCCTGACCAGCGCCTGGCGCTTCCGCACCAAAGCCAAGCTGCGCACGGTGGCCAAGCACTTCACAGAGGAGACCCGCCGCCTGGTGAGGGAACAGATCGAGGCAGGAGCCCATCCCAGCACCACCTCCGCAGTGCTCTGCTCGCCCCCTGGACCGATACGACTGCGCATCGACGTGGTGGACCAGGGCTATCCAGGGGTGCGCTTCGTCGCCGTTCTGAGCCGAGATGGACCCTGGGTTCAGCTTGAGCTGCGCGGTTCGCACAGCCAGCTCTTTCCCGGCCATCGCTGCAAGCGCAGAGAGAGTCGTCTGGTCCTCTCGCTGACCGAGGCCGGCCTGGAAGGCATGACCACGCCGGAGCTCCAAACCCGCAAAGGGCAGGGGCCCTGGACACCGGTCAGCGAAAGCTAAGCGGCAGCTCCGTCACACCCTTGGCGTTGCGCGGGAAGCGTCCGTCCTGCAGGGCCTTGAGCAGGCAGCCCTGCACTTCCTTGGGGGCGTTGCGAACCGCCAACTGGGTCAGGCGTCCAGCCGGGTCGGCTTCGACGTACAGCAGCGCGGCTTCGGGGTGTCCCGGCCAGCGTTCGGTGCAGGGGAGGATTCGGTTCTGCAAGGAACTGCCGAGCGAGCGCGCGCGGCTGTCGAGCTCCAAGTCAGGGGGCATGCCCCAGTCCACATCCGAGGCCACCACGGCCTCCTGGCGCGCCATCTCCGCCTCGATCTCGGCGATGAGGTCGGCCTCCTCGCGGGCGCGGGTCCTGCGCTCGGTCAGCACCCAGCCGGCCACCCCAATCACCAAGACCCCGAGCACCGCCGCGACTTGCAGCATGGTTCGAGGTCCTGATTCCATCTTGCTCTCCTTGGGGGCCCAGACAGCACGTCCGCTGGGCGCCCATTGAACCTATCCCGCTCGGGCAGTGACCCGCCGCACGGGCACGTTGGACACGAGCGCGATCTCACCCTCGTTGCGCTCCAGCTTGAACTCGACCTCGCCGCGATCCAAGGCGATGTACTTGGACATCACCTCGATGACTTCGGCCTTCATGGCCTCCATCTCAGCGGGCGTCAGGTCCACTGCGTCGTGGACCAACAGAAGCTTCAAGCGCGACTTGGCGTCGTTCTTGCTCCCCTGGGTTCCAAAGATTCGTCGGATAATCTGGTGCATCACACTGCCCCTCTAGCTGGGCTCATGCCCATCCAGCGCTTGATGTTGGACCAGAAGCCTGTGGGCTGCTCGGCGATGAAGGGCACCTCGGGCTCACCGGTGAGGCGGCGGGCGACGCGGCGGTAGGCCTCTCCGACAACGGACTCGTCGTCGTAGGCGACCGGGATACCGCGGTTTGCCGAGACGATGATCTCCTCGTGGTCAGGCACGATGCCGACCAAGGGGATGGCCAGGATCTCCAGGATGTCGGCCTTGTCCAGCATGTCGCCGCGGTCCACCATCTTCTGGCGGAAGCGGTTGATCACCAGGGTGGGCTCTGGCAGCTCAGCGGCCTCGACCAAGCCGATGATGCGGTCTGCATCACGAATGGCGCTGACCTCGGGGGTGGTCACGATGATGGCCCGGTCGGCACCGGCGACGCTGTTGCGAAAGCCCTGCTCGATTCCCGCGGGGCAATCGACCAGCACGTAGTCGAACTCTTCCTTGAGCTGTGCAACCAGGTCCCGCATCTGGTCGGGGGTCACACAGTTCTTGTCGCGGGTTTGGGCAGCCGGCAGCAAGTACAGGTTGTCCAGACGCTTGTCCCGAATGAGAGCCTGCTTGAGGCGGCACTCTCCTTCGATGACATGCACCAGGTCGTACACGATGCGGTTCTCCAGGCCCATGATGACGTCCAGGTTGCGCAGACCAATGTCTGCGTCCATGACGACAACTCTGTGGCCCAGTCGTGCCAGAGACACGCCGAGGTTGGCGGAGGTGGTGGTCTTACCCACTCCACCCTTGCCGGAAGTAATGACGATGCACTCGCTCATCTTGGGGCTCCTGAGGCTGCAGCCTGGGTCAGCGGTCTCCGGGCAAACGCCCGGAATAAGCTTCGATCTGAATGCCATTCTCACCATCGACCCAGGCGATCGAAGGGAGGGGCACACTCCGGCCACTGCGAAGCAGGTCCGGGGTTGGGAATGAAGAAAGGGAAAGTCGTTGGCGCTTGACGGGCTGTCCTGCATGCAGGGCCTCCCGCTCGGTCACGATGTGGCGACCGATGCGCAGCTGGTTGGGCTGGAAGTCAAAGGCCAGCACGGTCGCGCTGTGGTCGCCTTCGCTCCCGGCGTGCACCAAGCCCTTGAGGGCTCCGAGCACGATGATGTTGCCGCTGACCACGAGCTGTGCGCCCGGGTTCACGTCGCCAAAGACGGTCACATCGCCGTTGAAGCTCACCACTTGACCGGAGCGCAGTCCGCGCTCCAAGACCAGGGAGCGACGGCCAGTTGGGGCCTTGGGCTCAGGAGGCAGCTCTTCGACCTGGACCTCGGCGAGCACGGGCTCCTCGACGATTGGCTCTTCGACAACGACTGGCTCGGGCAGCTCAACCATTTCCCGGCGTGGGTAGACCTTGAGCTTGAGCTCGCGCTCCGCGTAGCGGTGGAGGTGGGTCTCGGTGCAGTACAAGCCGGTCACGGTCACGCCAAACTCATCGCCCAGGACATGCACAAGCCGTCGCAGGTCAAAGAGGTCAATAGGCCGCGTGGCCAGGTCAACCCGGGCGTCCTTGCCGCGAAAGCGATCCGGCGAGGAGGAGAAGAGCTCGCGCACTGCCTCTCGAAGCGCCTCGAATGAGGCCGTAGGCTCAAGGGCCAGCAGGAGCACGCCGTCTTCGGCCGTCAGTGTGACGGTAGAGGGGTCCTGGATCTCAGCCTGGTCCACCTGTTCGGTGGAAGCGGCGAGGGGATCTGCCATGTCAAGAACTCGGTGGGAGGAAGGATGAGGGGAGGGGAGGGAAGCAGCAGAAAGGAGGGAAGAATCCGCTGTTCCTTGGAGGGGTATCAACCGTGTACCACGCCTTAAGGAAAGGCTGCAACGGAAAACTTGCCACGTCAAGACTTACACGGGCGCCAGAGCTGTATGAGACGCAGCGTCCCTGTGCAATCCAGGGGCCTGCAATGGGCATCCGCAATAGCTACACGTGCAAGGAGGCCCCCATGGCCAAGGTTGTGATCTACACCGCGGTTCCCTGCGGCTACTGCAACGCTGCAAAGCGCTACTTCGGCGACAACGAAGTGGAATACGAGGAGATCGACCTGACGGGTGACCGCCAAGCTCGCATGGACTTGATGGAGCGCACCGGCCAGCGCACGGTGCCTCAGATCTTCATCGGAGAGACCCACGTCGGCGGCTACTCAGACCTAATGGCCCTCCATGCCAAGGGAGAGGTGAAGCCCCTTCTGGAGCAAGCGGGTTGAGCATGCGTCCGACCCGTCTTCCCCTGAACCGAGACGCCACGCGCGCCTTGAAGCGAGGCCACCCTTGGGTCTACCGGGATGGGGTTCGCGGAAGCGCTCCGGTCGGCACCCACGTCGTGCTCACCGACCACCGGGACAAGGTAGTCGCACACGGGCTCTTCGACGCCGGAGCAATCGCGGTTCGCGTGCTGGGCCTTGAGCTTCAAGAGCTGCCGAGCTTGATCAAGCGCTGCGTTCAGCAAGCCGATCGCTTTCGCTTCGCAGTTGTCGGCGGTCAAACCGACACCTGGCGCGTCATCAACGGCGCTGGCGACGGCCTGCCCGGTGTGGTCGTAGACCGCTACGGCGGCTTGGCTGTGCTGCGCATCTACTCAAAGGCTTGGTTGCCCCACTTGGAGCTGATCCTGAACGCTCTGCGCGAGCTGCCCTGGGTGGAGAGCATCCTGCGACGCTTTGGCGTGCGGGCGGTGGACGGCAAACAAGGCAGCGAGGTCCTGCACGGACCGGACCCTGGAGAAGGCTTGGTGGTGCTCGAGCACGGGGTCAAGCTGCTCGTGCGCCCACACCACGGCCAGAAGACCGGCTTGTTCCTGGATCAGCGTGAGAACCGCCGGAGGGTAGGGGAGCTCTCCCCAGGACGCCGTGTCGTCAACCTCTTTGGGTACAACGGGGGCTTCTCCATCTACGCGGCCTTGGCAGGGGCTGCCCGGGTGGAGACCGTAGACATCGCAGCACCGGCTCTGGAGGATGCCAAGGAGATCTTCCGTCTCAACGGCATCGACCCGGACCGTCACGCCTTCATCGCCACCGACGTCTTCAAGTGGACCCCCAAGTCCAATCCGGATCTGCTCATCTGCGACCCGCCCAGCCTGACCCATGGAAAGTCTTCAGACGGCGCGGCGAAGCGGGCCTACCGGGACTTGGCTGAGAAGGTCGGCAAGCAGGTGGCCAAACAAGGTTTGCTGGCCACCGCTTCCTGTACTGCGCGGCTGGACCGAGGCGCCTGGGAGCAGGCCATCGCCGAAGGATTGGCCAGCAGCGGCCCGTGGTCTTGGCTTGAGGGGAGCGGGGCGCCAGCGGACCATCCGGTCGCCTTGGCCCACAGCGAGGGGCGATACCTCAAGTTTGCGGTGCTGCGGCGCCGCTGAGCTCCCTTGACGGCCACCCCGCAGCGTGGCACAAGGATCGTCACTTCTCTTTGCCCGCGGCCTCTGGTCGCTGGGCACACACATTCTGGTCAAGCTGCCAATTTGGCAGCCCCAATCTAATTTTTAATGGACGCACGCAGCCGGCCACCCCGAAAAGGACCCTTTTCGTGAGACTTGCCCGCCAGAACGAGCACGCACAGAGCGCCCAGCGCTTCTTGTGGTGCTCTGCGTCCGCTGGAGCCCTTCGTGTCCTCGGAGATTATCGTCAACACCACAGGTCGCGAGACTCGCGTGGCCCTGATGGAGCACAACCAGCTCACTGAGTTCCACATCGATCGCGGCCGGGACCGCGGCTATGTGGGCAATGCCTACAAAGGGCGTGTCGTGCGTGTTCTTCCGGGCATGCAAGCGGCCTTCGTCGACGTGGGCTTGGACCGCGCAGCCTTCTTGTACGTCGGCGACATCTACCCAGAGTTTCTGGACATGCCGAACCCCGAGCCGGTCTCTCCCGAAGAGACCGTCATCGAGGAATCCCCGCGCAACCAGCCGCGCCAGGGCCAGCCTGCCATCCAAGATCTGCTCAAGGAAGGCCAAGAGATCGTGGTCCAAGTCGCCAAGGACCCCATCGGGACCAAGGGCGCACGCCTGACCACACACATCACCCTGCCAGGGCGCTACATCGTCTTCATGCCGACGGTGGAGCACGTGGGCATCTCCCGCCGCATCGACAAGGACAAGGAGCGTCGGCGCCTGCGGGAGTTCGTGGAGCGCCACCGTCCCAGCGGTGCTGGCTTCATCGTTCGCACGGTGTGTGCCGGTCAGCCTGAGAAGATTCTCAAGCAGGACATGGACTACCTGCTGCACACCTGGGAGAAGATCCAGAAGGGCGCCAAGACCGGCAAAGCCCCTCAGCTTCTCCATGCAGACTACGGCTTGGTTGTGCGCTTCCTGCGGGACAACCTGCGGGACGACGTGCACCGCATTGTGGTCGACAACAAGGGCTCCTTCGACGAGATCATGGGCTTCATGAACGGCTTCATGCCCCAGTTCAAGGAGCGCGTGCACCTCTACAAGGGCAAGGAGCCTGTCTTTGATGTCTACGGCGTTGAGACCGAGCTTCAGCGCTCCACCGGCCGCAAGGTCTGGCTCAAGAGTGGCGGCTACCTGGTCATCGACCAGACCGAGGCGCTCACCGCCATCGACATCAACTCCGGCAAGTTCGTGGGCACCTCTTCCCTGGAGGAGACCACCACCAAGATCAACTTGGAGGCCTGCAAGGAGATTGCCTACCAGCTGCGCCTGCGGAACATCGGCGGTCTGGTCATCATCGACTTCATCGACATGGACCGGGAGACCAACCGCGAGAAGGTCTACCGCTGCATCGAGGAGGAGATCCGCCACGACAAGGCGCGCACCAACGTGCTGAAGATCTCCGAGCTGGGCCTGGTAGAGATGACCCGCAAGCGCGTCCAGGAAGACCTGACCCGCTTCCTGACCGAAGACTGCTTCTACTGCAGCGGCAACGGCAACCTGAGAAGCCGGGAGACCATCTGTTTCGAGATCTTCCGGGAGGTCCAGCGGGAGTCCGCTCGCCATCCCAAGCGGGAGACGGTCTTCATCAACTGCCATCCCCGTGTTGCAGACATGCTCTACGGAGAAGAGTACGAAGGCATGGACTCTTTCGAGAAGGGTCTAGGCAAGCGCATGGTGGTCCGCGCAATGGCCGCCTACCACTTGGAGCGCTTCGAGGTTTACGCCCGCTAAGTGTGCAGCCTGACCTCGGTGACGGGGACCCTCAAGGAATGTCATGAGCAACTTCTTCAACCAGCTTCGGAACGCCTTCCTGGCGGGGTTGGCAGTGCTCTTGCCTCTGGGCTTGACCCTCTGGGTCGTGGTCTCCGTGGCTTCGCTGATCGACAGCGTCTTGGACATCCTGCCGGAGCAGGTCCATCCCGAAGTGCTCCTTGGGGTGCCCCTCCCCGGCCTGGGCATTTTGCTCACCTTCTTGGCGGTCCTGAGCGTCGGTGCGGCGATGCGCTACTACATCGGCCGGCGCGCCATCGCACTGCTAGAGGACGTCCTGCTGCGCGTTCCGCTGCTAAGCGGCGTGTACCAGGGACTCAAGAAGCTCTTCGACACCCTCTTTGGGTCCGAGGGCATGAAGTTTCGACAAGTCGTCCTGGTGGAGTACCCACGGCGCGATGCCTGGGCCATCGCCTTCCTCACCGGCGAGGCACCCTGGGTGCATGCCCCTGAAGAGATGGACGGCGATACTCCTCTGAGCATCTTCCTGCCCTCGACTCCGAACCCCACGACGGGCTTCTACATGGTCATCCCCGCCCGAGACGTTCGCAAGGCGGACATGTCGGTGGAGGAGGCCTTCAAGGTCATCATGTCGGCCGGCATCGTTCACCCAGACCGCAAGGTTCCTTGGGGTCCAGTGGATGGCGCCAGTGTTCCGCCACCAGCGCCCGAGCTGCTGGAGTCCGTGGACCGCCTCGATATGACCGTGGACGCGCCCTTGGACGGTGCCCTGGCTCCTGCCGACGATGCGGCCCGGGACTCGAGCGACGGCCTTTAGTTGGCCTACAGGGACCACCTGGACGGGGAGCTCGTTGCCTTTACCTATCAGGCGGCCGATGGCTCCTTTGCGGTCGCCAAGGTGCGCGGCAAGGACGGCATCGTTGTGGTCGTGGGGCCCATCGGGCACCTGTCCCTGGGGGTGAGCCTCAGCATGCAGGGCCGCTACGATGCCCACCCCAAGTTCGGCAAGCGCTTCAAGGTGCAGCAGGTCCTGGTGGACAATCCCAAGACCTTGACCGGCTTGCAGCGCTACCTGGCCAGCGGCGCTGTGGCGGGCTTTGGCGATGAGCTGGCACGTCGTGCGGTGGAGACCTTTGGCCTCAAGCTGCTCCAAGTCTTGGACGACGACCCCGAGCAGCTGCTCCAGGTCAAAGGCATCGGCAAGAAGCGCCTTGAAGAGATCGTCGGCCACTGGAAGCGTGACCGGGTGGGCCGCGAGGTGGCTGTGCTGCTCCAAGGCCACGGCCTGGGCCCTGCCATCGTGAACCGGGTGGTGGAGCGCTACGGGGAGCGCGCCATGGCGGTCATCACGGCCGACCCCTACCGGCTGGCGGCGGAGATCCCTGGAGTGGCCTTCAAGACCGCCGACCAGATCGCCCGGGCGGTTGGTATCGCCGCCAACGACCCCCGTCGGGCCAACGCCGCAGTGCGCTGGCTCTTGCTCAGCGCCGAAGACGACGGCCACTGTTTCTTGCCGCAGGAAGAGCTGGAGCGTCGGGGCGCGGATCTGGGCTTGAACGCCAGCGACTTGGCCGGTGCCATCCAGGCCCTCATCTTGAAGGGGCGCGTGGTGCGCAAGGCGTCCGCCATTCCGGGGAATGAGCAGATCTACCGTGGCGAGATGGAGCGCCGGGAGGCGGCGGTCGCCAAGGCGCTGCGCAAGAGAGCCGGACCTCGTGGCGGGGCAGGCTCCGTCGTTGAACAGGCGGAGAACAAGGTCGGACTTGAGCTCAACGAGGACCAGCGCCAAGCCGTGCTCACAGCCCTGATCCACGGCGTCGCGGTCATCACGGGCGGGCCCGGCACCGGCAAGACCACCATCGTCAAGGTGCTCATGCAGGCCGCCGCCCTGCGCAAAGAGGACTGGGTGCTCTGTGCCCCGACGGGCCGGGCTGCTCGGCGCTTGCAGGAGAGCTGCGGCAAGGAAGGAAAGACCCTGCACCGCCTGCTGGAGTACTCCATGCAGACCCGCAGCTTCATGCGAAACGCGGACAAGCCGCTGCAGGTAGACGGGGTGCTCGTCGACGAGGCCAGTATGGTCGACCTGCAGCTCATGGAGGCCCTCTGCGAGGCCTTGCCCAGCGGGGCACGACTGGTCCTGGTCGGAGATGCTGATCAGCTCCCGAGCGTCGGCGCCGGGCAGGTGCTCGCAGACTGCATCTCCTCCGGCACCTTGGCCGTGAGCACGCTGCACCAGGTCTACCGCCAGGCACAAGACTCCGGCATCGTGCGAAACGCCTGGAGAATCCAGGCCGGGCAGGAGCCCGTCTCGGCAGAGAAAGACCCCCAAGAGGGCTTGAGACAGGACTTCTTCCTGGTCCCGCGACTTCGCCCAGAGGATGCCGTCCAGACCCTGATCAAGGTGGTTCAAGAGCGCCTGCCCAAGCTGGGCTTTGAGCCCCTCTCGGACGTTCAGGTGCTCACCCCCATGCACCGGGGGCCTCTGGGTTCCATCGCGCTCAACGCTGCGCTCCAGGCAGCGCTGAACCCCAAAGGGGAGTCCTTCACCCGAGGCAACAAGACCTTGCGGGTGGGCGACCGCGTCATCCAGACCCGCAATGACTACGACAACGACATCTTCAACGGGGACGTTGGCCGCATCCACAGCATGGCCACCGGAGGCGTGGAGGTGAACTTCGACGGCCGAAAGGTCGCTCTGGTCGGGGAGCAGGTGGACCAGCTCGAGCTGGCATACGCCATCTCCATCCACAAGAGCCAAGGCAGCGAGTACCCCGCGGTGCTGGTCATGCTGGACACCTCCCACTTTGTGATGCTGCGCCGCAATCTGGTCTACACCGGGGTGACCCGGGCCCAGCGCTTCTGTGCCGTAGTAGGGAATCCACGGGCTCTGCGCATCGCTGTGCAGAAGGACGGGGGAGGGGAGCGCTACACCGGCTTGGCGGGACGGCTGGCGGACTTCGCGGGGGATGGGTCCTTGGCGGCGGGCGCCTCGCCCTTGGCCGAAACGCCCACAAAGATATAGAGACCGGCTCTCACGCCAAAGGGTCCCCATGTCCACCGTACGCTCGCGCATCTACACCGACGACGGCCTGATCGACATCAAGAGCCTGTCTCTGGAGCAGCTCCAGGACAAGATGAAGGAGCTGGGGCATCCCAAGTACCGGGCTCTCCAGGTCTACAAGTGGGTCTGGCAGCGCGGCGTAGACACCTTCGAGGAGATGACCAACGTCTCCAAAGACGCCCGCAAGCAGCTGGCTGAGCACTTCAGCATTCGCTGGCTGGAGTCTGCCGCAGTCATGGATTCGAGCGACGGCACCCAGAAGTTCGTCTGGCGTCTGCCCGACGGCTCCAACATCGAGTCGGTGCTGATTCCGGATCCAGGCAAGCCGGGCCCTGGGGGCAGCAAGCCCCGTCAGACCTTGTGCATGTCCAGCCAGGTGGGCTGTGCAATGAGCTGCCGCTTCTGCTTGACCGGCGACTTGGGCCTGAAGCGGAACCTGCGGCCCAGTGAGATCGTCAACCAAGCCCTTCAGGTCCAGAAGGCCTTGGGCGAGGACGTCAAGCTCACAAACCTGGTGTTCATGGGCATGGGCGAGCCCCTGCACAACATCACCAACCTCATCACCTCGCTGAACACCCTGCTCGACAGCAACGCGATGAACTTCTCTCACCGCAAGATCACGGTCTCCACGGTGGGGCTAGTCCCCCAGATGGCCAAGCTGGCGGCGGCGACCCCGGTCAACCTGGCTGTGTCTCTGAATGCGACCACCGATGAGCAGCGCATCGACATGATGCCCATCACCCGTCGCTACAACCTCGAAGCGCTCATGGATGGCTGCCGCAACTTCCCCATGCAGCAGCACAAGCGCATCACCTTCGAGTACGTGCTCATGCACGGCTACAACGACGACATGGACGATGCGCGCCGCCTGGTCAAGCTGATGCGCGGCCAAAAGGCCAAGGTCAACCTGATTCCCTACAACGAGAATCCCCAGCGCCCCGACATCCTGCGCCCCCCAGAGGAGCACACCCGTCGCTTCCAGAACCACTTGGTGGCGCGTGGCATCCACTGCTCCGTGCGCACCACCCGAGGCCTGGACATCAGCGCCGCTTGTGGACAGCTCGGAAAGGCCGACCCTGGAGCCCGCATCACCGAGGCCGGGGGAGAGTACGCAACGCTGTCATTGGATGGCAGCGCGGATGCGGTACACTCTTGATGAGCGGGGCCAACGCGCCCCTTGACATGACAAGAGCCGTTAGGGCTCAGTCCCAGACCATTGGAGCGAAATGAGCACCCGAATTGGCGTGATCGGCGGCAGCGGCCTTTACGAGATCGAAGGCCTGCAGGACATCCAAGAGACGCGCATGGACACGCCCTTTGGCCCGCCCTCCGATGCCTTCATCACCGGCAAGCTTGGCGACGCCGAGCTGGTCTTCTTGCCCCGCCACGGTCGCGGCCACGTGCTGAACCCCAGCGAGGTGCCCTACCGCGCCAACATCTGGGGCATGAAGCGCCTGGGCGTGGACTGGATCGTCAGCGTCTCGGCTGTCGGCTCCCTTCAAGAAGAGATCGTTCCGGGCCACATGGTGCTCATCGACCAGTTCATCGACCGCACCAAGGGTGTGCGTCCGGTGACCTTCTTTGAGAAGGGCGTGGTCGGCCACGTCGGCTTTGGGGACCCCATCTGCGAGACCCTGCGCAAGTACCTGCTGCAGGCTGCCAACGAGAGCGCTGCGACAGTGCACGACAAGGGCACCTACGTGTGTATGGAGGGGCCTCAGTTCAGCACGAGAGCGGAGTCCAACCTCTACCGCTCCTGGGGCGCCAAGGTCATCGGCATGACCAACGTGACCGAGGCCAAGCTGGCGCGCGAAGCGGAGATTTCCTACGCCACCCTGGCGATGAGCACCGACTACGACTGCTGGTACGAGGGACACGATGACGTGACCGTCGAGGCTGTGGTCAAGGTCATCCAGGCCAACGTGGCCACCGCCCGTGACGTCATCCGCCGGGTCGTGCCCATCATCGCAGCCCATCAGGGGGCGCTTCCCCAGGACGGGGTGATGAAGCACGCCGTGATGACCTCGCGCGAACGCCTGCATCCCGAGGCTGTCGCACGGGTCAGCCTGCTCATCGGCAAGTACCTTTAGGAGTCGCTCATGATCGCGCTCATTGTCCTCCTCTCCGCCGGCTGTGTGACCGCAAAGCGGGCGAACAAGTCCGAGGCTCGGGCCACCCTGGGCCACGCGTACTTTACCGAGGGGAGCACTGAGCTGGCGATCGAGACGTTGCAGGAAGCCACACGCCTGGACCGCAAGAACGCCCGGGCCTGGCACTACCTGGCGCTCTCACTGGTGAAACGCGGCGCCCATGAAGAAGCCGAGCACGCCTTCAAAAAGGCCATTCGTCTCTCTCCGGACGACGCCGCGATTCGCCTGAACTTCGCTTACCTGCTGCAGAAGTTGGGCCGCAACGACGAGGCCGTCGAGCAGCTTGAGCTGGCCAGAGCGGACCTGACCTACACCCAGCCCGCCAAGGTGCTCAACAACCTGGGCATGGCCTACTTGGCCCAAGACCGCGTCGATGAGTCCGTCGCCGTTCTCAGCGAGGCCGTCTACAGGCAGCCCAACTTCTGTGCGGCCCGCTACAACCTGGGCTTGGCGCTCTCGGAGCAGGAGCAAGCCGCAGCCAGCGCCAAGGTCCTGGACGAGCTCGGCGTCGTCTGCCCCGGTGAGTTCCCCGAAGGGGAGCTTCTGCGTGGCCAGATGCTGATGGAGATGGGCCGCATGGAAGAGGGCGCCATGGTGCTTCAAGTCTGCTTGGACAACTACCCAGGCACACCGCTGGCTCAGGCTGCGGGTCAGGCGCTGGACCAGGCGGGCATGCGTTGAAGCTGCGCACTGCCGACCTAACGGAGCGGGGCAGAGGGGTTCTGCGAGGGGTTGCTGGTGCCGTCGTTGCGGCCGGCATCGTCATCGTGAGCCTCCAGATCCTTGCCACCCTCTTTGAAGATGAGGGCCTGCCCGATGGTCCTCTGGAGCCACAGGGTGGTGTGGTTGAGCTGCGCGCGACGGACCCCATTCGTGTGCGCGTTGAAGTGGACGGTGACGAGGCCTTCTCCGGCGTGATGTGCCGAGGAAACAATCCCTGCAAGCAGAGCTTTGGTCCGGCCAGAGAGATCGCCGTGGAGATGGCAGATCTGGAGCGTGCCCAGGTGAGTTACAACGGGCGCCGTGTGAAGCCCCTCGGCACACTGGATGAGCCGCGCACACTCGTCTTCATCGACGACTCCCCCTGACGCCTGAAATCGACCGCCAACGCGCACACAACAGGAGGCAGCCATGGCAGAGAACCTTGTGCATGCCCGCGTAGATGCCCTACGCCGCCTGGCCCGTCGACGCGCTTCAGGCCCCCTCCAGCGTGCCGTCGCAAAGTCTTCTCCAGAGGACGTCGCCCACGCCATCAAGCACCTGACCCTGGCTGACACGCGCTTCATGATGCAGCACGTGCCCGCAGAGGAAGCGGGCGAGATCCTCCTGTCCATCGACGAGGAGCGCTTCCAGTACTTGCTCACCGCGCTGCCCAAAGAGCAGCTCGTCGGCTCGGTGGAGGAGCTGGAGCCCGACGATGCGGCCGACCTCATTGGGCGCTTTCCGGACGAGCTGCGCTCTCTGGTCCTCCAGAACATGGAGAGGGCGGAGCGCGAGGATGTAGAGGAGCTGCTGGCCTATCCCCGGGACACCGCGGGCGGAATCATGTCCCCGGTGGCCTTCTTGCTCAATGAGAACACCACCTGCCGCGAGGCCATCGAGGCGCTGCAAGAGCAGGGCGACATTGAGATGGTGTTCTACCTGTACTTGGTCAACGAGAGCGAGCAGCTCACGGGCGTGACCTCCCTGCGTCAGCTCTTGATGAACCCGCCGAGCAAGGTACTGCGGGAGCTGGCCAACCCCGACGTCATCACCGTCGGGCCTGAGACCGACCAAGAGGAGGTGGCCCGAATCGTGGCCCACTACGACCTCTTGGCCGTGCCGGTGTGCGACGACACCCGCAAGTTCCTGGGCATCGTGACCATCGACGACGTCTTGGACGTCGTGCGCGAAGAGGCCGCCGAGGACATGATGAAGATGGCGGGTGTGGGCGATGCCTACGACCCCGCCGGAACCAGCACCCTTTTGGCGGCCAGGCAGCGCCTAACCTGGCTTCTGGTCACCGCGGTCGGTGGTCTGGCCCTCGCCCGCGTCATCATGGGCTTTGAGGAGAGCTTGGCTCAGCAGGCTGTCCTCGCTGGTTTCATCCCGGTCATCATGGGTCTGGGCGGAGGCGTCGGCATCCAAGGTGCGACCATCACCGTGCGGAACATGGCCACCGGCCACCTCAACCTCTCTGAAGGGTGGCTCAAGCTGCTGTTTCGGGAGCTCCGTGTCGGACTGGTCATGGGCGTCGTCTTGGCCCTCGTCCTGCTCGGTGGCGCCTGGCTCTTGGGCGGGCAGATCGTCGGCATGGCGGTCGGAATCAGTATCCTGGTTGTCGTGGTGGCCTCTGCTCTGGTCGGGACCTGCATTCCCATCTTGTTGGACAAGGTCGGTGTAGACCCCGCGGTGGCCACCGGCCCCTTTGTGACCATCACCATCGATGCCATCGCCATCGTGCTGTACTTCTCCATCGCCACGCTGCTGCTCAGAGCCATCCCAGGATGAGCGCAGTACAGACCTTGTCGGCCCTTGTTCTTGGGCACACCGACTACGGCGACACCGACCGAATCGTGCAGCTCATCACGGCGGAGCAGGGACGGATCTCAGCCCTGGCCAGGGGAGCCCGCAGCTCGAAGAAGCGCTTCACTGGCACCCTTGAGCTGGGCTCCCGCATCGAGGCCACGCTGCGACGTGGGAAAGGGGAGCTCTGGCAGTTCCAGGCCGCTGAGCTGGTCCACGGACACCCCCACATCCGCAGCTTCTTGGAGAGCATCACCCTGAGCGCTTACCTCTGCGAGATGGTGCGGGAGCTGGGGCGGCGCGAGCAGCCAGAACCCAAGCTCTTCGGTCTATTGGATGTGGCCTTGTTGGTGCTCGATGCTTGCACCGAGCCGCCTCAAGCGGCTTTCCGTTTGGGCTTCGAGGCCAAAGCCCTCAGCTTCGCAGGCTTGACCCCTGTACTGACCCAATGTGCGGGGTGCGGTCAAGCCGCCGATGGCCCCATGATCTGGAGCGTCAGCGGCGGCGGCATGATGCACGAGGCCTGCGGTGTCGGCCCCGGTGTGAGTTCGGCTTGGGCGCTGGCCGTGGAGGGCTTCCGACGCACGCCGCTCTCTGAGCTGGTGGACACTCCGGCACCAACGGGGGGCAGCCCATGGCTGCTCTCAGAGCTCATGATCTGGCATCAGGGTCGCCCTCTACGCTCCCGTGAGCTGCTGATCACCCTTGAGGCAGGATAGATTGTGCCCATGTTCCTGATGCTTCTCGCCTGCACCACGCTGAACGCCGATCCTCAGAGCGAGGACCAAGTCACCCTCTCGGGCAGCCTGTATCAGAGCGTCCTTGGGGCTGGGGAGCTCCAGGAGGGCGCCTCTATCCAGGTCTTTGATTCGGGCATGCAAGCCCTCTCCAATGCAGAGGAGAGCAGCCCTGGCAACTACGCCCTGCTGGTCCCAGAAGGGGAGCGCTTCTTTTTGAGCATCCAGGCGCCGGGCAGTCTTCCCAGCATCTGGACTGCGCAGGCGCCCACCAATCGTGGCTTGATGTACCCCCTCTACGCCTTCGAGGAGGAGGCCGTGCTGGAGTTCTTCGCCTCCCTTGAGGCCGAGCTGGGGGAGATCGACACCGAGTCCGGTGAGCGCGTGCATCTCTGGGGCACGACGCGCCAGTTCATGACGGACGATGGCCAGGACATCTACCTGGACCAGATTGAGATCCTGGAGGGCCAGGCCAACAACCTGGTCTTGGGCTACCGCCTCGAAGACGGCGATTTGGTCCGGGCACAGCCGGGCGAGACGGTGGACTGGTTCTTTGGGATCAACCTCGATCCAGGCCAGGTGACGCTCCGCATCACCCATCCCATTGACCCGTTGATTCAGTCCGAGACCGTCTACTTCCCCGAGGCCGGCGAGATCATCGCGGCCTTCTACACAGAGGGCTACTGATGCACCTGTTCTTGGTCCTCGCTGGGTGCGCCCGCGCCCCAAACCTGGTCAGCATCAGCGGGCAGGTGGCCGATGGCCGCGACGCGGAGGCCGAGGCCATTCCGGAGGTGCAGGTGCGCACCTTCGACAATGTCTTCTACGAGGTCGACTCAGTCGTGGCGGATGGTCGCGGCTGGTTTGAGGCCCAGGTGGTGGCCAACGCGGACATGTACATCGAGGTCTCTGCGCCTGGCTATGCGACAGCCGGATTCGCCGGAATGGGGCCTGCGGTCGGGACGGCCATCGATTTTGGCGGCCTGTGGACCACCTCTGATGAAGAGATGGAGATCATCGACTCGGCCTTCTACGGCTGCGCGCAGGAAGAAGGCGCTCTGGTTGAAGGTCAGGTGCGGCTCTCCGTGCCGGGCTTTACCCCAGATGAGGGTCAGGACTGGCCCATCGCCATCACGGCTTGGGCGCGGGCCTATGACAGCCAGGGGAACATCTTCCCCGCCTGCTACCTCAACGATGAGGGCACCTACGATGCCGAAGCGGTGTCCACGGGAGACACCGGACGCTTCGCCATCTATGGCGCGCCCAGCGGAGCGGTGACCCTGGAGGTCGGCTACGACGTCGCCGAGCAGACCAGCAGTCAGCTCTTCTACATCTTTGTGCCCGAGGATGGGGTCGTTTCCCTCTACTCGGTCTACTTGTACATTTAGCGTTCTTGAGCGCCGAGCTGGCTTACCAGCGGTACATCTCGTTGAGGAACTCCAGGGAGTTCTCCTCGACCCCGATGGCCTCGCCGTCCTCCAGCCTCAGGCACAGCTTGTAGACGTCGTAGGCAGCCACCCCTGCAAAGGCAAAGCCCAGCCCGCAGGTCAGCAGGCCCCCGATTCCAACGATGGCCCACGCCAGGAAGGCCTTCTTGGTCTGGCCGATCAGGAAGTAGCCGCCACCACCAAGGGTCACGATGGTCATCGCAAGCATGGCGATAGGGTTCACTTCTGGCTTGGTGATGCGCTTGGCCACGCAGCCACTCTAACCCAGTGGGAGTCCAGTTTTGGGCTGCTGGGTTGCAGAGCAGGCAGCGGGGTCGGCGCTGAGCCTCGGCACGGTCACACACTTGTTGGGCCCACGCCCAGGAGAGTCGGTTAGGTCAGGGACCCGAAATGAGGACCGAATGACCTTCCAGGACCTGATCCTGTCCCTGCAGCGCTACTGGGGTGCCCAGGGATGCGCCGTGCTCCAGCCCCTCGACATCGAAGTGGGCGCTGGCACCTTCCATCCGGCGACCTTCCTGCGCAGCATCGGCCCGAAGCCCTGGCGCTGTGTGTACGTGCAGCCCTGCCGTAGGCCTGGTGACGCCCGCTACGGTGAGAACCCCAACCGGCTGGGCCACTACTACCAGCTGCAGGTGCTCATCAAGCCAAGCCCGGAGAAGATCCAGGAGCTCTACTTGGGCAGCCTGGAGGCGATCGGCATCGACCTGTCTCGCCACGACGTGCGCTTCGTACATGACGACTGGGAGAGTCCAACTCTGGGCGCATGGGGTCTTGGCTGGGAGGTCTGGCTCGATGGCATGGAAGTGACCCAGTACACCTACTTCCAGCAGTGTGGCGGTCACGAACTGGGCCCCATCAGCGTGGAGCTGACCTACGGCCTGGAGCGTTTGGCCATGTACCTGCAGGGCGTAGACAGCATCTACGATCTGACCTGGGTCGAGGGCATCACCTACGGCGATGTCTACAAGCAGAACGAGATCGAGCAGTCCCAGTACAACTTCGAGCACTCCGATGCCGAGGCGCTCCTCTCCGCCTTTGACCACGCCCAGAAGGAGAGCACCCAGCTCGCCGCCAAGGGCTTGGCGCTGCCGGCCTACGATCACGCCTGCAAGGCCTCGCACCTCTTCAACCTGCTGGACGCCAGGGGGGCCATCTCGGTGGCCGAGCGCGCTCAGTACATCAAGCGCATCAGAGACCTTGCCTGTGGCTGCGCCGACGCCTGGGCCACCACCCAGCAGGAGGCTTAGACATGGCCCAGCTCATCATCGAGTGCCTGTGCGAAGAGCTGCCCTACGGCATGATTGAGCCCGCACTTCAAGCCCTCAACAAGGGCCTTCGTGACCTGCTCCGCGGCATGAAATTCGGGGACTCCCGCCTGTACAGCACCCCCCGCCGTCTCACGGTGGTCATCGACGACGTCGCCGAGGGCAGTCCAGCGGTCGAAAAGGTCGTCACCGGACCGCCCCTGGCCGCTGCCAAGCGAGACGGAGAGTGGACCAAGGGCGCCATGGGCTTTGCTCGCGGCAAGGGCCTGAGCGTCGACGATCTCTTCGTGGTCGAGGCCAAGGGCCGCGAGGTGATCGCCGCCAAGGTGGTCAGCGGCGGCGACAAGAGCGTGGACCGCATCTCTGCAGGGCTTGCCAAGCTCGTCGAGGGCCTGCCCTTCAAGAAGAGCATGCGCTGGGGCGCGGGCGCCTACAAGTGGGGCCGCCCCCTGACACAGGTGTGTGCCGTCTTTGACGGAGAACGCATTCCTGCCAGCGTCATGGGCAAGCAGACCGTGGACACAAGCATTGGACATCGTCGGGCACCCCAGGGAGCCTTCAAGGTGAGCTCGGAGGCGGGGTACTTGAGTGAGCTGCGTGAGCGCTGGGTTGAGCCAGATCGCGCGGCACGCATGGCCCGCATCCAGAAGGACCTCACAGAGATCGCCGACTCTCAAGGCCTTCAGGTCTCCTGGGACCAACGCCTGCTGGAAGAGGTGACGGATCTGGTCGAGTGGCCGATGAGCCTAAGTGCGACCTTTGATGAGCAGCTCCTGGAGCTTCCTGGCCGCTTGCTGATCGAGTCGATGCGCGTTCACCAACGCTACTTTCCGACCACCAAGGGCGGCAGCCTGACCAACACCTTCCTAGTGGTCAGCAACAACCCGACGGGCGACTCTGCGCTGATTGCGGCCGGCAACCGCCGCGTGCTCGCAGCGCGCTTCCACGATGCCAGCTTCTTCCTGGCTGAGGACCGCAAGACGCCTCTGGCAGAGATCGGCGCCGGTCTGAGCAAGATGCGTTGGGTGCGGGGATTGGGCACCATGGCCGAGAAGCAGAGCCGCGTGGCAGCGCTGGGCCAGAAGCTGGCTCCGTTGTTTGGAGCTGAGCTCGCCGAAGTCGCCCAAGCTGGCGCCCTCTGCAAGGCCGACTTGCTCTCCCAGATGGTGGGGGAGTTCTCGGAGCTCCAAGGCCACATGGGCCGTCTCTACGCACAAGGCGAAGGCATGTCTCCTGCGGTCGCGACCGCCATCGAGGAGCACTACTTCCCGCGCTACAGCGGCGATGCACTGCCAGAGACACCCGCCGGTGCTTCCCTGGCGCTGGCAGACCGCCTGGACACTTTGATGGGCTGCTTCAGCATCGGCTTGGCGCCGAAGGGCTCCGCTGACCCTCAGGGCCTACGTCGTGCCGCCATCGGGGTGAACGCCATCCTCGCCGAGAAGGGACCCGGTGACTTGAGCTGGAAGGCCCTGCTGGCCTTGGCCAGTGAAGGGCGCCAGCTGGACGCCGAGGTGTTCACCAAGCTCCAGGACTTCCTCAAGGCCCGCTACCGGGCCGCCTTGATCGGCGAGGGCTTCGGCACCGACATGGTGGATGCGGTCTTGGCCGGAAAGGGCATCGAGCCGGGTCCTGCGCAGCTGCGGGCCCGTGTCTTGGCCTTGGCCGATGTCTCCGAGCAGGGCGCCTTTGGCACCTTGATGCAGGCCCTCAGGCGCCCCCTCGGTGTTGCCAAGGACCACGACCACGGCGCACTGGATCTGGGCAACTACGCGCTGGAAGTCGAAGAGACTCTGGCTCAAGCTGCCAATCAGCTCGCCGATTCGGTAGAGAGCAGCACCCCAGCTGCCCTGATGGCACAGATGGTAGCCCTAAAGCCGGCCATCGACGCCTACTTTGAGAGCGTGATGGTCATGTGCGATGACCCCGCGCTGCAGACTCAGCGTCTGAACTTGATGCGCTACATCGCCGACGTCTTCCTGACCCTGGCGGACTTCCGCCTGATCTCCACGGAGTGATCCCCATGGCCCAGACAGTCTTCTTCTTTGGTGGAGGCCAAGCCGATGGCTCGGCCGCCGACAAGCAACTCCTCGGCGGAAAGGGTGCAAACCTGGCCGAGATGACCCGCTTGGGCCTGCCGGTCCCTCCTGGCTTCACGATCTCGACCGAGGCCTGCAACCACTTCTTCGCCCAGAGCAACGCCTGGCCTGAAGGAATGGAGGCCTCCGTTCGCGAAGGCATCGCCAAGGTCGAGGCCCTCACGGGCAAGTCCTTCGGTGGCGCACACAACCCCTTGCTCTTCTCCGTGCGCTCCGGTGCCCCGGTCTCCATGCCCGGCATGATGGACACGGTGCTGAACCTGGGCCTGAATGACGAGACCGTCGCCGGTTTGGCCGAGCAGAGCGGCAACGCACGCTTCGCTTGGGACAGCTACCGGCGCTTCTTGAAGATGTTCGGTGACGTGGTGCTGCGCATTCACACCAGCCGCTTCGCCCGCGTCCACAAGAGCCTGTACCCCGGTATCGACGAGGACAAGCTGGACACCGAGCAGCTCCAGGCCCTCTGCCGCGGCTACAAGCAGGTCGTTGAGGGCGCCGTGGGTCACTTCCCCGCGGATCCCTGGGAGCAGCTCGAGGCCGCCATCAACGCGGTCTTTGAGAGCTTCAACACCCCCCGCGCCCGCTACTACCGAAAGACCAACGGCATCCCCGAGGACTGCGGCACCGCGGTCAACGTACAGACCATGGTCTTCGGAAACCTGGGAGAGGGCAGCGCCACCGGCGTGGCCTTTACCCGGGACCCCAGCACCGGTCAGAACATCTTCTTCGGCGAGTGGCTCCCCAACGCCCAAGGCGAAGACGTGGTTGCCGGAACGCACACCCCCCGTGCCCTGAACCAGGACAAGGACGCGGACGCCCAGGACACCTTGAAGGCCGCAATGCCCAAGGTCTACGCTGAGCTTGACGGTCTCCAGAACCGTCTTGAGGCGCACTACCGGGACATGCAGGACATCGAGTTCACGGTGGAGAAGGGGACTCTGTACTTGCTGCAGACCCGCACCGGAAAGCGCACCCCAGCCGCTGCTGTACAGATCGCGGTTGATTTGGTCAGCGAGGGCATCATCACCGAAGAGGAAGCCCTTGGCCGAATCCAGCCGGAGCTCTTGGAGATGGTGTTGCGTCCAACTCTGGACCCCAAGGCCAAGCGCAAGGTCATCGGCAAGGGGCTGCCCGCCAGCCCGGGCGCCGCGAGCGGAAAGGTGGTCTTCCACAGCGAGGAGGCCCAAGAGCTGCATGACCGTGGGGAAGCTGTGGTCCTGGTTCGCATGGAGACCAGCCCAGAGGACATCCAGGGCATGACCGTCGCGGAAGGCATCTTGACCTCGCGCGGGGGACAGACCTCTCACGCGGCCGTGGTGGCCAGAGGCATGGGCAAGCCCTGTGTTGTGGGCGCATCGGAGATCGCTGTCGACTACGGCCGTCAGCTCTTCTACGCCGGTGACACCGTCATTCGCCGCGGTGACTTCATCACTCTGGATGGAGCGACCGGCGAGATCATGGAAGGGAACATTCCCACCCTTCCGGCAGCGACGGACTCCGGCGCGATGTCCCAGCTCTTGGAGTGGGCCGATGCACGCGCTCGCCTCCAGGTCCGTGCCAACGCCGACACCGGCCGCGATGCCGTTCGGGCCCGAGAGCTGGGCGCAGTGGGCATCGGCCTCTGCCGCACCGAGCACATGTTCTTCAACCCGGTGGCCCTCCGAGCCATGCGTCAGCTCATCCTGGCCGAGGACAAGCGCTCTCGCCAGCGTGCCCTGGCTCAAGTACTGCCGCTTCAGCGGGCTGACTTTGAAGAGATCTTCGTCGCGATGGACGGCCTCCCCGTCACCATCCGACTCTTGGATCCGCCCCTGCATGAGTTCCTTCCTGCCTCGCCCGAGGACATCTCGACGGTGGCAGAGGACCTGGGCGTCAAGCCAGAGAAGCTCCAGGAGCGCCTGAACGCCTTGCATGAGTCCAACCCCATGCTGGGCCACCGCGGCGTTCGCTTGGGACTGACCAGTCCCGAGATCTATGAGACCCAGGTTCGCGCCCTCCTGGAGGCGGCCGCAGCCGTCAGCGCCAAGGGCATCGAGGTTCTGCCAGAGATCATGATCCCGCTGGTCGGCGTGCCCGGCGAGCTGGAGCTGATGCGCAAGCTGGTGAACGACATCGCCCAAGAAGTGCTCGCTGAGGTGGGCGTGGACTTGGACTACAGCGTGGGCACCATGATCGAGTTGCCCAGGGCTTGCCTGCTGGCCGACCAGATTGCCCAGCACGCCGACTTCTTCAGCTTCGGCACCAATGACTTGACCCAAATGACCTGGGGCTTCTCTCGCGACGACATGTCCAAGTTCTTCCCTGCATACATGCATGAGGGACTGCTCAAGGGCTCGCCGCTGGCGACCTTCGATACCGAGGGCGTCGGGCAGCTTGTCCGCACGGCAGTCGAGCGTGGACGGGCCGCCAAGGAGCGCATCAAGCTGGGCATCTGCGGGGAGCATGGCGGAGACCCTGTGGGCATTCGCTTCTTCCACGATGTCGGCCTGGACTACGTCTCTTGCTCACCATTCCGGGTACCTGTGGCCCGCTTGGCTGCAGCGCACGCCGCCTTGGGCATCTAAGGCGAGTCAGGCGGACCCGGCGTCCTTGCGGTCAATCTGCTAAGGGGGGCCGCAACATTTCGATGGAGTGCCTCTCGTGGTTTTGCTGACGTTGGCGATGGCTTGCCTGGTCGAGTCCAAGCCCCCTTTTCTAGGGGAGTGCGCGGACTACCCAGCGGACACCTACGACTACGGCGACATCGGGATTGGTAGCTGCTTGGCGGGGCCCACCAGCCTCCAGTGGACCAACGACAACACGCTGCTGGTGACCAACGCCAACCCCTTCCTGGACTACACGGGCGGCTCGGTCTTGACCGTAGACATCGCTGCGGTGCTCGAGGAGGCCGACAAGCACGTCGACCGCCGCGTCAGCATCGTGCCGAATGTGCATGTGACCAGCGAGTTGGCGATCCAGACCGTCCTGGACGACGGCTCACTGACCCGCGCCAGCCTGCCTGGGTACTCCATCTTGGTGCCGGGTGGTCCTGGCGCTGAGAACATGCTGCTGGTGCCCAACCGTCTGACGCCCGAGGCGCGGGGCCGGCAGGGCTTTGACCGAATTCACTTGGTCGGCGTGCAGAGCGATGGCGCGCTGTCTCCGCACACCGTTGGGCCCGACAGCAGCGACACCCTCACTCTGATGAGCGACCCCACAGTCTCCGCCTACGACCCCGTTGGCGAGCAGGTCTTCATCGGAAACCTGACCTCGCATACGGTTTCGGTCTTGGATGTCTCCGGGGGCCAGGTTTCGCTGATTGATGGCCAGCCTCTGGCCACGGTCAGCGCTCCCCTCATCTCTGACACAGACGCCTCAGGAAGCCGGGTCGAGCTCTCCACCCTGGAAGTGCTCACCCCCGAAGATGTGGACGACCAAGAGTGGACCTTGGAGTACGTGGACGGGAACACGCGCGTTTGGCTGCCGGGAGCCGAAGGCCTCAGCCGGTGGGACTCCCCAGGCGGCGACATCTGGCAAGCAGCCTCCGAGGCGCCACAGCTTCAAGTGGGGGACGGCGCAGACGGCTTCTACTACCTCTCCGACCCAAGCTACGGCGAGAGCGTCGCAGGCAGCATTCAGCAAGCCATGATCATCGACGGCGATGTGTACATTGCCGTTCCAAACGGTCAGAGCGCCGATGACTGGGGCGTGCTCGGGAACATTGCCCTGGGCGGCCGTTCCGGCGAGTGGGATCAGACCCTCGGCGGCCCCATGCTGATGATCTCCAACAGCACGGACTACCTGCTCTTCGACGGCCACAACGCCGACACCGGCGAGAGCGGCATCAACATCGCAGCCAGCGCTGACGGACAGATCTTCAGCCGCGAGCAGGCCGAGCCTCTGATTCTTGCCGGTAGCAACGGCGAGCACGACAGCGTGACGGTCGCGGATCCCTATGTGGTCTACGACCGCCAAGCAGACCGCTGGCGCATGTTCTACGGCGCCTGGGATGGCACGACCTGGCGAATTGGTCACGCCGAGAGCGTCGACTTGTTGGACTGGAGCATCGACGCCACGCCAATCTTTGAGGTTGAGGGCGGCGCCGCTTCACCGTTGGTCCAGATCGACGCCAGTGGCTGGAAGATGTGGACCAGTCGGCCCACGGACGATGGCTGGACCTTGGCGCTGGCCACCAGCGCAGACGGGCGCAACTGGCAGGACCAGGGCACCCTCTTCGATCTGGAAGACGGGCTGGACCCACTGGATCCGCCCGGAATCAGCATGCAGCGGACCAGCACCCAAGCATGGAGCCCCACCGGCGACGTGGATGGGCGCCTGGGCCTGCTCTTTCAGTCCGGAGACCTGGGCGGCTTTGGCGGCATGGTCATGCAGCTCTCCAGCGGCTTTGAGCTGGGCACTGTTTCCCTGGACGAGTCTGCACTCGGAGTCCGGGTGGACAGCATCCTGGACGACGGCGCACTCATCGTGACGCTCACCGACTCTGCCGGTGCACAGAGCATCGGCAAGTGGCGCTCCGGTTCCCTTCCGGTCTCCAGCTTCTTCAAGGCCTCAGAGAGCGAAGTGGCAAGCAAGGGCGTTCACACCCCGGTCACATTCCAGGGTGCCTCGGGTTTGGAGATGCTCTACGCAGGCGTGGACGAGGACGACTTGGCCAGAGTTGGTCGAGCGAGCAGCAGCGACGGTGGCGCAACCTGGGTGGACCAGGGATTGGCCTTGGACTTGGGCGAGGACTGGGATTCGGTCCGTGTCGTACCGGGCGCCATCGTCGGCGATGCAGACGAACTGACCCTCTACTACACCGGATTCAACGGCACCCAGAGTCGCATTGGCACAGCGGTGAGCACCGATCAGGGCCAGAGCTGGACCCGTGTTGAAGGGACCGCAAACCCATGGTCCTACGGCGGCGGTGCGCCCGGTGACTTTGATGACAGCGCGGTTCGCACCCCCAGCGTTCTCCGCATCGATGGCGTAGACCACATCTGGTATGGCGCATTCGACGGTGACGTCTGGCGTCTGGGCTATGCCAGCCGCACGGTTGGTACCCAAGAGTGGCTGCAGGCTGAAGGCCGCGATGGCAGCCCCAAGTGGGCCATGACCCCCGTGACGGGGACCTACCTCGGCACCAGCATGGACCGGGTCGTGATGCAGCAGACCGCCGATGGATTTGAAGGCTACGTCTCAGGCTGGGACAGCCCTGAAGGAATCCGCCGGGCAGGTCCAGTGGTAGCCAGCAGCCCTGAGTCTCTGTACCCAGAGTTCATGACGCCCACCCTGGGGGACAGCATCACCCTCTACACCCAGGGCGGCGACGACAACGACAGCATGGCCATCGACCTCGAGGTCAGCAGCGGCGGCGCAAGCTTCAACGGCTTGGCCAACAGCTTCATGCATGTGGACAACGTGCGTGGCTTTCTGTACATCGGCTCCGAGCTCCAGAACGCCATCTACGTCGTGGACATTCGGGACGACAGCGACGCGGACTTCGTAGACTCCAACGTCTACGGAATCGAGGCTGTTCTGGTGAACAACGTGGACAGCGGCGCGTCCAGCACCCGCGGCATCGTCGCACCCGCAGGAGAACGCTGGATCTACGCCCTGAACTCCCAGCCAGACTCCATGTTGATCTACGACGGCGATGCCATCCCAGACGATGCCCGAACGGATCTCTACTTCGATGCGCCCGTCGGGGCGATTGCCTTGCCCCGCGGCTTCCAGGCAGACGAAGGCGTGACCTCACAGCGCGATGTGGGCCCAGCCCAGGTGGTCTCTGCTGGGGACTTGCTCGTGGTCGCGAACTTCAATGACAACAGTCTCAGCTTCGTGGACAAGCGCTTGGGGCCCTACGGCCAAGTGACCTCGGACCTGGACTGGGTCGGTGAGAACCCACACGCTCTCTCCTTGTCCCCGGATGGGACAGTCTTGGCGGTAGGCAACTACATCGGCGAGATCTACGACGGTCATGTCAGCTCCAGCATTGTGCTGGTCGACATGGACCCCACCTCCGAGACCTACCTCTCGGTCCTGGCCACCTTGGTGAACCAATGATGTGGATGTTGGCCAGCTTGGCCTGTTTGGAGAGCGCCAACCTGGAAGGGGACTTTGACGCGCCGGCTTCGGCCACCGTCTTGCATCCCGACCAAGGCGGCCCCTTCAAGGACCCAGTTGCCTTCGTGGCAAACCAAGGCCGCGGCACCGTCGTTCCACTCGACATCAAGCACGGCTGGATGGTCGCCGAAGACCCTGCCGCGCCCTACTTGGAGTCTCCGCACATCGCGACAGGGGCAGACCGCGTGCTGGGCGCCATCGCAGCCTATGCACCCGATGACCAGACGGTCACCCTGCTGATTGCCGACGCCCAGACCCGAAGCCTCTTGGAGGTGCCTTGGGTCACTGGTGCAGAGGCCGCGCGCCTAACGACCACCACGCCTTTCGTTAGCAGCGAGCCGGCCTTTGAAGATGTGGACGGCAGCGGCGACTCAGCCACCTTGGACCTGGTCGGCCTGCGAAAGGGCCGAGCAGCCACCGAGACCTGGACCTTCACCTACACCGGTACGGACTTCATCGTCGAAGGCTCCCGCAGTGGGATGCAGTACCGTCGGGCGAGCTGGCTGACGCCCTACATGACCGACGAGGGAGAGCTGGACCTGCTCTTGGAAGGCAGCGCGACGGAAGGGGACCGCTTCACGTTGGGCGTCGAGAGCGGCGTGGTCGAGCATGACCTGGGCGGCAACGTTCAGGACCTGCTGATGCTTCAAGACCAGAGCGCGCTTCTGGCCCTTGTGACGACCCTGGAGGACCCACTCTTTCCTGAGCTGGTGGCCCAGACCCGACTCTTGGCCTTGGATCCAGCGTCCATGGAAGTGCTCGGTGAGATCGCGCTGCCAGCGGGCTCTCAGCCAGCGCGGCTGTCCATCTCCCAAGACCAAACGCTTCTCTTCATGGGCGACACCCGCTCTCCGCAAGTGCTCCAGGTCACCTTGGACACAGCAGATCTGGCGGCCTCGGTCGTTGAGAGCATCGCCATGCCCGCCAACGTCACGGACGTGGTCCAGCAAGGGGATGAGTTCACAAACCGGCTCTACATCGCTCTCCAAGGCGAGGTCAGCGTTCGAATCTGGGATCTGGACCTGCAAGACTGGTACGACGTGAACCCGGTCACTGCGGAAGTCGACGGCGTATACGTAGGCGCCCCGGTCTCCGGTCTGGCGGCTTCCAGCGACCCCATTTTGCTTCAAGAGGTGGGCCCCTGGGAGGCGCGTGAGCGCGACCGGGTCGTGGCCATCTCGACCTTCGAGGGCGTGGTCAAGGTCGCCGAGGCAAGCACCGGCTGCCTGGCCCAGGACGCGGGCGGACCAAGCGTCAACTTCGGAGAGAACGTCAGCGACGTGGGCTTTGATGACTCCTCTCCCACGAGCACCCCCAGCTTCACCGCGGATGTCTTCGGCGAGGCCGTACAGGTCAACCCCTGTGGCGGCATTGCGCGAACCCAGAGCTGGCAGATGGTCTATGACGGGAGCCAGGGCAACTGGGTCCTCGAGGGCAGCGTCGCGGGCTTCCAGGAGCGCAGGGTCACCGAAGGAGAGCGCTATGTCTCGGACCAAGGTGAGATCAGCTTCCTGCTCAGCTCGGGCAGCCGGCCAAGCACCGACGGGGACTCATGGTTCTTCACCGTGAACAACGGCGTGCTCAAGATCGACTTTGACCGGAACGCAAACGGAGTGGGGGACGTCGCCGAGACCCCCATCGATGTGCCCGCGCGGCCCGTCTCCTACAGCTACCTGGCGGGCGACCAAGACGCGGGCTGGGTCGGCGTGAACCGCAAAGTTGGCGTGATTCTGCCTGTGACGGGGTACGACAACGTCTGCAAGGTTGACCTGCAGGCCGGTCGAATCACAAGCATCTGGGACTGAGGCACTCAGCCCAAGCGCATGGCCTGCTTTCTATCCGGCGAGGACAGCTCAGCGTCTAGCTCGGCGAGCTGCTGAAGCAGCTCTTCGACGCGTTCGGCGTCCTGGCCTGCACGCTCAAGAATGAGCAGATGCTTGAGCACTTGGCGCGCCCCCACCAGGTCACCAAGCTGAGCGGAGTCCGTCAGCGCTTGCTGGTAGAGCGCCGCGGCAGCGCGAAGGTCACCGCCAACGGCTGCAAGGTCTCCCTGGATGCGTCGGCAGCGAGCTGCGGCGTGAGGCTCCCCGGCCCGCAGGTACAAGGCCCACGCAGCCTCCAGCTCCTTGGCAGCTTGCTCGTGCTTTCCGCCTCTCAAGTGGATGTCGGCCCGCCTCCGCAACGCGCCGGCCTGGACCACGGGACGCTGGCGCCCCTGCTGTTCCGCCTGCTCCAAGAGAAGACTGGCCCCGGTGGTCTCCCCGCGTAGGGTGGCCAGGGCGGCTTGACCCAGGCAGAGGTTGGCCCGACCCAGCTCCGCATCTTGGGCGCCCCCCATGACCGCTGCGGCCTGCTCGTAGAGGGCATCCGCGCTGAGCACCTCGCCCGCTTGGATCGCCAGATCTCCAGCGCCTCGCAGGGTGGCCGCGACACCGAGGGGATCCCCAGCGTCGCGGTGCAGCACTCTGGCGCGCCGGTATCGTGCGGCCGCCTCGTCGAACTCTCCCAGGCCGGCCAGGGCGTCTGCGCTGCGCCGAAGCAGGGTGGCAGCCCAGATGGGGTGGTCGGGAAGCAAGAGGTGCAGGGCTGCTTCATGGTGGCCAGTGGCCGCTGCGCCGAGCCCTTGTCGCAAGAGCAGGTCGCCCTCGGCCCAGTGCAAGAGCGCGAAGCCTTCATCTCCAGCCCCTGGGCGGGCGGCTGCCAGCAACTCCAGGGCGACCGGGAGTTGACCGGCTGCTGCGACCAACCTCGCGCCTGCCGCGGCAGCCTGTGCGCGCGCCAAACCTGGCGCCAGGTGCTCACAGAGGCCCCGGAGGAAGAGCAGGTCTGCGTGTTCCAGCCCCGCAGGAAGGGCCTCGGAGAGGGCCAGATGCAGCAAGCTTCCGGCCCGGTGAAAGAGCGCCTCTGCGGCGGCCTGTGGGTCAGGGTGCTGAGGCATCCCTTCCAAGAGTTCCAGCTTCAAGGCCACCCTGGGGGCGCTGTGTCGCAGGCGGCTCTGGTCCGCGTGGGCTTCGCCGGGAACACCAGCCGGGAAGAGAGTCAGCGGGTCCGGCGGAGCGAGCTGTGGGGGAGGCGGCAGGCCCGAGCTGGGCACACCATCAATGGGCCGCGCTCCAAGAGCGGCGATCTTCAGGTCGGCGCTCAGAGAAGCGAGGGCCTCCGCGGCAGTGCGGGCCTCTTCGGCGTGCAAGTTGCGCCAGATCAGCAGCGTGCCCGGTTCCAGTGCGTTGGCCACCGCCCGCGTCACCCCTGGCAGCGGCAGACCGAGCGCCAGCCCTGTGGCGCGAACCAGGTCGGGAGGGTCCTGACAACCCAGAACATCCACCTGAAGGCAGGGGCCCTCCCACAGCCCGACAAGGGCATCCTCGGCCCCTGCACGGGCCGTACAGGAGCCCAGGTAGAGGTAGAGCACTGCCTCCTCTCGCAGGGCATAGAGGGCAGCTTGGGGCCAGGGGAGCTCAGGTGGCAGTGCAGGCATGGGTCCGGTGGTTGGGGAGGGGGTCTTGCGTTAGCAGAAGTAGCAGCAAAACGCAGAAGAGGAGCCCATGTCCGAGATTCAGAGCATTGGTGTGGTTGGCGCAGGGCAGATGGGCAATGGCATTGCCCAGGTCTCGTCTCTTGCAGGGTACTCCGTGACCCTCACGGACATCTCCGAGGCCGCCCTGGCCAAGGGCATGGCCTCGGTTGAAAAGAACCTGGGTCGCATGGTCCGAAAGGAGCGCATCACCGAAGCGGAGGCCCAGTCGGCCCTGAGTCGAATTGGGACCAGCGTCGAGCTGGCCTCCTTGGCGGAGACCCAGCTTGTGATCGAGGCTGCCACCGAGCGGGTCGAGCTCAAGTACAAGATCTTCGAGCAGCTCAGCGCAGCGACCTCTTCAGAGACCCTGCTGGCGAGCAACACCAGCTCCATCTCCATCACCGCAATTGGCGCCCACACCGACCGACCTGACAAGGTGATGGGCATGCACTTCATGAACCCCGTTCCGGTCATGAAGTTGGTCGAGCTCATTCGCGGTCTGGCGACCTCCCAAGAGACCTGGGACAGCGTAGAGGCTGCAGCGCAGCGCATGGGGAAGACCACGGTGGAGGGTCGGGACATGCCCGGATTCATCGTGAACCGCGTCCTGATGCCCTACATCAACGAGGCTGTGTTCGCCTTGTACGAGGGCATCGCTTCGGTCGAAGACATCGACACCGCCATGAAACTGGGCACAAATGTCCCCATGGGTCCACTGACTCTGGCAGACTTCATCGGTCTGGACACTTGCTTGGCCATCATGGAGGTCCTGCACCAAGGCATGGGTGGCGACTCCAAGTACCGCCCTTGCCCGCTGCTTCGAAAGTACGTTGAGGCCGGATGGTTGGGTCGAAAGACCGGCCGTGGCTTTTACACCTACCCGGCCAAATAAGGGGATTCCCGTGAGTTCTGATCGCACCGTACATCTGTACTCGTCCCTCAAGGTCGCCTTCGAGGACCGGGTTGCCATCGTCACCCTGAACCGCCCCAAGGCCCTCAACGCCATCAACGCCACCATGATTCAGGAGCTCGCTGAGGTCCTGGACGAGGTGGCACAGCGCGACGCATTGGCCGTCATCCTGACCGGAGCAGGCCCCAAGGCCTTCGCTGCAGGCGCTGACATCGCAGAGATGCGCCGGATGACCCCTCAAGAGGCCACGCTCTTCGCAGAGAAGGGCCAGCGGGTCTTCTCTCGTATCGAGAGCTACCACCGCCCGGTGATCGCTGCGGTCAATGGCTACGCCCTCGGCGGTGGCTGTGAGCTGGCCATGTCTTGCGACATCATCCTGGCCAGCAAGAGCGCCGTCTTTGGCCAGCCCGAAGTCAAGTTGGGCGTGATTCCCGGCTTTGGCGGCTCCCAGCGCATGACCCGTTTGGTTGGGCGTCAGCGAGCACGTGAGATCTGCTTTACCGGCCGCTCCGTGCGCGCCGAAGAGGCAGCCCGCATCGGGCTTGCAGCCCGCATGGTCGAGAGCGATGTCGTGACCGAGGCCAAGCAGCTCGCCATGCAAATCGCCAACAATGGCCCGCGCGCCGTGAGCCTCTGCAAGCGCGCCATCAACACCGGAGCGGACCTGGACATGGGCACTGCTCTGGCACACGAAGCGCAGCTCTTCGGCTTGTGCTTCGCCAGCGGCGACCAGAAGGAAGGCATGAGCGCCTTCTTGGACAAGCGTCCCCCCAACTTTTCTGGCCGATAGAGCCAGGGAGAGATTCAAATGTTCCAGCTCTCAGAGCAGTCCCTTCAGATCCAAGACCTGGCACGCAGCTTCGCCCGCGATGCTGTGCTCCCAGGGGCCGCTGAGCGTGACCTGAGCAAGAAGTACCCAGCTGAGCTTGTCGGCCAGCTTGGCGAGATGGGCTTTATGGGCATGTTCGTGCCCGAAGAGTACGGTGGCTTTGGTCTAAGCATCCTGGACTACGTCCTGGCCCTCGAAGAGATCAGCTACGCCGATGCCTCCTTGGGCGTGGTGATGTCGGTCAACAACAGCTTGGCCAGCTCGCCCATCATCAACTTCGGCACCGAAGCTCAGAAGCAGAAGTACCTGCCCAAGATGGCAAGCGCCGAGTGGATCGGCTGCTACGCCCTCACGGAGCCCAGCGCCGGCTCGGACGCCGCTGCGCAGAAGACCAAGGTGACGGTTGCCGAGAATGGCGACTACATCCTCAATGGCACCAAGATGTGGATCACCAATGGTCCACAGGCTGATGTGGCTGTTGTCTACGCAAGCATGGATCCAGAGGCGCGTCACAAGGCCGTCTGCGCATTCATCGTCGAGACCGCATCGCCCGGATTCAAGGTCGGCAAGATCGAGCCCAAGCTTGGCTTGAGCAGCAGCCAGACCGCTGAGCTAATCTTCGAAGACATGCGCGTGCCCAAGGAGAACCTCCTGGGCGTGGAGCGCGAGGGCTTCAAGGTGGCCATGGGCACCCTGGATGGCGGGCGTATCGGCATCGCGGCCCAGTCCCTGGGTATCGCCCAGCGTGCCTTTGACTTGGGCCTGGCCTACGCCAAGGAGCGCGTCGCTTTTGGTCGGCCCATCTCGAGCAAGCAGGCCATTCAGTGGATGCTGGCAGACATGGCCACCCGCATTGAAGCCGCACGCCTGTTGACCTGGAAGGCAGCCACCTTGAAGGACAAGGGCGAGCGCGCCAGCCAAGCCTGCTCCATGGCCAAGCTCTACGCCTCCGAGTGTGCGAACTTCTGCGCCGACAAGGCGCTGCAGATCCACGGCGGCTACGGCTACTCCAAGGAGTACGAAGTGGAGCGCCTCTACCGTGATGCACGCATCACGACCCTGTACGAAGGCACTTCTGAGATCCAGCGCTTGGTGATTGCCAAGAGCCTGATCGCAGACTGACAGCGACTCAAGGGCAGCTCTGGACCAAGCGTCAGGGTTGTGACACTGGGTGGGAATGAGCCGTAGCACTATCATGCTGCGGTCACGTCTCGAGCTCGGGACTGGAGGCTTGTCCTGCGCAAGAAGAGTACCAAGGCGGCCCCTGCGTTGCTCGCAGGAACCAGCAGCATGTACCTTCGTGCGCGTGCCTTGCCTCGGGTGCTCAGAGAGCGCGAGTTGGTGGTGGTTCTTGGCCCTCCAGGCTCAGGAAAGACCAGCGTGGCAAAGCAGGTCTTGGCCTGCACGGTGACCACCTTGCGTGGGGACAAACTCCAAGATGCCTGCACCCGGGCTGTGCGACGGAACGCCTGGCCGCCAGAGCTGGTCCAAGCCAAAGGCCTGCTCATCGAAGGGCCGACCTTCTTGGCCCGGCGCCGAGGCGCAGCACGCTTGTTGGGTGAGCTCATTCAGGCACGGGTGAAGCTCGGCCTAAAGACGGTGGTCACTGGCGGCGCCGATGACTCGGCGCTGCTCTTGTTGGACGCCGTTCACCCCCGGCACCGTGTGACCGTCAACCTGCGTTTCCCACAGGTCGGGGGACGCAAGCGCTTCGCCAAACAGCAAGCGGAGCGCCTGGGCCTGGCCCAGTCGGTGGGCGCTGAGCTGCAGATCGACGAGCCTTGGACCTACAGGAAGGTCATGCGTGGGCTGCGTCGTGCCGCCAAAGAGCTGGATGCCTCTGGCGGCGCTTCAGCCTAGTTGAAGACTTCGTCCGTGACGTCTTCGCCGCCTGAGAAGCAGTGAAAGAGCGCCTGAGGGGTACGAACCAGTCCCCAAGGGAAGCCCCACCACCCGATCAAGCCGCTGAGCAGGATGTAGGGAAAGGCTTTTCCGAACGCCGACTCATCGGCCTTGATGAAGTGGATGTCGGACTTTCGGTAGAAGGTCATGACCAGGATGGAGATGGCGTAGGGAAAGACCACGAAGCGGCCGCCCTTGGCGACCTCGGCGCTGATCTGCTCGTCGCTGAGACCTTCGATTCCCTTGATAGACATGTGTGCTCCTTTGCGGTGTATGCCGCGTTCTCTCGGGCCATGACAACGCAGGCAACCACGGCCTGCTTACGGAGTTGTACGCGCTTCTACGCGCTTGTACCGTTGCTACGGGGCTTTCCGCAAGGAGATCTCTTCCATAAAGTCTAGCAACGCTGCGCGTCCCGCCTCTTCAGCCAGCAGATCCGCGTTGTGGTCCAGGCCATCAAAGGCCACCAGACGGGCATCGGGAAGACTCTGGGCCAAGACCTGGCCGTGCGTGAAGGGGATGAGGTCGTCGCTCTGGCTGTGGAGAACCAAGGCCGGAGAGGCCACCGCAGGCGCCCTGGCAAGGGAGTCAAAGGGATTTCGCATGAGCAGGCCCGTAGGCAGGATCGGAAAGCGTCTGAAGGCGACCGCGGCGATGCTCTTGAAGCTGCTCTCCACGATCAGTCCCGCCGGCGGGCGCTCGTGCCCGCTCAAGGCAGCGATGGCAACGCCCCCACCCAGGGATTTGCCAAAGACCAGGATGTTCTCTGGGCTGTGGGTGCGAAGGGCCTCTGCATAGATCGCGCGGCCGTCCAGTACCAAACCGGCCTCGCTGGGGGTCCCTGGGCTTCCAGGGTAGCCGCGGTAGTTCACGTGGAGGGTCTCGAAGCCCAGTTCCAAGAACAGCGCCTCTCTCTCACCAAACTGCCCGACGCTCGCCCCGTTCCCAGAGAAGATCAGCGCCAGCTTGTCCGACTTGCCCCGGCGCCGCCCGTAGAGTGGAACGCCGTCCTCGGTGACGACGGTCCGTTCCTGAGCGCCCAGCGCTTGGGCTTGGGCCTGAAGCGCTGAACGATCAATCTGGGGGGCTGGAAACACCATGCGCGTCTCCAGACGCAGCAGCGCAAAGATCGCGGCGACGTAGAGGAGCAACAGCACCCCAAGAATCTTGAGCAGCAACATGCGGTCTATGATCCGCTCATGGCGCGGCCCAAGGCAGCGGTGACCTTGGCGCGGCCCTCTTGGCTGAGGTGCACATCATCCGTGAAGTCCTGAGCCCCCAAGCCAGGGATGTCCGTGACCTGAAGCAGTGTGCCGCCACCTGCTGAGATTGTGGCCTGAAGCCGGGCTTGGTACTCCGCCTGAGTGGGGTCCGGCGCGCGGCCGGTCTCAAAGTCCGCGCGGGTAGGGAGGGGGACCAGCATCACAGGAATGTTCCGGGCCTTGGCGAGCAAGAGAAAGCGGTGAAGGTACTGGAACTCGGGATCGGGACCGCCAGCTGGCTCAGCGAGCAACTCGCCATCCAGGGAGGGTTCCGCTGCGGGCTTGGCCTTGGGGGGCGGAGGTGCTGCGCCGTCCTGAGGGGGGGCGATGGCCCCGGGGCTCAGAACATAGCCCGGAATGGGCTCCCGGACCCCTATGCTCATCCAAACTTTGTTGGCGATGTACCCCCGATTTCGGTAGGCGTAGCTGGACTTTCGGAGCAGCAACTCGGAGGCGCAGGAGCTGTCGTCGGGGCAAGCCCAGCGCATCAAATTCGGCATCTCCGACCACGGCGCCAAGGCCATGACCTGCGATTCATGGGGCGCCATTTCCTTGCTCAAGTCTCGGGTACCAAAGGGCAGGACGATGGCTTGGATCTCGGCGTCTTGGGGAATGTGGTGCTTGAGCACCAGGTAGAAGAGGCGTGCGGTGCCCGCTGGTGTGGCCAGGTTGCTGACCTCCAAGCCCAGCTGCTCGCCGAGGGCTTGAGTCTGGATGATCTGCTCGGGCAGGCAGGTTCCGAAGACCAGCAGTTCCGGGGCTTGCCCGTGGGGACGGGCTGCATAGGCCCGCGTCTTGTCCAGCATGGGGGCTGGCGCACTGTAGAACGCACGCACCCCCAGCTCCGCGCCCACGAGCGTGAGCAGCACCACTGCGCAGAAGCGTAGGGCTGAAAGCGGCCGGAGGGGTCGCTCAGAACTGGTAGTAGATGAAGGACTGGCCAGCGGTGGCGCCAAGGAAGAGGGTGATGAGGACAAGGACCGCGGTGAAGGTGGCCTGGAGTGCAGGATGCCACCGAAGGACCAGAGACAGATCCGTCTCCCCCCTTCGGGCGCGGAAGGACTGAAGCAACTCTACGCCCAAGGGGATGGCGATGAGCATGCCCAACTGCGCGAAGGCCATCCGGTCCTGGGCGCTCATGTAGACGTTGGTGAACTGAATGCGCATCAGGTCTACAGCCCGCTCCAAGCTTGGAGCCCGGAACACCAAGAAGGCCAGAGCGGAGAGGTGGAAGGTGAGCACCACGCCGATGGCGCGCGCCCAGCGAGAGGGAGTAGCCTGGCCTCGTAGGCGGTCGATGGCCAGGGCGATGCCGTGGACGCCCCCCCAGAGCACATAGGTCCAGTTGGCCCCGTGCCAGAGGCCTCCCAACAACATCGTAATGATCAAGTTGAGCTGTGTGCGCACCTTGCCGCGGCGGTTGCCGCCCAGGGGAATGTAGAGGTAGTCCCTGAGCCATTGGGACAGCGAGATGTGCCAGCGACGCCAGATCTCCTGGGGCCGGTGGGCCAGGTAAGGCGCCTTGAAGTTCACCGAGAGCTCGATCCCAAGCAGCTTGGCGACACCGCGAGCGATGTCCGTGTAGCCCGAGAAGTCGCAGTAGATCTGCCATGCGAAGGCGTAGGTGGCCACCCAGACCGCAGCCCCCGTGTTGGGGAGCGCCTCGCCGTCTACGACCCGCTGAACCAGGACCGCCAAGTTGTCGGCCACAAAGAGCTTCTTGAACACCCCCCAGATGATGAGGTGCAAGCCCTCGGCGAGCTGGAGTTTGGTGGGCAGCCTGGGCCTCTGAAGCTGCGGCATCAGGGCGTCGCTGCGCTCAATTGGGCCGGCCACCAGCTGCGGAAAGAAGCTCACGAAGAGCGCGAAGGTGAGGGGATCCCGCTGGGCAGGAGTGCGCGCCCTGTACACGTCGATGGTGTAGGCCATGGACTGGAAGGTGTAGAAGCTCAGGCCCACTGGCACGATGAGCTTGAGCACCGGCAGCTCAGCGCTCATGCCCATCGCCAGGAGGCCGGCGTTCAGCTCGCCTGTGAACCAGCCCAGGTATTTGAAGGTGGCCAGGACCCCTAGATTGACCACCACCGAGGCGGCGACCAGCCCCTTTCCTGAGCGCCCCTCGCTGCGCTCTCCTTCGATGAGCACGCCACAGAGGTAGTCCACGACCGTCGAGAGCAGGATGAGCCCGCAAAGCCGCCAATCCCACCAGGCATAGAAGGCGTAGCTGGCCAGGAGCAGCCAGAGGTTCTGGGCGCGCCAGGCCTGGCCAAAGGCCCGGTAGACCAGGTAGACCAGCCCGAAGAAGAGCGGGAATATGGGGGTGGTGAACAGCACGGCTTGGCGCAGTATACGCCTGCCATGGGCTCAGTCCTGGATGTAGCCCAGGGCCCGCAGCTCATCCTCCATGTCCGAGGCCCGGCCGCCGCTGACTTTGGTGCGATCAGCGATGCTGTCCGTCACCAGAATCACTGTGCCGAGCTCCGCCCGGACCCGCACCTTGCCAACGCGGGTCACACCACCAACAGTGAGGGGGCTCTCCTCCTCCCCGACCACGATGCGTCCCTGGGTCTCCGGAGTCGCCGAGATCATCAGGGTGCCGCGTCCGGTCTTGCCCGGCGTGAAGCGGAAGCTGAGTGCATCTGGCGCCAAGTCCACAACGCCCACGTCCGCCAGCACGCCGCTCGGAACTTCACCCCATTCGACGTTCGCACGGCGGGACTGCTGGGCCTCTGGATCCATCACAACCACCTGAACGGGTTGGTCAAAGACGGCCACAAAGCCCTGAGCCGGGGCCTCGATGCGCAGACGAATGCCGGGGCCGGTCTCAAAGCCAGTACTCTGGGTCAGGGCTGCCCAATAGGGGCTCAGATCGCTGCTCTCGCTGATGTCCTTGAGCTCGGCGGCATCTGCGCTCAGATCATAGAGCTCTTGATGTCCATCCCAAGTGCTCAGGATGTACTTGTGGTCTCCGAAGATCACGCCCCAGAGTTCCGTGGTGTACATCGGGTAGCCAATGTGAAGGGGTCTGGCTTTGAGCTCCGCCTGCAGTGGAGCCAGCTGCTCGGACTGACTGGCATCGAGCATGGGACGCAGGCTGGTCCCGTCCACTTCGGGCCACTCCTCTTCGGGCACACCGAGCATGTCGTAGAGGGTCGGGGCGATGTCGATCAAGCTCACAGGCTCGTTGACTCGGTGTGGGCCGCCAGCCCAGCCCCCGGGCGGGCGAATCCAGAGGTTCGCGTGAACGACCTCCTCGTAGAGGCTGTGGTTGTGCTCGTAGGAGCCGTGCTCCCAGAACTCCTCGCCATGGTCGCTGTGGATGACCACCAGGGTCTCCCCGGGCTGCTGCAGCAACCAGGCCAGCCAGTCCGAGAGCTGATCGGCCATGTAGCGGACCTCGCCGTCATAGCGTTGCTTGAGCCAGAGGCGGTTCTCGTCCGTGAACTTGCTGCTGTTGCCCAAGATCTGCCAGCGGTTCAAGAACTCGTTCATCTCGCCTCGCTCGGCCGTGACGTACATGTCCTCGTAGCGGCCGGGGGCCCGGTAAAAGTTGTGCGGGTCCATCAGGTGCAGGAAGAGCAGCTGGTCGTGACCGGCGTTGTCCTGGACGAACTCCTTGGCCCGCTTGAGCTGGACGTCGGCGTCCGCGGCGTTCTCATAGGTCCAGTTGTCGTAGCCCTGGTTGAAGTTGAAGCGGGGCACGACGTGAACGTTGGCGGTGATGCCCGCGGTCACAAAGCCCTGCTTCTGGAACACGCTGCCGAAGCTGTCGGCGTCCACCGCCTCGATGGGGTAGCGGCCAGTGGTACTGCTGCGGAAGCTGGGACGCGTTCTTGGCGCTGGCGCCCAGGCCTTGTCGAAGATCAGGCTGCTCTCTGCGAAACCGTCCAGGGAGGCCGTTGTGTCCAGCTCGTAGCCTTGCTGGGTGAGCTCCGCGTAGCGCAGGGTGTCGATGCCGATGACCACGACACGACGCGGCGATTCGACCGGCGCCCCAATGACCATCGGAGCGCCAAAGAAGACATAGTCCCAATCGCCGCTGCCCTGAACCTCACTCTCCAAGGTCAGCGTCACGCTCTGTCCTTCGAACTCCGAGAGGTCGATGACCTTGTCCAAGATCTTGGAGTCACGGAGCTTCCACTCTCGGTGTGTCTCCCCGTTCACCAGCAAGCGCGCCACGGCCCCATCTGAAGAGCTTCCTCCCCCCGGCGAGGCCAGAGCGAGCCCCATATGGAGCTCCGCGGCCTCGGGAAGGGTGAGCTGCACCTCAAAGCTGCCGGGCGCGGGCAACAGCAGGCCAGTGCGGGTCTTGGTGGTGTCCCGATTGCGCTCCTCCATCTGGCTCTGCACGTATGCGTGAGGCGGGAGCCCTGCGGTCGCCACATCGAGGCGGGCCTGGTGCTGGCCCAACTCTTCGGAGAGGTAGATGATGCTCTGTTCGGACTCGCTGGGGTCATCGCCCTCCACGCGCAGCTTGCCCTTGTAGATGCTCCAGTCCCGCCCGTACTTGAGCTCCTCCTCACCTACCAAGAGGTGCACACCCAAGGGGCCCTTGCGGTACTCCTTGTGTTTGTCCAAGCCCTCGGGGCTCACGCGCTCAAAGGAGGTCGAGCCGGATCGGCGCCAGCCTGTGTTGAGCACCACGGAGCCAGGCGGTGGCGCCCCTTCGGGCCTGTTGGTCGCTGGCAGCTCGATCTTGGCGTCTTCAGCGAGCAGCGCGAGGTGAATCACCCCTCCGCCGGACTGCTGGGCAAGCCGGTCTGCGGGGAGCTGGTTGCTTGGCGGGGGAAGCACGGGGGGCTTGCAGGCCAAGAGCAGGGCGAAGGGCAGCACGAGAGGTCTCCAGGCGATAGCCGTTAACCCGTCCAACACAAGCACTGGAGCCTGCATGTCTACCGATCCCAAGCGCGGCACACTGGCCTACACCATGGCCACCTGGATCTTCCTGCTTCACGTCACAGGCCACGAGTGCGCCGATGCGAGCATTCGCTCGGCATGCGAGGCCTTGCGTGCTGGCGAGGATCCAGAGACCCTAGGAGAGGCCCTGGCTGAGCAGCTACGCGCTCGCTTGAAGGGCGAGGAGGCGGAGGACGCCCAGGCACTCGCGGCCGAGCTCTTCGGGACCGCAACCGTGCTCAGTGGGCTGGGAGAGGACCGCGATCAGGCCCTTCGCCAAGCGCGTCGCTACCAGTTCCAGAAGGGACTGCCCTGGCTGGCCTGTGTGGTGGACCGCTTCCCAGATGGCCACGTCGGTCCCCACTGGGTCCTGGTCGAGTCTCTGGAAGAGCAGGTTCGCTGCCTGGATCCCTACCCATGGGATGATCTGGACGAGGAGTTTGAGCAACCTCTGATCGAGTTCCTGGTCAAGTGGGAGCTCGGCGGGCTCGCGGGCCTGCGCTTCGTATAGCGCCCCTCAGGGACCGTAAAAAATCGAGACGTAGCCGGCCCGCTTGGTGCTGCCCTTTGCCACGCCTTCACCGGCGACCATCCACTCATCGGCCCCATCCCCGTTCATGTCGGGCAGGATGACCGGTGTGCGTCCGACATACATGCCGCCGCTGTCTCCCTGAACCGCTGCGCGGGCTGAGTCTTCGACGTTCAAGCCCGTGGTCCAAGCCGTATAGCCAGAGCCCGAGACCAGCCAAGCGGTCCCCGAGTTGTTCGGCGAGTCGGTCCCGTAGGCGCCGCTGGTCCAGTCTTGGACGCCGTCGCCGTCCACGTCTCCGACGCTCAGATCCCAGCCAAAGCGCACATCTCCTGCGACCGAGCCCCAGCTTGCATCTGCGCTCGAGGTGGACAGGGTGCCGCTCAGTGCTGAATCTCCAAACCAGAAGTAGACGCCGCCGCCGCTGCTGCCATCCACGCTGGCCGTTCGCCCGCCGATGAGCAGCTCATCCGCTCCGTCGCCGTCCAGGTCTTCCAAGGACACCGCAGTGATGCCCAGGTTGTCTCCACTGGCACCCGAAATCTGGGCGAAAGCCTGGCTAGAAGCGGTGCCATCCACCATGGAGCTGGGGTCCAGCAGGTAGGCCACGCCAGCGGATGAGTCGGCGTTGTAGCTGCCGATCATCAAGTCCGCCTGGCCATCGCCGTCCACGTCTCCGAGGGCACGAGGCGTGTTGAGGCCCATCCGGTCAGTCGCTGCGGCACCCAAGAGGGTCAGGTCGGCGTCCGAGGCGTTCAGGTCCCCGCTCAGGCTGCTGCCGCCGTAGAACACGTAGACCGCTCCCGCTGCGCTGGCCTGGGTGTCTTCGTAGGGGGCTGAGAGCAAGAGGTCCTCGATGCCGTCGCCGTCCAAGTCCATCGCGGCCAGACCAGAGCCCAGGCGGTCCTTGTCGGTGGTGCCCGAGACGCTCAGGCTGTGATCTTCGTCTACGTCGTCGCCATCGCCCCAGCTTCCGGCCTCCGCTCCGGAGAGCAGGTACACAACGCCGCGCTCGGTTCCATCGCCGTCAGCGAGGGGTGAAGCCATCAGCAGGTCCGGAACCCCGTCGTTGTCCGGATCACCCGCCACAGCGATGCCCTGGTCCGAACCCAAGGCCTCCGCCCCAGAGGCCCCACGCCACCAGGCGTCCGCGTCCGTGTCGTCCTGGCTGGCCGTCAAAGAGGCGCCGTCAAAGAACCACACCGAGCCACGGTTGGAGTTGTAGCCCTCGCCGCTGACCAAGACCTCGGGCACCCCATCTCCGTCCAGGTCTCCGGGACTGATCACCGTGTGACCGAAGGCGGCCTTGTTCTGGCTGCCCACGATCTGCAGGTCGCCGTCGCTGAGGGCCAGCGTGCCGCCCAAGACCTGGGTCAGGTCCAGCTCGGCAACCCCGGAGACCAGGTCCGTGCCATCGGTCACCTTGAGCTTGCACCAGACGGTGTCGCCGCCGCTCAGGCCGGTGGTGTCAAAGCTGGTCTCGTTGACACCTTGATTCACGTTGTTGACCTTCCAGACATAGGTGAGGGTCAAGCTGTCGAAGGGGTCGTCGTCGCTCGGCGTCTCGGCAGGGGTGCAGGTCAGCAGATCACCCGGTACCGCAGGGTCCGGACTCATGGTCATCGCGGGCTTGTCGGGCGGGGTGTTCAAGATGAAGGTGTGCTCGGACTCGACAGGCTCGGAGCTTCCAAAAGAGTCCTGGGCCTGCGCCACGCACCAGACCTCGTTTCCACGATCAAAGTCGCTGCCGTCCAGAAACTCACCGGTGGCCACTTCGGCCCCATTCACAAACCAGCTCAGATCGATCTGGAAGCTGTCTCCCTCCAGATCGCTGCCCTCGGCTGTGCAGCCCAAGCTGTCGGCTTCCTGAGCGGGAACGCCGCTGAGCGCCACGCTCTCGATGGTCGGCGGTGCATTCCGCACGACAGCCTGAACCGAGCGCGTGGTGGCCTCGGTCGAGGTCGCTGTCACTTCACAGCGCAGCTCGGTCCCAGCAGGCTGGGCCGCCAGCACATTGTTGGCGTTGCCAGCGTCCTCTCCGTCCACGTACCAGCGTCCGCTCTCGGAGGTGACGGCATCGCCATCGGGATCGAAGCTCTCCCACTGGCACGCGACCTTGTCGGCCGCCGTGGGGTCTGGCGGGTCCAAGGTGATCTGAACCACCGGGCCGGAGCCATCCACGCTGACGCTCACACTCTCTGTGATGGTGAACTCATCGTCGCTGATGGTCTGGGTGAGCATCCAGGTCTCTCCCAAGGCCACGACGCCGAGGGGGATCTGCTCTTCGTCCGCGTACTGCTCAAGAACCTGCCCATCTCGAGACCAGCTCAAGGAGGTCACAAGCTGCCCACCCTCTGGGTCGCTGGCGGGCACGTCGATGATGAGCTGCAATGGCTCGCCGTTGACCGGGGACTCGGGCTCGATTCGGAGCTCCGGCGGGGTAGGGGGCTGGTTGCCGAGTTGAACCAGGGACCACTCCAGAGTGCTGCGGTTCTGGCTGGGATCGATGGCGGTGATGCTCAGAGCATGAGGACCCTCGGAGAGAGTCAGTGGCAGGCTCCAGTCCTGGCCCTGCACGGTTGCAGCCCCAAGATCGCCGTCCACATCCGAGGTCACCAAGACGCGCACGCCCTCCTGGTCGTCGACGACGCTTCCGAGGAGCAGAGTCTCAGAGTGGAGGAGCAGCTCTGCGCCGTTTTCGGGGGAGCTCACGCTGAGGGTGGGCGCCTGACCTTGGACCAGGGCCCCAGGGGCGGCTTGCCAGGAAACCTGGCATCCCATGCTGATCAGCAGCAGCAACATCGCTCGCTCTCCTTCTCTGACACCATACCCGGCCAAGTTCTGGCCGGTTAGGCCGCGCCCCTGCGAGAGGAGCAGCCATGATTACCTGGACCCCTGAGGGCGCTGTTGAGCGACCAGTGATGGTCCAGATCCGCGTGCAACGTGCATATCCCGGTCGCATCCGTGCCGGCGCCCCCGTGCCAACGCGGTCCATGACCCAGAGAGAGTTGTTGGCCAACCTGCGCTACTTCTCAGTGGACATGGCCGGCCCCCGAAGCCGCCCCTGCACCAAGTTGGTGCTCTCCGGTGTGGGCGTGGCCAACCGGCCCCAGAGCCCCGAGCTGTTGACCCAAGCACGAGCATGGGGCGTCCAGAGTGTGGTGCTGCATCTCGGCAGCGAGGATCTGGAAGGCTTTGATCCCCACCGCTTCAAAGGCCTTGTCGACGCCGTCGTTGTTCCAGTCCAGCCAGGCGCTGCCGGGACCGCGCTTGTGAGCGCTGAGCGGGTAATTCGCAGCGCACGCAGCGCCGGCATCGAGGTGGTGGCCAACACCCTTCTCTCACCGACTGCACTGCCAGCTCTGGAGCACGCGGCCCGTGCCATCGCCAGCTCCGGAGCGACACGCGCAGCCTTGAGCTACCCATTTCCGATCGACGGGAACAGCTCTCCGGACCCCGCGCCTCTTGGCCGCACCTTGGAAGCCCTGCGCGCTGCGGTGCTTGAGCTGGAGCGTGGCGGTTTGAGCATCAGCATCAAGGGGCTGCCGGGCTGCTACCTGGGAGAGCTGGCCCAGTACATCCACCGCAGCTCGAACCGTTGGTACGTGGACGCAGACCATCAGCTGGACAAGGCCGTGCTTTTCTTTCCTCAGGTGGTCTCATTCACCAAAGAGGAGAGCTGCCGCTTCTGCAGCATGGATGCGCGCTGCGATGGCTTCTTTGACACCTATCTGCGGCGCCCAGGCTTTCCCGCCCTATACCCGGTTCAAGACTGAGGCTCACCCGCCGGAACTACTGGGCTCGGAGACGGGAGGCCAAGGCTGAAGCGTCGCCTGCGCGCGCATGCTTGGAGGCCGCCAAGTCATCCAGGAGCACCAAGGCTTGGGCGCTCTGGCCGTCCAACACGAGGGCCTGAGCCCGCCACCAGTCGTAGCCCCACGGCAACTCCTCCTCTGCGGCTGTGACCTGGTCCAGAGCCTCCAAGGCCTTGGAGCCGTCCCGCGCACAGACCCATGCCACCCCCTCGTACCAGTGCAGGTAGGGATCTCCGCTGCCCTTCGCCTGGAGATGCAGAGTGGTCGCGGATTCTCTGCAGTTTCCGTCGGCGAGCTGAGAGATGGCCCGCTTGGCTGGTCCGCTGTAGAGCGCAGCGCGGGCCGATGGTGGCAGCTCATCTGGCAGCAGCTCAGCGCGGGCCCAAACCTTCTGCTCGTCACTTGGTTGCAGACGCCAGACGATGCCAGCGACGACCGCAACTCCGGCCAGAACGGCCAGCCATGGGATCCCGCCGCTCTTGCTGCCCGCAGCCTGCTTGGGCTTGACGGGCTTGCTGGGCCCGTCCTTTCTGCGGGCGCTCTTGGGACGAGGAGCCTTGGCTCGAGGCCTGACTGGAGCAGGCTGTGCAGGGGCCCGCTGGGCCGTGGTCGCGACGCGCAGTGCGTTCTTGAGGATGTCCAAGTGCTGACTGCACTTCGGGCAGGCCTGGGTATGCGCTTCCACGCGTGCCATTTGAACGGCCGAGGCCGTCTGCGTGCCGACCCGTGCCAGCTCCAGGGCGGCCGGATGCTCCTCGGGTGTTCCAGGTTCCCGACTCCGAAGCAGCTCGATCCCCTGAGCGCCCGCTTGCGCGAGCACGTCTTCTGTCAGGGCTACGGCGGTGTTCGCGCCTGAGCTGAGGCTGGCTTGTGCCGCTTCTCTCTCAAGCCCGGCGCGCGTTCCGCTATCCTGAATGCCCCACTGAGGTGCAGCCAGCACACGCGCCGCGAGAGTGCGAAGCTGGTTGCGTAGCGGGACGGTAGCGCCAGGGTCGCCGTCACGGAATCGCTGAAGGAGCTGCTCGTCCATATGCAAAAGGCCTCAAGTTCCCAGGGAGCTCAGTCGACCGAGAGCATACTCCACGGCCCAGGAGGCACCGAGGTGCAGCCTCGCGCACCCACAGTACTGCTCATTGAAGACGAGGAGGCGAACCTCAAGGCGCTCACTCGCCTGATTCGCAGACAGGGCTACACCGTGGCCGGCGCGATGACCGGCCAGGGCGGCTTGGAGCTGGCCGAAGAGACGCGCCCAGATCTGGCCATCGTGGACCTGCAGTTGCCCGACATCTACGGCGAGGAGGTCATCCGGCGCATGCAGGTGGCCTCGCCTGGAACGCAATGCATCGTACTGACGGCCACAGGAAGCGCCGCCAAGGCCTTTGATTGCCTTCAAGCCGGGGCGACGGACTACTTCGAGAAGCCGATCGTCGATTTCGATCGCTTCTTCCAGGTCCTGCGCAAGGCCGTGGAGATCCGGCAGCTCAAGCAGGAGAATGAGCGCCTCCGCAAAGGTACGAGCGGCTTGGACCGCTTGGTCGGCAACAGCCGGCCGATGCAAGAGCTCAAGCGCCTGATCACCGAGATGGGCGACTTTCCTTTCCCAGTCCTGATCACAGGGGCTTCGGGCACGGGCAAGGAGGTCGTGGCCCAGGCCATCCATGATTCCTCCAAGCGCCGCAATGAACGCTTCTTGGCGATCAACTGCGCGGCGATCCCAGAGCAGCTTCTGGAGAGCACGCTCTTTGGGGCGGAGCGAGGGGCCTTCACGGGCGCTGACCGGCGACGCATTGGACTCTTTGAGGAGGCCTCTGATGGCACCCTCTTCTTGGATGAGATCGGAGACATGCCTCTGAGCATGCAGGCCAAGCTCCTACGCGTTCTGCAACAGAAAGAGATCACGCGCCTGGGCAGCAACACACCGATCAAGATCAACACCCGCGTGGTCGCCGCCACCCACCAGGATCTTCCCCAGGGGGTCAGGGACGGGCGCTTCCGGGAGGATCTCTACTTCCGCATCAAGGTGATGGAAGTCGCAATTCCGCCTCTGCGGGAGCGCTTGGAGGACATCCCACTGCTGGCCTACTTCTTCATCAAGGAGCTCAACGCCGAGTACGAGCGCGAAGTGCAGATCGACAGCAGCGCCATGAACAGCTTGGCGGCCTACTCCTGGAGCAAGAACAACGTGCGGGAGCTTCGCGCAGCGCTGACCCGGGCCTTCGTCCTCTGCAAGGGGGAGAGCATCCTGGCCACAGACCTGCAACTCGGCGATGGCCCCAGGGCGCCCGCAGCCGGCGCTGTGATGTCCTCAAGCAGCCAGAGCACGGGTCCAAGTCCAGAGCTGATGTCCATGAGCTACCGGGATGCCAAGGAGGCGGTCTTGGACACTTTCTCCAAGCAGTACCTGGAGACGCTCCTGGCCGAGACGGGCGGCAACGTCACGCGCGCGGCGGATCGCGCCGGCATGCAGCGGCCCAACTTTCGGAAGCTACTCAAGCGCTACAAGGTCGTTCGCCCCGAGGGAAGTCAGACCGTCGAAGGCTGACATCCCTTGGCTACAGGCGCTCCTGACAATGGGTTGACAGGACCGGGAGCGGGGCCCCTTTGACGCCTGTGATAAGCCTCGTGCAACTACCGGTAGGAGTGGTGCATGGACCCCTTTGAGCAGATGGCAGCCCTCGGACACGAGCAAGTCGTGTTCACCCGCAACGACGACGTGGGTCTCCGCGCGATCATTGGCATCCACGACACCACCTTGGGCCCGGCCCTGGGTGGCTGCCGCCTCTACCCCTACGGCTCGGAAGCCGAAGCGCTGCGCGACGTGCTGCGCCTCTCTCGGGGCATGACCTACAAGGCGGCGATTGCCGGCCTTGATCTGGGTGGCGGAAAGGCCGTCATCATCGGCGATCCCGGCATCAAGAGCGAAGGCCTCTTCCGCGCCTTCGGTCGCGCTGTGGAGTCCCTGGGCGGCCGGTACATCACCGCCGAGGACATGAACACCAACGTCGAAGACATGAACAACATCTCCCGCGAGACCCGTTGGGTCACAGGCCGCGGCAAGGCCACGGGCGGCAGCGGCGATCCCTCCCCAGTGACCGCTTGGGGTGTGTTCCACGGGATCCGTGCCACCGCCGAGGTGGTCTTTGGCAGCCCCAACATGGAGGGCAAAAAGGTCGCAATCCAGGGCTGTGGAAACGTGGGCTACTACCTGGCCAAGTACCTGCACGAAGTGGGCGCTGAGCTCATCTACACCGACATCAACGGTGCACGCGTTGCACGTTGCTTGGAAGAGTTTGGCGGCCGAGCTGTTGAAGGAGATGAGTACTTTGGCTTGGAGGTCGACGTGCTGGCTCCCTGCGCCATCGGCGGCATCATCAACGAGCGCACCATCCCCAAGCTGCGGGCTCCCATCATCGCCGGTGGCGCCAACAACGTGCTCAACGAGGAGAAGCGCGACGGCGAGGCGCTGATGGAGAAGGGGATCGCCTACGCCCCGGACTACGTGATCAACGCCGGCGGCCTGATCAACGTCTACAGCGAGCTCAAGGGCCTGCCCCTGGCCAAGGCCATGGACGATTCGGCCAACATCTTCTCGACGGTCAAAGAGATCATCAACGCGGCCAAGGGCCAGGGCATCACGACCATGTCGGCCGCCAACCAGCTCGCAGAGCAGCGCATCGAGACCGTGGCGCGCATCAAGCGCATGCACATCGGCAGCTAAGGCCGCCCGAACACTGGAGAGAACATGTCCCGTACCTCGACCGCAATAGCGGCACTCACTGTCCTCGGACTCGGAGGGGCGGGCATGGCTTGGGCCAACGGAGACCTGGAGTTTGGGTACACCCCCAATCCCCAAGTCGGAGAGAAGCCTGCCCTCTACGTGACGCCCTCCAGGGCAGTGGATGAGATGTTGGTCACCTGCAATGTGGGCGGCCAAGACTACGAGAGGACCCGATCTGGGCTGCCTGGTGGAAAGCTCCAGAGCTTCGAGTGGCCTCGCAACCCAAAGCACACCCATGCGGACTGCTTTGTGCGGGTGCGCTTCGCCGATGGCTACGTCTTGGAGCAGAACCTGCCCATCGACTACAGCTTCGGAGGCGGCCTCAGCGTTGACCTCTCTCGGGCCAGCGCTGACTTGGAGGCACACACCTTGACCGTCTCGGTCTCGGAGGCTGTGGATACCGCGGAGATCACCGCCTACGGCGCGCACAAGAAGCTCTTGGACAAGAGCGTTGTGCAGGTGGATGGGGGACCGGGCGAGATCACTCTGCCTTGGGTTGGAGATCCTTCGGATGTGGTCTTGCTCGAGGTCAAGGTAGAGAACGCCGGCGCTTGGGCGGGCTTTGAGTTCTCGCCTTGGTTCCTGGACATTCCCCATGACGACGTGCTCTTTGAGAGCGGCAGCGATGTCATCGATCCCGACCAAGAGTACAAGCTTGAGAAGACCCTGAAGGACCTGAACGAGGTCATCGACAAGTACGGCGAGGTCGTTCCGGTCAAGCTCTACATCGCGGGCTGCACCGATACGGTCGGAGATGGAGCAGGCAACCGTCAGCTCTCCCAGCGTCGGGCTCGGGCCATCGCCAAGTGGCTGCGGAGCCATGGCTACAGCCATCCGATCTATTTCCACGGCTTTGGAGAGGCCCTCCAGGCGGTGCCCACGGGCGACAATGTGGACGAGGTGCGCAACCGCAGGGCCTTGTACATGGTCGGCGCCCAACCTCCCGGAAAGGGCAGCGGAATCCCCGGTGTGAAGTGGTCTGCGCTCTAGCCGTGTTTAGGGAGGGGCTCCCCACACAGGAGTCTCCTAAATGTCCTTGCACGCCGAGTCCGTACCTACCCTGAGCCGCACCCTCGAGAACATGAGCAAGTGGCTGGACTTGGCCAGCAAAGATGCAGAGGAGAGAGGCTTTGATGTCTCCCGCCTACTGGAGGCGCGCCTCGCGCCAGACCAGTTCAACCTGACCCGGAACATCCAGTCGGCCTGCGATACAGGCAAGTTCGTCGCCACCCGAATGGGCGGCGTCGAGGCGGCCGCCCACGAGGACGGACCCGCCACCGTAGAGGAGCTCCAAGCGCGCATCTCCGACGTGCGTGCCCTGTTGGCCCAGGTCAGCCCTGAGTCCTTCGAGGGCAACAGGGAGGAGACCCTCACCTTGATGCGCGGCATGACTATGAGTGGTCAGGCCTACCTGCGGCAGTTCGCCATGCCGAACTTCTTCTTCCACGCGGCCATGTCCTACGCCATCCTCCGCCACAACGGCGTGAAGCTGGGCAAGCGTGACTTTCTGGGCGCCATCGAGGTGACGCCAGCGCCTCAGAAGGAGTAGCCCACACCCAGGCTGAGAGCGCCTTGGCGGATGCGCACCTTCGCGAAGTCCGCACCTTCACCGCTCGGCGGCACAGGAAGCCTCGCGTGCTGCAGGTGCAGCTGGTAGCCCCCACTGACAGTCACGGGGCCCGAGACCGGGAGGTCGAAGAAGGCGCCCAGTTCGGTGAGTACAGGCGCTGGCGCGAAGGTCTCGGCCAGGTTGATTCGGAAGGCGAAGGACTCTTGGTCGATCTGTGCGCCCGCGCTCAGGCGTACGCCGGTCAAGCGTCGGTCGAAGATGCCAACGTCCGTGAGGTCTTCGTTGTAGCGGAACACAGGCGTGTCCACGCTTCCAACGCCCAAGCCTCCAAAGAAGTAGGCAGGCCCCTTCACGGTCCCGACCGTGAGCGCAGCGTGGGCAGGCACGAAGGTGTCCCGGAACTCCAGGCTCTCCACCTTGAGGGTGTAGGTACCCGCGTACAGGCCCACGTCAAAGCCAATCATGCCCTTGGGGCCGCCGTGCCCGTCGATCTGAAGCACGCCACCAGGGATAGGGCGCTTGCTGAAGCTCACGTCCGAGGGCACCCGACCGTTGCCGTCGGTGTTGTCCCGCACGCTGGTGTAGGTGGTGTGCATGCCGCCAAGCATGACCCGAGCGTGGCCAACGAAAGCTCCCGCTTCCTTGGGCTCTTTGGGGTCCTTGCCGGGCTTGGGATCGCGGCCACCGTCGTCGGCCGCCTCTAGTGACATGCCCGCCAAGGTGGGCAGCTCTGTGGAGCCCGTGGCACCGGCTACCGTGGCCGTGACCGTGAGCGGCCCGTCCGTTCCAGCAGGGAGCTGAACGGGCACGTTGTAGCTGCCATCGCCGTTGTTCTGAACCCCACCGACGCTACCGATGCTGGCTTGGATGGCCGGAGCTTGGTCCACGACCGCCTTGCCTTGGGCATCGACCACCTTGACGGTCACCAAAACGGCGGCCCCAGGGGTGGTGTAGGACGGAACAGAGCTCAGGGTCAGTGCAGCGGGCGGCCCCACGTCTGCGCCAACGCGGCCGATCTTGAGGGAGACCAAGGTCTGCTGCCAGCGAGCGACCCGTGCGCGGTCTGCGGCAGAACCGCCGGTCTCCACACCAGGGACTTCGGCGCCAGGAACATGGGTGGTCAGTAGAGTGCGCCCGACGACGCCGTTGACGTCCGCCTGAAGGGCCACGATGCCTGGATTGGGGCTGCTCTTGACCTGCACCTTGGCGACGCCGTACTTGTCGGTCGTCACCTCGGGCTTCATGGCCGCCGCGCCCATGGCTGTGGAGAGCTTGACCGTGGCGTTGGGCACCGGAACGCCGGTTGCATCCAGGGCCACGACCGTCAGGGTCACAGTGGCCTCGCCGTCGGCCGGAATGACAGCCTTGTCGGTCCAGAGCACCAGGTGCCGGGCTGGGAGACCAGTGGCCTTGAAGGTCGGCGCTGCTTGAACCACAGCCTGATCAGCCTTCGAACTCAAGCGGTACTTCTGGGTGTAGGTACCATCGCCGTTGTCGCGCGTGCTGCCCAGTGGGGAGGCGCCTTGAACTTCGAAGCGTACCTTCCGCTTGGTCAGGGCGCTGCCATCGGCGCTCTTGAGGTGTGCGGTGACCTTGAAGTCACGGGCCTTCTCTTTCAGTGCGGCTGGGTCGGAGCTCAGGGACACCGTTGGGACTGCGTCCACGGTCTTGATGCTGTGGCTGGCCTGGAGGGCCTCTTCACCTTCAACAGCCACCTCGAGCTTGAGGGTGCCAGGCGCCTCTTCGGTGCTCTGCTCAAAGCGGTACCAACCCTCGCCCAGGCTCTCGCCGCCCTTGCCGTTGAGCTTGGGTGCAGCGCCGCGCCAAGGCTGACCGTTGCCCTCGAGCACCAGCACATGCACTCGGAATGCGTGTCCGGTAGGCATCATCGCCGGTAGGGGAGCCATGGCGAGCGCGGGCTTGCTGCCCAGCTCCAGGTCGACCCGGGTGTCGCTGCGGTTGCCCATCTCATCCACGCTCTGCAGAGTGGCGGTCTCCACGCGCGGGTCGAAGAGGGCCTTGACCGCGACGCCATCTGGGCCGGCGGTCGTGGGACCGTACTGCTCGCTGCCGATGACCAGCACGTTCTGGGAGCCCGCGGCGGCCTTCACATTCTGGGTACGCTCAACCAAGATGGGGATGGCGCCGTAGCCGACGACCTGGGAGGGCGCGGTGGTGTCCGTCGCCGTGAAGAGGACGTGCTGCGGGTCGTTCAAGGCGGTGGAAGCGGTCCACTTGGCGGACCAAGTACCGTCGTCGTTCTGGGTCACTGCACCGACGCTCCCCGCAGAGGCGGAGACCATCACGCTGCGCGCAGAGAGGGGCAGGGGATGCGGCCCGCTGGCGGTGACAGTCAGGTCAACCGTGCCCTTGGTGCCTCCCGTCCAGGTCTGTGGCTCAAAGCTGACGCTGAGCTCGCCCGCCGCAGGAGGCACGACAGGGATCTTGACGTCTTCATCCACCTTGCCGCGGATCTGAACGCGCACACGGGCGTCGCCCGCAGTGAAGGCCGTCACCGGGGTGTACTCGAAGATCACCATGTCTGGCGCCGGAATGGCGGCGTTGCCCACCACACCTTGGCTTGGCCTGACACGGATGCGATCTCCAGGAATGACGCCTGGAGCGTAGACCTGCACCTGCACAGGGGTGTTTCCATCGGCCTCGACCGGGGGCATGGGCAGCACCGTCAGAGACGCGGCCAGAGACGAGGAAATTCCGAGCACACTGAGCAACATGGGCAGATGCCTCCAAGGCGCGCAGGGTACCTCTGAAGGCCCCCAAGATCCGCAAGCTCAGGCCACCTTTTCCGGGCCTTGACCAGAAGAGCGACAAGGGAAGCGCTCCGTTGGCACATCCTGGCCGCCTCCTTGACGGCGAAAGGCGGCCCATGCGGTTAGCAGCCAAGCACAATCGAGGACACCATGCCCACCTCTGTCGACACATCCGGCTGGAAGCTGCCCATCAACCTGGGGCTGAACGACGGCACCTACTGCGCCCAAGGCGCCATCGATGTGCTGCAGAATCACAACAGCCGTGTGGCCCTCCGCAACTACAGCGACGGAGACAACAGCGAGCTCCGCCGATTGATCGCCGAGGAGTGCGGCGTCACGCCCCAGATGGTCTACCTGCGGAATGGCTCAGGCCCCATCCTCAAGCAGGTCATCCCGCACTTGGTGCGTGACAGCATCAAGAGCAGCGCCACGCGCATGTTCAAGCACCTCACGAGCAAGAGCGGCTACCCGATCATCACCCCCAGCCTGACCTACTTCAAGGTGCCTCTGGGTGCGATGAAGAAGGGCCTGCAAGTGCGCCTGGTTCCCCTCAAGGCCGAGAACGACTTCGCCCTGGACCTGGGCGACCTGGAAGCGGCCATCAAGCAGGGAGACGGCCTGGTGTATTTGGCCACGCCGAACAACCCCACTGGCCAGGTGTTGGTGAGCCGGGACGAGATCGAAGTCCTGATCAAGAAGTACCCCAAGTCCACCTTCTGGTTGGACGAGGCCTACGTGCAGTACGTGGACCCCGCAAAGCACCGCTACTTGGCGGATCTGGTCGGGCAGTACCCCAACGTGGTCTGCACCCGCACCTTCTCCTTTGCCTACGGCATGGCAGCGGCCCGGATCGGCTACATCCTCGCCAAGCAAGAGCTCATCCAGACCCTCGAGTCCGAGGTCACCAACTACCGCATCCCACTGCTGACCGAGCGGATGGGTGTCGCCACGCTCCAGGACACCCAGCACCTGCCAGATCTGCGGGAGCGCTCCAAGGCAGCCCGCGATCTTCTGACCCAGCGCATGGCCAAGTGGTCCGGTCGCCTCAAGGTCTACCCATCCGAGGTCAACTTCCTCTTGGTGCAGACCTTGGACGGCCCCAAGGCCAAGGCCATCGGCGCAGGCTTGTTGGAGCGCGGCGTGAAGATCAAGACCTTCGTTCCGCTCCAGGACTACACCTACGACGACCTGTTCCGAGTGACCATCGGTGTGGACGATGAGAACGTCTTCTTCGCCGACATGCTCGATGAAGTGATGGAGCTCATCTAGCCGCTCCAATCTGGAGACCCAGAGCAAGACGGGCGCCCCCATCACTGGGAGCGCCCGTTTCTTGTTGGGAAACCCAGCCCCGAAGGCCTGGGCTAAACCGCTCTACTGGCCCGCTGGCTTGGGAGGCATGGCCATCGTGGGCATGGCCCGCGCTTCCTTGATCTCGAGCAGCTCGACTTCGAAGACCAGCATGCCCTCGGGGCGGCCAGGCTTGCCGTCATAGGCCAGCTCGCTGGGGATCCAGAAGATGGTCTTCTCACCAGGCACCATCAGCTGAAGGCCTTCGGTCCAACCGGGGATGACTTGGCCGAGCCCAAAGGTGGAGGGCTCGCCGCGCTGAACGCTGCTGTCAAAGAGCTTCCCATCGGTGGTCCAGCCGCTGTAGTGCACGCTGACCCGGTCGGAGGCAGTGGGGTGCGCCTCTCCAGTGCCGGGGGTCATGACCTGGTAGCGCAAGCCGGACTCGGTCTTCTTGGCCGACGCGGGGGGCTTGGCCACAGACTTGGGGGCCTTGGGGGCAGGGGTCACCTTGAGGAGTTCAAGCTGGAAGGTCTTAGGGGCGTCGGCTGGGTTGCCGCGGCCGTCGACGATCTTGTCTGCATCGGCCCAGACCATGGTCTTCTCGCCAGGCTTCATGGTGGCGAGGGTCTCGCCCCACACCGTCATCAAGTCGCTCAGACGACCGCTCATGGGCTTGCTGCGCATCGAGGTGGCGAACTCAAACTCTTGGGTGGTGGTGTCCCAAGCGCTCATGTGGAACTCCACCATGTCGTCGCCCGTAGGGAGGTCACCCTCGCCCGCGACGAGCTGCTTGACCTTGAGGCCCTTGGAGAGGGTCTTGGCGTCGCTTGGAGCGGCCGCGACATTCTCAGGAGTCTCAGGGGGACGAGCGCCGGCCTTGACCGAGAGCAGCTCCACGTCGAAGACCAACATGCCAGCAGGCTTGCCAGGGGCACCCTTGTAGGCCAGCTCCTCGGGGATCCAGAAGCGAACCTTGTCGCCGACAGCCATCAGCTGCAGCCCTTCGGTCCAGCCAGCGATGACACCCTTGAGGGGGAAGCTCGCGGGCTTGTTGCGCTTGTAGGAGGAGTCGAAGTTCTCCCCGTCAGTGCCCCAGCCGATGTAGTGAACCTCTACGCTGTCCCACTGGGTGGGCTTCTCGCCGCCGGGGCCTTGGGTGATGACCTTGTAGGCCAGCCCGGACTCCGTGGTCTTGGCGTCCGCTGGAGCTGCAGCTACGTCAGCGGGTGCCTCTAGAGAAGGGGTCTCTGGAGCGTCCTTCTCGGAGAGCTCCATGTCCTCGGGCTTGGGGTCAGTGGAGACCTCGCCGGTACAGGCAAGGGACAGCAGAATCGAGAGGGAAATAATCATGAGCGCCGGATAACCCGAGTGCCCACAAGCGTCTCCTCAGGCACACTGTGGCCATGCCAACCCACTATTGCCATGGACTGGAGCGAGGCGTTCTCGTGCCTGCTGAACTGGACCTCTGGTCCGGGCTGATGGCTGCGGGCGTGCCCATCGCGAGCGCCTGCCAGGGAGAGGGCATCTGCGGGCGCTGCGCTCTGCTCATCGAAGGAGAAGTGCCGCCCATGGCAGACCTGGAGCGCCGCACCTTGCTCCAGCAGGGCGTTGCCCCGGGCCTGCGCTTGGCATGTTGCGTTCGCAGTCCGAAGCCCTTGGAGCTCTACGCACCCTACTGGGGTGTTCGAAAATCTTGAACACCGTCCAGATTTTGGACGCCATATTCGCTGTCACCTCCTTGGAACAAAGCTTCTGAGCCCAGTGTCAAGGCCCTGTCAGGGAAAGACAAGCTTTCCGTCTGTGCTTGGCCCGGCTCTTGCAATCCATCGCAAAACCACGGGGCCTCGGCCCGACCAGCCGTGGTGCCCCACCCTCAAAACTCCTCGGAGCGTCTTTCATGAAGCGAATCTCTACCCTTGCAGTGCTCGGAGCACTCTTCCTCTCTCCACTTGCGCTTGCAGCCGAGACGGAGACCGAGGCTGCCAGCGAGGAAGAAGATGAGTTCGACTTCTTCAACGATGACGCGGCAGATGAGAAGGCCGAGAAGGCCATCGATGGGGATGACTTCGATCCCTTCGAGCTTGAAGACGACGACGACTTCTCTGCCTTCGGCGAGACCAAGGCGCCCCCTGCGAAGGTTCAGAAAGCCGCTCCAGTGGCCACCAAGGCCGCACTGGGAGACCACTTCCCGGTGGAGATCGTTCAGACCCTGCCCAACGCACTGGTGGTCGAGCTTCCCGTCGTGATCGGAACCCGCGCTGAGGTGGCCAAGGACTACTGGCTGGTTGGCGAGGTCTTCGTGGACGGCAAAAAGGTGGGCGAGTCCCGTCAGCTCGTCATGGCCTCGAGCCTGTCCGATGCCTCGACGACCGCCTACCTCAAGCTCCATGCTCCTGTGAGCGCACAGCAGGGCCAGGTAGAAGTCCAGGTCAGCCAGATCGTGGACGGCAAGTCCAGCAAGCTCTTCGGCCGCAAGGCTGCATTCCGCCTGTAAGGAAGAGCCCGTCTGACGCGCTATAGGGGCCCGCCGGAGGCCCCAGTGCAGTTTGTGAAGCTCAAGGATTGCTTTGAGGAGAGCGAGCACGAGATCGTGCTGCGCACACCGGTCCAATGGCACCGCAAGCGCGGCCTGGTCTTCCTCATCCTCATCCCCTTCCTGGCCGTTCTCTGCGGCGGATTGTGCGGTGGGGGCATGTACGACGAGGCGGGGCAAGGCAGCAACGATGCCCTGGTGATCGGATTGCTGGTCGGAATTCCGGCGCTCCTCATCGCCATCGCGGGTGCCCTGGCCGGCGTCATTCGACTGCTTCGCGCCAAGAGCCTCTCGGAGAGCTCGGAGGTACGCGTCGACCTTCGGCGTCGCGTGATCACCTCCAAGACAGGAGAGCTCGCCTTCGCGAACATCTCCGGTTTGGAGTTCGTTCAGCCCTCCAAGTTGATTCAGTGGCGGGCCATTCAGGCCAAGGTCAGCACGACTGGGGACAGCAACAATCCCTACCAGTCCAGCTCCGTGAAGACCTTCACCCTGCTCAAAGACATCGAACCGGTCAACGCCGTGGAGTCGGTGGCCTTGATGGAGCTGCTCGGCGAGCGGATGGCCAAGCCGGTGCACGCCGACGCCGAGATGACCCAGGCCCCCCAGAGCAACGACCGCTTGGCGGCCACCTGCCACGCCCCCGTGCAGCTCATCTGGCTGATCTTCAGCTTGATCAACCTCAAGAACAGCAACCCTCTGGTTCGCTACCACGCCCGCCTCTCACTGCTCTTGGGCGGCATGCACGTGGTGGTGATGATGGTCTTGGCTATGCTCATGGGGGCCACCGGCGCCATCTTCGGCGACGTGGGCATTGCCATCGGCGGCCTGGTCTTGATGGGCGGCTTGTTTGTGATGCTCGGGCTGCGGCTCTTCGGCCTCTACAAGGCCTGGAAGAAGGAGTATTGGCAGCCTCCCTTCTTCAAGTCATGGACGAGCGCTTGGTTGCCGGAGGATGCCACCTAAGGCTGACGGCACCACTCGCTCCAGGAGCCCACGTACAAGGTGGGCATTCCCAGTTCCAGTCGGTGCATCTGCAAGGCGAGGAAGCAGGCGGTGACGCCGGAACCGCAGCTCACGATGCTGCGGGTGCTGGGGGTCTCTCCAAGCAGGGACGCGAAGGACTCCCTGGCCAAGTCGAGGTCACGGTGCTGCTGCCAAGGCATGGACAGGGCGCCCGGGATGTGTCCTGCCACAGGGTCCAGGTGCTCCACGTCACCGCGGAAGCGGGCGGCGGCGCGGGCATCGAGCAGGCGCCACTCCGGGTCTTGGGCGCGCAGCTTGACCTCGTCGATGGAGAGGGTGGGCAGAGTCCATTGGGAGGCTGGGTAGTCGGCGCAGGGGCGGGCTTCGCTGCGCGCAGAGACCCAGGCCTCCACCACCTCCTCTTGCGCAATCACCTGCACATTCTCGTGGCCCACGGCGCGAAGCATCCACCACGCGCGCGCAGCGAAGAGCCCGCCGCCAGCGTCGTCGAAGATGCGCACCACGCTCTGGGGAGAGATACCAAAACGGCCCAAGGTGGCGCACCACGCTTGCAGGCTGGGGAGGGGATGACGGCCTCCACGGGCTGGGTCGCCCACGGCGCTCAAGTCCTGCTCCAAGTCCACACGCAAAGAACCCCGAGGAGCGAGCTCCCCAGGGTTCCTGCGCGCGTCCAGAAGGACCGAGTCAGTCAAAGCTGGTCGGCGGTCGGTCGAAGACCACCCAGCTCACGTCGGTGCTGGGGTCGTCCTCGCAGTTGCCGTCATCATCCATCTGGTAGGAGGTGATGTTGCAGGCGGTGTAGCGCTCGCTGTTGAAGAGGATGGCGCCGTCCTCGTCGGGGAACAGGGTGAGCCTGTCAAAGTCGGTGGCCCAGGCCACTGAGAGGGCCGTGCGTTCTCCGCATGGGGTGCTCACGGTTCCGACCTCGTCTTCGACGGAGACCGACATGCCCTCGATGTGGGCGTCGATGCCCGCTTGGCCGTCACGGCCGGACTCCATGGCGTAGGTCAGACGACCCTGCTCGTAGAGTGCAAAGCCAGCGCTCTCGCCTTCACCCTGTGCGACGGTGACGGAGACCTCGCTTCCTTCCCAGACATCGATCCAGGGGGTGTTGTCCCAGCCGCCCTGGTCCAGCCAGGCGTAGCCCACAGTCCAGTTCACACCGTTCTCGTCGCGAACCACCAGGGTGGTGGAAGGCTCTTGCCAGCAGGGGATCAGGTTGTCGAAGCTGGCCTGGTTCCCTTGGGTGCCAGGCTCGATGACCCCCATGCTGACGATCTCGCCAGAGAACGAATAGTTCTGCGATGGAGCCACAGCCTGGTCGCTGCCCAGGCAGACCACCGCCTGACCCAGCGTGGCCACGCTGGCCTGGTCCCAAGGCGCGTGGCCATCGCCGAAGAGGGTGCCACCGGCCATCCCTCCCATCACCGCGGTACAGCCCGTGAGAGCCAGAGCCCCCGCCGCGCCGATGAACATGAACTTCTTCATTGGAACTCCTTCCTGCCAGAGCAACAGTACCAGCCCATCGGGCCGGTACAAAGCCACTTGTATGGCGCAGCCGGACTTGCCGTACTCAAGCTGAGTCGGCGCCCTTGTGGGGGAAGTGACAGGCGCCCTGCCGACCATCTCCCCAGTCCTTCAGCTCCGGGTCCTCGGTGGCACAGCGACCCTCCTGCGCGACGGGGCAGCGCGGATGGAAGTGGCACCCAGAGGGCGGACTCAAAGGGGAGGGGACCTCACCGGTGAGCACCACCCGGTTGCGGCTGCGCTCGGCGATGGGGTCCGGCATGGGGACCGCGGAGACCAAGGCCCGGGTGTAGGGGTGCTGCGGCGTATCGCAGATCTGGTCGTAGCTGCCGATCTCCACGATGCGTCCCAGGTACATCACCGCGATGCGGTCGCAGAGGTGCCTCACCGCGCTCAGGTCATGGGCGATGAAGAGGTAGGAGAGCTGCTTTTCCCGCGCCAGCTCCTTGAGCAGGTTCAGGATCTGAGCCTGAATGCTCACGTCCAAGGCAGAGATGGGCTCGTCACAGACGATGAGCTCCGGCTCGCTGGCCAGCGCCCGCGCGATGCCGATTCGCTGCCGCTGGCCACCGCTGAACTCGTGTGGATAGCGACGCACGAAGCGCGGGTCCAAACCGCAGGTCTGCATCAACTCCTGTACCTTGGCTTGGGTGGCCTTTGCGCCTTGGGTCAGACCGTGGGTGATCAAGGGCTCGGCGATGATGTCGCCGATGGTCATGCGGGGGTTCAGGCTGGCGTAGGGATCCTGGAAGATGATCTGCATCTTCTTGCGCATCGCCCGCATCTCGGACCGGCTCAAGTTGTCCAGCTCCTGACCCTTGAACTGCACCGAGCCTGAAGTGGGGGGAATCAGATGCAGGACCGAGCGACCCGTGGTGCTCTTTCCACAGCCAGACTCACCGACCAGGCCCAAGATCTCGCCCTTGTGCAGCTCGAAGCTCAGACCATCGACGGCCTTCACCGAGCCGCTCTGGCGCCGGAAGAAGCCCGTGTCGTAGACCGGGAAGTGCACCTTGAGGTCTTGGACCTTGAGGAGGGGGGTCATTGGGAGCTCCCCGGACGCCAACAGGCCGCCCCGCGCGTTGGGGAGCCTTGCCACTCGGGGTAGACCGCGCACTTCTCATCCGCCAGAGGACAGCGGGGCGCAAAGGCACAGCCCTGGCCCATGTTGGCCAAGTTCGGCGGCATGCCGGGGATAGGCACCAAGGGACCGCGGGTGTCCAGGCGCGGCACGCTGGCCAGAAGTCCACGGGTGTAGGGATGCTGGGGGTTCTGGTAGAGCTCCACGACGGGTCCCTTCTCCACGATGCGCCCGCCGTACATCACGGCCACCTTGTCTGCCACGCCAGCCACAACGCCCAAATCGTGGGTCACCAAGACAACCGCGGTGCCGGTCTCTTTGGCGAGGGCCTGAATCAGCTCCAGGATCTGGGCTTGGATGGTCACATCCAGCGCAGTGGTGGGCTCATCTGCCAGCAGCAGCGTGGGCTCACAAGCCAGGGCCATGGCGATGACCACGCGCTGACGCATGCCACCGCTGAGTTCATGGGGGTACTGGTCGATGCGCTCGGCGGGGCCGGGGATGCCCACTTTCTCAAGCAGCTCGATGGCGCGCTTGCGGGCCAGCTTTGAGCTGAGCTTGAGGTGCAGCTCCAGGACCTCTGTGATCTGCCGACCGATCCGCAAGGTGGGGTTCAGCGAGGTCATGGGGTCCTGGAAGATCATCGCGATGCGATGCCCCCGCAGCGCACGGATGGTGGAGCGGTCCATCTTGAGGACGTCCTGGCCCTCAAAGAGGATCTCACCCCCGGCGTAGACCCCAGGAGGTTCGGGAACCAAACGCAAGATGCTCAGGTTGGTGACCGACTTTCCGGAGCCAGATTCCCCGACCAGGCCCAGGATCTCTCCAGGCTCCAGATCGAAGCTGACGCCGTCGACGGCTTTGACCACGCCGTGCTCGGTATGGAAGTGGGTGCGCAGCCCCTTGACGGAGAGCAGAGGCATCAGTCCACCTGGCCCTTGGGGTCCAGCGCATCCCGCAGGCCGTCTCCCAGGAAGTTCAAACAGAAGAGGGTCAGGGTCATCACGCCACCTGGGAAAATCAGCAGCCAGGGGTAGACCACCATCGCGTTGGCCCCATCGTTGACCAAGGTGCCCCAGCTCGCTTGAGGCTCCCGAATGCCCAAGCCCAAGAAGCTCAGGAAGGCCTCGGAGAGCATCACGGAAGGGATGGTCAGGGAGGAGTAGACGATGACTGGGCCCAGGGTGTTGGGCACGATGTGCCGGAAGAGAATGCGCATGGGCGAGACGCCGATGGCGCGGGCCGCCTCAACGAACTCCAGCTCCTTGAGGGAGAGCACCTGTCCGCGAACGATGCGGGCCAAGACCAGCCAGCTCACCAAGCCCAAGGCTGCGAACATCATCACGAAGCTGCCGTCCAGGTTGCCGATCTGGATGGAGGTGGGCGGGATGACCGCCATGAGCACGATGACGAGCAGCAGGTAGGGGGTGGACATGGCCAGGTCGACGAAGCGCATCATCACGTTGTCGAGGCGCCCGCCTACGAAGCCAGAGATGGCCCCGTAGGTGGTGCCGACAAAGAGCGAGACCGTGGTGGCCACCGCAGCGACGAGCAGGCTGACGCGGCCGCCATGCATGGTTCGCACCATCACGTCGCGCCCCAAGTCATCGGTGCCAAAGGGGTGCGCCCAGGAGGGGGCTGCGGCACCCAGGGCGATGTCCTGGATCTCGTAGCTCAGGCCAAAGAGCCCAGCGATGAGCGGTCCCAGGCTGCAGAAGAGCACCACGGCGCTGACGACCACGCCGGAGACCAGCGCGATGCGGTTTCGCTTGAGGCGACGCCAAGCGTCTTGAGAGAGGGAGGTCCCGGCGACCAGCTCTTGTTCTTGTTGGACTGTGGTGCTCATGCCACCTTCACCCTTGGATCCAGCCATGTGTAGGCCACGTCTACCGCCAGGTTCATCAGCATCAGCAGGCCGCTGTAAAAGCAGACCACCCCCAGAACCATGGAGTAGTCGCGGTCCAAGGCAGACTGCACGAAGTAGTAGCCCAAGCCGGGCACCTGGAAGACCTTCTCAATGACCACGGTGCCTGTCAGGATGCGCGCCGTAGCGGGCCCCAGGAAGGTCACCACAGGCAGGATGGCGCCGCGAAGGGCGTGGCGCACCACGATGGTCCACTCACTCAGGCCCTTGGCTCTCGCGGTGCGGATGTAGTCGGTGCGGATGACCTCGAGCATGCCGGCCCGTGTCAGGCGTGCGATGTAGGCGGCATAGGCCAAGCCCAAGGTAATGCTGGGCAGAATCATGGTCGCCAAACCATCCCAACGGGCTGGCGGCAGCCAACCCAGACCCAGGGCGAAGACTGCGATCAGGAGCGGGCCGAGCACGAAGTTGGGCACCGAGATGCCGACCAGGGCGATGCCCATGGTGGTCCAGTCCCAGACCGAGTTCTGACGAATGGCGCCGATGATGCCTGAGCTGACCCCCAGAACCAGAGCGAAGAGCAGGCTGAGGCTGCCCAGAGTTGCGCTGACGGGAAAGGAGCTGCCGATCAGCTCGCCGACGGTCAGGCCTGGACGTTTCATGCTGGGCAAGGTGCCGTCGAGCAGGCCGACGATGTACATGCGGAACTGGATGTGCCAGGGCTGATCCAGCGCAAAGCGTGCTTCAAGCTGGCGCTGGATCTCCGGGGGGAAGTTCCGCTCTGCATCGAAGGGGCCACCGGGAGCCAGCTGCAAGAGCAGGAAGGTACCCAGGGCCAGCAAGAGCACAAGCGGGAGGATGGCCAACAGGCGCTTTAGAATGAAGGAGCTCACAGGCGCTCATCTAAGTCTGTGGACCAGTCCTGGGCGCTCACTCGATCCACCATCTCGTGTACGCCGCCGCTCACCGTCGCGATGTTGGTGCTTCCGTTGAGCAGCACATTTGTGCTGTCGAAGCCGATGGGGACCTGGGCATCATTCTCTACGCCAAGGCCCGAATAGACAGAATCGGGGTTCAGGCGGACCCAGAGGCCTTGGCGCACAAAGCCCATGGCCAGTCCCATCACGTGGGGAGATCCCTCGATGTCTTGAACGTGGTCGTCCGTACCCGCAACGATCATGGTCTTCAGCGAAGGGTAGGCCGCAGCCAGCTCGGTCACCAAGCTGGCGGCCTCGCGCCGCTCCCAGAAGGCCACGGTGTCAGACTGACTCGCCAAACCCTTCTCGTCACCGAGCAGGGTGCGCATCTCCGGAGAGAAGAGCTGGCCGATGCTGGGGTTTAGGCCCGCCCAGGAGGGCTCGTCCGGATCCAGATCGCCGCTCCCGTTGCGGTCCAGGTAGGCCTGCCCCGCTGCCCAACGAAGCTGCGAGTAGTCCATCTCGCAGCGGAGGGTCGCTCCCAGAGTGCAGTCACCCAGCTCAGGGCGGTGGTACTCCGTGAGCGCAAAGGGAGCGGAGGAGGGGGTCTCCCACAACACGAGGGCATCCACTGGGGGCAGGTCCAAGGTGCTGTCCACCAAGGTACTCACCGCCAAGTTCCCGCCGTTGCTCAGGCCGACCAAGATGAGCTCGTCCCGGGTCTGGATGCGGTCCGAGAGCAGGCAGCCCTCGTCGTCCTCGCGCAGACTGGCGGTGTACCGGAGCAGCTCTGCCACGCTGACGCGGGAGTCCGCACCGTAGTAGTCCCGGCTCGCCGCGGCGGAGTCGGAGCCGGGCAAGTCCACGTGGACCTGAACGTGCCCACCGCCTGTGTTCAGGATGCTGCTGTTTCGTGCTGGGACCTGCTCTCCGGAGAAGCCGCCTTGCACCACGGCCACAGGCATCTGCGGCCCCTGCGCCATCAAGTCAGCCGCGATGAAGAGCTGGGCGCCATCCAGGGCGCTGGTGATGGAGAGGCGTTGGCCGTTCTCTTTGAGGATGCATTGAGGCTTCTCAACGTTGGTGTCGACGGCGCCGGTGTCCGTGTCGCTGTCCGTCGGGGCCACATCTCGTCTGCAAGCCAGCAGGATCAACCAAATCATCGTTCTATGCTCACAAAACGCAGGGGGTGTTGGTCCAGGAGGTTGGGGTGCACGCCCTTCACGTCCGGCTGGGTCAGGTCGTACCAGACGTACCAATACAGAGGCACGAAGGGGACCTGCTCGTTCAGCATGGCCTCGGCTTCGCCAAGGATTCGGGCCCGTTCGGCCACGTCCGGCTCTCTGGAGGCCTGGGCCAAGAGGGCGTCGTAGGCTGGATCACTCCACCCCGTGTTGTTGTTGCCCCCATCTTCGATCCACATGTCCAGGAAGGTGGTGGGGTCCAGGTAGTCGCCGATCCAACCGCCGCGGGCCACGTTGTACTCGCCGCTGTTGACCGCCTTTAGGTAGGTCTTCCACTCCCGGTTCTCCAGCTCCACCTCGATGCCCAAGTGCTCTTTCCACTGGGCCTGAATGACCGCGGCGACCAGCTTGTGGGACTCCTGGGTGTTGTAGAGGATGGTGAAGGGGGGGAAGCCCTCGCCGCCGGGGTAGCCAGCCTCAGCGAGCAGGGCGCGGGCACGCTCCGGGTCGAATGGGAGCCCTTCTGGGCCCTCGTAGCCAGGCAGCCCGGGCGGCACGAGGTGGGTAGCCGGCAGCTCTCCGACCTTGCGCACCTGCACGATGTCTTGCTTGTTGATGGCCAACGCCAGGGCCTGTCGTACGCGCACATCGTCGAAGGGCGCCTGGTCCGTGTTGAAGCGGTACAGGTACACGCTCAGGGCCGGACTGGAGTTGAAGTCATCCTTGTCCTGCAGCAGGGGCAAGAAGCTGACCGGCAGGTCGTTGGCGACGACCAAGTCGGTGTAGCCGGCCCGGTACAGGTTGGCGGAGGTGTTGAAGTTGTCGATGCTGTAGGCGATGACCTGGTCCAACTTCAGGTCCTCAGCGCCCCACCACTGGGGGTTCTTCACCAGGACGAACTTGTCTCGCACCACGTGCTCTTGGAGCAGAAAGGGGCCGCTGGTGACGATGTTCTCGACCCGGGTCCAGCGTGCGCCGTGGGCTTCCCACGCTTGCTTCGGCACCGCACGGAGCGTGGTGTGTGAGGTCAGCTGAAGGAAGTAGGGGGCCACGGCCTTGAGCCGCACGATGAGCGTGTGTGGGTCAGGCGCCCGCAGGCCCAGCAACTCGGCATCGGAGCGAACCGCGCCCAAGGTCACGCTGCCCACGGGCGGAGGGACAGCGATCTCCTCCTCGAGGCCTTCTTCGACCGCCTCTGGCAGCGCGCCGGTGAAGTCCACGTCGGGGAGCTGCTCCACCTCGTAGCGAATGAGTCCGCCGCGGGGGTCGGTCAGGGTCGCGGAGAGCACCCAGCCGGTCTTCTCCTCTTGCCCATAGAAGACCTTGGAGTGCTGCTCCTGGGTCTGGAGCAGCGTGACGCTGTCTCCACGTTCCAGACGGGCGACTGCCTTGCCTTCGTCGTCTTCCAGAGTCGCCGGCGCCTTGAGCACCCGGCTGTTGATCACGGGCCAGCTGGCCTCGGTGAGCTCGGCCGCCACCCAGCCCTCGCGGGTCTCCCCGGTGCACTCCAGGAGCAGGGAAAGGTCCCCAAGATCCGGGCAAGCCGGGCGAACCTGAAGCTTGAGGCGGGCCTCCTCTCTCTCCAGAACAAGCAGGGAGGCCCCGTTGCGGACGTCCACGCCATCCACCTGCACATCCTCGGTGAGGCGCACCAGGTTGTTGGAGGTCGCCAGAAGGTGTGCCCCTGCAGCGAAGGGGCCCTGGGCCTTGGTGAGCAGCATCACCCGGTTGCCGTTGTACTCCTGTCCGCGCTCCACCAGGTAGAGCTGCTGGGCATAGCGCGCCAAATACACCGGATTGACGACGTGCTCCCAGCTCCAGAGGTAGTCGGCGCTGGTCACCGGCTCTCCATCGCTCCAGACGGCATCCTTCCGCAGGTGGAAGGTGTAGCCGCGGCCATCGGGATGTTGCTCCCAACTCAAGGCGTGGCTCGGCACCGGGCTCAGGTCGACCGGGTCGTACTCGGTCAAGCCGTCGAAGAGCTCGCCGATGATGCGCCCGTCGGGGTGTCCGGTGGCCTGTGTGGGGTCCAGGTACTCCGGCTCCGTGGCGTTGTTGAAGACCAGGGTCCTGGGGTCCTCGTCCGTGCGCGGCAGGCCAAAGCTTGGACCGTCAGGAGCACAGGACAGGAGCAGGGCATGAAGGGAGAGGGTGGTGAGCATCCCCGCCAGCCTAACCCTCAGGCTTCTCGTCTGCGCCAGTGCTCTCGCCGCTGGTCTCCCCAGCGGTCTCTTCGGCGGCCGGCGGACAGGGGCTGCCTTGATCGATCCAAGCCAGAACCAGCGCGATGTCGGGGTCAGGAATGGCGGGCAGGCCCACCGGCATTCCTGGGCGCTCGGGACGGGTCAACTCGGCGGGGGCTTGCCCCGGAGAGAGGTGGTCCCGGGCCAGCTCCTGGTTCCGTCGCGCCAAGGTGTCCGGGATTCGCTCGGACAGGGCCGCGACGCTCTCACAGCTCTGCAGCTCAATGCCCGTGGCCTCCCATCCAAAGCCCCCGGCGTTTCCGGGCCCAGCCCGGCCTTCATTCCAGTCCGGCTTCATGTGGCAGTGGGCGCAGATCCGTCCGAACACACGGTCGTTCACCTGCTCCCAGGAGACGCTCCCTTCAGCGGGCTCAGGGAGGCTCGGCGCATCCGAGGCCACCGTCTGCTGCAGATCGGCCAGCAAGATGAAGTCCCTGAGCTGAAGGGCCTCCTCCCAGCTCACACCCATCGCAGGCATGGTGGCGTGCTCCGAGACGCCCTTGGGGTCTTGGATCCAGGCAGCGATCAGACCAGGGGCCATGCGATCCCGGGTGTGGGCCAGATCTGGTGCGAGGGGGATGCCCGCGGTGAAGCGCCCGCCCAGGGTGTGACAGGCGGTGCAGCCGCGCTCGGTGAACAGGGCCTCGCCTGCGGCCAGGTTGTCGATGCTGGGCGCAGGAGACTTCGGCTCGGGGGCCCGGGACTCTGAGAACCACAGGGCGATCGCGGTCAACTCCCCCTCAGAGAGGTCCATGCGCGGCATGGTCTCGTCCAGGTGAGGGCGCAGGTCATGGGGATCGTTGAGGTAGCCGGCGATCCACTCCGGCTCCAAGCGCGCCATCGCGGCCTGGAGGTTGGGCACCTGCTCATAGGAGTGAACGGTCTGCTCGTACCTGGGCCAGAGGGGAAAGCTCTCCAAGGCGACCGCACGCCGCGCTGGATCTGCTGCGACGGACTGAATCCACTCGTGGCAGCTCTGGCAGCTCTCCACTTGGGTGGCCTGCACCACACCGGGCACCTCGTGACAGAGCACGCAGTCCCCCTCGGCCAGTGCATCGGCGAGGGGGACTGCGTGCTCTGTCACGAGGTGCCC
>CAJXRZ010000004.1 GCA_913060515.1 uncultured Pseudomonadota bacterium | reverse complement strand
CCGCCCGCAGGGCACACGACGCCGCCGTCTCCTCCATGGTGCGCTACGAGCTGGCCCACGGCAGGCTGCCGAGCGCCCGAGCAAGCGCGATGCTGCTGATGGACCAGGACTTCGCGCTACAAGAAGAGCTCAGGCGCGTCCCAGAGGCCCAGAAGCCCAAGCCTGGACCAGCGCCCGTTGTGCAGAAGCCCCTTCCGCCGCCGCCCCCTCCGAGCCGGCTACCGCTGGCCATCGCAGTGCTGGTGGCCGTCGTGGGGTGGGTTGCTGCCGCGGTGGCCTTCTTCCTCTGAGCGACTGGCCCGGATGGCTCTGCGCCAGAGGCGCCCTTAGCGCCAGTCGACCACACGCATGTCGACCACGCGCGCATCGTCGATGGGCTCAATGATGCGCACCATGGCGCCCTGAGCGTGGTCCATCGGAATGCTACGGCCGCTCACCTGGTAGAGAACCTGACCTGCATCGTCCAAGAGCTCAACGCGCACGGCAAGTCCAGCGGGCTCGCTAAGCCACTGTTGGCCTAGCAAGGTCGTCTCTCCCCTCTCGTCCTGGAGGAAGGTCAAGTACTCGTCGGTCTGCGTGTAGGCGCCGTAGATGCTGTTGACCGAGTTCACCCGCTCCACCAGCATCTCCCAGGTGTGGGCGCCGGTCCATGTGGGCCCGCAGTAGCTCATAAAGTCGTAGGTCGTCGCGGCCTCGAACATCCGGTTTCCGGTGGTGTCGAAGGCCCGTGAGCCCAAGGTTCCATCCGACTCGGGGTACTCCGGGTCGGGAGAGCCCGCCCCACAGCCTGGAGAGTGCTCTCGACCGTGGGCGTGCCCGACCTCGTGAACGGCGGTGCCCGGTGAGCCGCTCAAGCCGATGCAGACCTTGGTTCCGGGGTCCGAGGGGCCGTAGCCAACCCAGCACAGTCCGGCAGTGCCGCCCGTGGGGTCCTCGCCCGGGGAGAACAGTCCGTAGACGTACTCGTCGTCTTCCGCTCCAACAGCATCCCGGAGTCCTGTGACCTCGTTCAAGAGTGCTGACCAGCCGTTGCGAATACCGATGTCTGTGCCCTGGGGCTCCACCACGCGGATCTGCACTTCGTCCGCTGGGTACTGGCCGTAGAAGGCCTGGCGGAAGCGCTCCATCTCATCTTCTTCAGTGTTGGGCAAACGGCCGCTGTTGTCCGCGTTGTACTCGATTGGCACCATGACAATCTTGAGGGGTCCGGTAGGCGTCGTCTTGATGCTGTAGGCGCTCTCTTCGGGCCAGCTGTTGCGTCCCTGGATGCCAGGATAGTCCGCCTCTTCGGTGGCCTCGAGGACCTCGACCGCGATGGCCAGATCGGGCCCGATGGCAGATCCACGAATGGGCAGATTGAAGGAGGAGTCCAGGTCGCTGAAGCTCCCTTCCTTCTTGAAGTTTTGGGTCACGATGACGGCGTCCACCAGGGCGTCACCCTGGTAGATGTAGGCGCGCACACTCAGGTCGCGCTCCTCGTAGGTGTCCGCAGGGCTCAAGAAGACGCGCAGAACCGCGTCCCGGCCTTGGGCCACGCTCACCACGTCGTCTCCGACCTCTACCCCGTCCTCGAGCAGGACCTTCTCGGTCACCTGGTAGAAGGCCACCGACTCAATGTCGACGGACAGAGCGGGCGGGAGGTCCTGTAGGGCCTCCTCCAGACTGCACAGCGGGTCGTCCTCCAGACAGAGGAAGCTGACCGGTGTGGGGGCGCAGGCGCTCAGAGCGAGCAAGAGGATGGAGCTGAGCATGACGCTCTCCAATCAGAAGTTGCGGCCAACGCCAACCTTGGCGGCGATCTGCTGCGAGGACAACCCAACGGTATCGTCGGCCAGCTCGATCTGCGTGTGTTGTAGGTCAAGGTCCGCGCCGATGGTCACGAAGGCCGGCGATGCGAAGAGCTTCAGGTCCACGTTCAAGCTGGCGTGCGTGGCCTGTGGGAGCGGCCCAAAGGTCTCCGCCACCAGGAACTCCAGCCCCACCGTTGGGGTGTCGACTTCCAGCGTCGCGCCGAGGCGAAGGCCATAGAGCAGCTGGTTCTGTACCGCCGCTGTGGCCTTGATGTCATCGGCGTAGGTGAAGATCAGTGCGTCGTGTACGTGGGCCCAAGCCCCGCCTCCGACGCGCACCGTCTTCCCCAGGGTGCGGTAGCGCACACCCAGCGCGCTGGGGTGAACGATGTCCATGTTCACCTCTTCGAGCGGCCCTGCGCCCAAGACCAATCGTCCGACCCCAACCCGAGCCCTCAGGTCGATGCCCACATTTCCTTGTGAAGGAAAGAGGCTGGCGTTCAGCGCCACGCCGGGAACCCCCAGGGGGAAGGCATGATCAAAGCTGGACTGTAGAGGAACGCTGCCCAGCCCCGAGGACACCATCGTGGCTCGGTAAGAGCCGTTGACCGCACTGACCCGCACGGTGCCCATTGGGATCTGGGACGGCCCCCGCTCTTTGGGTGTGCGTCCGCTGCCGCCGTCGCTGCTCCCGCTTGGCTCAGGGCGCTTCACTTGGCCGCTGCTGTCCAGAGCGGCCACGCCCCCCAGACTCTGCAGGCTCGGCACACTCACGGAGCCGACGGCGTCCCCCATCTTCACTTCGATGGTGAGCGGGCCGTCCTGGCCCGGTGGGAGCTGCACAGGCACCAGGTAGCTGCCGTCCCCGTTGTCGGTCAGCGGGCCAACCTTGCCGATGCTTGGGGAGACCTTGGGGACCCCGCCGGCCACCGGCAGACCCTGCGCGTCCTGAACCCGAATGCTGATCAACACTGCGGCGCCAGGGGTCGTGTAGCTGGGATTGGTGCTGACCAGGAGCGCCGAAGGCTTGCCGACACTGCCCTCGATGCGTGGGAGGACCAGCACCGGGGAGGCCCCCTGAAGGCGCTGAGAGAGGTCCCGGTTCAAGGCATCGCCAGCGGGCGCTAGGTTGGGGGCGCCCATTCCTTGCCAGAGAACAAGCTCGGTCTCAAGCCCGGACTCGCTTGTCGCCAGCACACGGACAGGACCGGACTCCAAGCCCGAGGTCAGCTCGACGCGGACCATGCCGCGGGCATCGGTCTTGGCGGTGGGCTGAACCCGGGCGTCTCCGATGGGGACCTTGAGCGTGATGGGCACGTTCTTGACGGGCATTCCCAGAGCATCGACGGCCACGAGAATCACGGTGTTCTTGGTCTTGCCGTCGTTGGGGAGCGCGGCCTGAGGAGTCCAGGCGACCAACTCCGAGGCCGGCAGCCCGGTCTGAACGGAGCTGTATGCGGCGCTGATGACCACGCGCTTGCTGCTGCTGGAGACCCGGTAGCGCTGGGTCTGCGTGGTGCCACTGCTCTTGGGGCTGCCGTTGTTGGTGGCCCCGGAGGGCGTCAGGCGCACCAGCGAAGCGCGTCCCCCCTCGCTCACAGAAGCGGTGACGCTAAGACTTCGGGTGTCGCTGCCCAGCAGTGGCGGGTCGGAGCGCAGCGCGATGCTCTGCATGCCATGTCCGACCTGGAAGCCCAGACTGTCCTTGTCTTCGGGCCCCGTGGCGCTCAGGGTCCAAGCGCCAACGCGGTCAGGAACAGGCACGGTCATGGAGTGCCAGCCCAGGCCCTCGTTCCGCACGCTCAGGGCACCATCGATGGCAACCTCACCGGCTGGGGCGGCCACCCAGATGCGGAGGCTGCTGCCCGCGGCCACCTGTGGCGCGAAGGGCGCGATCAGCACGGGACTAGAGGCTGTCTCGGCGGCCCCCTTGACGGGGACGTTCAGCAGACCATGAATGACCTCGGGCGCGGAGAGGTCCGTCACAGCGATGAGCACCGCGGACTCCCCGTTGTTGCGCGAGGGAGGCCGCCAGTTCGCGGTCCAAGTCCCGTCACCGACGTACTTCATGTCCGTGACGGTGCCCTGTGAGGCCCGAGCCGAGAGCTTCCGGGCGCTGTCCGGGATGGCGTGGCTGCCGCCGCTCTTGATGGTGATGGGTACCGGAGCACGGCTGCCCGGCTTCCACTCGGCCAGCTCTGAGCCCAGCTCCAGGCTGCCCCGGGTGGGCTGGTGGAGAGGGATGGCCATCTCGAAGTCCAGCTTCATGGAGCCGCGTACCTTCAGCGTCAGGGGCATGTCGTCCCCTTCCCTGCGGGCCGTCGGCGGCCGCAGACTCAAGGTCACCAGCTCCCCTTGACGCTGAACCTCCAAGACCTCCCCCTGGGAAGGGCTCACCTTGAGTCGGTCAGATGCCTGGAGCCCTGGCACGTGCACGTGAACCGTCGCGGTGCTGGCGTCGTCGCCGAGCACGGGTGCTTGGGTCAGCAGCACAGGGTCTGCGGCCAGCGCGACCGAAGCCAACAGCCAAGACATGGGACTCCCTTCGTGCCGCCCAAAGTAGCGAGCAGATGCCCTTGGCGGGGTCAGAGGTGTGTCAGCCCTGAGCTTTCAGTGGGCTGTCAGGGCTGCGCTTCCAGGACAGTGGACAGCGACCAAGCCCAGGCCGTCCCCATCATATCGACCCCATATAGGGTCGCCCCATCACTGGACCAAGCAGCCTGACGCAGCGGCACAGAGAGACCAAAGGGGTCGCTGGCGCGCTCTTGGCGTCGATCGTAGACCGCGCCCGCCCGTCCGTCTGCGGGAGTGGCAAGGAATCGGCCGGTGGGATCCAGCGCCAGAGCTCCTTGGGGCGCCGCCAAGGTCTCATCGGCCAACTGAGTCGGCGGTGAGTTCCCATCCCAAACCCACAACCAAGCCGGCTCACAGCTCGCTGAGCAGCTCACAAGGAGCTCTCCGCTGCCAGGGTCCATCTCACAACCGAGGACGCCACCACAGCAGGCTTGCTCCGAGGCGCTCACTTCCCGAAAGTCCTGGGCATCGAGCACGCGAACTTGGCCCAAGCGGTCGACGGTCCAGACTTGGCCGTAGGACCAAGACAGGTCCACCAGGGGCTTGCCCAGCGGGATGCGTTGAGACTCCTTCAGGGTCTTGGGGTCCAGATCGAGCAACACCAGGTGGTCCGCCGCCAAGAGCCGCTCTCCATCCGGCGACCAGGCCAGCAGATCCAAGCCAGAGAGGGCATAGCGCTCCGAGATCACCTTCCCATCGTCCACCTGCACGACCCACATGCGGTCCCATGCCCCAATGGCGATGAGTCGGCCGTCCGGTGAGAGGGCGACGTGGAAGAGGTCCCGCCAAGCGCGCTGAGAGAAGTTCTGCTGGCGGCTGAGGGTAGGCAGCGAGAAGCGCGCATTGACGCTTCCAGACTCAGGGTCCAGGAGGGCCAGGATGGCGAAGCTGCGATCCAGGGTCTGACCGTAGACAACCAGATCGCCCTGCACTGCGCGAGGACTCACGAAGAGCAGGTCCTCCCCTACCACCAGGCCCGCGGCCTCCTCACGCCATGAAGGCAGCCACCAATCGACAGCGTTCTCCTCCAGAACTTTTCCGCTCCGCCAATCCTCCACCTGCTCGGACGCCAAGCGCAGCGGGCTGTCCACGGGCAGCTCGGCATAGTCCAGCATCCACCTGCCCTCGCGATAGCGCAGAGTCCAGGTCTCCGTCCGGTCACGCAGGGCGACCTGCACTTCATTGCCGTTGCTGCTCACCAGCTCGGCATCTTGAAGCACCCAGCGCAGATAGCCGGCATCTACGTTGCGGTTGTGCCAAGCCAAGAGGAAGGCCGGCGGCTCTTTGGGGTACTCCGCGGCGGGGTCCACCCAGAGATCTGCGCCGGCGCTCAAGCTGCGGTGCTTGCGGTGGGTCTGCACCCGTCCCAGAAGGGCCAAGACGAAGCGCTCTTGCTCGGTGCAGCCCTGGCAGACCGCAAGCTCAAAGCCCAGTGCGCGCAAGCTGCCCTCGACCCGGGACACACGCGTACTCAGGGCGGGCTCGGTATCCAGGACCACGCGCACGTAGTCTGGGCCAGGGACGACGGATCGGACCTCTGGATTCGCCTTGAGGATCTGCGCGAGCTCTCCTGCCGCTAGGGTGCGGGAGAGTTCATCGAACCAGGCACGTTTGGCAGCAGGGTGTAAGGAGCCGTCCAAGCTGGGCCAAAAGAGCAGCTTCTGACGCTCGACGTCCAACTCCCCCTGGGACAACTCATCAAGTACAAGCTCCACAAAGAGCTGCGCACGCTGAGCGTCTGGGGCCCGAGCAGCCAGAGCCGGCAGAGCGAGCGCGGCCATGGCCAGGGCCACGAGCGCGACAAGAAAGCGCGAAGTCTTGGGGGCGGGCATCACAGGGCGCACCTCAGCGCTCTATCGTCTGGACCATGACCGCGCTTTTGTTTGCTCTAGCCTGTACCGGCGGCGGCGAGGACGTAGCCAAATGGCGCGTCGAGCCCCGCATGGAATCCGCTCCACTGGCCCAGCCATCCGCGTATCCCTTGGATACCGGGGCCGAGGCCTACTTCATCGCCCAGCATGTCGTCCCAGGCCTGCACTGGGGCAACTCGCCGTCCACAGAGATTGCCTTGGACATGTGGACCCATCTCATGGGCGAGAACGTCGCGGATCCGGGGTCTTGCCCCTACGGAAGCGTAGACGGTGGAGAGCGTACCTGGCAGACCAACTGCCGCTCCCAAGACGGCTACAACTGGAGCGGGACCGCCAGCCAGGTGACCTGGGAGGAGGCCGGCCAGGAATGGGAGCGCTGGGAGTTCGACATCGAGGTGGACTCCGACGTGGAGAGCCGGAGCTTCGACCGCATCGCCATGAAGGGCGAGTTTTGGTTCGCCGGCAGCAACGGCGAGACCCTCCAGTCCCACACGGAGACCAACCTGGTGATCGAGGCCGATGGCTACTGGGACCAAGGCAGCCGAGCCAAGCTGGAGGACACCTGGTCGCGCCTGGCGCTGACGGGCACCTGGGAGACGTGGCTGGACGCGGGCGGAGACCTGCGCACCTTTCAAGCGCAGGGTGTCGTTGAGAACAGCCTGGGCGGCGTCACATTCGAGGCCCCAGATGGCCTTGAAGACGACGGCTGCGCCACTGAACCACGGGGCGATGTTCTGCTCAAAGACGGCACACAGCAGGTTCGCTTGAGCTTCGAGGCGGGAGATCGCTGCGACAACTGCGCCCAATACAGCCTGGACCAAGGCTCCGAGACCTTGGCGTGTAGGACAAGCACCTGGCTCTGAGCGTCTTGCTTTAGGCCCGACCCTGCCCCAGCAACCTGGGTTAGGATGCCAAACAATGGCCTACAACATCCTGGTGGTTTGCACCGGAAACATCTGTCGCTCGCCCATCGCCGAAGTCCAACTCCGGGACTACGCCTTGCGCCGACAGCGCGACATTCAGGTCAAGAGCGCCTCGGTCCTGGGGTTGGTCAACAAGCCCGCCCACCGACACGCACAAGCTGTGGTGAAAGAGGTTGGACTGGACCTGAGCCAGCACCGCTCACAGCCCGTGACCCCCGAGTTGGCCGAGTGGGCCGACTACGTTCTGGGTATGGAGATCCAGCACTCCAGCAAGCTGCGCGCCCGCTACCCGCATTTGGAGGACAAGCTCCTCCTCCTCGGCAGCTTCGGCGGCATGGTGGAGATTCAGGACCCCCTGGGCGGATGGCGGCGACGCTTCCGAATCACACGCGAAGAGCTGCAGCGCTGCACACAAGCCTTCTTGGACCAACTGCCGAGACAGACTTGATCTGGATGCTCCTGGCTTGCATCGTGCCAAGCAGCCACGGAGCGCCGTCTGCAGAGATCAGCGCGCCGGTTCTCCTGGGAGGTCAGGCCTCCCTCAGCGTCGACCACTGGCGTCAACACGCGACGCTACGGGTACAGACCTTCCGTGTTCAAGCCGCTCCCCTCCCCGAGGACCGCCAAGGCATCGCCCTCGGAGAGTGCAGGAGCATCGTGCCCGTCTCCACAGGCGAGGGCATGGTCTTTGAGGACGAACAGGTCAGCGCCATGTGCCCCGGCCACACGCTGACCCTCCAAGACCAACACAGCGGCGGCAGCACCTGGGCGCTGGACCCAATGCCCGAAGCTGGCTTGGTCTGCACCATCGCCATTGGAGGGGTCTCAGCGAAGCTTCCTCCTCTGCCAGCGGCTCCGGCCCTGGAACAGAAGGGCCGCACCCTCACCTGGGAACCCACTGGCGCCGACGAGGTCAGGCTGGTGAACTTGGACTTCTCCGACGAGTCGGGTGTGTGCCGCCTGGTGGACCAAGGAAGCGCCAAGCTCCCCATGTCCATGCGGCGTGGCACCTTGCTGGTGACCTGGCACAGCGCGCGCCTCACACAGGTCAACAAGCGTCCAATGAGCTTGAGCGCGACGGCGGGCACGTGGTTGAAGGACCCGAATTAGTCCTCAGCGCTCGACCCACTCTTCCTTCTCGAAGTGCCAAATCCGCCTGGACTCTTCCCCAGGAGAGACGTTGAGCGAGAAGCTCTTGCTGCGGCCATCCTCGGCGGTCAGGACCACCTTGTGTGAGCCGGCCCCCAGGCTGTACTGGTACAGCGGCGTCTGGCCTACCACCTTGCCGTCCACGCTGACCTTGGCTTTCGGCAAGCTGGAGACCGTCAGCAGTCCCGGCGCACCCTTGGGCTCTGCCGGGACCTTGACCACGCGGGGTTCCTTGGGCTTGACCACCGGGACCACGACCGGCTCAACCGGCACCGTCGGCGCGACGATAGGCTCGGGGGGCGCCACGATTGGCTCGACCACAGGCGGCGTGACCTCTGGTGCGTCCACCACGACCGGGTCAGGGGCTGGACTCAGTACACTCGAGCGAACCTGGGGAGCTTCGATTTCGGCATCGCCGGGCCAGAAGAGCTTGATGGAGACAAAGGCCACCACCAGAATGCCGACCCCCATCCAGGCCAGAGCGCCGGTGCTCCAGTACCGCTGCGGCGCTGGCGCCGGGCGCTCATCGATGGCCACCTGGTGCGGGTGCCGCTCATTGCCGACGGCGACGGGCAAGCCCGCGCTGTACGGGTCCATCGTGCCCTTGGAGACCCCGGCACGAGAGAAGGTCGAGGAGCTTCGCTCGAGGGCTGCTCCCTCGCTGCGATCCAGAGCCAGCACCGTCGCATAGAAGCGTAGGAGCTGGTCTCGGGCTGAGACGGGCTCAGGAATCAGGCTGGCCAAGTCCATCGCCATCGATGCACAGCTTGGGTAGCGTGCGTGGGGATCGCGCTGGAGCGCCCGCATCAGCAAGGGCCCCAAGGCTGCGTGAGGACCGGAGAGCCGCGCCGCTCGGCGTGCCCCCTCGTCGGCGTGCATCAGGTTGACCAGGTCCCTGGGCTCCCGCTCCGTGTACAAGGGCTGGAGCATGGCCAGCTCGTAGAGCACGGCGGCGAGCCCGTACTGGTCTGCTGCGTGCCAGACCTGGTCGTCCGCTGCCGCTTGCTCCGGGGACATGTAGCCCCAGGTGCCCTTGACCGTGCCGGCATGCTCAGCGGCGACGAGGGCCTTTGAGATGCCGAAGTCCAAGACCTTGACCACCCCTTGGGGCGAGAGGATCAGGTTGCTGGGCTTGATGTCGCGGTGCACCAACTCCAGGTCGGCGCCATCTTCGCTGCAGGCCGTGTGCGCAGCGTGCAGGCCCTCACAGACCTGGCGTCCTAGCTCGGCGATGACCGCCAGTGGGATGGGCACACCGTGGCGCCTACACAGGCTGGCAGCTTTGCGGAGGGTGAGCCCTTCCACGAACTCCATGACCAAGAAGAAGACGCGGCCGGCCCGGTCGAAGTCTTGGATCTGCACCAAGTTTTGGTGCTGGAGCTGCGAACCAATCCTGGCCTCGTTGACGAAGAGCTGCTGAAAGGTCTCGTCTTCAGCATGCTCCGGGAGGATGACCTTGATGGCTACCTTGGGACTGACTCCAGCCAAAGACTCCCTACGCGCCTCGTAGACGCGGGCCATTCCCCCGCTCGAGATGCAACGCACCAAGCGGTAGCGCCCAAGGCGCTCTGGAATTCCGGACTCGTGGGGGCTGGGCTGCACCGCCTAAATCTACCCTGGAATGAGGTGGACGTGGGGACTTGCTCTGTCAAGAGCCCCTACATGCGCTCCAGGGCGGGAATGCCGAGCAGTCCCAGGCCGGTGGAGAGGGTCATCGAAGCCGCCGCGACCAAGGATGCCCGGGCTGCACGCTCCTCACCCACCGAGCCCTTGATGCGGGACTGGCTGTAGAAGCGGTTCACGGCGCGTGCGACCGTGAAGAGGTACTCGGCGAGAATGCTGGGCCGGCTGGCTGCCAGGGCCGCTGGCACCACGTCTGGGAAGCGCAGAAGCAAGGTGCAGAGCTGGCGCTCAGCGTCATTGACGGGCCCGTGCTCGGTCACCACGTGCTGCAGGCCTTCCTTGCGTTGAATGGAGCGCAGCCGTGCGTGGCCATACATCAGGAAGGGTGCGGTGTTCCCGTCCATGGCCATCATCTTGTCCCAGTCGAAGACGACGTTGGCCTGTGGGTTCTGGCTCAAGTCGGCGTAACGAACAGCGCTGACGCCCACAGCCTCCGCCACCATGGCGCGCTCCTCATCGGAGAGCTCGGCGCTCTTCTCGTCCACGATCTCGCGGGCCTTGGCCACAGCGGCGTCCAGCAGGTCCTTGAGGTTGATGACGTTTCCGGCGCGGGAGCTCATGTTGCCTTCGGGCAAGGAGAGGAGACCGAACCAGACATGCCAGAGCTCGCTCTGGTTCCAGCCCAGCTTCTTGGTCGCCGCGAAGAGCTGCTTGAAGTGCAGCTGCTGCCGGGTGTCGGTCACGTACAGCACCCGATGAGGGGCCCAGGTGTCCAAGCGAAAGCGCACGGTCGCCAGGTCGGTGGTGCCATAGAGCGCTGCGCCGTCCCGCTTCCGAATCAGGAAGGGTTGGTCTTTGAGCCCCTTGCCGTCGGACTTCTCGAAGGGGATGATCACCGCCCCGTCGGACTCCTCGGCGACGCCCTGCTCCAGAAGAGTGTTGACCAGTGGCTGGAGCATCTCGTTGTAGTGGCTCTCGCCATAGGTCACGTCGAAGGAGACGCCCAAGCGCGTGTAGATGCTCTCGAACTCCACCATCGAGGCGTCGATGAAGCGCTTCCAGAGGGCCAAGTTGCGCGAGTCGCCAGCTTGGAGCTTGGCGGTCTCCTCCCGGGCCTTGTCCTGCTGAGCGTCCGTGGCGTCCTGGCTGAACTTGACGTAGATGCGCTGGAGCTCGCCGATCGGATCTTCTTCGAAGGCCGCCTGATCCACCCATGCATCCCAAGAGACGATGAGCTTGCCGAACTGCGTGCCCCAGTCCCCGATGTGGTTGTCGGCCACGACCGTCCAGCCGCAGAAGTCATAGAGCTTGTGCAGAGAGCCACCGATGACGGTGGAGCGCAGGTGGCCCACGTGCATGCGCTTGGCCACGTTGGGGCTGGAGTAGTCGATGACCACCGTGCCTTGGGTCTGGGGCACATGGAGCTTGGGGTCCGCGAACTGCGCCTGCAGGGCTTGACCCAGATAGGCCTCGCTCAAGAAGAGGTTCAAGAAGCCAGGTCCTGCAACCTCTACCTTGGCCAGGACTGGGCCGATGGGCAGCGCTTCGGCCAGCTTGGCAGCCAGCTCTCGGGGCGAGGTCTTTGCGGCCTTGGCCAGACGGAAGCAGCAGTTGCTCTGGTAGTCCCCAAGATCCGGGCTCTTGGTCGCGTTGACCGGGGGAATACTCGCCTCCAGGCCCACCGAGTCGGCGGCACTCTGGAGCAGCTGGGTCAGACTCTCTACGACTGTGGCCATCTTGCTCTCCGAAGGGGCGCGCCCTTAACGCTTTGAGGCTGCGCAGGAGCGTTGGATCTCCACCAGTTCCATCGGATTCAGCTCCACCGCTTGGCGCTCGTCCTTGAGCTGCAAGATCGCTTGCCCCGCCTCAATCCGGGCGCAGCGCTGCGCCTTGGGCACTCCGCGCAGCATTTGGTTTCGGCCCTTCTTCAGCCCGGCCTCACAGCCATCGCTGTCCTGCAGACCTACACAGAGATCACTTGGAACGGGCTGATCCAAGCTTCGAACCGTGTGGCGAACCCACTCTTTCCAAAACATGATGGAGGCATCGGGTACCCGGCGCACGCTCCAAAAGGGCACCAAGGCCGCCTCTGCCTCGATCGGAGCCAGTCCGGTGGCGCCCTTGGCCTTGTCGCGGATCAAGTGAAAGAGGCACTCCCGTACGTAGAGGGTCTCCTCACAGAGGGTGATCCCGGCCGCCACGTCGCTCCGTCCAAGTCGCTCAGCCAGCACGAAGATGCATTCGTTGCGCCAGCGCTCGGAGGTGATGCTCTGGCAGTCTTCGAGCTCGGTCCCCTCTCGGAGCTCCACTGCAGCGCTCAGGCAGTCCCCTTGGGCATCTTCACCCTTGATGCGCTCACATCCGCGCAGGGCTCTGGACAGAGAGACGCTGGGGTCGAGCGCTTGGGAGAGGCGCTCTGGGTCCGTGCTGGGACCACAGGCCAGAACGAGCAAGAGCCCCATCATCCTGGCTGCTGTGCACACAAGGTGACGAGCTCGGGGCCGCCCGGAACACCCGAATTCAGCACAACACGACCATCGCTGAGGACCAGCTCGGCTCTTCCAGTCCTATAGGCTTCGCAGCGGTTCTCTGAGCCCAACTCTGCCTCCAGTCGCTTGCGGGCGCGACGCAGGCCTTGAACACAAGCCCTGGGCTCCTCTAACCCACCGCAGTCCTCCCGCTGCACCAAGAGGTCCGCTCGAAAGCGCGCGATGGCCCACTCTTCCCAGTAGAGCTCCAAGCTCTCTTCCCGAGGGAGGGACTGGGTCAAGCGATGGGCGAACTCTGCCTGTTCCACGGGAGAGAGCTGTACCCGATCCCCGGCCTCGTCCCGAATCAGGTGCCCCCAGCACTGTCGATCGTAGTCGGTGGCCCCGCAGAGGGCGATGGCCTGCGGAAGGTCCTCCTTCCGGGTGCTCTCGGCGAGGCGGAAGATGCACTCCGATCGCCACCGAGTGTCTTCGATGGCCTCGCAGTCGGACAGGGCCCCCTTCTCATGGCTGCTGACCCCCGCACTCAGGCAGTCGCCACGGGTGTTCATGTCTGAGATCTCCTCACACCCCTGTAGAACCTGAGCCAGAGGCACATCGGCGTCCAATGCGCGCACCATGTGCTGGGCGTCCGTGCTCGAGCTCCCACTTGAACCAAGGCCGCAAGCCATCAAGGTCAAGCCAAGCAGGGTCAGGCCAATCAGCGTCATTTTGGGCAGACCCCGTTGCCCACCGAGGCTGGAACGCCCGTGTTGAGCACCGCTCGCCCGTCGCTGAGTACCAGGAGCGCCCGACCCTCCGCAAAGGCCTCGCAGCGGTTCTCCAAGCCGGCGTCACGGACCAGCTTCTTTCGGGCTCGCTTCATCCCGACAATGCAGCTCTCCTTGTCGTCAAGGGGGGAGCAGTCGCTGCGTGTGACCATCAGGTCTGCCGCGACCCGAAGAGTGGCCCACTCCTGCCAGAAGATGACGCCGGCGTCCGTGGCCACTGGAGAGCCCTCCAAGATGGCGACCCGCTCCTGAAGCTCCATCGGCGACTTCTCCAAGGCGATGCTGGCCTCGCTGCGGATCAGGTGCTCCATGCACTCCCGTGCGTAGCTGCTCAGGCTGCAGGTGCTTGTCGCCTGGGTCAGGTCCTCTTCTCTCTGAGACTCCGCGAGCAGGAAGTAGCACTCCCCGCTCCAGCGCTCCGACTCGATGAGCTCACACTCCGCCCGACTGGAGACCTTGTGCGTGCTCAATGCCAGACTCAGACAGTCTCCGCGGGACTCGAGCTCCGCCATGCCTTGGCAGCCCTTCAAGGCCTCTGGAGCGCTGCTCCCTGCATCGGCCGCCATAGCGAAGCGCTCTCCGTCCGTTTGCTCTGACCCAGGACTCTGGCAAGCCAAGAGCGCTCCCAGAGTCAGCGAGGACAAGATCACGGTTGAAGCTCCGGACCCAGTCCGGCATAGCTGCCCGCCAAGCGAGCCAATGGGTCCATATCTGCGCTGCGCATGCGCCCCTTCTCCGCATCGTAAGCCTGCGGGTCGAGGGTGTAGGACTGCACCCGCAGCAGGACGAGGTGCGTGCCCCCCAGATCCTCGGCGCGCTCCAAAGAGCAGGACATGACCGAGCGCGAGGCCAGCACGGCCGGAAGCCCGTCGATCTCACGTTTCTCGATGCCCATGTGCTCAAACTCGTCCTGGCCGAAGTCCAGGGGCTTTGCGCTGCCGTGCATCTGGCCCATCTGCGGCACCGAGACCAACGAGAGGGTGCAGCGCTGGGTCTCCATCAGATTCCGCAGGGAGTCCTTGAGGTCACCCCCGCGCTTGCGCACGATGGAGACCGCTACAAGGGGTGGGTCCGAGGAGACGCCCATGAAGTAGGAGAAGGGTGCCAGGTTGTCCCCTTGGGGCCCTCGGGTTCCGATCCAAGCGATGGGTCGGGGCACCACGATGGAGGTCATGAGAGCGTAGTGCTGCCGTGAGGTCAGACTCTCTGCGCGGATCTCCATGCGACACTCTCCATATGATTGTGTACCCGCTCCTCCTGGCCTGCGCTCTGGCGCAAGACTCTCCAAAGACCGGCTCGCCCGCAGTCGATGCCATGGATGCGCAGCTTGAAGCACGCGAACATGCAAAGGCAGCGCGGCTGGAGTTGGAGGCTCTTGAAGAAGTCTTGACCCAAGAAGAGTTGAGCGCAGGGGACCTTGGCGTCATTCGGGTTCGCCTGGAGGCCGCCAAGGCAGAAGCGGCGCAGGCGGAGGCCGCTTTGGAACGCACTGAGACGAGGCTTGGTGCACAATAGGCCGACTGGAGGAGAAATGGGGTGGGTCGGCCTGTGGGTCCTGAGCGCTTGTTCTGGCGGAGCACCTGCTCCAGAGCGCAGCTTCGAAGCACTGGCTGAGGAGGACTGGGGGCCTTGCAGCTGCCCAGGCAGCGAGCCGGCCAAGTCCATCTGGTTGACGCTCAGGGACGGCAAGAAGGCGCCGGCGACCTTCACCGGGCTCACCAAGGACTGCAAGGTCGAAGTCACGGCCCACTACTCCGCAGGAGGAGGACAGCTTCCCAGCGAGAGCCGCACCACTGCTTGGGGCATCGGCGCTGACCCAAACGCGTTTCGCTGCCCCGACCCCTGGGGGAAGGTTCGCTTCCATCAAGACAAGGAGAGCTGCAAGACGGTGTTCCACAACATCAGCGGAACGGGGCCAGCGCAGTACAGACTCCTCACCACAGAGAGCCAAGGCCACTCTGTGGCGCTCGCTGACGGAGACTCACGCCTGATGGACTGCGGGATGGACCTTCGGCTCTTCGCACCGGACTGGCAGATGGTGAGCGCGGACAGCAAGCTGGTCGATGGGGTGCGCCAGGTCAACTTGACGTGGCATGAGGCCCCGACTCTGAACCTGCACTTGATGGATCGTGAAGGAAACGACCTGGCTTGGCACTTGCTCTTGGGGGTCTTTGGCGCAGTTGGAACCGACGCGACCGGACGCGTCTCCTTTGGCGCCAGTCGCGGCATAGTCGCGCTCACGGGCTTTAGTCTGCCCATGCAACCCGCGATCGTCACCCACATGGGCGGTGAACGCGAGCTGGAAATAGAGATGGACATCGCCCCGCCGCTTCGGGTGGTCTTCGCAGACCGAGCGCGCATGCCCGTTTGCAAAGATGGCCCAGGGCTGTCCTGCAGGGAGGACCAAGTGACCGGGCAAGCCCTCTGCTACTGCGAGCCAGAGGATGACGGAAGCACCGTCCTGATCTGGTCCGGCGGGGAGGTCCGTGTTCCGGAGGGCGTGCGAACCATCCGCCTCGACACACGCCAGTACACTGGGGAGGTCATTGGGCAGCTCAATGGCGGCTCCACCTTCGCGCTCCGTCTGGTTTCTCTGGATGCCCCAGACCCAGGCACCATCTCCCTGCACCCCGAGCGCCCCTCGAAGACGGAGGGCCAAGGCTTCCGCTTTCCCATGGTCGCCCCAGGTCGCTACGCCGTCGAGGAGGGTGTCTGGCCGTTGAACACCCGCCTGAGCGAGGTCATTGTCGTAGGCGATGCCCCCGTAGACATCGGCACACTCGTCATCGAGGACTAGAGACTGAGGACTCAGTCCTCCATCACCTGGTCCACCGCATCCCGCAGCGTCGAGGTCTGGGTGATGAGGGTCGGGTAGTGCATGCGGTCTGGGCTGTCTTGGTCGCTGCCGAACCAGTCGTGGGTGGCGCCGTGTACGTCGAACTGCACCGGAACCCCCTCCTCGCGCTTGAGCACCAAGGTCCCCTCCCCCATGTCGTGCAGCCAGAAGATGGCCCGCGTTTGGTCCATGGGCAGCGCCGGGCTCTGGGTCCAGGCGCTGCGGTCGGCGCCCGGAATGCGACAGAACAAGAGCGTGTAGGGGGGCGGCTGAGGAGAGTCATAGGTCTTGGCCAGAGAGATCATGGCCGCCAGGGGCGCGGCGCTCTGGTAGGCCCCCTTTCCCTGGTCCAGGGCTGCGATGACCACGGCTTGGCCACTGGCACCGGTGCGCTCTCCGCAGATGTTGACCTCGGTCTCCGTGGCGGGTCCGCGGTAGCTCTTGCCGAAGGCCGGCAGCAAGTGCATCTGTACCAGCCGGGTCTGCAGCTCCTCCCGGCCCAGCTGAAAGCCGGGCATGCCGCTGCGACGCTCAGATTGCGTGAGCAGGTTCACATCCCGTTGGAAGTCCTCCATGGCCAAGGCCGCCTTGCCACCCTGGGGCAAGGCCACGCCGAGCTGTTCGGCCGGACAGGCCAGCAGGGTCAAGAGCAACATCAGATCCCCCAGGCGGCAGCGGCCGCCGCGTCTACGCCGGCTTGGTCGGCGGCTCGGGCAGCCTCGGCCACCTGCTTTAGGTCTCCAGTAGGCCAAGGCAGCTGGTGAAGCTCCACGGCCTTGACCCGCGCCTTGGGAAAGCGTGCGCCGTACCAGGCGTTGGCCGGCGCGGAGTTGAGCAGCCCACAGAGCGCCCACACATCCTGGGCCCCTTGAGAGACGTAGCAAGAGTCCAAGGGAAAGCGCCGCTGGGTGTCTACCGCAGCACGCAGCAGGGTCCCCGAGGCCCCTGCGAGCACCAGCTTCTCAGGCACGTCAAAGAGCGCCCGGGTCTTGGGGGCCACATAGGGCCGAGCGCTGAGCATGACCCTGGGCTCGTAGCGCAGCCACTCATCGTTGGGCTCGATGCGCCAGCGCTGCACCTCTTTGCCTCTGCAAGTGGGCTCATCGCTGGGCCCGCGTGGACCGCTGTGCACGAAGTCCTTGTAGCTGCCACAGACCACGCCCATGCGCAGGCGAAGTTGGTCTCCCAAGACGCCCACCCCTGGCAGCTCCGGCGCATCCACCAGGGGCAAGACCCCATCGCACATCTTCAAGGTGCCGGTGGGCTCCAGGCCCGTCCGGGTCAGGCGGCCTCGCGCTCGGGAGCCGGGCTGCGCGATGTGCAGCAGCAAGGTGCCGATGCGCGCGCCAAAGGTGCCCGTTGGGAGCATCCAGATCCCCTCGACGGGCTGCGCCCAGACCCTGTCCCGCAGCGCCTGATAGCTGGCCATCGACAGCCACGTGTCCCCGAGCACGGCGGCCACCGGTCCCCGGCTGAGTTGAATCATGCGGTCCACGAAGGCCGCGTAGAGGTCGCACTTGTCAGTGAGCACGTCAAAGCGGGCCCAGTAGTCCTCCCGCTTCTCTCGAGGCAGGTTCTGGGGCCGAATGTAGGGTGGGTTTCCAAGCACCAGATCCGCCACCGGAGCCGCTTGCCCAGCCAGGGCATCTCGGCACACCAGCTCCGCCTTCAGCCCCGCGCCGGCGAGGACAGACTGAGCGGCCGCGATGGCTTGTGGGTCCAAGTCCCAGCCAATGAGCTTGGCGTTGGGAATGCGCAGCCCCACAGCCGCCAACCAGCGTCCGTCTCCACAGGCCGGGTCCAGAATCACGGGCGCATCAGGCAAGCCCTTCAAGACCACATCCAGGCTGCGCTCCACCACCCACCAAGGGGTGGGCCATTGGCCCTGCTCTTTGCGTTGAACCGCGCTGCGGCTGTGCTCCCAGGCTTGCCCGGGCGCCAGGAAGGCGGGCTCTCCCTTGGAGCCGGCCATCAGTCCAGGTATCCGTGGTCGGTGAACCAACGGGCGGCCTTCTCGATGCTCACTTCCAGCGGCGTGCGCGGCAACCGGAAAGCGGCGTTGGCCTTGGCGGCGCTGCGGTAGCGCTCTTGACCGACACTGCGCAGGACGTTGCGGTCCAGGCCAGCGAAGCGGTGGGCGTCGAAGCGACTGCCGATGGCGCCCACCGCGCCCAAGACCTCGGCGCTGCGACGGGGCAAGGGAAAGAGCGGTCCGCGACGCCCAGTGACCTGGGAGATCATGGCCATGAAGTCCCGATAGCTGTGGTTCTCGTTGCCGAGCAGGTAGCGCTCGCCGCTCCGGCCACGCTCCATCGCGCCGATGTGACCCAGGGCGCAGTCATCGGCGTCCATGAAGCACTTTCCGCCCTTGGGGTAGACCGGCACCCAGCCCTTCATCATGCTCAGGACCAGCTGACCTGAGGTGGGCTTGATGTCCCAGGCCCCCAGGATAAAGTCGGGGTTCACGGTGACCGTGTCCACCCCTTCAAAGTCGCGCACCAGGGCCTCGGCCGCCAGCTTGGACTCGTAGTACCAGCGCAGCGGGCCATCCTCGCCGTAAATGGCGCCCGGATCGATGTCGCTCTGCTCATCTCCAGGGGCGGACTTGGGACCAAAGCCCACAGTTACCGAGCTGGAGCAGAGCAGCAGCCGGTCAATGCCCACCGCCTTGCCAGCCTCCAGCAGGCTGCGCGTGGCGTTGACGTGCACCTCGAACATGCTCTCGCGCCCCCCTGGGGAGGGATCGAAGATGCCGGCGAGGTGGTAGACCTGCTGGCAGCCCTCAAGGGCTTGCCGCATGGCCTCGGGATCGGAGAGATCCGCCTGGATGAGCTGGACATTCAACCCGTCCAAGCACAAACCAGGGCTTGTGCGGCGGGTCAAACAGACCACCTCGTGCCCCTGGTCCAGCAGCTGCCGGACCAGGTTGGCGCCGATGAATCCAGTGCCTCCGGTGACGAAGGTCCTCATGAGGACCTCGTCACCGATTTCTCTGTCATGCCTCCGGCATCGACGGTCCGGCTTCGCTTCGTGCAAATGCACCTACGCGCGTCGGCGTGACCTGCGGTCCCACCTTTGGCTTGGTCGGTGCACTTGCCTCCGCCGGACTTCAAGACGACCATCAGGTCACCGGTTCCGGACAAAGATCTCTTTGGAGATGATCAAGCGCTGGATCTGCGAGGTGCCTTCGTAGATCTGGAAGATCTTGGCATCACGCATCAGCTTCTCCACGGGGTACTCCTTGGAGTAGCCGTAGCCGCCAAAGACCTGCACCGCATCGGTGGTCACCTTCATGGCCATGTCGGCACAGAAGGCCTTGGCGTAGGAGGCGTGCAGGGTGTTGCGGATGCCGTCGTCCTTCATGGACGCAGCCTTCCAGACGAGCCCACGACCAGCCTCGATGTTCATGGCCATCTCGGCGATCATGAAGGCGATGGCCTGGTGGCTGGCGATTGGGCGGCCAAAGGCCTTGCGCTCGGTGGCGTACTGGATGGCGTACTCCATCGCGGCCTTGCCCACGCCCACTGCAGCTGCAGCGACTGCAGGACGGGTGTAGTCAAAGGCAGCCATGGCCAGCTTCCAGCCGTCGCCTTCCTTGCCGATCAGGTTGGCAGCAGGGACCTCGACGTTGTCAAAGCTGACGGCACGGGTGTCGCTGGCGCGCTGACCCATGTTGTCTTCCTTGCCGCCAGGCTCCACGCCGTCCCACTTGCGCTCCACGATGAACGCGCTCATGCCGCCACGGGCCTTCTTCTCGGGGTCGGTCAGAGCAACGACGAAGTACCAGTCGGCCACGCCGGCGTTGGTGATCCACATCTTGCTGCCGTTGAGGATGTACTTGTCACCCTGCTTCACAGCCGTGGTCTTCATGCCTTGCACGTCAGATCCGGCGCCGGGCTCGGTGACCGCGTAGGCACACAGGCTGTACTCCTCGGTCATGGGCTCCAGGTACTTCTTCTTCAGGGCATCGGAGGCGCCCAGAATCACGGGCTGCTGCGCGAGACCGTTGGCCTCCATCGCGGTGCCGATTCCCGAGCAACCCCAGGCCAGCTCTTCCGCCAAGAGCACGCCGTCAAAGGCGCTCAGGCCCATTCCGCCGAACTCCTCTTCGATGTGGGTGTTCATCAGGCCCAGCTCGTGTGCCTGGCGCAGGACGTCGTGGGCGTACTCGCCGGTGACGTCGTGGTGAGGGGCCACGGGACGGATGACGTCCTTGGCAAAGTCAGCCGCGAGCTGACGCAGCTGGGTCTGCTCTTCAGTCAAAGAGAAAGAGACGGACATGGGGCTTGCTCCGATTGGCAATTGGTGTGTCTTGGGTAGGCCCCCTATCGCAGACCTTGCATGGCCGCGAGGCGCAGGGCGGCGCCAGGAAACAAGGGAGCGCTGGCTCCCGTACTATGCAGCGATGAAGCATCCATGGCGGACGAAGCAGACAGCCCACGACTCCGGCGTCCAGCCGTGAGCGGAATGCAGCGCGGCAGCCCCTTCCACCAGCAGCGCGTGGCCCGCTATCTGCTGATGTTCGCGATTCTGAGCCCGCTCTTGGGCCCCCTGGCTCTTGTGGTCTCGCCCATCGTCAGCGTCATCGCGTTCTGGCGTGCCGAGCGCTGGCCCATGCTCTTCCGGCTTGGACTCGGCATTGTGCTGACGGCAGCGACCGGTGCGCTTTTCGGCTTTGCCGGCTCCGGACTCACCGGGATGGACACCCAGATGCTGTTCAGCTTTGTGATGGGGGCCGTCATGATCGGCTTCGTCGGCATCTGCTTGTCCTCGCCCATCTGGCTGGCCTTGACCCTCTGGGGCGAGGGGCGGCCAAAGTGGCATTCCGTGGGCTACGCGCTGCTGCTGCTCCTCGCTGGCGCCATCATGCCCTTCCTGCTCACGGCCCTGGTTGGCATCTCCATTGGGGGGCTGGGCCTGCTGGTCTCGGTCGTCGCCCTGTTCTTCGCCGCCTGGCCAATCCTCAAGCAGCTTCCGCCCGTCCCAGAGCTCTACCCTCTGGTGGACGCCCTGGACTTAGAGCCCACAAACGAAGGCTGGACCGGGTCTGGAGTTTTCCTGAGCCGACGGGGACAGCTCACCCTGGACCTGCACTTCAGCGCCCCCATCCCAGGACTCTTTGCCGCCAAACGAGGCCAGCTTGCCCAGGCCAGCGCGCACCCTCTGCTCGGCGACGCCGTCTTGGACTCGACACTGGAGTTGGCCCTGCCCGGCGCCTTTCAACACTTGGCCGATGAGCCCACCTTGCTGCTGGAGGCGGTCCACGGCGCCCAAGCCCACGTCAGCGAGAGCGGGCTGTGCATCAACCGCCAGCTGGACAAGGCCGCCTTCAAGGCCGACCCCTATGGCAGCCGGGACCGGGTGCTGCGGGAGCTGGAGGCGGCCGAAGCACTCTTTGACGCCCTTGAGTTGAGAGACTGAGTGCTGCCCTACAAGCACACGCGGGCCGCACGCGCGCTGCTCCTATTCACCATGCTCACGCCAGCCTTTGGCTCCTTCGCATTGTTCATGCTACCGACCGCAGCCCTCATTGCGCTCTGGTACATGCAGCGAGGCAAACACCTCATTCTCATGCTTGTAGGCTATGCCCTGGCCGCAATCCTGATGATATTTTGCGCTGAGCAGGACCCGAGGAGCCACAGCTTCGTGGGCCAGATCGGTATCGCGATGGGGGCGGCCATGTTCGTCTTGAGCATGCTCTCCCCGCTCTTGGTCGCCTCTCAGATCCTCAGAGAGCGCGTGGGCTTTGCCAAAGCGGCGGGCCTTCTGCTTCTGGCCGGGGCAGGCGCGCTGGCACTCCTGATTCAGATGTGGGGACGAGCAGACCTTGGGGCCGAGACCAGCGTCTTGGGCGGGCTGGGGCCGGCGCTCCAGTTCCTGCCCCTCTCGGTGCTCGCTGCCGCCCCCGCCCTCTTGGCCTTGCCGCCCATTCCCGAGCTCGATGCGCTGGCCAGCAGATTGGGGATGCAGCCGAGCCTGCTGGGCTGGCAAGCTGAGGGGCTTACTCTGAGCCGTCGCGGTCGACTCAAGCTCAAGCGTCTCTTTAAGGCGCCCATCGCGGGGCTCTTCGCAGCCCCAAGGACGCCGAAATCTACCCGTCCTCTGCTCGGGGACGTGGTCTTGGACCAGACTCTGGAGCTCTCTCTGCCACCAGAGTTGCAGGGCCTGACCCACGCGCCCGGGCTGCTGTTGGAGGTGGTCCACGGCGGCGGCGCCGTGTTGAGCGCTCAGGGGTTGAATCTGGACCGTCGTCTAGACCGGGGGACCCTGCGGGCCGACCCCGAGGGACAGGCCGAGGCAATCGCCCAGCAGCTCAGAGCCTTGGAGGAGCTCTACGCGCTCCTGGAGAAACATGGACAGGTCGGACCAGCTGCCTGAGACTGCACAAGGGAGGAGCCGTCCGTGCTGCTGATCTTGGCCGCGATGCTCATGAACCGAAGCCGCCACAGCGCGCCGGAAGACCTGCCCCTGAACCGCGAAGTCGATCTGGACCCACTGAGTACCTTCGCAGCTGCCATGCAGCTAGGGGTCATGGGCGGCAGGACATGGGGCGACGGCCAAGTCTTCCTCAACGAGGACGCCCTGCGTTTGGAGATTGACCTGGGCACCCCCGAGCTCCACATCTGCCGGCGCGAGAGCCCAGAGCTGACCGGCCACGGCTTGGATCTCCTGCTGCATGTTCGCGGGGCTCACCCCGAGCAGCGCAGGCGCTTGGAGGACAGAGAAGCCCAGGTCCTCGAGCTTGTGCACGCCCATGGAGCTGAGGTCTGCCAGGGCGTCCTGCGCTGGCAACAGCCCCTTGGAGACGTACACAGCTTCAACCCGGTGCTCCCGAGCGTGCCCGAGATGCAGGCGCGAATGGAAGCGCTCAAGTCCCTGGCGACGGCATTGATGTCCACCCGATGAGCCCTCCCTTCGAGCAGCTCCGCAAGGCCCGGGCCATGGTGCTCGTCGCCCCTTTCCTGGCCAGCACCGGCCCAATGGTGCTCCTGCTCATGCCGCTGCTCGCCGTGTTCGGCCTGGCCCAAGCCAAAGCCATCGGCATGCTCAAGCGCCTGAGCGCCACTCTGCTCACAACCATCCCCCTGGGCATCCTGCTCATCGCCTTTGAGCCCATCGGCGCGAGCATCAGCCGGATCTTGGGAATGGTGTTGGTGAGCATCGGCGTGCTGATCTGCTTGTTCTCTCCACTCTGGCTCGCCGCCAAGCTCCTGCAGCCCCGCATCGGTACCTGGAAGACCGGCGGGGCGACCCTCTTGGCCTTGCACGGCCTCTGTGCCCCCATGCTGCTCCTGGTGCTCGGTGGTGCGGGCACCGTCGGCGGAACAGGAATCCCTCCTTGGCTCATCGCCATCCCCCTGGGTTTGGTGCTGCTGGCCCTTCTCTCGGTGCTGCCCTTGCTCTACGCCCTGCCCCCCATCCCAGAGCTTGAACCGCTCGCTGCTGACCTCGGGCTCACCAAGACTTTTAGGGGATGGCAGGGGGACGGGATCTTCCTGAGCCGACGGGGTGCCCTGCGCATGCAGCTGGACTTCGCCACCCCCATCCCAGGACTCTATGCCGCCAAACGAGGCCAGAGCGCCACGCGCCCGCTGCTCGGCGACGCCGTGCTGGACCAGACCTTGGAGCTCTCCATCCCCGATGACCACATGGGGCTCATCCAGGAGCCCGCCTTGCTCTTGGAGGCCGTCCACGGCGCCGGCGCAGTCTTCTCAGCCCAGGGTGCCCGCCTCGAGCGTAGGCTGGACACAAAGGCCTGGAAGAGGGACCCAGAGGGGCAATGCGCCCAAGTTCAGGCCGAGCTGAACGCAGTGCGTGCGCTCTTCCAATCTTTAGGCGCTGCCGAGCTCGCGCCTGCGAAGGAACAACACCCCTAAGCCCAGAACCCAAGCAAACCCCAGCCCACCGACTGAGCCACAGCCGCACTTCTCTACCGGCGGCTCACCGCTGTCCACCGGCTCGGTGCCCGTCTCCTCTTCCACCTGGGTGTCCGTATCGTCCGGACTCTCGGTGTCTTTGGGGACCCGGTCGCTGTCCACCCCGGTGTGGGTGGCGGTGTCCGGCTCATCAGGCTCATTGCAGCCCATCAGAGCCGGCAGGGTTCCGGTCAAGGAGAGCTCAAAGAGCAAGTCCTCGCCATCGCTGAAGTCCTGCTTGAGCATCACGGCCAGCTCGTGGGTGCCCGCGGCCAGCCCCCCACCCGTGTAGCCAGTCCGAGTGCCCGGAGGACCGGTTGTGGTCGCGTAGCTCTGGTGCAAATCATCGGTGACGTTGGCGCGCATGACCTCGACCCCGTCCACCCAGACGATGATTCCATCGTTGTACTCAGCCTCCAATGCGTAGGAGGCCAACTCTGGGGTCGTGACTGTGCTCCGAAAATAGACACTGGGCTGCACGATGTCACTCAGGCCGGTGCCCAAGCCGTCGTTTCCGTAGCCCAGCGGCGCCGGCCCACTCGACCAGTCGGAGACCACTGCGCTCTGCCAGCCTGCATCGGGCTCCCCTGCGTCCAGATAGGACCAGGTGCTGCCGCGCTCAAGGACTTGAACCTGGGTCTCGGAGAGCACATGAATGAGCTCATCGCTGCTGTCTGTGTGGCCGCTGGCGGCGCTGACTCGAAAGACGCCTTGGTCTGTTCGCTCGGCGGGGACCACCCAGTCCAGACTGCCTGTCGCCGCCAATCCCGTGGCCACCGGACGCCAGCTCACGCCCTTGTCGCAGGACCACTCCAGGTCCACGGGACCCAGGATGCTCGTGCCAACCGCCTCCCAAGCCACCCGCTGAACCGCACCAGGGACCAAGGTGCCGTGGTCCGGCGAACCCAAGATGAGCGCGTCGCCCTTGACCAAGGTGGCTTGGTCGGTCACCACGCCGTCGTAGCGGATGTTTCTCAGGGTGAGCACGTTGTCGTACACGTCCAAAATGACGCTGCCCATCTCCATCTCGGTAAAGGCCATCAGTGGATGCCCACCCGCACCGCCGGCGCCGTTCCCGCCATGGCCCGCTACAACGTAGACCGCGCCCTGGTTGGGGTTGATGCCCAGGGACTTGGTGTAGACGCCGCCGTCTGCCACTGCGCCCAACCCGGCGTCCAGAATGCCGCTGGCGATGGAGGGCTGGTCATAGGCGCCGTCCAGAAGGAAAGAGCGCTCATAGATGTGGGAGTGACCGCTCAAGGTCAGGTCTACACCGTAGGACTCCAGCAGCGGCAGGATGATCTGCCTGAACTGGATGGAGGCCTGCTCCGAGGTGCGGTCCGTGTCGTGGCTGCCCTTGGAGTAGGGCGGGTGATGCCACATCGCGATGACCCACTCGGCCGACGTCGCGGCCAGGTCCTGCTCCAGCCAGAGATACATGGCGTCGGTGACCAGCACTGAGGAGACATTGCTGTCCAGGACCACGATGTGCAGGTCCCCGTAGTCCACAGAGTAGTAGGCCTCGGTCCCTGAGCTCACGCCACCAAGGCGACCGTCTGCCGGGAAGGAATAGGCGTCGAAGTAGGGCCCTGTCTGGGAGCTCGAGATCGAGTTGCCATACTCGTGGTTGCCGATGGCGCCGTACATCACGGTGTGGGAGAGGATATCGGCGTAGGGGCCAAAGTACTTCTGACTGAACTCGACCTCGGTTCCGCTGTTGTAGGCCATGTCGCCCACATGCAGGAAGAGGTCCGGCGGGCGGCTCTCCACAAAGCCCAACATGGCGTCGCGCACGTCGTATTGGCCGGTGCTGTTCTTGCCAGAGTCGCCCACGACCCAGATCCGCACCTGCTCGCTGCCGCCCGCCTCGGGCGCGGTCTCAAAGTAGGACTTGAAGTCGGGCTCTCCGTCGACGGTGACCTGGTACACGTAGCGGGTGTTGGCGCTCAGCCCGCTCAAGCGCAGCTCGGCGATCTGAACACCGACGGGCAGAGTCTGGCTCTCCGTCAGGCTGCCCTCTCCCCACTGGATCTCAGCGCCTACAGGCACGTCCGTCATCCACATCAGGGTGACTTCGTCTTTGCCCAGCGATTGGATGTAGGGCCGCCGCTCCCACTGCGCTCCCCAGGCGCTGGCACACATCAACCAGAGCATCGTCGTCTCCACAGAAGCATCAACATTCCAGGCCAGAGGGCGCCTGCGCAAGTTCCAAGGGCAGAACAGCCCTTCTGACTACGCTCTAAGAGGGCTTGGTTCTTCTCGCTGGGGCGGCTCTGAACGCGCGCCTCCAGAATCTCCTGAGCCCGCTTGCGGTAGGGGCGCCCGAAGATGGACAGATCTGCGCGCAGCAGCAACCACTCGGGGTGATCTGGGTTCTGCTCCAGCAGGTGATCCACCGCATCCCGAGCCAGGGCCCGCTGGCCAGTCTGCCGGAGCAGACGCACCCTCTCCAGGGCACAGACCGCGCCCGGGGCACCCTCCAAACCGTCGATGGCAAGCTGCACATCAACCTGCTCGGCCAAACGCATTCGCTCCAGGTAGCGCTCTGGCGTGGGGTCCAAGAGAACCGCGGCGTCCAGGTCTTCCAGCGCCCCCGTCAATTCACCCCGCTCGATGCGCATGCGACCCCGTGCCGCATGTGCTTTGGCATGGGGCGCAGGCAAGAGCGCGTCCAGTGTGGCCTCGTCGGCGGTGATGATCGCCAGATCCAAGGCGACCTCCCCTCCCCGAGCCTGGGCAGCTCTGAGATCTTCGGCAGCTTCCGCCTCCTCCCCCTCCGCCAGGTGCAGCTGGGCGCGCTTGATGTAGAGCTCGGCGGACTCTGGGCTCGCCAGAATGTCGGCGTCGACCTGGGAGAGGCTGGCGTCCAGGGGACCGTGAGCCAGAGCGATGGCGGTGAGCAGGGAGAACATCAGGATGGGTCAAATCCCTTGAAACCGCGGCCTTCGATGGCCCTGGACATCAACTCCGGAAAGGCATCGGGGGTACAGGCGAAAGTGTCCCAGCCCAGCGCCTGCATCTTGGCGGCGTTGTTGGCGTCAAAGCCCGGCTTGCCGTCGTCGGAGAGGGCCAGCAGACAGATGCAGGTGGCCCCGCTTGAGCGAATCTCATGGGCACGCTGAAGCATCTGGCGCACATCTCCGCCCTCGTACAGATCCGTGATCAGCACCACCACCGTGTCACTGGGCCGGACGACCTGCTGCTGCACCCAGCCCAGGGCCAGGGAGATGTCTGTGCCGCCCCCAAGCTGCGTGGAGAAGAGCAGCTCCACCGGGTCATCCAGGTGCTCACTCAGGTCGGCCACGTCGGTGTCGAAGACGGCCATAGACAGGGTCAGGGCCCGCATGCTGGCCAAGACCGCCCCAAAGATGCCGGCATAGACCACGGAGGTGGCCATCGAGCCGCTCTGGTCCACGCAGAGCACCACGTGCTTGAGCCCCCTGCCCTTTCGGCCATGTCCGATGATGCGTTCCGGGATCAGGACGCCTCGAACAGGGTCCCAGGTCTTCAGGTTCGCCCGAATCGTACGGTCCCAGTCGATCTCCCGCAGCCGAGGTCTGAGCGAGCGTGTGCTGCGGTCCACCGCGCCCTTCACGGCATCGCGCAGGCTCTGGGACAGGCGGCGCTCCACTTCCTGCACCACCTTGCGCACCACCATGCGCGCGGTCTCCCGGGTCTTGGCCGGAATCATGCCCTTGAGACTGAGCAGAGTGGCCACCAGGTGCACGTCGGGCACGACGGTCTCCAAGACCTCCGGCTCCAGCAGCATGCGGTCCAGGCCCAAGCGCTCCATGGCGTCCCGCTGAAGCACCTGAACGGTGGTCCGCGGGAAGTAGCTGCGGATGTCACCCAGCCAGCGGTGCACCTTGGGCGCAGCGCTCCCCAGCCCCGACTTTCGGTCCGAGTCGTAGAGGGCCTCCAGCACCTTGTCCATGCCGCGGTCCTGCTCGCTCATCTCGCGGCGGTCCTCGGGCTCTCCACCCAGCACCAAGCGCCAGCGACGGGCCGCCTCCAGCTCATCGGAGTGCTCAGACATGAGGCGCTCCAGTCAGGATGTGCTGCAGAACCGGCAGGATCTGCCCAGCCCGCTCGGTGTTCATCGCATCCGTCTTCTGCACCTTCGGCCCCTGAGTGAGCTGCGTGCGCATGCGCCGCCGGGTGACCGTATCGAAGCTGGAGAAGCTGCGACGCAGCATGGGCAGCAGCGCGATGAAGGTGTCCTCGTTCAGGGTGCTCAGCCACTGATCCAGCACCTCCCAGAGCGCCTTCTGGTGGACCAGGACCAGGCCGGAGCCTTTGAGCAATCCCTCCAACCACCACGCGGCGTCCAGGGGCTCGACCACCTGGTTCAAGGCCTGCTTGGCCAGAGTGGTCAGCCCACTCGAGGTCAGCGCCTCCGCCTCCAAGCGCTTGCGCGCCGCCCGGCCGCGAATCAGGGGGTGAACCTCCTCGGCGTCCTGCAGTCCCAGCAGCAGCTCGGACCAGTCCGCCTGCATCTCTGGCCGGCCCATGAGCGCCAAGGCCCCATGGCAGTCATCCAGGTGCTCGACCAGGGCGCCGGCCAAGGCAGCGTCCACCTGCACGCAGGCCCCAGGCAGACCCACCACGACCCGCTCAAAGAGGCGCTCGAGCACAGGCCGGATCTGCTCGGTGGGGGCTTGGCGAACAGATCCGTAGCGCAACAGCTTGGCCAAGGGCGGCAAGGCGCTCATCAGGGCCTGTATGTCGGATGCCACGGCGGCCTTGTCGTCCAGGACCTGAAGCAGACCCGCTGTGGGCAGCTCGGCCAAGATGGCCTGATCCACCAGCTCGGCCAGCTCCCCCAGGTGCTCGAGGGCCTGCGCGTCCCGCGCCAAGGCTTGGGTCGCCGCGGCTTGAAGGGTGTTGCCCAGAGTGCTGCTGGCGACCACTTGAACGGCGTAGCCAGGGTCCCACTTCAGGGTCCAGATCTCCTTGAAGGAGCCCATGCCGCCGCTGCCTTGGCACGCGCCCCAGCCGATGCCGATGCGCTGCAAGCGGTAGAGCATCAAGGAGGTGGCCTTGTGCTTGGGCTTGCGCAGATCCAGCTCTTTGTTCTGGGGCGCGGTGGCCCGAATCAAACTGGACTTCTTGATGAGCGCCTCTACGTCCTTCTGCAGGGGCAGCGTGGGCACCGACTCGGGCACGGCCCCCAATGCATCGCCGACCTCCAGCTCCTGGCGGACCAAGGCCATGGCGCGGTCATCTCCGCTCAGCAGCACCGTTCGGGTGGCCTCGCGCAGCTCCTCCAGTCCGGCGCGAGAGCGACCGCGCAGGGCGGCCAGGGCCTCGGCCAGACGCACCCCTTCGATGACGTGGGCGCTGGAGAGCTCCAGGCCCTGGGCACGCAGCAGACGGGCCGTCTGCCCCAACCAATTCTCTGGCAGGGCAATGCGCTGAGGTTCTGTGGGCCCTCGGGGCCCCACGATCTGGCTTTGTCCCCTCGAGTGCCCTTCGCCCAAGTCCTCGCCTAGCGGCTCCTTTGTTGAACCAAAGACATCCGTTCCGCCAGCTGACTGCGTCGACAGGGCTGAGTCAGCTCTCCGCCCACTCTCCCAGATGGCCTGGTACCAAGCAGGCGCCTGCATGCCGGCGCCGTAGCCGCTGGACAGCGAGAGACGTGAGGCCGCCCAGGGCACCCAGGTGCAGGCCAGGCGCTCCTTCTTCAGGCCCTTGAGCAGGGCCGCATCTTCTCCCACCTTGAAGGACTTGAGCTGGTCCAGGGCCGGCGCGTGAAAGGCACCGCAGACCACCGCGATGTGCTCGTGCTTGCGCAGGGCAGCCCGCATGGTCTTGCGCATGTGGGCCTCGCGCTTGGCCTCGTAGGCGTCCTGGGGCCGCAGCTTGTCGAACTCTTGGCGCACCGCGTCCATGGCCAAGAGGATGGCTTCGAAGAGCGCCCGGTCATCCCGACGCATCTCGACCTGGTCCTCCCACCAGCCATCCCCGCTGGCGTAGCCGGCCGCTCGGGCCAGCTCCCCCAAGGCATCTACGCCGGGGGCGCTGCGCATCAGCTCGTTCTCCGCCCGCAAGACATAGGTCTGGGGCAGATCCATGAACTGAACGGGCCGCTCGTTCTCCAGCGCCCAGCGGATGGCCTGGAACTCCGGAGACCAGTCACAGAAGGGGTAGAAGCAGGAGCGCGCCGGGTCGGTGGCGCTGTAGACCATCAAGGCGACCGGGGGCACAAGCTCCGGGTCGCCGAGCAGAGGCAGCAGAGCGTCGGCATCTGGCGGGCCCTCGATGAGCACCGCGTCAGGCTGCAGGGCCTCCAAAGCACGCACCACACTGCGGGCAGAGCCCGGCCCATGATGGCGAATGCCGAGCACCGAATGGCGGGGTTTCCCCACTCAGAGGGCTCGCTTGCAGGCGCGGTACAGATCCTTCCAGTCGGCGCGCTCACGCACCACGCTCTTGAGGTACTCGCTCCAGGGCACCAGGTCTTGCTCCGGGTCCCGCATCACGGAGCCGGTCAAGGCGCTGGCCAAGTCCTCCGAGCTGAGCTTCCCATCGCCAAAGGACGCCGACATGACCAAGCCGGCCTCTACGACCGCGATGGCCTCGGCTGTGGACAGGGTGCCGCTGGGCTGCTTGAGCTTGGTCTGACCGTCTTCGGTCAGTCCCCGCCTCAGCTCACGAAAGACCGTGACCACGCGCTGGATCTGCTCCAGAGCAGGCGCCTCCGTGGGCATCTCCATGGACCGGTGCATGGCCCCGACCCGCTGCTGAACGATGCGCACCTCCTCCTCCAGAGTGGCTGGCGTAGGAAGCACCACGGTGTTGAAGCGGCGAAGCAGCGCGCTGGAGAGCTCGGAGACCCCCTTGTCCCGGTCATTGGCCGTCGCGATGACGTTGAAGCCGGGCACCGCCTGCACCTCCTCTCCCAGCTCGGAGATGGGCAGAGTCTTCTCGCTGAGTAAGGTGATCAGCGCGTCCTGAACGTCGCTTGGAATGCGGGTGAGCTCCTCGATTCGCGCGACCTTGCCGCCAGCCATCGCCCGCATCACCGGGCTGGGAACCATCGCCCCTCGACTGGGCCCCTCGGCCAGCAGGCGCGCGTAGTTCCAGCCGTATCGCAGGGCGCTCTCATCCATGCCCGCGGTGCCTTGAACCAGGAGGGTGGAGTCGCCCGATATCGCCGCGGAGAGGTGCTCACTGACCCAGGACTTGCCGGTGCCGGGCACCCCTTGGAGCAAGAGCGCGCGCGAGGTCGCCAAGGTCGCAATCGCGATCTCAATGATGCGGGCATCGCCGATGTACTTGGCCGTGATCTCGGTGCCGTCGATCTCGCCCCCCAGCAGGTAGGTGCGCACAGCCCAAGGGGAGAGCGCCCATCCCGCAGGTTTCGGGCGGGTATCCCCCTTCTTCAGTGCGGCCAGCTCACTGGCAAAGGCCTGCTCGGCGTGCGCTCGGATGACGCTGGTCTGGGACTCGGGGGCGCTCATGAAAGGCTCCGCAGTTGGACTAAGGAAGAAGGGTATGAATTCGGCGACGTGCCGTGACCTTCGCCGCGAAAGCGATAACGGTCTTGGTCGAGCTGCCCGGTAGCAAGGGGCGCTGGGGCAGCAAGTGTGGCGGCAGGGCATTGGCCGCCAGCTTCAGCGACTCGGAGAGCCACCTGGGCAGATCCCGCACCTGCTGGGCTCTGGAGATTCGGCCCACCCAGGCACGGGCTACCGGCTCCGGCCAGGGCATCGGCAAGGCGCGCAGCACATCCAGGGCCATCTCGGGATCCACGGACTCCGCCTGGGCCAGGAAGCGCACCATCTGGTCTGCCGCGCGCTCCAGTGGCAGCTTGGGTGCCAGAGCGTAGATCTGTTTGCTGGCCAGACGCGCAGCGCTGGAGCCCTTGCCGCCTGGGCGCAGGCGCTCGGCCCACCACTGGTACAAGGGCCAGCTCCAAGACCCTCGTCCCTGGTCTAAGGCGGCCCGCGTCCAGCCCAGCACCGTGGCGATGTCCTCGTCCACGTCCACTGCAGCCAGCAAGGCCAAGGGCTCGCCGTGGATCTCCCACACGCCCAAGGGCACCTTCGCGATGGCCCGCTCCCAGGCGCTGGCCAGCTTGCCCAAGCCCGCATGTTTGTCGTCAAAGACCCACTGCAGGGACTCCGGCCACTCTTGGGGCAAGTCCACTCTCAGAGCCAGCTTTCGACCGCGAACGGAGAACTTGCGCTCCCACTCCAAGTGCCCTTGAACGAAGGCCACCAGCTCCTTGCGCAGAGGCCCATCCAGCTCCAAGAGCAGCTCCCGGGCCGCCGCCTTGACCTTCTTGGAGCGGTCACTCTCAATGAGCTGGAGCAGCAGGTCTTGGTCCTCCAAGCTCAGCTCCACCCGCAGTGCCTGGATCAGCACCAGACGCTCAGCTGCACCGTCTCCCGAGAGCGAGGCCACCAAGCGCTCGCGGGCCAGACCGGCATCCACGCTCCGGAAGTGCTGCAATGCGGCGAGGCGCTCGGAGGTGCTGCCCTCGGCCCAGTCCTGCTCCGGGTCGTGCACCTCGACACCCAAGGCCCAGGTCCAGCCCCCCTCTCTGGCCAACCACTCGCCCGTCTCGCCCAGCAGTGGCCGGGCCGCTTCCCGTAGCTCGGGGTCCGACAGCTTGAGCAAGCCGGGCAGATCCCCAGCGGAGACCCGCAGGCCGTGCCGTTCCACCCCTGCACTGAACTCCGCGAGCAGCAAAGGGTCCTCGTGGTGCAGGGCCAGGGCCAGGACCGCGCTCAAGTGGGGCTGCAGAACCGGCCGCGCATCCTTCGGGGCCGCCGCTGGCTCTGGCAGACCCGTGAGGGGAACCAGGGCGGCCTGGCGGTAGACCGCGTCCGCGCCCGCTTGCAGCCAGGCGGACCAGGCCGGGGTGACCTCGGGCAAGGAGACAGGCGCTGTGCCTGCTCCAGCAGGGGCTTGGTCCAAACCCAGCAGCAGGCTCTTGCGGAGGGGATCCATCAGCCCACCACCGCAGCATTCCAGCGCCCTTCCGCCCACAAGCCGCGGGGATGGATCTCGCCACGCTCCAGGTTCAGGAAGAGGTTGACCGGGCGGCCACCGCTGAGCGCCAAGACCCGCCACCACGGCCGGTCGCTGAGAGGAAGGGCCTGGCCCTGTTGATCCATGGCGTAGAAGCGTCCCTTGTGACGGAGGATGCGCAGGCTCTCCAGTACAGCGCCCACCCGGGCCAACCAGGGATCCTCCTGCAGGCGTTGAGCCTGGGTGGAGAGCAGCGCCTGAAAATCCGGAAGTCCGGCGGGGGGCTGCTCCAAGAGACGCAGCTCGCCCTGTTGCTCTGCGATGAGCGCGCGATGGCCGTCGGGGAAGAGCGCCAAGGTGGCGGGCAAGACCCAACCGATGGGCAAGGGCTGTTCAAACTGGCCGCCCCGAACGCTGGGGGCAAAGTCCATGAGCATCTGCACTTGCTGTCCACGCAGCAGCCAAGTGAGCCGCAACATGCCGCGCTCTTCTTCCGTCAGGCGCTGCCCGGCGATGAGCCAGTCGCCCTGGGTGCGCTCCCCCTGGGCCCGCACCTCCGCCTGCTTGACCCGCCAGCCAAGGTGGCTGCGAGTGCGCTCGGACAGCCCAGGCTCCAGGGTCTGCTGGGAGGCGTGCACCAGCAATGCCAAGCGTCCCATGTCTTCGGCCACTTGCGCAGGCCACTCGCTCCCCTGCCCGACCTGCTCGCCGATCTTGTTCAAGCGGCTGGAGAGCCCTGGGGCTTGGGCGTCAATGAGTCGACGCGCCTGCACCTCAAAGTCCGCGCCGTCTTGCAAGCGACCCAGGCCCTGTTGGGCCAGGTCCTCCATCCAGCGCTGCAGACCGCTCAAGCCTTGAGAGACCCGCGCCTCCCGGGCCTGAACGCGCTTCTCCTGACCCGCCAAGTCCACAACGGGCTCGCCAGTCTGGGCCTTCTGGGTCTTGGTCTGGGCCGCTTTGACGCGCCGGTCCTTCCACGCCTGAACGAGCTCGGGCACCTCCGCCTCGGGCAGCGAGTCCGGATCCAAGCAGTGGAGAATGAGCAGACCAAGCACGTGTTTGCAGGGCTGCTTTCTGGAGGGACAGGAGCACTTCCAACCCGGCTGCTTGCTGTCGTATTGGGTGAGGTAGTGGGCGCTGCCCAGGAACTCCCCCCACAGCAATCCCTCGCCCTGGCCCAAGCCTTGGACCCTGCGCGTCTGCGAGGCCACCTTCTGCCCGCGGGCGAAGGAAGCCGGGTCAGGCGCGAGGCTGCGGATCTGGTCCATCTCCATGGCTTTTGGCTAACCGGTCTGCAGAACTCGACCGGCGTGAACCACCTTCACTTTCCGCTGTAAGCTTTGGCCGCCCATCTCCGTCTTGCTCGCACTGTCCAGGAGAACCCCATGGTCGTTTTCAACGGCACCGCAATCATTCAGCTCATCTTGGCCGCCATTCCCGGCGGCATCGCCTACGGCATCGCCTATTTGGCCGGAGGGAACGCAGACAACTGGGCCATGGGCTTTCTGTTGGGCTTCTGGTTCGTGATCGACGCCTTGTGGCGGATAGGCAATGTCTTCCCAGATGAGGAGGACCCGGAGAGCGGCGGGATTCTGAACCTGATCATGCCCGGAGGGGGCGGACACCTCTTCTTCCTGCCCGGATGGCTCATCGCCATTGGTGTGGCGGTGATCAAGATCAGAGCTGGACTGGCCTGAGCGGGGCTATTGCCCGCTGTCGATGGGCGAGCCAAGCAGCGGCTGGTAGCGGATCTGCACTGTCATGCCAGCACGAGGCACCGAGCGTCCATGAAAGCGCACGGCGTTCTCATCGGGCTCATAGGTCCAGCCGTCCTGTTCCCGACCGGGAATGAGCACCGTGTCCACCCGCACCTCTAGGGTCTCGGGCTGGGGAAGCTCCCCCAGGTAGAAGCTGTCCCCGAGTCCGGCGACCTGCAGGCCGATGCGCTCCAAGATCTCGCCGTAGTCCCCCTGGCAGATGGAGTCTCGGTAGCCGCCGGTGGACTCCGCTGCCTCGATGTAGCGCACGCCGGCGTCCGCCGCGCTTCCTTGGGACACGCAGCCCAGGGGCTCATCGCCCACGATGGCGTGCAGCACAAAGCCAGAGGCCCCTGCGTGGCGTTGAAACTGCTGCATGTAGATCGACACACTGGCTGGAGAGTGGTCGTCTTCATCGCTGAGGATGACCACGTTGAAGCGTGCGTCTTCCCTGGAGAAGTCCGTGTTTTGGGTGGCCAGCCAAGCGCTCTCCAGGCCTTGCTCTTCGCGGTCGCCGGAGACGCCCACGTCCGCAGCTTGGGCAAACGCAGCCGTCAGCTCAGGGGTGTCCCGGTCAAACTGACCTCGCAGGGCACCCGCTTCTCCTACATCTGTGCTGACGATGCCCACCCGAAAGTCCGCCAAGCTGGTGCTCAGCACATCCGCGAACACCTCAAAGCTGGACTGCAGGCGCTCTTGCTCCTCCTCCATCGACGGGGAGTTGTCCACCACAAAGAGCACGTCTGTGGCCCCATCCAGCTCGGGCTGCACGAAGGTCTCGTTGCGCGCAATGTCGGCGTAGTCGTACTCGCTGCAAGCCATGAGCAGGAGCAGGGTCATTGGAAGTCCACCGGTGCCCCCTCAGTCTACAGGCTAAGGGCGCCCCATGTCCTACGAACGTCCCATTCTGGCCCGCTACCGTGACCCCCTGGAGCTGATCTGGCTGGCCACGGCTACCCGCCTGGGGGTGGCCATTCGGCGTGACCCGGGCGTCTTCGCCAACACCGACGGCGACGGGATCGTCATCATCGGCAACGCCGATCTGGACCCAGACGACAACATGGCCAAGATGTTCTTCCACGAGGTCTGCCACTGGATCATCAACGGACGGGACTCGGTGACGCTGCGCGACTGGGGCTTTGACTATGGGGACCCGCCCGACACCCGGGAGCACGCCTGCATCCGCCTGGAGGCCTTGCTCGCCGAGCCCCACGGACTGCGCCTCTTCTTCGCACCCACCGGCAAGTTCCGGGAGTACTACGACCAGGTCGGCGACCCGTGGCAGATGCTGGAAGACAACGCCTGGGAGCGGGAGGTTCAAGCGCTGCTCCAGGCTGGCATGGCCTTGGCTGCGGAGGAGCCCTTTGGCAGCGCGCTGCAGTCCGCGCTCGCGGCCACCGCACAGATCCAGGGGGCTCTGCTTCCCTTCCGAGCCGACTACCGCTCGGACATCGACGGGGACACCCTGGCGCCGCTGTGGTTTCGCGACCTGCCGCGCTGAACCTGGGGTAGACTGGCTGGGCACCGACGGACTTCTTCATGCTCTTGCTCTGGCTGGCCTGCGCCCCCGAGCCGGCAGACCCTGACGCTGTGACCGCCCTGTGGGTGGAACCGGCCGAGCTCCAAGTCGTCACCGGCCCCGATGGCGTGGCGCCCATCGCCTTCACGGCCATCGGCGACACCCAGCGCGCGCAAGACATCCCGCTGGAGACCGTGTCCTGGTCCCTGAGCAACCAGAGCGCCGGTGAGATCGATGCGCTGGGCAACTTCACCCCCTCCACCCTCAACGGAGGCGTGACCTGGGTGCTGGCAAAGCTGGATGGGGTCGAGGGCTTGGCCACCGTCACTGTGCAGTACCAAGAAGAGGTGGTCCTGGACCCAGAGCTGGACACCTCCGCCCTCATCGCCGGCCAGGACACCACCAACATCCAGGACTTCTGGCTCTACCCCGAGGACGGGGTGAGCTTGCCTCGCAACACGCCCGCCATCCGCTTCAACTGGGCGGACCTGGGCGCGGTGGCCTACCGCTTGCGGCTCCAGTCCCCCGTCACCGACGTGAGCGTCTACACCCGCGATCTGAGCTGGACTGCGGACACTGAGAGCTGGCAGAACATCGCTGCGACCAACGCCGGCGGACAGGTGGAAGTGGACCTCTACGCCGAGCTCGCAGACGGCAGCATCGTGCGCACCGAGTCCCGCACCGTTCAGGTCAACCGCATGGGCGGCCGCGGCAGCATCTTGTACTGGAGCACCGCGGTGGGCGGGGTTTTGGAGGTGCCCTTTGGGGAGCTGAACCCCAGCGACTACCTGAGCACTGAGAGCACAGGGCGCTGTGTGGGCTGCCATGTGGTCTCCAGCAAGGGAGACATCGCCTTTACTTGGGACGGCGGGAACGGCGCCTTGGGGGTCAAGGACGCCCAGACACTCGAGGACCGGGAAGGCAGCGAGTCTGTCATCGCAAACTTCAAGACCTGGAGTCCGGACGGCGGGCGCCTCTTGGGCACCTACGCCGGCGCCTTGATGCTGCTCAACGCCAAGGGGGAGCTGCTTCACGAGGTACCCATGGACCAGTCCGTCACCCACCCAGACTGGTCCCCAGACGGTGAGTTTGTCGCTGTGATCTTGACCGGCGGCCACGACAACGACTGGACCTTCTCCGGCAGCAGCGAGTTGGCCACCATCCGTCATCTGGGCGACGGCATCTTCGACAACCCAAAGGTCATCTTCACGCCACCTGATGGATACAAGGCCTACTACCCCAGCTATTCGCCAGACGGTGACTGGATCGCCTTCAACATCAGCACCGGGGATGCCTACGACGACCCGGACGCCGAGCTCTGGGTCATCGACTCCAAGGGCAAGCACGACGCCATCCGTCTGGACGCCGCCAACCAGGTCGGCGAGCTGACCAACTCCTGGTCCCGCTGGGGCCCTCTGCCCGACGACGACATCCTGTGGCTCACCTTCAGCTCCAAGCGCGCCTATGGGGACGTGAGCGTGGACATCCCACAGGTCTGGGTGAGCGCCTTTGACCCCGAAGAGGCCCGCCAGAACAAGGACCCCAGCAAGCCGGCCTTCTGGCTGCCAGGCCAAGACCCTGCACAGGGCAACCACATCCCGGAGTGGGTGCAGTGGTAGCGCTCATTTGGGCGCTCTCCCCTCTCCTAGCTTGTGGGGAGCCGGATCCCATCGAAGGTAGCGGTGAGTGGGCCACGGACTACTTGCCCGTGGAAGGCCAGTTCTCCACCTTCATTCCCGCAGATGAACCCGACGGTCCCACCCTCTGGTTGCTGGCCGAGGCCGAGCAGTGGACCCTGAAAGTCGGACCTCGCTGGGCCGATGCCTCTGAGTGGGCGGTCTGGAGCATTGAGAGCGACGCGGGGTTGGTTTTGAACGAGCAAACTTTGCTCCCTACCCGACCCGAGAAGGGCTGGGTCTCCGAGAACGAGGCCAGTGAGATCCTGGACATCGGCGAGGCCACCGCTTGGTACGGCACCTTTCCCGTAGCGGCGACGCTGGAGACGAGTGGCAGCCCGCTGGAGGGAGAGCAGGTCTTTGCTGTGGGGCTGGGCTTGGTGGTGTTTGAGGTGGATGGGAAGAGGTGGGAGTTGGCGTACTATGAGTGACCCTGGGGGTTTGGGTTGTGCTTCGCGCAAGTGACCGCCTCACAGCACATCGCCGCTCTAAGCTGAGGTTTTGGACATTTCAGTCCAGAGTGTTTGAACTGCTGCCGAGCAGCTTGGGAAGCTCGACCTTCAATTGGAGAGGGTCATGGCCAGCAAGTCGAAGGTCGAAAAGAGCAGCACGGAGAAGACAGCGCCGACGGAGAGCAGCCTGAACGAGAAGGTTCTTGGCTCGAACGCACAGGCACAAGACAACATGTTTGAGGGTGTCAGCGCGCCGGGGACCGACCATCAGGAGTTGGTGTCGATGCTGCGGGACGGAATCGCCGACGCCCAACAGGTCTTCAGCAAGGGCCTATCCACAGCGACCCGTGTCCTACTTGAGCCAGGTGCTTGGACACAGGAAGCGGCGCAAGCTGGCCCTGACCTCAGCATCCATCTCAACAACTCCAAGTCCTGGAGCAGCCTCATTCAGGGCGCCTCAACTGCCGTAAAGGCAGCTGGCGTTCCTGGAGTTGCAGTAGACGCCGCAAAGACGGCCATCTATGCGGGTCAAGCTCTGGACAAGGCCTTGGCGGGCGCACGCGATGCAAGTGCTGGCTTGAGCAAGCTACAAGGGCTGGACCTGTTGGGCTCCGAGCTTGACGTTTCATGCAGCGAAGCGCGCCAATCAGCCACACAACTAGAGGGCTTTCAGCGTGTGGAATTAGGCCCGGAGCAAGATGTTGAACTTAGCCGTCTGCTGGGAATGCTCGTGACAGACTGGAGGGCAGCCAGCTCGGTCCCGCCCAGCCAAGTAGCGGCTTGGGCGCTCGAAATGTTGGGCTCCGAGACCTCGGAAAGCCCTGTTCTGGTTGTGGACCTGAGCGCCATTCGGAGCGTGAAAGTCGGAGAACTGGAAAGTAGCGGAGATACAATGCCCTGGCAGGCTTGGGTGATGGACAGTCCAGTCCTGCAGGGGCAGCTCATGAGCGCATTTCCAGGCATGACCATTGCTGACTGGCGGAGTCAAGGCTGGGAGGTCCTCTATGAGACCCATGGGCTGGATGGAGCCGAAGCCGCGGACCGAATCCTCTCTGCATCCACACGGGAGAGTGAATTGGCGCTCTCCGCCTTCATGGTGAGCAAGTGATGCTCCTACTCCTGGCTTGTCAGCCAGAGCCCACTCACGCCTGGGCCTACGTCCACCCGGAACTGGTGGCCATCGAGGGCTCGAACGCTCCCCTCTACCCCTACCAGCTCTTCAAGCCGAAAGACCTTCTCCCCAAGGGGCCAATCTGCGTCGAGGCAAAGGTGAACCAAGACAAGGAGATCCAGCATGTCGTCGGCGTTTGGGAGCGCTGGGCCCCCGGTGTATACGGCCACGGAGACAGGGATTTTCAGGTGCCTGAAAGTTGGGTCCCCCGGGCACTGTGCGGGACATACATGGACGCGGAATCCTTCGCGTACGTCGATTACCTGCAGACGCTACACGGTGCCCCCAGCCCCTACGAGGCGGAGAGGCAAGCGGCCCAGGCGCGTGGGGCTCACTGGAGTCAGGTCGTTGACGACAAGCTGACTCGAGACCAGGCCGCTCTGGAGCGGACCGAATGATCTTGCTGCTCTTAGCCTGCAGCCCGAGTGCAAACTCCCCCCCGCGCATTTGTACTTTCCATCCACAACGCCGCAGCAGTCGTGAAACGCGGCAGCACACGCCGCACTGCCCTCCCCGCTTGCGCGAATCACAGGAAGAAGCGACCATGACCCGGAGACACATCCGGAGTCCTCTTGCCCGCCATTCATACGACGCTGCTCTTTCTGCTCGCGTGCAACGACTACGAGCTGACTCCCAGCGCTGATGCCTCCGCTGGCGAGGCCTGCCCAGAGCTTGAGGGCACCCCCTACGCGGTGGACCCCCACGACGAATGTGTGGGGGATGCCGTCGTCGGCACCTTTGATCCGGTCCTGGAGTGGCAGCAACCCGAGAACCCCGCGTTCCCGGCCTTCACCCAGATCATGTCCACCCCCGCCATCGCCAACCTCAGCGATGACAACGGCGACGGAAGCATCAACGAAGACGACGTGCCCGACATCGTCTACACCACCTTCTCTGGCAGCGCCTATGGCGCCGGTGGCGTGCTCAACGCAATCAGCGGGGACGGCGGCGAATACCTCTGGGCCGTGGACCAAGTGGACGGCCAAGGCATCTACAGCAGCAGCAGCCCGGCCATCGGCGATCTGGATGGCGATGGCGTGCCCGAGATCTGCGTGGCAGGCACCACCTCCGCCGTGGTCTGCCTGGAGCTGGTCGCGGGCGTGCCGCGGCTGAAGTGGGCTGCCGGCACCGAGCTCTATGCCTATGGCGCCCCATCCATCGCTGACATGGACGGGGACGGCCTCGCCGAGGTGATCTTCGGCCGCCAGATCTTTGACCACACCGGCGCGCTGCTCGGCCTAGGCGCCAGCGGTGTTGGCGGCCGCTACATGAGCTTCGCTGTGGACATGGACGGCGACGGTGTCCTGGAAGTTGTGGCTGGCAACGCTGTGTATGAGATGGACGGCACCGAGATCTGGGCCTCCGCCTTGGTGGACGGCATTCCCGCAGTAGGCGACTTCGACGCCGATGGTCTGCCTGACGTCGTCAGCACCTCCGGCGGCTCTGTGCGCCTCATCGCCAACGACGGCTCCCTGGTTTGGGAGACGGCGCTGCCCGGCGGTGGAAGCGGCGGCGCACCTACCGTGGCGGACTTTGACGGTGATGGCGCCCCCGAGGTCGGCGTGGCCGGCAAGGCCTTCTACTCACTCTTCGACACCGACGGCGCGGTGCTCTGGTCCAACCCAGTCTCCGACTACAGCAGCTCCATCACCGGAAGCAGCGTGTTTGACTTTGAGGGGGACGGCGCCAGCGAGGTGGTCTACGCCGACGAGTACACCCTCTGGGTCTTCGACGGCGCCACAGGTGATGTGCTCATGGAGCAGGAGGGACACGCCAGCGGTACCCTCTTTGAGTACCCCCTCATCGCTGACGTAGACAACGATGGCTCCACCGAGATCATCGTGGCCAGCAACAACTACTCCAAGGCGGGCTGGACCGGGATCACGGTCATCGGCGATGCCAACAGCTCCTGGGCCCCGGCGCGGCCCATCTGGAATCAGTTCGCCTACCACATCACCAACGTGAACAACGATGGCAGCATCCCCACCACGCAGCGCCCCAACTGGGCGAGCTGGAACAGCTTCCGCGCCGGGGGTACCGAGCTCGGTCCGGGCCACTGGCTGCCGGACCTGGCCCCAGCTGCGCCCGAGTTCTGCCTCTCCGCCTGCCCGGACGACCTGGTGAGCGTGCTCGTTCCCATCGAGAACTACGGCACGGTAGACGCCAGCAAGCTCCGCGTCAGCTTCATGGTCACCCGCAACGGCGCGCCAGCTGAGCTCCGCGAGCAGTCCATCGACGTGGCCACCGGTGACGCGACATGGCTCGCTGTAGAGCAGTTCACCCGAGCGGAATGGGGCGATTCCGAGCTGTGGGTCGAGGTAGACCCCGGCGGCGACTTCGCCGAGTGTGACGAGGACAACAACGCGATCTCACTGGGCCCCTGGCCCTGCGAGTGAGCTTGTGTCCTGCAGTCGAGTGAGCGCCGTCAACGGCGTCGCAACTCCAAGTTCCCCCTCGCCCCAGAGGCCGCCACCTGCCGCCCCTTTGAATACAGCTTCGCCTGCCCATCCTCGACCAAGTGGCGCGCGCAGGCGCGCAAGACCTCTCGCTCACAAGACAGCGTGGCCTCGGTGGCGGAGTCCAAGCGAAGGACGCCCTTTGGGGAGCCACGCAAGAGCATCAGGAGGGCTTGGATCCGGGCAGGATCTTGGGGCCCCTTCTTGCGACAACCTGCGCTGCAGTACTTCACCTGCTCCCAGCTGAGCGCCCACTTCTTTCGCCAAAGGAAGGGGCGCCCACACTGGATACAGATCTTTGAGGGGAGGTGTGAGGGCACAGCCCAATAGGCCGGGTGGCCCTCAGGAATGCGTCCGCGCTTCGCTCACTCCATCAACAACGCCGCCGCCGCCCGAATGCGCTCGACCGTGAAGTCCAGCTCCTGCATCAGCACTTCTGCGGGAGCGGAGGCACCAAAGTCGTCGTGGCCCACGACGGCCTCGGCGTAGCGCTCCCAGCCCAGGGTGCGGCCGGCCTCAATCGCGATGCGGGGTGCATCGCCGAGCACGCTGTACTGGGTCAGCTCGTCCTGCTCTTCGAAGAGCTCCATGCAGGGCATGGAGACCACGCGGGTACCAAAGCCATCGCCTTGCAGGCTCTCACGGGCGCGCAAGGCCAGCTCGACCTCGCTGCCGGTGGCAATCAAGGTGAAGTGGTGCTCGCCATCGGCCTCTGCGAGCACGTAGGCGCCTTGATGCAGGCCCTCAGCGCTTCCATAGACATCCTGGTCCAAGGTGGGCAGGCCCTGACGGGTGAAGACCAAGCAGGTGGGGCCGTCCAAGTGATCCATGGCTGCCTTCCAAGCCTCCACGGTCTCGTTGGCGTCGGCTGGGCGGATGACCCGGTTGTTTGGGATCAAGCGCATGGCCATGAGCTGCTCGACAGGCTGGTGCGTGGGACCGTCTTCACCCAAGTAGATGCTGTCATGGGTGTAGATGTAGAGCACGGGCTGGTTCATCAGGCCGCTCAGGCGCACGCTGGGCCGGTGGTAGTCGTGGAAGACCAAGAAGGTCGCGCAGTAGGGACGCAGACCACCGTGCAGGGCCATGCCGTTGCAGATGGCGGCCATGCCGTGCTCACGCACACCGAAGTAGAGGTTGCGGCCATCGCGGTTCTCTGCGGAGAAAGCGCCCTCGCCCTTGAGCATGGTGCCGTTGGAGCCCGCCAGGTCGGCGCTGCCGCCGATGACGTTGGGCATGGCAGCGGCGATGGCGTTGAGCACGGCGTGAGAGGACTTGCGGGTCGCCAAACCCTTGCCGGCCTCGAAGGTGGGCCACTGCACATCGGCCAGGGTTGGTGGCATGTGCCAGCTCAACCACTCTTGGCCCTGGGGGCTGTTGCGCAAGCGCTCGGCCCAAGCACCGTGGGCAGCGGCGCGCTCGGCGTCCTGCGCGCGGAAGAAGGTCACGACCTCCTCGGGCACCACGAAGCTCTTGTCCGGGTCCATGCCCAGGCCTTCCTTGGTGATGCGGATCTCCTCGGTGCCCAGGGGCGCACCGTGGCTGGCGCTCTTGCCCTGCTTGTTGGGGGAGCCCTGTCCGATCACGGTCTTGCAGCAGATGATGCTGGGCAAGTCCGAGGCCTTGGCCTCTTCGATGGCAGCCGCGATGGCGGCGTGGTCGTGGCCATCCACATCGGGCACGACGTGCCAACCCATGGCCCGGAAGCGCGCTGGGGTGTCGTCGGTGAAGGAGAGGTGGGTGGCCCCATCGATGGTGATGTTGTTGTCGTCGTAGAGCACGACCAGCTTGCCCAGCTTCAGCGTGCCGGCCAGGGAGACGGCCTCGTGGGTCACACCTTCCATCAGGTCGCCGTCGCCAGCGATGCAGAAGGTGTGGTGGTCACAGAGATCAGCACCAAACTTGTTGGCCATCACGACCTCGGCCAGGGCCATGCCCACAGCCATGGAGATGCCCTGTCCCAAGGGACCGGTGGTGGTCTCCACACCCCAGGTGTGTCCGTACTCGGGATGGCCCGGTGTGTTGGAGCCCCACTGACGGAAGTCCTTGATGTCGTCCAAGGTCACAGCAGCGGTCCCCTCGTCGGGGTCCTTCACGCCGGTCAGATGCAGCAGCGCGTAGAGCAGCATCGAGCCATGACCAGCGCTGAGCACGAAACGGTCCCGGTCCGGCCAGGTGGGGTCGTTCGGGTCGTACTTCATGAACTGGGAGAAGAGAACAGTAGAGACATCGGCCATGCCCATGGGCATTCCGGGGTGCCCGGAGTTGGCCTTTTGGACCGCGTCCATGGCCAAGCCCTTGATGGTGTTCACGGCGAGCTGCTGGATGGGCGATGCGTTGGTGGACAAGAGATGTCTCCTCGTGTTGGGCCGCAGCTAACGAGGGGGTGAGGACGGATCCTGCGTCGATTGCGCAAAGTCCCCTCTCCCGAAATTCACAGGCCGGTTAGACGCGGCCCCTCAAGTCACCCGCTCGCGAGGACACCATGGCCAAAGACTCCGGAATCAAGCTGCGCGAAGACGACTACAGCCAGTGGTACCTGGACGTGATCCGGGAAGGAAAGCTGGCGGACTACAGCCCAGTGAAGGGCTGCATGGTCTTGCGCCCCCACGGCTTCGCCCTCTGGGATGCCATGAAGTGCGATCTGGATCGCCGCTTCAAGGAGACCGGCCACGTCAACGCCTACTTCCCGATGTTCATCCCCATGAGCTTCCTGAGCAAGGAGGCCGAGCACGTCGAAGGCTTCGCCAAGGAATGTGCGGTCATCACCCACCACCGCCTTCGCTCGACCACGGATGAGAACGGCAAGGTGAGCGTGGAGGTAGACCCCCACGCCAAGCTGGAAGAGCCCCTGATCGTTCGGCCTACGTCCGAGACCATCATCTGGCACATGTACGGCAAGTGGATCGACTCCCACCGCGATCTGCCCTTGCTGATCAACCAGTGGGCCAACGTGGTCCGTTGGGAGCTCAAGACCCGCCCCTTCCTGCGTACCACTGAGTTCCTCTGGCAGGAGGGCCACACCGCCCACGCCTACAAGGACGAGGCCGTGGAAGAGGCCGAGCGCATGCTGCACGTCTACACGGACTTTGCCCGCGACTTCCTGGCCATCCCTGTGGTGCCTGGACTCAAGTCCGCTGGCGAGCGCTTCGCTGGCGCGGTGGAGACCTACACCATCGAGGCGATGATGCAGAACGGCTGGGCCTTGCAGTCCGGCACCAGCCACTTCTTGGGGCAGAACTTCGCCAAGGCCTTCGACGTGACCTTCCAGTCCAAGGAAGGCAAGCGCGAGCTGGTCTGGGCCACCTCTTGGGGGGTCAGCACCCGCCTGGTCGGCGCGGTCATCATGACCCACAGCGACGACGTGGGCTTGGTTCTGCCTCCCACCATGGCGCCTGTGCAAGTGGTCATCATCCCAATCTGGCGCAAGGACCACGAGAAGGAAGTGGTCATTGAATTCGCCGACAAGATGAACGAGCAGCTCAAGGCGGCCGGCATCCGCGTCAAGGTCGACGACCGCGACAGCATCAAGCCTGGCGCCAAGTACTGGGAGTGGGAGCGCAAGGGCGTTTGCCTGCGCATGGAAGTGGGCCCACGCGACGTCAAGGGCGGCTCCGCCTTCTCCAAGAAGCGCACCGGCGGCGACAAGTTCGGCATTCCTCTGGAAGGCGCAGCCGAGACCGTTCGCGGCATCCTGGATGACATGCAAGCTGAGCTGCTGGCCAAGGCCACCGAGCTGCGCGACTCCCGCACCCACCAGGTCGACACCTACGCTGAGTTCAAGACCCAGCTCAAGGAAAAGGGCGGCTGGTACAAGGTCTTCTGGCATGCCGATGAGGCGGCAGAGGACCAGATCAAGACCGAGACGAAGGCGACCATCCGCTGCTACCCCATCGGGGAGCAGGAGCTGCCAGAGGGGGCTGTTTGCTTCTACTCGGGCAAGCCTGCGACGCACTTGGCGATCTTCGCCCGCGCCTATTGAGTCCTGTTGTCGGCTGCCAGCAGCCGACAACAGCTGCATCTTCTTGCCGCGCCACGGACTGCGTCCTCGCTTGGCTGCGAAGAGGCAGCCTTACGGGACTCAGTCTCTCTCTGGGGGCAGCGGGTGAGTCCTTTTGCCGGCTGCCAGCAGCCGACAAAAGCTGCATCTTCTGGTCTCGCTGCGGACTGCGTCCTCGCTCACCTGCGAAGAGGCAGCCTTACGGGACTCAGTCTCTCTCTGGAGGCAGCCCCCCCCAGACCCCCGGCTCTAAAGGGAGGACGGCGGCAGCCGACAAAAGCTGCCGCTTCTGGTCTCGCTGCGGACTGCGGCCTCGCTTGTCTGCGAAAAGACAGCCTTAGGAGACTCCGCCTCAGCGCAGCAGACTCAGATGCACAAAGGCCTCCGTGTCTTGCCCGGGCAGCTGGTCTGAGGTGTAGTTGCTCTCGCCCTCGGCATCGATGGTCGCGCGGCTGCTGCCCTCAAGCGTGGCGTCCTCAAAGTCGCGGATGTCATCTGGGTACTCAAAGCTGGCGTAGATGCTCGCGAACCCTTCCTCGTCGATCGAGCCCATCAGCGTGACCTCGAAGGTCTCATCCACAGCAGGGCCATAAGTGATGGTGCACAGACCTGTGCCGTTCAGAAGGCCCGCGGCGTCCACTTCTGCGCTGGCATCGCCGGTGCAGTAAGGGTCCTCTTCCCAGTCCTCATCAAAGTTGGCGTGGCCGTTGATGAGCCCCTCCCAGGAGCCTTCAAACTCAGAGCCACTGCCCAGATCCACGCCATCTCCCTTGCACGCTCCAACAAAGAGCACGCTCATGAGCAAGGTTCCTCGAAACATCCGCTGACGCATGGCCGCTCCAGGCAAGACTGAGAGCCTGCCACGGGCGAGCACACCGCCTTGGTCAAGCTTCGGTCACCAGCTCATCCTCCGGCCGCAGCACCAACTCGAAGAACCCAGCGCCGTCGCTACGAACGAGCTCCAAGGGCAGTTTGGCATCGCTCAGCTTTCGGCGAAGGCGACCGAGCACGGCGTCCAGGCGACGGCGCAAAAAGTGTGGGTCGCTTCCGTCGGTCCACAGCTCTCGGGCAAGAGGCTCCCAGTGCAAGGGACCGCCCACCAAGGCCAGCTCGGAGATGATGCGGGCGGAGAGGCCCGTGACGCGAAAGGTAGGAAAGCCCTGCCGGTGGATCAACACGCTGTCATAGCGGGCCTCGACCTTCATCGGCGGCGAGACCCCTTGGCGAACCTGTGTGGCCTGTCCCGGCCCCTCCAAGACCTGCCACCGGACTTCAAAGCCAGCCCCCTCATCCCGCCATCCGGCTTGAAGATCCTGGGTCTGGCCATCCTGCCCTCGTACGCGCCAGCCATTGGGTCCCATGTGGAAGACGGCTTGTGCTCCATCACGCGCGCCAGGACGCAGCCGTGGAGAGGGCCGCATCACCAGAGAACAGGTCCCGGCCAGAGGCTGCGGACTCATTCCAGGACCGGTCAGAGCCAAGACTCGGTCGGGAAGCTCGACAGCGACCACCTCCAAATCCAGCCCTTGGGCCAATGAGATTCGGAGTCCAGCTTCCAGGGCCACGGAGCGCTGCACTTGTCCCCCAACGGCGAACAGGCCTCGCAACGCCAAGAGCTGGAGGGTGTCGCCGCGCAGGCTCACCATCGCGTGGGCCTCTGAGATCCGCGCATCGTCGATGCACAAGGCGGCAGACCAGACCCGGCCCACAAAGTCGCCGTGGCCCAGCAAGTGCTCTTGGCCATCGGGGGTTTTTAAGGTGACGGAGGCGTGCATGCTCTGCTCCAGTGATGCTGTGCAAGTAGGGCATCGGCTCCCACAGCGGATCACACGTACTTCCTATTGCGGGATCCGTGAGGGGTGCTCGGCTCCTCAGTCTAGGGCACTCTCAGGGGTCAGCCCCCAGCGCACTTGGGCCTGATCCAAGGCGAGCTGGGCGTCCACCTCCAGAGCCGCCATGTCCCAGATCAACACCCGGTCGTCCCAGGCTCCGCTCGCCAACTGACTGCCGTCCACGGAGAACCGCAGCGCGGCGATCGGGCGCGTGTGGCCTCGGAGCAAGCCCAAGACCGCCCCGCTCTCGATCTCGACCATTCGAATGACTCGGTCTGAACCCGCAATGGCGAGCAGGCGTCCATCTGGGGAGACAGCCAACTCCGTCACCTGACTCTCGGTCTCCAGCAGCGGCGTGCGTGCTCCCTCTTCGGTCAAAACGGAGACCCCTCGATCGGCACCCAAATAGACGGGCCAGCCGCTGTGATGGAGCGCGACGCTCTGTACTTCCGGGTACTCACCGAGCTCCAGGTAGTTCAGCCCCTCGCTCTCCAAACGCAGCATGCGACCGCCTCGGGCCAACACCACGACAAAGTCCCCCTCCGGGGTGACGGAGGACTCCGCCCCTTCAAAGCCGACCAGCAGACTCCCGGGCACCGGTCTCAGATCCGCATCCAAGACCCTTGTGTTGTTCACCGCCGTGACAAAGACCCGGCCATTCGTGAGCCGGTGCAAGCGGCGCACCGACTGCTCAATGGCCACCTCTGGCTCCTCACCAGGTGTCCAGCGGCGCAGCTTGCGTAGGTCTCCCCAGAGGAATCCGCCCCCCGGCATGGCAAGCACCGCCTTGTTGCCGATCGCGCCCTCTGGTGTGCGGATGAGGGATGCGCCCGTGCCGGGTGCCCAAGCTGCCTGGTTCCCGGACATCATCGCCAAGCCGGCCTCGGTCCAGTCCAAGCTCACCACGCCTCCAGGAATCTTGTAGGCCGGTGCTCCAAGGGGCAAGCTCCAGGTCTCCAAACCCTCTTGGCCCAGAACCACGAGCTCCCCTTGCTTCGAGAAGGCCATGTCGCGGGCATCCCGGGGAAGCTGGTGTTTCGCGCCCGAGGCCAGGTCGACCACCCAGGCCCCATCCCCCTGGCTGTCCACCGCCAGCCAACGCCCATCGGGCGAGAAGCGCAGCTTTCCGATGAACTCATCGCCGAAGTCTTCGAACCAGATCGTACGGCCGTCCGTGGCAGAGACCACGTGCACCTCTCCGTGCATGCCACCAAGAACCAGTTGGCTGGCATCCGCATTGGGCACCAAACGCCACGGGAAGGCGACCAGAGCCTCGACCTCCATGTCCCGCCGCTCCCCCTCCCCAAAGCCTCCGTCCTCCAGCCAGGACAGGTGCCCAGAGCCACAGCTGATGACCGCACGGTCCCCGGCGAGCAGGGCCGCCGCTTGCAGACGGTACTCACAGAGGGGCTCGGTGTCGTGCGCCCCGTCCTCGTCCAGCATCACGAAGGCGCGCCCCGAGCCATTCCACTGGCTGACGACCTTCTCGGGGTCTGCGCTGAAGCCCCAGCGGGCCTTGAACCAGACGGTGCGGGCTCCGGTCACAACGGCCCCTGTGCGCGCGTCCAGCCTCAGCTGCTGCCGGTCCTTCATGAACACAAACAGCCGCTCCCCGTTCTCCGACAGCTGCAGATCCACCGTCGGAATCTGCGAGCGCCAAAGGGAAGACATGTCCTGGGGGTCATAGGCTTCCACCCGTCCGTCCGCTGAGCAGACCAACACGTCCGCAGCCAGAAGCCCGACATCGCAGGCCGGCAGCGCCTGGCTGCGCAACAAGTGGGGCCTCTGGGCGTTTCTAGCGCCCGCAAGGACCCCACGCGCGCTGGCTTGCTCCTCCAGGGTCAGCGCTTGGGCGGCCAGGACCTCGGCCACTCCCCAGTTGCCCCGGTCCACCGCCGAGGCTGCCTGAGAGACCAGCGCCTGTGAGAGGTTGTGGTCGGCCTTCTCCAGCGCCAGAGAGAGCTCTTCCTGGACGGCCTCCAGGCGGGCTCCCTCTGCCCTGGCTTGAAACAGCCCCACCGCGCCGGCAACGCCCAGGCCAATGACCCCGGCCAAGAGCGCGCCAGCCGGCCAGCGCCAACGCTCCAGCATCCGGGCCAGCTCATCTTTGACCGAATAGCGGTGGGCAGAGACCCGGTCGCCCATCAGGTAGGCGCGCAGATCCTCAGCCATCTCCCCGGCGTCGCGGTAGCGCTGCCCGGCGTCCACTTGCAGGGCCTTGGCCAGGATGGCGCGCAGCTCGGGATCCGCGTGCTCCGGGCTGAGTTCCTTGGGCGGACCCGCCAAGAGCTGGGCGAGCTGTTGATCCACGCTCGGCCCCGGGTAGGCCTTCTCCCCACTGAGGATCTCGCGCAGCACAAGGCCCAAGCTCCACACATCTGAGGCTGGGGTGGCGGTCTCACACCGGGCCTGCTCCGGGGCCATGTAGGCCGGCGTGCCCAAGATCAACCCAGCCTGGGTGCGGGTGCCGGCTTTGGAGAGCACCTCCGCCCAGTCGGGATCCTCATTGGGAGCCCAAGCCAGCCCCCAGTCCATCACTTGCACCTCGCCAAAGACCCCCACGCGGATGTTGGCAGGCTTGAGGTCTCGGTGGACCACGCCTGCTTGGTGCGCGAACGCCAAGGCCTCGCAGGAACGCAGCAGCGCCGAGAGCAGTGCCTTTCGCGCCGGAGGGTCCTTGGCTTGTGCCATGGCCTCATCCAGGCCCTGGCCTGCGACCACGCGCATTGTGTAGAAGGGCTGGCCCTCAATGTCCTCGCCGGCGTCAAAGACTGGAACGATGCCCGGGTGGTCCAAGCTGGCCGTGATGCGGGCCTCTCGCACCAAGCGCAGAGCGTCGCTCTCACTCAACTCAGGCCGCCCGACCTTGAGCGCCACCAAGCGGCGGAGCACCCGGTCCCGGGCCTGCCACACCTCGCCCATGCCGCCGCGCCCGATCAGGCGTTCACGGGTGTATCGGCTCTCGATGGGAGCGGAGAACTCCCCGGAGTCCGGGGCGAAGCTGCCGCTGTTCTCGGGCCACTCCTGCTTGGCCATCAGCCCTCCCGACGGCGCCGCAGCCCGAAGACCAAGCCCAACAGGGCCAACCAGAGCGCGCCGGAACCGCCAGGACCTGTGGCACAAGCCAAGCCACCGCCACCGGCGAGAATGCGGATGTCGTCTCCACCGTCCAGTGGGTCCGTGCCTCGCTCGAGCTCTTCCCCATCGGGCACCCCACCATCGTCGGTGTCCGCCTTGGTTGGGTCCGTACCGATCTCCACTTCCTCCCCGTCCTGGAGCCCGTCGTCATCCGTGTCGGGATTCAAGGGGTCGGTGCCTCCCTTGGCCTCTTCAAAGTCCCCCAAGCCGTCGTCATCGCTGTCGGGCTTGTTCGGGTCCGTGTTTAGGGCGTCCTCTTCTCCATCGTTCAGGCCGTCGTCATCGGAGTCGGGGTCCAGGGGATCGCTGCCCTGATCCAGCTCGGTTCCGTCCATCAGGCCGTCGTCATCGCTGTCCTCGTCCATGGGGTCCGTGCCGAACTCCTTCTCCTCACCATCGTCCAAGCCATCGTCGTCGGAGTCTGCGTCCAGGGGATCGGTCTCATCGCTGACCTCCTGACCGTCCTGAACCCCGTCGGCGTCGGAGTCCGCGTCATCGGGGTCGGTGCCAAAGACGTTTTCCTCGGCCCAGTCCGAGAGGCCGTCCCCATCCCGGTCAGCCAAGTCATCGCTGGGGTCGTTGGGGTCCGTGCCGTCTACGTCCACCTCGTTGCCATCGCTGATGCCACCGCCGTCACTGTCGGCGTTGAGGGGATCGCTGCCGGTCTCATTCACCTCGCGCCCGTCCAGAAGACCATCCTCGTCGCTGTCCTCGTTCAGGGGGTCCGTTCCGTAGTCGTTGACCTCCTCACCGTCGTCCAGGCCGTCTTCATCGCTGTCGGCCACGTTCGGGTCGGTCAGGGTGTCCTGGGTCTCCACCAGATCGTCCAGTCCGTCCCCGTCGCTGTCCTCCTCCAAGGGGTCGGTGTCCAAATCGTTGACTTCGGTCCCATCGCTGAGTCCATCGCCGTCACTGTCCTCGTTTAGCGGGTCGGTGCCAAGGGCGTCCTCCTCCCCGTCGTCCAGCCCATCGCCATCGGAGTCGGTGTTCAAGGGGTCAGATCCAGCCTCCTTCTCATCCCCATCGTCCACGCCGTCCCCATCGGAGTCAGCGGTCAGCGGGTCCGTGCCGTCGCTGCTCTCGGTGCAGTCATCCACACCATCGCCGTCGGTGTCGGCAAGGGTGGGGTCCGTTCCTGCGCTGACCTCATCACCGTCCTCACACAGGTCTCCGTCCGTGTCCTTCAGGGTGGGATCAGAGCCATGGGTGTTGACCTCGGTGCCGTCTTCCAGGCCATCCCCGTCCGTGTCCTTCAGGTTCGGGTCCGAGCCGTGGGTGTTCACCTCATCCCCATCGCTCAAGCTGTCCCCATCGGAGTCCGCGAGCAAGGGGTCCGTGTTGGTGGTGTCCAGCTCAACGTCGTCATCCAGACCGTCCCCGTCGGTGTCCGCCAGCGTGGGGTCGGTCCCTGTGGTGTTGACCTCGTCCCCGTCGCTCAGGTTGTCGCCGTCCGTGTCGGCCAAGGTGGGATCTGAGCCGTGGGTGTTCACCTCGTCGCCGTCATCCAGCCCGTCGCCGTCCGAATCGGTCTCGTAGACATCGCTCCCCAGAGTCTCCTCCGAGCTGTTGAGCAGACCGTCTCCATCAATGTCGCTGTCGCTGGCGTCCACGGTGCCATCGCCGTCCGTGTCGATGTCGATGGAGAACACAAAGGCGCTGGTGTAGCCGTCCCCATCGCTCTTCTTGTAGTTGACGGTCAGATCGCCCGACTCGTCGTAGGCCGTGGCCCAGAGCTCATCGGACAGGCGCCCATCACTGGAGCTTCCCGAGCTGGGCTCGCTGGCCGGCTCATCCCCATCTACGCCCACCAAGGTGTCGGTGTCGTCGACGCCAAAGTCGCCCCCGGTGATCAAGGAGTTCCAGTTCACGCAGCTGCTTCCCAGGGCCGACCCGTCGTCATTGCCCCCCGCATACGAGGTCATCGCGGTGCCATCCAGAGAGAGGGTGCCGTCCTGCTCCGTGTTGCACTCCCACCCCAGCGTTTGGCTGTAGGTGACCGTGCCGCCAGTGTTGGAGCTGGGCAGACTGCTGACCGTCCAAGAGTGCCCCCCGCTCGTATTGCCGTTCTGACGCTCGGTGCCAAAGACCACGTGCCGTTGGCCATAGAGGGTGCTGTCTTCGTAGAGCACCACCAGGGTCAGGCCCCCGATGCCGTAGCCGCCCCGACTGCCGTAGTCCGTCGCTGCGTTCTCCTCGTAGGTGTAGCTGCCGCTCGCTGTGAGCCCGAAGGTGGCGGCGTCCAACTCGTAGACGTAGAACAAGCTGTCGCTGTTGTCCAAGACCGTCGCGCTCGAGAGGGTCACCCCGTTGATTCGCGCCTTCGAAGCCGGGTCTCCACCTGCGGTGTAGAATCCACTGCTCTTGGCCGTCAGCACGGCGTAGACCTCGGTCACCGTCGCGCTCGTTGGGATCTGAAGCTCCAGGTTGTCCCCGGAGCTCCACGTCGTCGCATCGCCCGAGTAGGTGATGGAAACACCGCTGGTGTCCGCAGCAATGCCGCCTCTGAGGGTCTCTTGAATGTAGAGGGTCTGGGCGGCGGCGGGCTGAAACAGGGCAAGCAAGAGCATCAGGGACATCCAATGGGTTCCGGCCAAGGATAGCGCCTTGCGCGCCCAGTGACCTTGCTTCCACTTACTCCCAGCGTGGCCGGAGCCTGACTTGCGCAATACTCCGCCCCATGGCCCACATTGACGTGAGAGACCTGGGGCGGGTCCGCACCATCGCAACGGTGCTGGCCAGCCATGGATTCGGGAGCCTGCTTCAGGCCTCGGGACTGTCGCCCTACGCTGCGAAGAGCAAGACCGAGCAAGACGGCTCCTCCCAAGCCGTGCGCCTGCGCCGGGTCTTGGTGGAGCTTGGCCCCACCTTCGTCAAGCTGGGTCAGGTGCTCAGCGTGCGTCCGGACATCGTGCCCCAGAGCATGATCACCGAGCTCTCAAAGCTTCAAGACACGGTGCCCCCCGTCTCTTGGGAGCAGGCCAAGCTTGTCATCGAGACGGAGCTGGACGCGCCCCTGGAAGAGGTCTTCGCCCAGGTCCAAGAGGCGCCCGTCGCCAGCGCATCTATCGCCCAGGTGCACCTGGCGACCCTCAAGGATGGACGCGAGGTGGCCCTGAAGGTTCAGCGGCCCGGCATCCAGAAGGTCATCCGCTCGGACCTACACATCCTGCACAGCCTGGCCTCGCTCGTAGAAGGGCGGCTGGATCTGCCTGGGGTTTACACCCCCACCGCCATCGTCAAAGAGTTCGATGCGGCCATCGCCGAAGAACTCGACTTCGCATGCGAGGCCAGGAACGCCGAGCGCTTCCGGGAGTGCTTCATTGAGGAGCCTCAGGTCATGGTGCCGCGCATCTACCGGCGCTTCACCACACCCCGGCTACTGGTCATGGAGCGGGTACACGGCACCCCGCTCTCACAAGTGCCCGACGATGACCCCCGTCTGGAGCCAGGCATCCAAGAGCTCGTGGAGAGCACCATCGCCCAGGTCTTCGACCACGGCTTCTTCCACGCGGACCCCCACCCCGGCAACCTGGTCCTGATGGACGACGGACGCCTGGCCTTTTTGGACTTTGGACTCTGCGGCAGCCTGACCGCTCAGATGCGCGAGACCCTCGTCACGATCATGGTGGCCTTGGTCTTTCAGGACGCTGAGACCCTGGCCTTGAGCATCTACCACGCCGGCGGCGTCCAAGGCCGCGTGGATTTGCGGGCCTTCAAGGCCGAGATCGAGCGACTGCTGCAGAAGTACCACGGCGCCTCGCTGGCCGATCTGAGCACCCAAGCCAGCCTGGTGGAGTTCATCCAGGTCTCCGCCCGCTTCCACATCAAGCTGGTCCCCGAGTACGCCCTACTCGCCCGCTCCGCCTCCATCGTCGACGGCATCCTGCGCAGCCGCGTCCCCCAGACCGACCCCGTAGAGCTCGTGCGACCCCACGCCCGTCGCCTGATGACCGATCGCTTGTCACCGGAGCGCATGGGGGCAGACGCCATGCGCCTCTTTGTACAGGCCCAGGGTGGCTTCCGACAGCTCCCCACGCAGCTCAATCAGCTGCTCCTGGACCTGGAGCGAGGCCAAGTACGCGTGGAGGTCGTGCCCACCGACGGCGCAGAGCTGCGCCAAGAGCTGCGCACCAGCTCCTTCCGACTCTCCCTGTCCCTGACGGCCGCAGCCTTGATGGTCTCCGGCGCCCTCTTGGTCAGCTCCGCGACCAGCCTACCCGGTTTGCCCTACGCCACAGGAACCATGGGCCTGTTGGCGCTGGCCGCGGCAGCCACTGCTTTTGCCGTGCTCGCAGGCCACATGATCTTGGGAGAGCACCTGAGCTTCGCGGCGTTCAAGCGCCGTGTTCAGCAGGTCTGGCGCTTCTTCCGCGGCAGCCGATAGCGCACTCCCCTCGGGCCACGCTGACCCAACTTTGTCAGAGAATGGCTCAACGTGGTAGCCTGACGGGCGATGCGTTGAAGCGGTGAATGCCGTAAGAGCCGTGGCGCTTGGACCTTTGGGGTCCAAAGCGGACAATGGCAGCCTGAAGCTGGAGATGGTGTGGCGGACTCAAGTCTGACTTTTGCACGTGGTGATGTGGTCTCGCGTAAGTACGAGGTCGAAAACCACCTGGGCAACGGTGTCTTTGGCAGCACCTATCTGGCGCGACACATCGCCAGTGGTCGCCATGTGACCATCAAGTTCATCAACCCGGAGATGCTCGCGCCCGACGGCGCCATGGAGCACTTCCGGGAGGCCTTTGCTACGGCCAAGAAGGTGCGCCACCCGGCCTTGATTCGCTACGGCGAGATCAATGAGCACGATGGCGTCTTCTACCTGACCCAGGAGTACTTCAAGTCCCAGTCCTTGCGGCAGGTGATGGATGAGTACGTCGCAGGTGGGCAGGCCTTTACCCTTCAGGACGCCTGCCAGATCCTGATCAAGGTGCTGGAAGCCATCCAGGTCGGACATGACGGCGGCATCTTCCACCGGGACATCAAGCCCGAAAACGTGCTGATCCACACCCAGCGCAGCGGCCCCGGCGGCAAGAACGTGGTGCGCACCGTGCGCGTGACGGACCTTGGCGTTGTGGACATGCTCGCGGCCGGAAACGTCGGCGACCGCTACGACTCCGAGGATCTGGACAGCCCCTACCTGGCCCCTGAGCTGGCCGGCTTTACCAGCATCGGCACCCCCACAGCGGACGTCTACAGCGTCGGCGTGATGCTCTACGAGCTCCTCTGCGGACAGGTCCCCCAGGGAACCTTCCTCTCGCCCACCCAGGTGCGCGAAGATCTGCCAGAGCACATCGACGCCGTCATCGAGCTGGCGTTGTCCTCGGACCCCAACGACCGCTACCCCACCCCTCGGGACATGGTCAGCGACATTCAGCGGGCATTCAACTTGGAGATGCAGGACGCACCCAAGAAGACCTCGTACCGCAACATCCTGCTCGGCATCGCCGGCGGTGTCGCGCTCTTGGGCTTGGTCGGATTGTACTTCTCGCAGAGAGAGACCCCACCTCCAGAGCAGGACTCCCTGGTGCAGGATGAGCTGCTGCGAAAGGAAGTGCAGCGGGCCAATCCCCTCCCGGACGAGGCCATCGTCAAGAAGATGCTCGAGGCGGAGCCGGACATGGTCTGGATCCCAGCGGGCACCTTCATCAAGGGCCGCCTGCGCCACGAGGACGGCTCCATGGCCTCCTCCTCTGAGAAGCTGGCCGTCGTGGTCGAGCTCCCCAGCTACTACATCGACCGCTACGAGTTCCCCAACCGCAAGGGTGAGCAGCCCGTCGGCAACGTGTCCCAGAAGGACGCTCAGATGGCCTGCGAGGAAGTCGGCAAGCGACTGTGCACGGCAGATGAGTGGGAGAAGTCCTGCAAGGGACCCGAGAACTACATCTACTCCTACGGCGATACCCCCGATGGCTCATTCTGTGGCGAGGCCATGGATGAGCCCTACCGCGTGGGCGACCGCGAGAACTGCCTGAGCGGCTACGGCGTCTTTGACATGAGCGGTGGCTTCCGCGAGTGGACCGCCAGCGCCAAGGAGTCCAAGCCCAGCCGCAAGCTGGTCAAGGGCGGTCAGCGCGGCAACTACGAGCGCGGCACCCGCTGCGCCTTCGGCGTGGACGAGGACGAGGGCTACGCCGAGGCCACCATGAGCTTCCGCTGCTGCAAGAACCCATAGGGTTTCCGCTGCTTGCGACCAAAAGAGCCTCTTCCCACCTGGGAGGGGGCTTTTTCGTGTTCGCGCCCTAAGGCGGCCCACTTCGGAGAGAGTCGGGCTACTGCCCGCTGACCCCCGTGATGAAGGGGGGCCAAAAACTCAGCGGCGCGCCTTCCACACCCGCGCGCTCTCTTCCAAGCAGCCGCGCAGCTTGATGTAGACGCCGGGGTCGTGACACAGAGCGGTGTGCCCGACGCCTTCGACCTCGATGTTGCGCATGCTGGTCTCCCCTGCCCTGGGATTCAGCCTGCTGCTCCAGTGAGGGCAGACCAGGTCACTCTTGCTGTAGATGCTGGTGAAAGGCACGTGACCAGGAAACGTGTCCTCGGCCAGCGCGCGAACGGTCTTGCTGCCAGGCAGCATCTGCCAGGGGCTGCGCGAGATCAGGCCACCACCAAAGAGCGCAACGCCCAGCAGCGCAGTCGGCGTGCCGTGATGCGGAGAGCCGAGCGTGGTGAGGCTGCGCACCCGACGGGAACCACCCAGATTCTGGATGTAGTGACGCGCGATGAGCCCGCCCTTGCTGTGGCCCACGATGTGGAAGCTCTCCAAGCCGTAGCGCTGACAGATGCCCTCGAGCTTGGCGTGGATGGTCTCGGCCAGCTCAGGGATCGGCTTGGTGTTGAAGCGGTAGAACAAGCCGCCCAAGTCGAAGCTGAACACGCCATAGCCGTCGTAGCGAAGGCGGTCTTCCATGACCTGCCAAACCGCTCGGGTCTGCATGAATCCGTGCAGCAGCAGCACGGTCTCTTCCTTCTGACCCAAGTCACCGCGCCGGACAATGCTGTTGCCCTGGCCGTAAACCTCGCGCACCGAGCCAAGCTGGCCACGAAGGTAGCGATAGAAGCGGGTGGGGGCGCCGGAAAGGGGCATGCTGACCTCGCATGTGCCAGCTAACCCCGATCAGGCCCGAGCGGTGATACCTTGAGAAGACGAGGAGGGCTTGATGCTCTGGACGATCCTGCTGGCCTGCACGACCCCTGACGACACCGGAAGCGAGGCGCCCCCTGTGCGCACCGATGACACCGCAGAAGTTTGCGAGGGAAACAACCCCGAAATCACAAGCTTTACCCTTGGCAACGGTGGCATTGTAGACTTTGACGGCACCGATTTCCCGACCATTCAGCTCCAGGTCGAAGCCACGGATGCCGACGGAAACCTGAATCAAGTGGTGCTTGAGATGTGGTGGGAGGCGGACGGCGACGGGGACATCGACACCTCCGGAAGCCCCGACAACGAGTACCCCGCGACCATCGCCTCCGACGGCGCTTGCGAAAGCTTCGAGGCGAGCGGGAGCGGCATGATTGCGCTCAACTTGCAGGTTGGAAGCGCCATCGAGGCCAACACGGCCTACGACTTCGCAGCCCGAATTGTCGACGCCTCTGGCGAGATCTCGGAGCCGATGGTCGCAAGCGGTGTGACACCGAAGATGGACGGAAGCGACGGCGACACCGAGTAGCGGGCCCACTCCAGGCCAAGCGTCGCCAGACCGTTTCTCTGCGTCACAGCCCCTCCGAATAAGGCAGCCCCAGCAGGAGGCCCTCATGTCGGACGACGCATACAAGCGAGCTGGAGTGGACATTGACGCGGGGGAGGCCGTGGTCAAGGGCATCGGCCCGGCCGTAAAGAGCACCTTCCGACCCGAGGTTCTGACGGGCCTGGGCGGCTTCGGCGGCCTCTTCGCCCTGGGCAAGTACGAGAACCCTGTGCTGGTGAGCGGGACCGACGGGGTCGGCACCAAGCTGCTCGTCGCTCAGCGGCTCAATCAACATCAGAGCATCGGCATTGACCTGGTGGCGATGTGCGTCAACGACATCGCGGTCAGCGGCGCCGAGCCCCTGTTCTTCTTGGACTACTTCGCCACCGGCAAGCTCAGCCCAGAGGTGGCCGTCCAGGTCGTCGAGGGCATCGCGGAAGGCTGCCGGCAGGCCGGCTGTGCGCTGATCGGTGGAGAGACCGCTGAGATGCCCGGCATGTATGGCCCGGGCCACTACGACTTGGCCGGCTTCGCTGTCGGCGCAGTCGAGCGAGATGAGGTCATCACTGGCGAGAACATCCAGGCGGGCGATGTGCTCTGGGGCTTTGCCAGCTCCGGCTTGCACAGCAACGGATTCTCCCTGGTTCGGCACATCGTGGACGCATTGGACTGGGAGGCAGACCACGGCCTGGGCCGCCCCCTCAAGGAAGTCTTGCTGACACCGACCCGCATCTACGTGAAGGAGATGCTGGCGCTGCGCAAGCAGGTACGGGGCTGGGTCCACGTGACCGGCGGCGGCTTCTACGAGAACATTCCTCGGATCCTTCCAGAGGGCTTGGGTGCGACCATTGAGCGCGGTAGCTGGGAGATTCCTGGAATCTTTGGGCTGCTGGAGCGAGAGGGCAGCCTGAGCGAACGGGAGCTGTACCGGACCTTCAACATGGGAGTAGGCCTCATCGGCGTCGCCCCAGAGGGCGTAGAGCTGCCCGGCGCCACCCGCATCGGAGTGGTCAACAGCACCCCTGGCGTGGTCATCAAGTGATTCAAGTCGGCGTCCTGCTCAGCGGCTCAGGCACCAACCTTCAGGCACTCATTGACGCCTGCCAAGGCGACTTTCCTGCCCGCATCGCTGTGGTCATCTCCAACAAGGAGGAGGCCTATGGCTTGGAGCGGGCACGAGCGGCTGGGATTCCGGCCATCCACGTGCCCCATCGGGGGTGGGGCAGCCGGGCCGCATTCGAGGCCAAGCTGAGCGAAACCCTAGGGGAACATGGGGTCCAATGGGTGGCATGTGCCGGCTTCATGCGCATCCTGAGCCCCGCCTTCTTGGACCAATGGCCGTGGCGGGTACTCAACATCCATCCAGCCCTTCTTCCGTCCTTCCCTGGCATGGATGGGCAAGGTCAGGCCTTGGCATCGGGCGTCAGAATCGCAGGCGCAAGCGTACATTTCGTTGATTCTGGCACAGACACCGGACCGATTGTTGCGCAAGCCGCGACCTTCGTCTCTCCGATGGACACACGGGACGACTTGGTCGCGCGAATCTTGACTATGGAGCACAAGCTCTACCCAATGTGTCTGCGCATGGCCGCCGAGGGACGCCTCCAAGTGAAGGATGGCGCCGCAATGGTGCAATTGGCCCACGGAGAGGCACTGCTGCTGCTCGACCCGGCCCTGCTTGCCGACCCCACTCAGGGAGCATAGACAGCGGGCATGTCCGGAAGCCCCACCGACACAGGCAACGCACCCAGGCCATCTGCCAAAGTGCTGCGCGCCCAGGCTTGGTCCTTCATTGTGCTGACGGTGATGACCTACCTGCTGGTCGTCTTCGGTGCGATTGTTCGAGCCCAAGGGGCCGGCTTGGCCTGTCCTGACTGGCCACTCTGCTTTGGCGAGTTGGTCCCGGCCCTGGACTTCGGGGTGTTCTTCGAGTGGGGCCATCGCGCTCTCGCCGGGAGCATCTCTCTGATTCTCTTGGGACTGAGCATCTGGGTAGCCAGCTCAGCGGCGGGCCGAAAGCTCCTCGGCAAGTGGCTCATCGCCGCTTGGCTCGTTCTTCTGGTCCAGATCGTTCTGGGTGGCCTGACCGTCCTCCAGCTGCTCGCGAGTTGGACTGTGACCAGTCACCTCCTGGTCGGCAACAGCGTGGCCCTCTCCTTCGGCCTGCTCGCTGTGCTTCTCTGGCGGGGGTACACGCCCCAACCCAGACCAGCCATTCGCAAGCCCATTCTGCGGGTCCTCCTTCCACTGACCGCTGCCTTGCTGGTGGCGCAGATGGCGCTGGGAGGCCTGGTGTCTTCGCAGCACGCCGGTCTAGCTTGTGTGAACTGGCCAGCCTGCGTAGGCAACCTGTGGTTTCCAACGTGGGAGGGGCCTGTTGGCCTTCATCTGATGCACCGAACCACCGCCTACACGGTCGCCCTTTCCTACGTGGTCGTCGCCGTGCTGGCTTGGGACCACGACACCCTCGGCAAGAAGGCGCGCATCGCCTTGGCTCTGGTCTTCGTCCAAGTCGCCTTGGGCGTCGCCAACGTGCTCTGGCAGCTCCCCGTCGAAGTCACCGCGGGCCACTCCGCAGTCGCAGCAATGCTCTGCCTGACCACGGGCCTGATGATTCAGGACTACCTGCAACGCCCTGCGGGTGGTGTAGAGTCTGTGCCCGCGCAGCCCTCCATGGGTGAGACCGCATGAACGCATCCGTAATAAAACGCAGCCCTCGACAGGTCTTGGACCTGTACGTCCAGATGACGCGCCCACGCGTCCTGGCACTGGTGTTGTTCACAGGCCTGCCTGTGTTCGCGATGAACCAGACCGGATTGCCAAGCCTCTCCAAGACCCTCTGGGTGCTCCTTGGGACCGCCCTTGCCGGCGCGGCTTGCTCCGTCCTGAACGCGTACGTGGAGCGCGAAAGTGACGCACGGATGGCGAGAACGCAGAGCCGCCCACTCCCTGTGGCCCAGATGGCACCGGGCCACGCGGCCTTCTACGGCATGCTGCTCAGCGTCGTCTCGACCGCAGTTCTCTGGCTCACGGGTGGCTGGGTAGCCGCCGCGGTCGGCGCAGGAAGCATCGCCTTCTACGTGCTGGTCTACACCATGTGGCTCAAGCCACGTACCCCCCAGAACATCGTCATCGGCGGCGCAGCCGGGGCGACCACGCCCTTGATCGCCGACGCCGCTCTGACTGGAAGCATCGGCTGGGGCAGCTTGATGCTCTTCCTGATCATCTTCTTCTGGACCCCACCGCACTTCTGGGCCATCGCGCTCTTCCGCAAGGAGGAGTACGCCTCCGCAGGCATTCCCATGATGCCCAACGTTGTGGGCGACCAGCCCACCCGATGGCGCATGCTGGCCTACACCCTGCTCCTGGTTCCCATCAGCTTGGCACCCGTTGCAGTCGGCTACATGGGCTGGCTCTACGGGGCCTCGGCCGTGGCATTGGGCCTGTGGTTTACTTGGCGCTGCATCGGCGTTCTGCGGGCCCAGGATCACGCGGTGGATCGCAGTTTCTTCATGGCTTCGAACCTCTACTTGATGGGGCTCTTCGCCTTCATGCTGGTAGATGTCGCAGTGCTTTGACTCTTTGAGTGTCAAGGGCCTGCGGGCTCATTGAACCCCCCCTCTTCAACGATTAGACCCATCTTCCCCGAGACGAGCCTGCGGCAAAACGCCGCCGGCCCTTCCCACAGCGCAGGAATTCGCCATGAGCGACTCGCACGCCCCCGTACAGGGTGACATCGGCCCCGGCTACGAGCCGGACGACATTCCCGTCAACATGCTGCTGGTCATCGCTGCGGTGCTCACCGTCGTCGTCATCGGCATGGTGACCTTCACGGTTGGCTACTACGACCACATCGTCGGAGAAGAGCTCGTGACCAAGGGCTACTCCGAGCGCCTCGACGGACCTGTTCCTCGATGAACTTTGGCCGCGCCACCGCACTGGGCACCCTCCTCCTGGCATCCGCCGGGTGGAGTGGCAGCGCCATGGCGGAGCTTGGCGCGACCCCCGAGGGATACGCGGCCAGCACGGTCACGGAGCGCCTGGGCAACGACGTTGACCCAGATCTGAGCTTCGTCGACCAAGACGGCCAGAGCGTGAAGTTTGGGGACTACCTTCAGGACGGAAAACCCGTCCTGCTGACCCTGAACTACTACACCTGCGAGACCCTCTGCAGCACCCAGCTCAACGGCCTTCTTCAAGGGCTGCAAGAGCTGGACTGGACCGCAGGCGAAGAGTTTCGCATCGTCACGGTCAGCATCGACCCCAGCGAGGGGCCGGACGTCGCATCAGGAAAGCGCCTCAGCTACCTGGAAGAGCTGGGCCGCGGCCCAGATGTCGAGTGGCACTTCCTCACGGGAACCGAAAGCAATGTGCGCGCCCTCGCGGACAGCATTGGCTACGGCTACGCCTACGACGAGAACACTGGCCAGTGGGCGCACCCAGCGGTGCTGACCTTCTTGGCCCCACAGGGCTTCGTTGCCCGCTATCTCTACGGAATCATTTATCCCCCCCGCGACCTGAAGTTTGCCTTGATGGAGGCCAGCGAAGGGCGGGTGGGTTCACCGGTTGAAAAGCTTGTTCTAAGCTGCTTTCGCTACGACGACAGCACAGGCGAGTACACCCCCGCAGCCTTGGGCGTCATGCGCCTTGGAGGAATCGCCACATTGCTGGCGATGGGTGGACTCGGCGCAGTGATGTGGCGACGCGAGAAGAGCTCAGGACAAAACAGGAGTGCAAGCGCATGATCCCCTCCCTCCTTCTCCCACTATTGGGTTTGGGTGAGGCCGCAGCAGGCCAAGGCAAGACCTTCTGGATGCCGCCTCAAGCCTCCACTTTGGCTCCCGACGTGGACAAGGTTTTCTACTTCATCTACTGGGTGGACATCGCCTTCTTCGTGCTCATGATGGGCGCGGTGATCTTCTTCGCTTTCAAGTACAAGCAGAAGAAGGAAGGCGAGAAGACGAGCTCGAACAAGGGCTCACACAGCCTCGAGTTGGTCTGGGCCGTGGTGCCGCTGATCCTGTCGGTCGTCATGTTTGTGACCGGTTTCCGCGTTTACGTGGAATCTGTCATTCCCCCGGCTGATTCCTACGACGTTCGCGTCGTGGCTCAGAAGTGGTCCTGGGCATTCGAGTACCCCTCCGAGGGCATCGAGGCGAGCGAGTTGGTGGTCCCAGCGGACACCAACGTGCGCTTGACCATGTCCTCCAAGGACGTGCTTCACTCCTTCTTCGTCCCGGACTTCCGAGTCAAGAAGGACGTGGTTCCCGGCCGCTACACCGTGGTTTGGTTCAACGCCCCAGAGCCCGGTGAGCACCACATCTTCTGCACCGAGTACTGCGGAGACGGTCACAGCGTCATGCTGAACACCGTCAAGGTCCTTCCACAGGACGAGTACGACGCTTGGTTGGCCAGCCAGCAGGCTGTCGCTGAGGCGGAAGGTGACCTGACCGGCGTGGCCTTGGGTGAGAGCCTCTTCACCAAGAAGGCCTGCGTTGGCTGCCACTCTATCGATGGCACCAAGCTGGTCGGCCCTCCCATGAACGGCCTCTCCGGCCGCACTGAAGAGCTGGCAGACGGCACCACCATCGTCGCGGACGATGACTACATCCGTGAGTCCATCCTGGCCCCGACCACCAAGGTCGTCGCCGGCTACGCACCCTCGATGCCTCCCTTCGAGGGACAGCTCTCCGAGACCGAGATCAACGCTCTCATCGACTACATCAAGTCGTTGGACTGAGGTACCCGTGAGCCCCCAGACTGCAAACACATACGCGCACCCTGAGAACGACCTCACCCCAGAGGTCAACTATCTCAACGCCACCAAGGGCCTCAAGAGCTGGTTGCTGACCCTCGATCACAAGCGGATCGGAGTGATGTACCTGGTCACCATCCTGACCTTCTTTATGGTCGGTGGTCTCCTGGCCTTGGGAATCCGTGCGGAGCTCTTCACCCCTGAGGGTGACCTGTTCACAGCGGCTACCTACAACAAGATGTTCACCCTCCACGGCGCCATCATGGTGTTCTTGGTGCTGGTGCCCGCTATCCCCGCATCCATTGGCAACTTTGTCTTGCCCTTGATGCTGGGACAGAAGGATGTGGCCTTCCCGAAGCTCAACTTGGCGAGCTTCTGGATCTACATCTTCGGCGCGGCCTTCCTCGTCTTCACCCTGATTCAGGGCGGCGTGGACACCGGCTGGACCTTCTACACGCCCTACTCCTCCGACCATGCAAGCGGTTCGGTGGTGTTGACGCTCACCGGCGCCTTCATCCTGGGCTTCAGCTCCATCTTGACGGGCCTGAACTTCATCGTCACCATCCACAAGATGCGTGCCCCGGGACAGACCTGGCGCAAGATGCCCCTGATGCTGTGGGCGCTCTATGCGACCTCGGTCATCCAGGTTCTGGCAACTCCAGTCATCGCCATCACCCTGTTCCTGCTCATCTTCGAGCGCATCCTGGAGATCGGAATCTTCGACCCCTCCATGGGTGGTGACCCGGTCCTCTTCCAGCACTTCTTCTGGTTCTACAGCCACCCCGTTGTGTACGTGATGGTGCTCCCTGCCTTTGGAGTCATCTCCGAGACGGTCAGTGTGCACAGCCGCAAGCACATCTTTGGATACATGGCCATCGCGGGCTCTTCGGTCTCCATCGCTGCAGTGGGCTTCCTCATCTGGGGACACCACATGTTCCTCTCGGGACAGTCTGAGCTTCAGGGCGCCATCTTCAGCTTCTTGACCTTTGGCGTGGCCATCCCCACAGCCATCAAGAACTTCAGCTGGATTGCCACGCTCTGGAAGGGCAGCATCCGCTGGAACACCGTGATGTTCTACACCCTGGGCTTCATCTGGATCTTCCTGATTGGCGGCCTCACCGGTCTCTTCCTGGCCACCATGGCCACGGACGTTCACCTGCATGACACCTACTTCGTTGTGGCTCACTTCCACTACGTCATGATGGGTGGAACCCTCTTCGCGCTCATCACCGCCATCCACCACTGGTGGCCAAAGATGACGGGTCGGATGTTCAACGAGACCGTCGGCAAGCTGACCTTCTGGTTGGCCTTCATCGGCTACAACCTGACCTTCTTCCCCCAGTTCGTCGCCGGTACCCAGGGCATGCCCCGTCGGTACCACCAGTACGTTCCTGAGTTCGAGGTCTGGATGCAAGCTTCCACAATCGGAAGCTTCATCTTCGGCGCGGCGCTGTTCATCATGCTCGGCTACCTCATCCACAGCTTGTTCAAGGGCGTCAAGGCGCCCCACAACCCCTGGGGTGCAGTCAGCTTGGAGTGGGAGACGGCGACGCCTCCCATCGAGCACAACTTTCATGGGCTGCCGGTGTGCACCAAGGGCCCCTACGACTTTGACGAGATTGAAGAGGGCGCCTGAGCGGCCCTCCCCCTCTTCACCTCTCTCCGTGAGGCAAACTTAAATGAATGCGAACGAAGGTGGCGCGGCAGCAAACGCTGACCGCAATCCCTACCTGGCCCATCACTTCCTGGACAAGTTCCAGCAGGATGACGCCGTCAAGATGGGCATGTGGCTGTTCCTGGTCCAGGAGTTGCTGTTTTTCGGCGGCCTCTTCATGGCCTACATCTCCATGCGCTTTCTCTACCCTGAGACCTTCCTCCAGGAGGCTCTGGCCCACCTGGACTGGCGGCTCGGAGCCATCAACACCGTGGCGCTGCTCACCAGCAGCTTGACCATGGCGCTGGCGGTGCGCGCAGCGCAGCAGGGCAAGCAGAAGCAGCTGGTCCCCCTCTTGGGTGTCACCGCTGTGTTGGCGCTGGCCTTTATGGGAATCAAGTACTTCGAGTACTCCCACAAGATTCATGACGGCCTGATGCCCGGAATCTACTACGCCGGCGAAGCTGTCGGTGCGGTGGAAGCAGTGCACCACGCCCCTCAGATCTTCTTCTCGGTCTACTTCATGATGACCGGCGTGCACGGACTCCACGTGCTCATCGGTGTCGGCCTGATTGGCTATCTGATGTGGCGAGCCACCAAGGGTGAGATGAACGAGAACAACTACAGCTTTGTCGACAACGTCGGGCTGTATTGGCACTTGGTCGACCTCATCTGGATCTTCCTGTTCCCCCTCTTGTACTTGGTGAAGTGATGTCTGGTCACGAGCACGAGCACATGCCGCTAAAGACCTACTTCATCATCTACGGGGCCCTACTGGTCCTCACGGTGGTGACCGTTGGGGTCTCCGTCATCGGCTTGCCTTCTACTTTGAGCATTGTGGTTGCAATGGCCGTTGCGACGGTCAAGGCCGTCCTGGTCGGCACCTGGTTCATGCACCTCAAGTACGACCGCAAGTTCAACGTCTTTGTCTTCCTGGCCAGCTTCTGGTTCATGGCCATCTTCTTCATCTTCACGATGACGGACTTGAGCTCTCGCGGAGACATCCTCGCTGTCACGGGCAACTTTGAGCAGCGCATGGACGAAGCCATCGCCTCCGAGAAGTTCGACGAGGAAGCGGGTGACATGACCCCCGAGGAGTTGGGCGCCAGCCTGTACGCCAACAAGGGCTGCGTCGGCTGTCACTCCCTGGACGGCAGCAAGATGGTCGGCCCATCCTTCAAGGGGCTCTACGGCCGTGAAGAGGTCATGGCAGACGGAAGCAAGCTCACTGCGGACGATGCCTACATCAAAGAGTCCATCCTTGAGCCACAGGCCAAAATCGTCGAGGGCTACGCTCCGGTCATGCAGGACCTGGGTGTGACAGAGGACGAAATCGTTGCCATTACCGCCTACATCAAGACCTTGAAGTAGGACGCATCATGGCAAGCCTAAGCCCCTCGGCACAGGCACTGGTAACGGACGCAGCGGCAGGCAAAACCTGCCGCTGCGGCTACTCTGTGGACCACATAATGGTCAGTGCAGAGCCGGAGTACAGCCCCTGGGGCAACTTCTGCGTGCTCTTCATGGGGGTCAGCACGCCGCCGATCAAGCTCAAGTTCATCTGCCGGAGCTGCAAGGGCCACCTGATGAGCACCAAGGACCCGAAGATTCTGGAGTCCTTCATTTGAAGGCCCCCAGGCCAGAAGAGCAGGGCTCGTCCGTCCCCTCCCCCGAACAGGGGAATCCGGAGCAGGGCGTTGCGGAGCAAGGGACCCTAAAGGGGCTCTGGCCTGCAGTGGCCCTCTGCTTGGGTTTGCTGCTGTTGACCCTGGTCTCCGCTGCACCCGAGCTGGGTTGGTTCGACCTCGAGCAGCGCATGCGGGCAGCCCTTGGGGTGGCCCGCCTCGGCCTTGGCCTCGCGCTGCTGGCATTGATGGCCGCCCGTGCGGGCTTCGAGATGAGCAAGGTAGCCTTGGTCGGCATTCCGGTCCTTGTGGTCCTGACCATGGGCTGGTTCATGTTCCGCCCTCCCCTGCTGCAGGTGGAGCTCAGCGCGCTCCCTCCGGGCGAGTCCATCTATCTGCAGCTCTGCGCCGACTGTCATGGCGAGATGGGGACCGGTGGCAGCGGTCCTAGCCTGGACGATGCACAGTGGCTCAAGGGCCAAGGCTCGGACGCGGACATCTTGGCCTCGTTGGCACAGCATGACCTGCCATTCTTGAGCATGCTCAACGACACAGAACAGGAAGCCTTGCTGGCCTACCTGAACGGCCTCCAGGCCCCCTGACGCTGCCAGCCCCTCAGCGCTTGGCTGCGACAGCGTCCAGGATCAGCGTCCGGGAGCGGTAGAGCTCAATCTCGAGCCCCCGGGCAAGGTCCCGTCGCCACACATCCAATGCGCCCATGAAGGCCAACTCCACGCGCTCCTCCTGGGGTAGAGCACCGCAGGCCGTGTGAAAGTCCTTTGCGGCGTCGGAGGCGATGGCGACCAGTGCGCTCCCCTGCCCTTCCAGCGACGCACGAACCTCAGGCACGGGCTCCAGCTCCAAGTAGGCGACCAGCTCTGCCCAAGCCTTGTCCAGGTCCGCGGGAACGGCCTTGACCACCGCAACAGTGGGTGCGACGGCGTCCAGCACCTTTCCGCTGCGCTCCCCTTGGCGTCCGCCCTGTTCAACCGCCTGCTCCAAAGACTTGGGGAGGGCTTGAATGGGCGTGAGCAGAGGCACGAGCGCGTCGCTGGCGCGTTCGACAAAAGCAGCTGCACGCTCGGGGTGGGCCTCGCGAAGAACCCGGCCAATGTCCGCCAAGCCGACCTCCCAGGTGGCCGTCACCGCGGCCGCCAACAGCTCTCCCTGTCCTCCAGCCTGTGGCATGAGCTCAGGCCAGATCTCAAGCATCTCAGGCGTAAACACGCCCGTCTTTCGCCGTCCGCGGAGGCGGTCCAGCAGTCGCTTTCTCATGGGCGCACCTCAGGGCTCGGGTCCCCCAGCTTAGCGGAGAGGTGCCACGACTGCCATGCCATCCACCCGTCCAGCGGCTGACTTGATCTTTGCAGGCGCGGTTGGTCTGATGCCAGTCCGCTGCAATCAGCCACATACTCCAGGACATCCGCCCAATGACCCCCATTCTCCTCGTTCTTCTCTCCAGCTTGGCCTGCCGCAGCGAGGACCCCGTCGATCCCGGCACGCCTCAGGATACGGACGACACCGGCACCGTCGACACCGGCGAGGAGATTCCGGAGAACATCTACACCATCGATGAAGACCTGCGCTGGGACGAGGACATCACCCTGAGCACCGTCTGGTACATCGCAGAGGGCGCCACCCTGAGCATCGCGCCTGGGGTCACGGTCTCCTTCCAATCTGGAGCCGGCATTGTGGTGGATGGCGCCATCGTCGCCGAGGGCAGCGACAACGCCAGTGGCGTGAGCTTCGTCTCTGCCAACACCCTGAGCACTGGGAACTACGGCGTGTCCGTGGGTGGAAAGGAGAACGCATCAACACTGGACAATGCGACCTTTGACGGGATCAATCTCCGACTGGAAGGTTCAGCCAGCACCGGCCTGACGAGCGCAGCCTTCCGCGACTCAACTCTGGGCATCTACTCCCGCGCAGGTGGCTTTACGCTGAGCAACACCACCTTCTCCGAGAACCGCCGGGACAACCAGGCCGCTGTGGTCGCTCGGGACGTGGGCCAGCTCGACGTGAGCGACTGCAGCTTCAACGAAGTGGGCCACGGAATCATCTACGACGGCACTTCGGAGGCCGCGACCCTGAACATCAGCGCCAGCACCTTTGAGAAGGTGACCCGCGCAGCGCTGGTTGGAAACCTCCAGGAGTTCTCTCACAAGGTCAGCGTCACGGACGTTCAGGTCAGTCAGACCAGCTCACAGGGCTTCGCGGTCTACGGCGCAGAGCTCACCCTCAAGAACGTGACCGTCTCCGACACGCTCTCCTACGGGGTCTACGGCAACGCCGAGTCGACCATCAACTGGACTGGGGGAAGCGTAGAGCGGACCGTGGGTCAAGGCATCTACTCGGGCGGCTCACTCAACCTCACCGACATCACGGTCAACGACATCGACTCCTCGGGCATCTACGCCGGAGAGGAAGGCTCGACCCTGACCCGCGTGACCATCACGGACACCGAGGGCTACGGGGTCTACGCCTCAGGGCCTCTCACGGTCATTGACAGCAGCGTCAGCCAAGCTCGCTCTCACAGTATCTACGCCGCCTACGGCGACCTGACCGTCTCCGGAACCACCGTCGAGCAGGGCAATGGCATTGGGATCTATGCGGCCTACGCCAACCTGAGCGCGACCAACGTGCAAGTCAGCAACACCCTGAGCTACGGGCTGCATACGGCCTACGGCGACCTGAGCGTGACGGACGTGACGGTCGAGAACTCCGACAACTCCGCCATTCATGCCAACCGAGGCGCCCTGACGGCGACCAACACCCAGGTCAACGGCGCCCTTGGCGTCGGGCTCTACAGCTACCTGGGCGACCTGACGGCCACCAACGTGACCGTTGAGAACGTCGAGAGCCACGGCATGTACGCCAACGACGCCGGCATCATCGCTGACACTGTCTCCGTCAACGACGCCCGCGGCTACGGCATGATCTCCTCCTATGGCAACATCGACCTGACCGACGTCGTCATCTCCAACACGCTGTCCTCGGGCGTGTACGCAAACCGCGGCAATGTGACCGTGAACGCAGGCACAACAGGCGTCAGCATCTCCGATGTGGATGGATCCGGCGTCCAAGCCAACACAGGCTCGATCATCGCCACAGGCCTCACCGTGGCCCGGGCCCGCAACCACGGCGCCTACGCCAGCTACGGCTCGGTGATGCTGAGCGAGAGCAGCTTCACCGACCTGGGTGGCTTCGGCGCCTACGCAAGCTACGACGACATCAGCGTCAGCAGCACGAGCTTCAACACCTTCGTGAACACGGCGGTCTACGTCTATCAAGGCGATGCCACGGTCACCGAGACCGAGATGACAGGCGTCGGCGAGCGCGGCATCTACGTGAACCGCGGGGACTTGGAAGTCAGCGAGACCACCATCACCGCACCGGTGTACCAGGGCATCTTGGTCTCCCAGGGCGATGCCAGCATCACCAATGTGACCATCTCCGATAGCAGCGACCGCGGCATCTACCTGACCGAGGGCGATGCCACCTTGGACGGCGTGCGCGTGGTGGACCTGGACGCCGACGGTTCTTCGGCCCAGAGCTACGGCATCGACGTGCGCGGACACATCACAGCCAACAACGTCTTGGTCGACCAGGGCGAGAGCATTGGGCTGTACGCGGAGAGTGGCGACTTGAGCTACAGCACCTTCTCCAACAACGACAACCGCGGTGTGCAGTTCTACGGCGAAGGGGTGGCCTCGACCATCACCTACACCGAGATCACCGACAACTCGCACTACGGCTTCTTGGGCAACGTCTCAGGCAGCAACCTCGTGGACATCAGCTACGCCAACATCAGCGGCAACTTCTACTACGGCGTGTACGGCGCCCAGTCGGTGGACAACTGCTACGTGGCCGACAACCAGGAAGAGAGCGGCGCTGACACGACCGAAGAAGGAAGCCTGGATGGCGACATGGACGTCAACAGCACCCAGCTCTACTCCGTGGACGCCGTGAGCAACCCACAGTCCGCCGAAGTGAGCGGCACGGGCTCCACGCTCTCGCCAAGCTGAAGGCTCAGCGCTGGCCCCATAGAGGGTCAGCGCGCGCCACAGACCTTGTCTAAGGGGCAAGGCGGGCAAGCCTCAGGGTCCCGCTTGCCCTTGCAGGCCCCGCTGATTCCCAGATGCGCGATGGCAAAGTCGTAGCGAACGGGGTCTACGGGGTCCATCTTGCGCAGCCAGCCCGTGATCTCCTCGGCCACCCGCCAGCTTCCCGTCTTGGCCTTGGAGAGCCCCAGGAACCTCGCCGTGCGCAACACGTGTGTGTCCACCGGAATGAGGAGCTGGGCAGGCTTGAGCTGTCTCCAGATGCCCAGGTCCAGCCCCTCCGTGTTTGGCCGAATCATCCAGCGCAAGTACATGGTCAGCCGCTTGCACGCCGACCCGCTCTTGGGGTGGGTCATCCAGTAGCGGTATCCCCTGGGCAGCTCCTGTGGCGTGCTGGCTTGTACGCCTACCAGCGGCCCCTGCTTCATGGCGTGGCTGAGCAGGGCCTCGACAAGGCTTCCCATGACCTGGTCCGCGCTCTCCCCTTGAGCCGCGCCCTCCAGGCTCCCGTGCTCCTGGAGCACCCCTTGAAGGGCCAGAAGGAGCAAGAGCATGTCTTGGCCGCGGTTGAAGCGGTAGACCAAGTCTCCGAGGCTGTCGTGGGCCGCCGCCAGGTCTAAGCCTTCAATCCCCGCCCGAGGTCCCCCGCCCTCGTCCAGAAAGGCCAGCACCCGGTCGATGATGGGCTGGAAGCTCGCTACCCGCCCATAAGCAAAGCTGGCCGCGATAAAGCCAGCCAACTCTTGGTCCGCTGGGTCGCTGTAGCGGTGTACCGCGCCCACGGGGTCTTGCGCTCTGCGCTGCTCAAAGTCGGTCCGGCTGTAGAGCTCCTCCAGACCGACGCGAACACGCTTGAGTCGACGCGGGGTGATGGGGCCTCCAGTGTGCTGAGGGCCCCAAAGTATCCCGAATCAGTCGCGCAGGTAGGGGTAGCCCTTGGGCTTGACCACCAGCACCGAGCAGGTCACGGCGCTGAGCAGACGCTCGGAGTCCGAGCCCATCACGCGTGCCTTCAGGCCCTTGGGGCCGTGCGTCGCGGTCACGATCAGGTCCAGCTGGAGCTCGTCGACCATCTGGTTGGCGACCTCGCGCCAGTCACCACCGCTGACCCGGTACTGCACTTCGACAGGGCCCAGGGTGCGGCCACCTTCTGCGCAGCGCTTGACCTCCAGCTCGTAGGCTTCCTTCATGGCCGCCTCGTGGGTGTCGATCTGCGTCAGCGCGCCGGCTGCCTCCTCGCTGCCCTGATCCACGTCCTCCTCCATGCCGGATTCGACGTGCAGCAGCCAGAGGGTCCCGCCGTTTAGCGAAGCGATCTGCAGGCCTGCCGAGAGAGCAGCGCGCGAGGTGTCGGAAAAGTCAACGGGAACGAGGATCTTGGTGGCACTAAACATGAGCGACCTCCCTTGAAGTGTGGCAAATCCCACATATCCATCCCTGCTCCCCGAACGAGGCCGGACTGGCGGCCAACGTGCATTGGATCAGCTTTTTGGTGCCATTGACAAAGAGCGCTTGCAAGCAACCCTCAGTGCAGGTCCGGGTCGAAGCCGCCCTCTGGATCCGCCTCTGAGCCATGCTCCGCCTCGTACGCGGCCGCTTCGGCCTCGCGCTTGGCACGACGCCGGCCCTTCTTGACGCCACGCTCCAGCTCTTCACGCAGGCGCTTTGCCACGCCACCGCGCACCGTGCCCAGCCACGCCTCGCAGTCATCGGGCTCACTCTCTCCCCAGCTGCGCGCGACCCGGATGAAGGACTTCACCACCCGAGGGTCCTCGTCACGCAGGAAGACGTGAAGCAGCTCGTGAATCGCCGGGCTGTCCGCCTGGGCCACAAACTGAAGGCGCGGCATACCCATGCGCTCCCGCAGAGCCGCCGCACACATCCCCTGAAGTGGAATGGGCAGCAGCGCCATGCCCGCCATCACGGCCATGCGACGGGCGCCCCAGCCATGCTCGGTGCGGTAGGTGCGAAGGCTGGCCAGCCAGGGCTCCCCTGAGGCCAGCAGAGCAGGTCCGAGCACCATCCAACCCAGGGCATCTGCCGTCTCGGTGTCGTCGACCATGGTCACCCAGCGGTCCACCATCTCCAGAGCGGCGATGGGCTCATCGGGCACCATGGCGGCCAGCAGCCCGACGGCAATCAGCCCGTCCTCGTGGGCCGTGCAGAACAGGGTGTGCAAAGACTCCCCGTCATCGATCAGGTTCAGCTTTGGATTCCAGGTCTTCACCAAGATCTTGGTGATCTCCTGGACGGGAACGCCACGCAGACCGCGAAAGGCCTTGATGTGCTTGCCGCGCTTGCGCGCCACATCCCGCTGGATGTTCTTCTCAAGTAGCTCACTGACGGCATCTGGATCCAGGCGCATGCAGGCCTCCGAGAGCGGCTTATATCTCAACGGCGGCCTCGCGCGAGAATGCGTGCTCGCCAAGGGAGCAGCGTTGGCCAGCAGCAAGGGCAGTCCGGGCAAGTCAAAGGGCAGCAAGCCCCGCACAAAGGCCAAGCCCCGTACAAAGACCAAGCCTCGCAGAAAGCCACCGGCCAAGGCCGGCAAGCCATGGAACTGGCGCACGCCCTTGCGACGCTTGGCCATCTCCGCGGGCGTGGCTCTGTTGGCCCTTGCCTTGGGCGCCGGCATCGTCTTGGCGGTGCTCATCCGCGACGCCGAGAAGCAGGTCACAGCCCGACTGGAGGCGGATCTCTGGGACCTGCCTGGAGCAGTACTCTCAGGCCCCATCCACATCTGGCCTGGCCTGCGCCACGACCCCGAATCCATGGCCCTGGACCTCCAAGGCTCCGGCTACGCGCGGGTCAACAAGGCGGTGCAGCCGGGTGACTTTCAGGTGGGCTCCGACAGCGTCCTGGTCATGCGGCGCCCGGAGAGTGGCCCCGGATGGGAGGTGCCCGCCGGCCAGCTCTTGGTGACCTTCAAGAGCGGCAAGGTGGCCTCGGTGACGCCCGAGAGTCCGGCGATCTTGCCTCCGACACAGCTCGCTGGCGTGCGCGGGGCAGAGAATGAGGCGCGCACACCGCGGGCTCTACAAGACTTCCCTGAACACCTGCGACACGCGGTCCTGGCCATGGAAGATGCCCGCTTCTACGAGCACCCGGGCATCTCGGTGGTCGGCATCGCCCGTGCCCTGCTCACGAACGTGATCTCCGGCAAGACCCGCGCAGGCGGCTCCACCTTGACCCAGCAGCTGGCCAAGAACCTCTTCCTGAGCCAGGAGCGCACCCTCTCCCGCAAGGCCAATGAGCTGCTGCTGGCCTTCGCCCTGGAGAAGGAGCTCTCCAAAGACGAGATCCTGGCCCTGTACCTCAACGAGATCTACTGGGGCCAGTCCGGCGGGGTGGCCATCTGCGGCGCCGACCAAGCTGCGCGCGCCTACTTCGGCAAGCCCGTCGACCGCCTCTCCCTCGGCGAGTCCGCCACCTTGGCCGGCATCATCTCCAGCCCCAACAGCTACTCGCCCCTGCGACACCCCGAGGTCGCTCAACAGCGCCGCGACATCGCTCTGCAGCGCATGGCCGATGAGTTTTGGCTGGACCAGTCCCAGGTAGATCAGGAGCAAGCCCTCCCCCTTCAAGTCATTCCCGGGGTTCAGGGACGACGCGCCCCCTACGCCGTCGACACACTGGTGGACGAAGTCGAGGCCACACTGGGCCAAGGCACCATCGCCGCACAGGGCCTGACGGTTCACAGCACCATCCACCCGCCGCTTCAACGCCTGGCGGAAGATGTGCTCGCTGAGTCCATGGCCAAGCTGGAGGCCGCCTACCCCCAGGCCACTGGCGTGCAGGCCGCCCTGGTCGCAGTCCGCGTCTCCGATGGTGCGATCCTCGCGATGGTTGGGGGCCGCGACTACGGAAGCAGCCAGTTCAACCGCGCGACCTTGGCACAGCGACAGGTGGGCAGCACGGTCAAGCCCCTCACGCTGCTGGCCGCATTTGAGCAGGACCGTGAGCTGAACACCGGCACCCTGTTCCTGGACGAGCCCATCTCCCGACGCGTCGATGGCAAGACCTGGCGGCCCCAGAACTACGACGGCGTCTTTGTGGGCGACATTCCCCTGCGGGATGCCATCGCCAAGAGCCGGAACATCCCCGCGGTGTTGCTGGCTGAGCTGGTGGGCTTCGGCCCACTACAGAAGCACCTCCAGGCCCTGGGACTGAGCGGCGCGACCTCTCTACCCAGCGTGTCCCTGGGTGGGTTCGAGGCCACCCCAACTCAGCTGGCAGGGGCCTACACGGTCTTCCCCGGCAAGGGCGTCTACGCGCCCCCACACTTGCTTCGGGCAGCCGCCGACCAGGACGGCAAGGTGCTGCTGGACCGGGAACCGACCCCTACACGGCAGGCCTCAGCCCGAGCCGCCATGATGGCCACCTCCGTGCTGCAGAGCGTCATCCAAAATGGCACCGGGAGCCGCGCCAGTCAGTTCGGAGCCAAGGGCAGCATCGCCGGAAAGAGCGGCACGACGGACGGCTACCGAGACGCCTGGTTCGTTGGCTTTAGTCCCACCGTGACCGTGGCGGTCTGGGTTGGTTTTGACGCCAACGGCAGCGCAGGGCTCGGAGGGTCCAAGGCCGCTCTACCGACCTGGAGCCGCTTCCTCGCGGGCTCCGGTACCACAAGCGGGAGCTTCCCCACTTCCAGGGACGTGGTCGAGCAGGACACCTGCGTGAGCCAGGAGTGGCTCCTACAGGAGTGCAGCGACTGCCGGCCGGAGCTCTACAGCAGAGGGACAGCGCCCCGCACAGGCTGCAACGAGCCCATCAACGCCCTGGACATCGGGGCCCTCCTGGACCGCACCCGCCGGGAGGTGCAAGAGCAAGAGCAAGAGCCCAAACCGGGCAAGCCCAAGCCCAGGCCTGCTGCAGAGAGGACCTGGCCTTGGAAGTGGAAGCGCTGATACCCGCCTGTTCCAGACTCAGTCGCGGCGGCGGCGGCGGCGGCGGCCCATCATCAGCAAGCCGGCTGCCAGACCGAGAAGGCCCAGGCTGCGCTGGCTGGGAGCGGAGGAGCAGCCGAAGAGCCGCCTCTTCTCTTCCACGTCGACCACGATGGGGTCATCGCCCAGGTCCGGCTCAAGGGAGGCGTTGGGAATGCCCGTCTGCTCACACCAAGAGCGGGTGCCGTCATCACAGCGCGCCTGCATCTCTGCGTCGATCCAGTCCAGGTAGTAGTCCACGCGGGTGTCTACGCCGCCCGTCTCATTGCAGTCGGTGTTGTCGTAGGCATGCGAGGTCACCCCCACCAAACGCCAGTCACCGTCGGCGCCGACCTGAGCAAAGCTGGGACCGCCGCTGTCGCCGTGGCACTTGCGCACGTCCGACTCCAGGTCCCCGACCTTGAACTCGTAGGGGGAGACTTCAGCGATGTAGCTCTCGCCCATCTGCTTGTAGGCGTAGCTCCCCTCAGGGCTGGGCTGGCCAAAACCAGTTGCGATCTGCTGCCCCCAACCCACGACGGTGACCGGGCTCCCGACATCCAGGGCCTGGGCCTCCTCGGCGGTGGCCAAGTACATGAAGTCCACGTCCAGGACAGGCTCATCGAGGAAGAGCAGCGCGATGTCGCGGTTCTCGCTCAGGCCCGTGGCCAAGGCCTGCATGTCCCAGCTTGGGTGATAGACCCAATCCCAGGCAGCCACAGCGTCGTCCGGCCAAGCGGGGATGCTCTGGCTGGTGCCGTCCAGAGAGGAGAGGTCCGACTGACGCGTCCACCGCATGTCGGCGTTCTGGAGCTCGAAGATCCCGTAGGTGAAGGCGAACTCGTCAATGCAGTGCGCCGCGAGCAGCACGGTGTCCGGTGCGATCAGCGTGGAGGAACAGACGAACTGACGGATGTCCTGGCCCTGGCCCTGAAAGGACAGGGTCGCGCCCATCACCATGCCGCCCGTCGCAGGAAAATCCCCCTCACTGGCGTCGGCGCCGTTGATGATCTTGGGGCTGGGTCCCTGAGCCATGGCGGCTGCGACGAGCAAAAACATCTCTCTCTCCTAAAGCGGAAAGCTGGTTTAGCCGTTCGGGGGGCAGGGCCGCCAGTCCCCTGGCTCCAACACCCTTTCGCCCTGCGGACACGCGCCTGAGCGCAAAGCCAAAGATCCACGCGGAAAGTCGATCTTTGGCATGCGCAAGTCTTACACCTCGCACTTTGCCGTACCCTGACATTGGAGGCAGTATGCAAGCCAAGACCCAAAGCGACTCCTGGGCCATGTGGATCCAAGCCGGCGCTCTGGTATGCCTGACCGTGGCCGCTGGCGTGACCACCCTGCTGATCAGCTAGAGAGCACCATCTGGACGTCGCCCGCCAAGATGGGCACCCGCCCCTGAGCGGTCTCCAGAATGAGCGCCCCGTCCTCGCGCAGGTCCACCGCGACCCCTTGATGTTGGCCAACCCGCACCTCGTGACCCAGGGTCACGCTGCCTGCCCGCCAAGCGCTCAGGACCCCTTCAGGGTCGGTCTGGAGTTGGTAGCAGCGGCTCTCGATGCGGTCCACCAGCTCCCCGAGCAGCGCCCCTCGGTCCCAGACACGGCCGGGACAGGCCTCCGCCAACGAGGTCGCCACGACCCCCTCTGGGAAGTCTTGGGCATGGACATTCAAGCCGACGCCGAGCACCACAAAGTGTAGGTGTCCGACCTCTGCGTGAAGCTCAGCCAAGATGCCCGAGACCTTGGCGCCTACACCATCGGCCGTGGGCGCCAGGATGTCGTTGGGCCACTTGATCCCCAGTCCAGTGACCTCGTGGATGGCCACGGCTGCTGCAAGGCAGAGCAGCGGCGCCTGCTCCGGGAGCAGGGATGGACGCAGCAGCAAGGAGAAGCTCAGGTTCTTTCCCTCGCTGGAGACCCACGTGCGGCCCAAGCGTCCCTTTCCGGCCACCTGGCGCTCGGCGACGACCAGAGTCCCAGCCTCTGCGCCGTCCAAGGCCAGCGTAAAGAGGTCCCGGTTTGTGCTGCCGGTCTCCGAGTGAAAGACCACAGGCCGGTTGCAGCGCCAGCTCAAGCTCAGAGGCCCAAAGCCGCCACCACCCCTGCGGTATCCCCCGCTCTCAGAGGCCACCTCCATGCCCTCCGCACGCAGCGCCTGAACGGCCTTCCAAATGGCTTGGCGACTCACACCGAAGTGCTCCGCCAGGACCTGCCCGGTGAGCGGTCCCTCTTCCAGGCCGCCGGCTACCTTGGCCCCCAAGGGCCGCTCATCGAAGGGGTCCAAGCTCAGCCTCAGGCGATGGGGTCGATGCGCAGGGAGAAGTCCACCCAGCGGGCCTGGTGAATCAGCCCCCCGACCGAGATCACGTCCAAGCCATGGTCCTTGAGCTCTGCGATGCGCTCAGCGGTCATGTTGCCAGAGGCCTCCAGCACAGCCTTTCCCTTGCCGACGGCGACAGCCTGCGCCAGCATCTCGTTGTCCATGTTGTCGAGCAGGATGACGTCGGCCCCAGCGTCGATGGCCACCTGGAGCTGCTCCAGGTTCTCCACCTCCACCTCGATCTTCACCAGGTGGTGAATGTGGTCTCGCGCCTTGGCGACGGCCTGGGCAATGCCACCGGCCGCGACGATGTGGTTGTCCTTGATCATCACCCCGTCGTACAGGCCGTGACGGTGGTTGTGCCCGCCGCCATGACGCACAGCGTCCTTCTCCAACTCCCGGTGAAGGGGCGTGGTCTTGCGGGTGCAGACCACCCGAACCTTGCCCTCCGCAGCGGAGACCGTCGCCCGGGTGTTGGTGGCGATGCCGGAGCAGCGCATCAGGAAGTTCAGGGCGATGCGCTCAGCCTGAAGGATGCCGGCCATGGTCCCGTGCAGCCGACAGAGGTTCTGCCCGTAGCTCAAGGCGTCTCCGTCTTGGGCCAAGCCCTCCCACTGCACGCCCATGCGCTCAAAGGCCAGCCGCGCCGGCAAGGTGCCGGAGACGACCAGATCCTGCTTGGCGTAGATGCGCGCTGTGCCCTTCAAGCTGGGATCTACCGTGGACTCTGTGGTCAAGTCACCTGGACCCAGGTCCTCGTCAAAAGCCAGCTTGATCAGGTCTTCAATGCGCATCGTCGCCTCCAGGGGAGGCAGCTTAGCCCGCTGCCTATCCCAAGGCCTTCAGCGAAGCGGCAAGCCCCTTGAGGCGGCTGTCCGCCAGGGCCAGCTTCTCTTCGAACTTGGCGACCACATGGTCCGGCGCCTTGGCCACGAAGGCCTGGTTGCCCAGCTTCTTGCGCAGGCCCACAGCATCCTTGTTGACGCGGTCCATCTCCTTCTGCAGACGCGCGCGCTCGGCGTCCACATCGACCACGCCTTCCAGATCCACGTGGATCTCAGCGCCTGCCACCACAGACGTGGCGCGGGCCTCTGGCAGCTCGCCGTCCAGGCGCACGTCAACCACGTTGGCCAAGTGCTTGAGGCCGGCACCATGGGTGAGAAGCCAGGAGGCCTTTGGACCCAGAGCCAGCACCTTGAAGGGCAGACGGGGAGAGATCTCCATCTCGGCCCGCAGGCGCCGCATGCCGCGGATGACGTCCTGAAGGAAGGCCACCTGCTCGATGATCTCTGCATCCGCTGGGTAGTCGGCAGCGCGGGGGTACTCAGCCACCATGACCGAGCCCGAGGTCTGAGGCAGCTTCTGCCAGATCTCCTCGGAGAGGAAAGGCATGATGGGGTGCATCAAGCGAGCGACCGCGGAGAACACGGCCAACAGGGTGTGCTGAGCGGCCTGGCGCGGCTCCCCCTCTGCTCCCGCCGTTGATGGGCCATACACAGCCGACTTGCTCAGCTCCAGGTACCAGTCGCAGAGCTCATCCCAGGTGAAGGCGTGGAGCTCGGAGCAGGCCTGGTCAAAGCGGAAAGCATCGAGGTGGCCTCGGATGCGGTCCGTTGCCTGACCCAGACGGGTGAGGATCCACTGGTCGTACAAGCCCAAGCTTGGGGTTGCAGAGGGATCGTAGCCCTCCATGTTCTGCATGGTGAAGCGCAGCGCCTGCCAGATCTTGTTCACGAAGCGGCCGGAGACGTCCACCTCGTGGTCGCGCCAGCTCATGTCGGCGCCTGGGGCGGCCAGGCGGGCCAAGGTGAAGCGGAAGGCGTCCACGCCATGCTTGGCGATGGTGTCCAGAGGGTCAACCACGTTGCCCTTGGTCTTGGACATCTTCACGCCATTCTCATCGCGAACCAGACCGTGAATGCACACCTTGGCGAAGGGCACCGTGCCCATGTTGTGGATGCCGCTGAACATCATCCGGGCGACCCAGAAGAAGATGATGTCGAAGCCGGTCACCAGCACGGAGGTGGGGTACCACTTGGCCAGATCCTTGGCGTCCTTGTCCGGCCACCCCAAGGTGGAGAAGGGCCAGAGGGCCGAGGAGAACCAGGTGTCCAGCACGTCGGCGTCCTGGGTCAGCACCAAGTCCTCGGCCAGCTCGTGGGTCTCTCGCACGGCGGCCTCGCTCTCGCCCACGTAGACATTGCCCTTGGCGTCGTACCAAGCGGGGATCTGGTGTCCCCACCAGAGCTGGCGGCTGATGCACCAGTCGCGGATCTCCCGCATCCAAGCAAAGTAGGTGTTCTCGAAGCGCCGGGGCACAAACTCGGTCGCGCCGTGCTCCACAGCAGCGATGGCGGGTGCGGCCAGGGGCTTCATCTTCACGAACCACTGGGTGGAGAGCATGGGCTCCACAACCGCGCCGCCACGCTGGGAGCGGCCCAGAGGGTGCTTGTGCTCCTTGGTGCCACGGAACAGGCCCAGCTCTTCCACAGCGGCCTTCACGGCCTTGCGGGCTTGCTTGCTCGGCATGCCTTTGAAGCGCTCGCCGCCCTGCTCGTTCACGCAAGCGGCGTCATCGAACATGGTGATGAACTCCAGCCCGTGACGCTTGCCCACCTCATAGTCGTTGAAGTCGTGGGCCGGGGTCACCTTCACAGCGCCGGTTCCGAAGGCTGGGTCCACCAAGATGGCGTCGCCCACGATGGGGATGTGGCGGTCCACCAGGGGGTTGTGCACGGTCTTGCCGATCAGGTGCTTGTAGCGCTCATCCTCAGGGTGCACGGCCACCGCGGTGTCACCCAGCATGGTCTCGGGACGGGTCGTCGCCACCACCAGCTCGCCGGAGCCATCGGAGAGGGGGTAGGCAAAGCTCCAGAGCTCGCCCACGTGGTCATCGTCGTATTCCACTTCCAGATCCGAGAGCACTGTGCGGGTCCCTGGATCCCAGTTGATGAGGCGGGTGTCTCGGTAGATCAAACCCTCCTCGTAGTACTTCACGAAGACCTGGCGCACGGCGGCGCTTAGCCCTTCGTCCATCGTGAAGCGCTCCCGGCTCCAGTCGCAGGACACGCCCAGGGAGCGAAGCTGGAAGATGATGCGGTCACCGTTCTTCTTCTTCCACTCCCACACCTTCTCCAAGAAGGCTTCCCGACCCAGGTCGTGGCGCGAGATGCCGTCCTTGGCCAGCTCGCGCTCCACCACCATCTGGGTGGCGATTCCGGCGTGATCGGTGCCCGGGATCCAGACAGCATCGAAGCCGTCCATGCGCTTGTAGCGCACCAGGATGTCTTGGAGCGTGTTGTCCAGCGCATGGCCCATGTGCAGGGAGCCGGTCACGTTTGGAGGCGGAATCACGATCGCGTAAGGGGGCTTGTCGCCGTCGGCGTCCCCCTTGAACAAGCCTTGGTCTTCCCACCAGCTGTAGTAGCGCTCGGCGGAGGCGTGGGCGTCGTAGTTGCTTGGGAGCTCGTTGTTCTCAGACATGGCACATCTCGGTCATGGGCTCAGGGCCCAGAAATCGGGTCTGCCTCCCCAGCGGAGAGGCCGAAATCAGGTGTGCTGCATAGCCCATCCAGCGGGTGCGGACTTGCAGCGCTTTGGATGAGCGGCCTTGCCTCTGAGAGACTGGACTCAGCTCTCTTTGAGCTTGGCCGCCACTGCATCCTGGATGGCCTTCTCGACCAGACCCCGGAAGTCGGGATTGGAGGCGAGCGCAGTGCGCAACACCCCTTCCACGACTTCTGGAAGTACCTCCAGGATGGCCCGCTCCAAAGCAGGGCCCACCACAGCGGGGTCAACCGCCACGGGATCGGGTTGGCGCGCATCACGGGGCACAAAACTTGCCATGCGCTCGCTGCTTACGGGCGGCGCAGGGTGGGTGGAGGCCGCCAAGGGGGTCGGCTCGTCGTCCACCATGAGCGGGCCCTTGTAGGACAAGGGGTCCCCAGCGTCCTCGTCCACACTCAGTGGTCCAAGCGAGGCCTCGATGCGCGTGCGCAGCGACTCTGTGGTGAAAGGCACGCTGACGCGCCCATCTACACCGCAAGCGGCCGCCTGTTCGGCGTCGTAGACGTCAAAGCCCCCACTGAGCAGGAACACCAGCGCGGCTGGGTGCGACTCTCTGAGGGTGCGTGCAAGCTCATAGCCGCTGCCATCCGGCAAGCGAACGCCGGAGAGCACAACGTCCACGGACGCGCTCCCAGCCTGCATCTTCGACTCACGAACACCGTTGGCGGAGACCACGCGGAAGCCCAGCGTGGCCAGCGCTTGGTTGGCGCGCCGCTGAGTGTTCGGATTGGGGTGCACGACCAATGCGGTCTTGCTCATGTGTCCTGCCTGGACGGCTTGGTGCCGAGGAGCGCAGTGCTACCACCCGCGAGGCGGGGGCGTCAAAAGAGGCGAGAGCCTAAAGCTTAGTCTTGCACGACAAAGACGTGCATTCCACGGGTGACCAGTTCGATCTTCTGACCGTCTTCCAGCTCCTGGATCTCGGTGTTCTGGAAGCCGACGTACAGGTCGATGTACTCCACCGGCAGCTCGGTCAGCAGATCCCAGACATCCTCGTCAACCGTGAAGCTGTCGCCGTCGCCTGCGTTGCAGGTCACGGTGCCCCAGGCCTCTCCGTCGCGCTCTTGGCGAACCTGAATCCAGACGTCGTCCCAGTCCTCTGCATCCCAGTCCACTTGAACGGTCTCGCCGAACTCGATCACACCCTCTTTGGCGGTGCCCGAGATGCTCACGTCGCCAATGGATCCCGCCGTAGGCGTTGCGGCACCACTGAAGCTGCCCGCCCCTTCCAGGGTCAGACCGCTCTCCAAGAGCTCATCAGCCTTCTCACAGGTACGAACGTTCGAGAAGACCTCGTCGAAGTAGAAACCTGCACCTTCGCGGCGCAACTCCCCTTGCCGGTCGCCGGCGAACCACTCGGGCTCATCGGTCAACCCTGGAATGTCGGCGCCCTGGGTTCCCGCATCGAAGGGGAACATGCTTAGGCCGTAGACACACCCGCTGGGAAGCTGCCGGTCCTGCAAGCCATCAGGGGCGTACTCCAGAGACACATTCCAAGAGAAGGCGCCCTCGTAGATCTCGCCAGTGGAAGCATCGCCGCACTCCCAGGTGTACACGTCGGTGGTCAGGCGGGCGTCGGCATCGGCGCCCTGACCAAGGTCGATGGACCCTTTGCAGGACAGGAAGAGAGGCAGAAAGGCAAGCATGGGGACTCCGGCGCGAGGGCGCAATGTCCACAAAGCTTAGCGGACACCTGGTCAGCCGGCTGTAAACCCTGTGCACGAAGAGATAGGGTGCAGCCCGAGGATTCGCCCATGCACCTGCTCAGTCTGCTCGGATGCACCCTGCTCGGGGGCACCGGCCCCCAGCCACTCAACGAGCCCGACGGTGAATTCTTCGACGCCCCATGGCCCTCCGAGACTCGGGTAACGGATCGCGGTTCCCCGGATTTGACCGGCTTTCCAGGCGTTGAAGACATCCCGATGATCGAGGCCTACGCCCAGGTCATCGAAGACGAACTGGATGGCACGTCTACCAACGGCCCCGTCTACTTTCGCTTCGACGGCCCGCTGGATCTGGAGCTTCTGCCCACCCCAGAGGAGAGCTTGGATGTCTCCAGCGCCACCCTCTTCCTGATCAACATCGACCCCAGCAGCCCTGACTTTGGACTGCCCGTGCCGGTGCAAGTGGACTTCCAAGAGAAGGCAACGACCTACCAACCGGAGAACCTTCTGGCCTTTGGCCCCATCTCCGGCGCTCCCCTTCGTCCGGCCACCCGCTACGCAGCCGTGGTCACGACGGACATCGCCCGCGCGGACAAGGCGCTTCAAGAGGAGCTTCTGAGCACCCACCCGAACTATGGCCGCTGGTCCGACCTGGACGCGGCGCTCTTTGAGTTGGGAAGGAGCAGCGCTGACATCGCCATCGCGACCACCTTCACCACCCAGGATCCCCTGGTGGAGATGGCCACGATTGCCAGGCACCTCGAGGACAGACTGGGCGCCCAATCCTTGAACCAGAGCCTGGAGGAGAAGACCACCAGCAACTTCAACCGGGTCTACGAGGGCCAAGTCTATGTGCCCCTCTGGCAGCACGGAGAGCGGCCATACGCCTCCGTCGGAGGTGCCTTTCAGTTCGATGAGCAGGGAGAGCCGCTGATGGCCGGCTGGGAGCGCGTTCGCATGAGCGTGAGCGTTCCAAAAGACGATCCACCGGCCACGGGCTGGCCCGTCATCATCTACGTGCATGGCACAGGCGGTGACTGGACCTCCTGCTGCGATGCCGGCATCTCAAGGCGTGCAGCCCAACGCGGGATGATGGTCATCGGAATCAGTCAGCCCCTGCATGGGGACCGCGGCACCGAGAACACGGATGTGGAGCTGCACAGCTTCAACCTCTTCAATCCCAGCTCGGCACGGGCCAACTTCCGTCAGGGCGCTTTGGATTCGGTCTACCTGGCCCACATCCTTACGGGACGCGCCCACACCTTTGAGACCGACCGCGGCAGCGTCACCACCGACCCGGAGCACGTGCTCTACATGGGACACAGTCAGGGCGGCGTCACCGGCTCGATGGCCCTCCCCTTTATGGGCGATGAGCTGGACGCAGCGGTGCTCTCCGGCGCTGGCGGACTCCTGAGTCTCTCGGTGCTCTACCGCAAGCAGGGTGGTTTGGACCTGGAGGAGCTCGTCACGGAGCTTCTGGGCTTCGCAGCCGACGAGCAGTTCGACGCGATGCACCCCATCGCGGCCCTCCTACAGACCTTGGCCGATGCCACCGACCCCATCAACTACGCCCCCTACTGGCACCAGCGGCGCACTTGGTTCTCCGAGGCGCCCATCGACGTGCTGATGTACCAAGGCACCGCGGACATCTACACCCCGGTCGAGACCAGCGATGCCCTGAGCGCGGCCGCGGGCATCCCACTGGTCTACGGAGGTGAGCCTCCGATGGCCCATCAAGTCCTGGGCCTGGAGCCGATCTATCCGCCGGTAGAACGAACCCAGCCCGCTTGGGGCGAGCAGAGCGTCAGCACCGGCTTGGCCTCGTATGTGGACGGAAGCCACTTCGTCGCCTTTGAGAGTGACGAGGCCCAGGACCTCTACCGAGACTTCCTGTGCAGCGCCGTCTACGACAACCCGACCATCGGGCTGCCCGCCATCCCAGAATGCCAGTAGCCGGAGCCACCCCATGAAGATTCTGCTTGGCGTGAGCGGCGGCATCGCCGCCTACAAAGCCTGTGACCTGGTCAGCTTGGCCAACAAGCAGGGACACCAGGTCCAGGTGGTGATGACTGCGAGCGCAACACGCTTTGTCACCCCCCTGAGCTTTGAGGCTCTGAGCGGCCGGCCGGTGATGACAAGCACCTGGGAGGGTGTAGGAAATCCGGGCATCGACCACATCGAAGTGGCCAAGTGGGCAGACGTTGCCTGTGTGGCGCCCTGCAGCGCAAACACCATGGGCAAGCTGGCTTGCGGCATCGCCGATGACGCTCTGAGCACGGTCTGGATGGCCCTGCGCCGCGGAACCCAGTGCGTGATTGCGCCGGCGATGAACACGGAGATGTGGCTGAATCCTGTGGTGCAGCGAAACCGCCGCTGGCTGGAAGAATTGGGCCGCTATCATTTTGTTGAACCGGTAGAAAAGCGCCTTGCATGTGGTGATATCGGCATAGGCGCATTGGCCGATACCTCAAGTGTACTTGACACTATCTCCACGGTGGGCAACTTGAAGTAGGTCCGGGATGCAACCCCCCGCGACGAACGGCATACTGCCCCTGATGACGCACTTGATGAGACAGACCACGCGACACCCCGGACGGATGATTCGTCCCGTGGAATCGGTCTGTCTCTGTTGCCTCTGTATGAGGGGCGGAGCCGCATAGAGCCGCGGCCCCGCCGGCGCACGCACCGCGCCACAACCGCCCTTTTTCCTTACGCATCCCAACTGCGGAGCACAGCATGTCTGCGCCTCCCCCTTGCCGCAATCTCGTCGGCAACTCGATCTCGCGGGTTGGAAACACCCCGCTTCAACGCATCGTACGCATCCCCACCGGCGCGGGCATCTCTGAGGATGTCGCCATCTTCGCCAAGCTGGAGTGGACCAACCCCGGTGGCTCCGTCAAGGACAGGGCGGCCTTGTCCATCGTGCAGGATGCCTGGGACAAGGGTCAGCTCAAGCCGGGCATGACCCTGCTGGATGCGAGCTCCGGCAACACCGGCATCGCCTATGCCTGGATCGCTGCCGCCATGGGCTTCAAGCTCAAGCTCTGCCTGCCCAAGAACGCCAACGCGGAGCGCAAACGCATCCTCAGGGCCTATGGCGCAGATCTGGAGCTAACCTCGCCATTGGAGGGCAGCGACGGGGCCATTCGCAGAGCCAGAGAGCTGGCTGCCGAGAACCCTGAGCGCTATTTTTACGCCGATCAGTATTCCAACCCGGCCAACTGGGAGGCCCACTACCGCAGCACGGGTCCGGAGATCTGGCGCGACACCCAGGGCGAGGTCACGCACTTCGTGAGCACCCTGGGGACCAGCGGCACCTTCATGGGCACCAGCCGCTTCCTCAAGGAGCAGAACCCTGAGATCCAAGTAGCCTCGGTTCAGCCCGACAGTCCCTTCCACGGCCTGGAGGGTCTCAAGCACATGGAGACCGCACTGGTCCCAGCGATCTACCAGCCAGAGGGTTTGGTGGACCGCGAGCTGGAGGCGCCCACCGAGGAGAGCTTCGCCCTGGTGCGCCGCTTGGCTCGGGAAGAGGGCTTGCTCGCCGGCGTGTCCTCGGGCGCGGCGCTCTGGGCCGCATTGGAGCTGGGCAAGGAGCTCAGCCAGCAAGGCAAGTCCGCGAACATCGTCGTGCTCTTCCCCGACGGCGGCTCCCGCTACCTGAGCGAAGACCACATCTGGGAGAGCGAATGACCCCGCTGAGCATTCAGGCCGAGGAGCTGGCCAAGCTGCACGCCCACGCTGAGGGCGGCTACCCCCATGAGGTGGTCGGCATTCTGGCCGGGCAAGACGGCGTGGTCACCAAGGTGCTGCCGCTGACCAACGAGCGCGCTGACTCCGCCCACAACCGCTACAAAGTAAGCGGACTGGTGCTGATGCGCGCGGAGCAGAGCCTAGAGAAAGAAGGCTTTTCAATCCTGGGCTACTACCACAGCCACCCGGACCATCCTGCGCTGTACTCCGAGTACGACCGGGACCATGCCCTGCCAAACCTGGCCTACCTCATCACCGCCATCCACAACGGACGCGCGGTGGACACGCTGTGCTGGCGCCTGCGCGAAGACCGCAGCGTCATGGATCCACAGCCCCTTCAAATCCAGCCTTCCGACCTTCCTGGAGTCCCCATGTCCGTGACCATCCACATTCCTACCCCCCTGCGCAGCTACACCGACGGCCAGAGCAGCGTCGACGTCACCGGAAGCACGGTCGGCGAGGCGCTGAGCGCGCTCACCGAAGCCCACCCCAAGCTGACCAAGCACCTGCGCAGCGACAGCGGCGCCTTGCGAAGCTTCGTGAATGTCTACCTGGGCGATGAGGACATTCGCTTCCTCAACAAGGAAGAGACCCCCGTCACCGAGGGTGCTGAGCTGACCATCGTGCCGAGCATCGCGGGGGGCGCGCTGTGAGCCCAGTCAAGGGAAACACCCCGGAGTTGACCAGCGAGGAGATCGGGCGCTACAGCCGTCATCTCATCCTGGATGAAGTGGGCATGGAGGGACAGCGCCAGCTCAAGGGCAGCGCCGTCCTGTGCATCGGCACCGGCGGACTGGGCTCCCCCTTGCTGATGTACTTGGCCGCCGCAGGCGTTGGCCGAATCGGCATCGTGGACTTTGATGTCGTCGATGAGAGCAACCTGCAGCGCCAGGTCATTCACGGCACCGCCAGCGTGGGCCGTCCCAAGGTGCAGTCCGCCAAGGAGCGCATCCACGACATCAACCCCAACGTGCAGGTCGACATCTTCGAGGAGGCGCTGACCTCCGAGAACGCGCTGCGCATCCTGGAGCCCTACGACGTGGTCGTGGACGGGACGGACAACTTCCCCACCCGCTACCTGGTCAACGACGCCTGCGTGATCTTGGGCAAGCCCAACGTCTACGGCAGCATCTTTAAGTTCGAAGGCCAAGCCAGTGTCTTCAACTACCAGGGCGGCCCAAACTACCGGGACCTGTACCCCGAGCCCCCTCCCCCCGGCCTGGTGCCTTCCTGCGCTGAAGGCGGCGTCCTGGGCATCCTGCCCGGCGTCATCGGCTGCATCCAGGCAACCGAAACCATCAAGATCCTGCTCGGCAAGGGCACCAGCCTGAGCGGCCGCCTGCTGCTCTACGACGCCATGAACATGCGCTTCCGCGAGCTCAAGCTGCGCTGCGACCCGGAGTCCCCCAAGATCACCGAGCTCATCGACTACGAGCAGTTCTGCGGTGTCCCAGCCAACGACCATCAGAATGAAGGCTTGGAGGACAGTGTGGGCTTCCAGAGGATCGATGTGGCCGCTGCAAAGGCCAAGCTGGACGGGGGCTGGGCCCCCTACGTGCTCGACGTTCGTCGCGAGAACGAGGCCAGCATCGTCACCTTGAAGTTCAGCGACCGCCTGCAGCCACACAGCGAGATCCTGGCCATCGCGAGCGAGCTGCCGAAGGACCGAGACATCCTGGTCTACTGCAAGATGGGTGGTCGCTCCGCTCAGGCCTGCGATGCCTTGATTGAGGCCGGCTTTGACACCGCACGCCTGTTCAACTTGCAGGGCGGAATCACGAGCTGGGCCAAAGAGATCGACACAAGCCTGCCGACCTACTGAGCCGAAGCGGAACCGTTCAGAGAGCGGCTCCGCTTCACCCCACTAGAAGGGGTTTGAGGGATTGCCCGAGCGCGGGCTTCGGTCCCAGTTGTAGTCGTTGTTGTGTCGACTGGTCGCAATGTCGATGATGTACGGCTTCACCGTCGAGTCGGCCTCCTTCTTGTACAGGAAGCCGATGCCGCCGCTGCCCTGGGTGTGGTGCTCATGGTAGGGCGTGTTGATGGCGATGCCGCTGGCGTGGCGGCCCTTCTTCGTCGCAGTACGCACCTCTGCGATGATGTTGTTGACCATCGGGTCCTGCAAACCACCGCAGATGCCTTCGCTGTTGCCGTGGAACTTGAGCTTGTTGAGCTGCCAGGTCCCCGGTGCGTTGAAGGCGAAGCACTCCTCGCGCTTGGTGCTGTCCTCGAAGGTGACCTCCTCGGCGCCAGCTTGCTGAGAGTCACGCGTCATGCGCAGCTTGATCTGCCGTGCGATCTCGACCTTGAGGGCCTCGGGGTCCTCTGGTCCTAGGTGCTCAGGCATGGCCAAGGGGAAGGCCTTGACCTGGTTGGATGCGACCTGCACCTCCTTCTCGATGGCGAAGTTGCGCAGCACATCCATGAGCAGCGCGGTGGAGTTGGTGTTCTTGGTGACGGAGTCCTCTCCGCGGACAGCCCACTTGGCCCAGAAGACGAGGTCCTTGTCGCTGAGCTGACGCCCTACCGGGTCATCGACCATCTGCTTGACCCCACCGTCTGAGGAGGCGACCTGAAGGGCCCCTCCCATGCCCTGCTGGCCCGCTGCTGAGGCGAGGGCGCCCATGCGGTCCGCCTCCGACTCCAAGCCAGGGTCGGCGTTGGCACCGCCCCCCTTCATCTGCATGGTGGGCTTGACCCGACCCTGCTTTTGCTGGACCACATGCCAGGCCTCGTGCGGCAGGTGCTTCTCCTGTCCCGCGCCCAGGTGGATCTGGTTTCCCTGGGCGTAGGCCTGGGCCCCAAGGGCCGCAGGTTGGCTAGAGTTCCGATGTACCTGCACGTCAGAGAGGTCCATGCCCGAGAGGCCCTCCACCCCCGCCTTCAGCGCATCGGGCATGCCCGTGTTGTTGGCGAGGGGATCCCTCAGGCTGTCTGGGCCATCAACGGCGGCAGCGGCAGCGGGTGCAGTGTTGGACTTCTCTTCAATTTGCGCGTTGGGCAAGGGGGACTCCTACGTGGTCTCCCGCATCCTAAACCCCTCCCTATCGGAATCCAAGACCTGAGCGTCACCGGCGCCTAAAAGCCCTTCCCGCTTAGATCCGCGAGCATCTCGGAGTAGAAGTCCAGGTGGTCAAAGCCCGGCGCCGTGGCCCCAGCGATCTGCCCAATCTCATCGATGTGGTCTGCCGAGACTTCCCCGCGGTAGTCGCCCCACTTTGCGCTCTCGACCCCGACCAAGCCGTCGTTGTCCCCTTCCATCAGGACGAGCACACCGTGGGTCACAGCAAAGAGCGGCGTGACGATCTCGCCGCCGTTGTCCCACTGGCAGATCAGGTCCAAGCCACCACAGGTGCGCCCAGCCCAAGACTGGTACATCACGTCGCTGCGGTCCGAGACCTGGTTGTTGAAGGTCTCCATGCCCTCGGCGCTCATCTGAGCCATCTGGGCAGCGATGTCCTGGTCGTTGGTGCTCCCATAGAAGAGCATCAGCGCATCGATGACGCCGTCGGCGACCAGCTCACTCACCATGGAGCTGTCGAAGACACCGTTGGCGATGTCCGCAACACCCGTGCCCCGATGCGGCGTGGAGACGGTGGTGACCGTGGCCACGCGCCCTTCGACGTCCAGCAAGCTCGTCACGTAGCGCGCATCCAATCCACCTTGAGAGTGACCCAGCAGGTTGACGTGGCGGTGGTGCCCGTCCGCGAAGAGCTCCTCCAAGTGGGCTGCCCACTGCTCAGCGCGCACAGTGGTGCTCTGGTAGGGATCCACGTCCCGAACCCAGACGGTGTACCCCTCCCCCGTGAGCCGGGGTTCGACGCCGTACCAATAGTCCAGGATGCCGACGAAGCTCTCGGTGCCAGCCAGCCCGTGCATCAACAGCGTGGGATAGCGGGTCCAAGTGCCGGCGCAGTCCCGAATGCAGGTCTCCTCCAGGGTGTAATCGCCAGGCTCATCACCTTGGCCTCGCAGCTCCACCAGGAACTCCCCATTCCAGGGCAGGGTCAAGGTCTCGGTCGCCCCCCACATCATCGTTCCGGCCCAGAGCTCCTCACCCCCAACCGTCAGCAAGCGCACCTGGGCCGCCTCGACCCCCGTCCACTCCGAGAGGTAGAGCTCCAGCTCTGCGCTCTCCGGTCCGGCCACCGCGTGCAGGGCGCCCTCGCACTCCAGCAGGCTCCCGCTCACCCAGGCCTCCAGCCAGCCTCCTTCAACGGCCGCCAAGGGGGTACACGGCGGGATCTCTCCGGTGTCTCCAGTCTCGCCGGTCTCCACCAAGCTGCCGCTGTCTCCAGCGCTGTCCAAGCTCTCCACGAGCGAGGTCTCAGTGTCCGAACAAGAAAACAGGGCAAGCAGCAGCACGAAGAGGTCCTCACAGGCAGCGCAGGATATCCCAAGGCGTGGCCGATCCGATGCTCATCACTCTGCTCGCGGCGCTGGCGCTGTTCCTGGGCCAGCTGGTCAAGGGCACGACCGGCTTTGGCGGAGCTCTGGTCTCGGTCCTGCTGCTGAACTGGCTCATCCCCCCGGCCCAGGCCATCTTCCTGACGGCCTGCATCGACATTCTTGGTGGCGGAATCCTGCTGGCCCAGGTGCGAAAGCACATGCGCTGGTCGCTGGTTCTGGTCCTCTTTCTGCCTTTGGTGATGGGCCAGTACGTCGGCACCGGCCTGCTGGTGCGGCTCCCGGTTGACGTGGTCAAGATGCTGGTCGGGGCCTTCATCGGCCTGATGGGGCTGCGCTGGGTGATTCAGCCAATTCGCGCAGGCGTCGGCGAGCTGGAGGACCTGCCCGAGCAATCCGGCGGCCTACTCTTCCAGGCCGGCATCGTTGGAACCCTTGGCGGCCTGTGTGGCGGCCTGATGGGCGCCTCCGGCCCGCCCGTCATCCTGTTCATGAAGCGCCACTTCCAAGACCGATTCGTGCGCACGACCCTGATCGGCACCTTCTTTCTAGGCGCATGCAGCATGGCTGCGATGCTCTGGATGCGCGATGCCACACCGCCGGAGGTCTTCGAGAAGCTTCCTTGGGTGGTGCCAGGGGCCATCGCCGGCAACCTGCTGGGGAGCCGCCTGGCCGACCGCGTACCCCGCGCTGCGTTTGCCCGCATGGTCGGGGCTCTTCTCTTGCTCAGCGGCGCTGGCCTGGTGCTTCGGGCCCTGATCTAAAGGGCCCAAATCGCAAGGCTCCGAGCTCGGCTCTAAGAGTCCTCCTCCTCCGCCTCTTCGTCCGACTTCTTGGAGCTCAGCGAGCCCTTAAAGCGCGTCCAGGCATCCTCGGGAGCCAGATCCTTTGGAAGGGTCTGCAGAGCCTCTGGCTTGCCGACGATGACAGCGGCCGGTCCCGTCGCCACCTCCCCCGTGTCCAAGGCGATCCAGCGCTCTTCATCCAGAAAGAGCGCGAAGACCTGCAGGGCCTGGTCGTCAAAGACGATGTCGTGCACCTGGCCCATCATCTTGCCGCCTCGGCTCATCACGCGGGTGCCCTTGTATTGGCTGGCCCACGCCCGACCATCGGCGGCGTTGCGGCTGCCTTGGCTCCACTCCACAGAGTCCTCGCGGTCCACAAAAGCCACGTCTCGGCCTACGCGCTCGATCAGCGTCGCCTTGACCCCGCCGGCTTTGGCAAAGACCCCGCTGGCCTTGACCCGGTAGCCATAGATGCGACGGCTCTCGAGGTCGAACTGGAAGTCGTCCAGCTTGCCGACCAACGCGCCCTCGCGAAGGCTCACCAGGGTCCGACCCTGACACTTTCTGTAGGTGTTCACGTTCGCTCCTGGGGGTCCGTCTCGGCCCCTTGTCTCTCACTTTGCACGCCCACGTCCTCTCGCCAAGTTCCAGGCATCACCGCGGACAAGTACATCGCCGAGCTGCCGGCGTACTTCTCGGCGGAGTAGCGCGCCGGATCCGTGGCCAGGAGCTTGAGCAGACGAATCTGCTGGGTGAGTCGCTCGCGAATTCGCTTGCGGAGTGGGTCGCGCAGGGCCATGTGGGGAATGTAACCAACCCAGGCAAGGGCTCGCGAATGCGCATTGAAGAAGAGCTCGCCCGGCGAGTGGGTCATCCAGTGAACGCCGTGGTCCCCTCACCGCGCAGCACCGCCTACCGCGCCCGCATTGATCTGAGCGTGGGCCCCGACGGGCGCCTGGGCACCTGGGTTCCGCGCAGCCATGAACACATCCCACTCCAGGATGAGCCGCTGGCCCGGCCCGAAATCCAAGCGCTGCTCCCTGAGCTGCGGGAGCTCAACCTCAAGGGATTGGGTCGGGTCGAGCTGCGCAGCGATGGCACCCGTGTGATCGCACACGCCCGCATGCCCAAGAAGAAGCGGCCCCAGAGAGATCTGGCCCTGCGTCTCCCTTTCGAGGACATTGCGCTAGAGGGCAAGACCCTGCGCGGCGATCCCAAGCTGCACCTGGAAGTCCAGGGCATCGCCCATCAGATCTCACCGGGCAGCTTCTACCAGATCAACTTGGAGGTGAATGCCCTGCTGGTGGCCCGGGTGACGGAGATCCTCGCGCGCCTCAAGCCCGCTCACCTCCTCGACCTCTACGCGGGCATTGGGAACCTGTCCCTTCCCACGGTGGCCTCGGGCGTGCCGGCCACTTTGGTGGAGTCCATGGGGAGCTCGGCCAAAGACGCCAGAGCCACCCTCAAGCGCCTGGATCTGAACGCCACCATCCTGGAACAGGACGCTGGCAAGCTCGAAGCCGGCCAAGTCTTTGCCGACGTGGTGTTGCTGGATCCCCCGCGGGCTGGCGCACCAGGCGTCATTCCGACCTTGAGCGTGACCCGACCTCGGGCCTTTGTGTACGTGAGCTGCAACGCCGCGACCCTGGGGCGGGACCTGAACCAGGGGGTCAAGGCCGGCTACAAGGTCACCGAGTTGGTCGGCCTGGAGATGTTCCCAGGGACCGAGCACTTTGAAGCCCTGGCGGTCTTGGAACGCGCTTAGGGCCTCAGAGAAGGCTGAGCTGGAGCTCCACCAGCCTGGTTCCAGGCACGACCTGCAAGTCCTCCATCGCCGAGGCCACACAGGCCAGGTCCACCTCGGCCAAGGGCTGCTCGGGCAAGCCTTGGAGCCGCAGCATACGCAGCGCTCCCTGCTCGTCAAAGAGCAGAGCGATGGGAAAGCGCTCCAGCGAAACCAAGGGGCAACCCACCATGCGGGCTTGGGCCTGGCTCTCTCCGTGGAGGAGCGGGCTCTTGCTCAGGGTCGCTCGGCCGACTCGGGGGCCAGCGGGCCGGGTTGGCGTCCAGGCCGCGACCTCCCAGCCATCGTGGGGCGCATTGGGGTGCCCAAAGCGCAACACATCCACGGTCTGTCCCCCCAGCTCGACCTGACCCGCTGGCGTTGTGAAGAAGCCCTGCCACTCTAAGCCGGAGACCCGCAGCCACTGGGCCGAAGCGGCCTTCGGCACCGGCTCTTGGTGGGCGCGCAGCGCATGCACTGGGACGCCCGACGCGCTGCAGACGTGAACCCCCTCATTCAGCCTGCACTCCAAGCCCACCGTGAGGCCGTAGGGCAAGCCCGAGGAGGGTGCGCCGCCTTTGGGCTCAAGCTTGGTGGGCCACTGGGCGATGAAAATGCTGAGGAGCAGGTGCATGCCCAAGACTACGACGTGAGCCTTCTCTCATTCGCACACAGGTCATGGTGACGATAGAGCGCCTACCGCCCCAGAGACCGTGATCCATGTCCCGACTTCAGCAAGCATTGCCCCTCGCGGGCACCGGCGCCGCCCTCGGGTTGGTCTTCTTTGGAATGGAGGAGGTGCTGCACCTCGTCCTGGGAGAGCCGCACCTTCAGGCGCTGCAGATCCTCCAGCTCCTGCCCTTCTACGTGGTGCTGCCAGCCCTGGCTGGATTCATTCTGGGCGTGATCGGTTTTAAGGGTGTCGCGGGCAACCTCTGGCTCTTCGCCATGATGGCCACGCTCTTCCTCTTGGGCCCAGCCATCTCCACCCTGGGGTTGCTCGGCGCCGTCCCGGCGCTCATCGGTCCGCCAACCTTGGTGGTGGCCACCCTGTATGTGACGCGCAACAAGAGCGACGGCTTTCGCTGGGCCGTGGTGCCCGCGGGCCTGGTTTGGCTTCTCTTCGCCACTGTCTTGAACGTCTCAGCCACTCCAGGTCCCTTCTCGGCCAAGGGCGCCCTCGTCAATGTTGGCTTGGTCGTCATGGCGGCGGCGCTGATCGCCAGCCTGGGCAAGGCCCTGGGCGACCGCAGTCCTCGACTTGGCGTGATGGCCGTCTTGTTGGCCATTCTGGTATGGCCGGTGCGCTTGATCGTGAAGAGCCCGACCAGCCGCAACCTGCCCGCCGCCCAGGGCGCGGAGCTTCCCGCTGTCTTGGTCGTGGTCGTCGACGGCTTGCGGGCAGACCAGGTGGCCTTCCTCAACGGCAAGGCAGAGTCCAACAGCCCAAACCTGGACGCCCTGGCCAAGCGAAGCTTCAGCTACACAGCTCAAGCAGGCGCCCCAGCCGGGCTGCCGGCGATGGCCAGCCTGCTCACGGGACTGTACCCAAGCACCCACAAGACCAAGCCGGGCGGCAAGCTCACGGCGGACCACCGCAGCATCGTAGAGTACGCCTCGGACCAGGGTTATGTCACGGGCGCCGTGATCAGCCAGGAAGCCTATGGTCCCGGCTCCGGCCTGGAACAAGGCTTCGGCTACTACGAGGTCTTCACCGGCATGGGCCACCAGCCAGCCTTGCTCGCCACCCTGGACCTCTTCCACATCCCGCTGCTCTCCAACCGGCACTACGCTGGCGCCGAGCGCATCACAGACCGCGCCCTGGAGTTCCTCAACAGCCGAAAGGGCCAGGGCTGGTTCCTGATGGTCGAGTACGCGGACCTGCTGGGCCCCTCGGAGCAGAGCTACCAGGCGGATCTGCTTCTGGTGGATGGGCAGATCGAGCGCTTGGTCACCGCCGTCCCAAAGGACACCTGGATCTTCGTGGTCGGCTCCCACGGCATCAGCTTCGGGGAGCACCTCCCCGGGCAGGAGAGTGAGCGAGAGCTCACTCAGGGCCTCTGGCAAGAGAGCTTGGCGGTGCCCTTGATTGTCTACCGCCCGCGGAACAACCAGCCGGCCAGTGTGCTGCGCACCGTACAGACCGCAGACTTGGTTCCAACCCTGTTGGACCTGATGGAAGCAGATCTGCGCATCGGCGTAGACGGAGAGGAGCTCTTTGAGATCTTCCACCGCCCCAGCACACAGACCGAGCCCCCTGCCGTCTCCGAGCTCTCTGACGGGACACAAAAGGCCCTGCGCTCGGGCGAATGGAAGGTGCTCTGGCAACAAGACACCGCCAGTCTCCAGCTCTACAACTTGGTCCTCGACCCAGGTGAGCAGCAGGACATGGCCGCAGAGTTTCCCGAGCGTGCCGCCGCGATGGCCCAGGACCTGCCTGGGGTGGACTGGCCCGCGCCGCCCGAAGGCTGGGATGCACCTGAGCCCGAGGAGCCCGAGGAGCCTGAGGAGCCTGAGGAGCCCAAGCCAAAAAAGAAGGGCCGGGGCAAATAGCCCAGCGCAAGCGTGCGTAAACTGAGGTCTCCCTGAGAGGGTCCGTGCTCCTTCTGTTGCTGTCCTGCTCTCCGAAAGTGCAGACCATCGCCCTGCCAGCCGTGGCCTCGTGCCGCAGCCAAGTGCTGACCCAGACCCTCCCTGGACTGTGGGTTCAGGACGTGGAGGTCTTGGAGGGGCAGATCCCCGTTCGGGTACGACACGGAGAGATCGACCTGCGCCTGCAAGCCTCCGAGCGCAATCGGGACTCGGTCTTGTTGGAGTACAGCGCTGGGCCATTCCATGTACGTCGACGTGCCCGCATCCAGGTCCCACGAACCCCCTTGCCCGTGTTGCTGCCGCCCGAGCCCCCCTCGTGGCGCCTACGCTTTGAGGGCGCCCAGCTGGGCCGTGAAGCCCTGGCCAAGTCCAACATTTTGGGGACCGAGAAAGAGGTCGAGCTGCTCTTGGAGGTCTGCCCGGAACACATCCCCTGCCGGACCTTGGTCCCAAAGGGGGTGCTGTGGGGAAGCGCCCCGGCCCTCGCGGAGCCGGGCTTCCGCATCCGAGACGAGGACCTGCTCTTCAAACAACGACTGACCCCAAAGGCCTCTGCGCGCATACAGCCCGGCCCGAACACTCTGGTGCTGGGGGACTCCACCGCTTCAGTGAACGTGCAGACCACCCCCCACCCCACCCTGGACCCTGAACCACTCGCCCTGGAAAAGCCGGTCAAGGGCCTTCTCAGCCGGCAGAGCAGCTACCCTCACGCCTACCTGCTGCACCTGGACCAGAGCCAGTCGGTGACACTGGCCATCAGCGGGAGCCAAGGCGGCTTGGACTTGGGACTGCACCACTGTGATGGCACCCCCCTCCAGAGCGTGCGCAACAGCGAGCGCAACAGCGCCGTGATGCAGGTACGGCTGGACGCCGGAGACTGGCTGATTCGAGCGGGCCTACCTGAAGTCGGGGTAGTACAGAACCACTACGAGCTGCTCGCCACCACCGACTCGCAGGAACTGGAAGACTTTGTGCGTGGCCAAGGGTCAAACTGAGTGCTGCTTCTCCTGCTGGCCTGCAGCGACCCCTCCCCCGCAGACAGCGTGGACAGCCAGGACAGCGGCCCAGCCCAGCACCCAGGCTTCGACCAGATCCAGGTGAGTATTCAACACGAACAAGGCGGCTATTCGGCCACCTGCAATGCGGGACCAGGCATCCCGGAGCGCTACCGTTGGACCCTCAATGGCAGCCCGCAAGAGCCCAACACACAGATCTTGGAGGGACTGAGCTGCGAGGATGAGGTGGTGTGCACCGTCAGTGCGGACGGCGTGGATCCCATGGCCTCGCCGGTGGTATCGGTGACAGCAGGCCTGGAGTTGGGCCTTCGTGAGCTCGGAGGCGCCCTGCGCTGCGAGAAGATCTGCGGCACCGAAGACCCCGGCCCTTTCCTCTGGACACAGGGTGGTGCCACTCGGTCTGGCCCGGTTCTCTGGCCCCAGGACCGAGAGGAGGAGGCCACCTGCAGCGCGGCAGGAGCCAGCGTGGCCGCGCCTGCGGCGAGTCAGCTCCCCAGGACCCAGGTTGAGCTGCTCTCCAAAGACGAGGCCTGGCTGGCCTTCTCAGGCGCCTGGATTGGTGACATCGACGGCGACGGCGGTCCAGATCTGGCCCTCGGTATGCCCTACTGGAACAGCCCCCGGCCCAAGAACGGCGGGGTCGCCATCCTGAGGAGCGAGACTCTGGGCACCCAAGACAGCCACAGTCTGGGCCCCGCCATCACAGGCGAGGGCAGCGCGGACCTGGCAGGGTGGGCGGTGGCACCTGCTGGCGATGTGGACCAGGACGGACTGGACGACTTGCTCGTGGGGGTGCCCGGCGATGAGCGTGGGGGCTACCTGGCCGGCGCTGTGGCCCTGGTCACGGGAGCAGATCTGGCCGATGGCGTGGAGATAACAGGCCAGGCACACCGCCTCTGGACCGGGGATGCCCTGCGCATGTGGAGCGGCACGGCCCTGGCCGGCGGAGCGGACCTGGACGATGACGGTGCCCTGGACGTGCTGGTGGGCGCCTACGGGGCCAACGCAGACAGCGGCTCGGTCTTCCTCTTCGACGCCGACACGGAGAGCGGCGTCTTCACCGACCCGGTGTTGCAGGGCCCCGAGGGCTCCGCCACCGGCCTGAGCGTGGCCTTGGTGGGTGACAGCGACGGCGACGGTCTGGTGGAGTGGGCAGCCGGTGCGCCACTGGCGGATGGCTTGTACTGGGGCCAGGGCCGTGAGAGCACTTGGATGGCGCCCAGCTCCACGGTCGGCGGACGCTTCGGCTGGAAGATCACCGGCCTGGGCGACTGGGACGGAGACGGCCTGGACGATGCCGCGGTCAGCGAACCCCTTGGGGATACCTGGATCTACGCTGGAGGGAGCTGGCAGGCCCAAGGCCGGGCCAGCACAGAAGTCGCGGCCCTTGAGAGCCCCGAGGGCCCCCTGCTCCTGGTGAGCCACAACGGCGCGCTCTGGGCCTTGCAGGACGACATCTGGAGCGAAGTGCTCGCTAGCGGCGCCTCCGCTTTGGTCAGCACCTCCCCCTTGGACTTTGGGGAGCAAGGCACCCTGCTCATCGGAGATCACACGGCGGAGTCAGGGCAGCTCTGGCTCGGGCTGCCGCTCGGCCTGTAGCAGCAGCTCTACCGCCACCTCCGAGGGCACGCCGTGGTGCGCCACGCCTCCGGCCAAACACAGGCCGCTCGCTGGACGGGTGCGGGGCTGAATGGAGAGCAACCCCACGCTCGCCAAGGGCTGCCAAGAGAGGGTGAGCGGCACCCCAAGCGCCCGGTCCAAACGTTCGATCCACGCTTGGGTGAGGTGGGCCAACGCCACCAGGTCTTGGCCCAACACCCAGGCCTCGAAGGGCACCTGGGGCGCCCACGGCAGCACCACGCCATCGATGACCCGACCCTGCGAGATCGCCCGGTCGATCTCGCCCGGCAGCGCGTCCCAGTCCCAGGCGCGGCCCGGCCAAGGCTCCGGACTTGTGAAGAGCTGACTGTGGGCTGCCTCCAAGCGGCCGTGTCCTCGCTCCCAGACCCAGAGGGTGTTCTGCAGGCGGGGGTCGCCGGCCAGATCAAGGGCTCTGGTCCTCGCGGCCAGCAGCACGGACTCCAGGGTCGCCGAGGCGTGCAAGATGACCTCGTTGGCGCCAAGACCGGCAGCGCTCTCTGGGGCTTCGATTCGCAAGAGCGGGCGTGGGTTGGCCACGACCCGGATTCCCTCCCCCTCATAGATGGACTGTAGCGGCGGTCGCGGGGCTTGGATGGTGGTCTTGGGCCAAGGCAAGGGCGGCTGCGCCCGGCTTGAATCGAGGATGACCGTGCTCCCCCGCAAAGGACAGACCCGGCGTTCGATGCCCAACATGGGCTACTGCCAGTCCAGCAAATCCAGGTCCTCGAACAGGCCGGCACTCTCTGCCTGATGCAAAGCCAGACCCGCGTGTTGTGCAGGGTCAATCTCCGCGCCGCGGTGCAGGTCCCAGGCCAGATCACAGAGGCGGTCGAAGGCCGAGGCATGACCGGCGAAGCGCTTGAGACCGTAGTCCGTGGCGCCCTTGGTGTGGATGACGAACTGCCAGTCGCTGGCCTGCATGAGCAGGGCCTCCCGGGCGGCACCCTGCAGAGCTGCAGCGATCTCTGGATTGTCTCTCCAAGCGACCAGCCCCACCAGCTCGCGCAAGCGGGACTCCGCCCGATGGACCACCTCCCACGTCCATCGAAGTGGCTCGTTGAGCCAGACGCGGTGGTCCCCACCTTCGCCCCAGCTTCCTTCGGGCAGCCAGGCCACCAGCTCCGGCTCCTGGCACTCCAGGTGCTCGGAGACGGTCTGGAGCTGGATCTCCGGGTCTGCCGAGAGGCCCAGCCAGAGGTCCTTGAGGAAGCGGGGGCCCTCGTGCCACCAGTGTCCGAAGAGCTCTGCATCGAAGGGCGCACAGACCATGCCTGGCTCCGCGCCACTCTCTCGGTGGCTGTGCAGAATGCCCTTGAGCACCGCCTGGAAGTGCTGGGCCTGAGAGAAGGCCGCCGAGGCGATGCTCTCCGGCTCGTAGCGGGCCTTGTCCCCCAAGTCGGCCTTGGGGCTGGTGACACGCCAGTAGCGCAGGCCGCGTTGGCCGTGCTTCTTGTGGAACTCCAGGTAGCGCCCATCGCCGGGGTAGCCGACCTTCGCGCTCCACACCTGCTCGCTCACCTCTGGGTGACGGGCCACGGCAACCACCCCGCTGTCGCTGCCGGTGCTGCCGATGATGTGCGGCGCCAAGACGCTCCGCCAAGGACGCTCCACATCCCAGCTGGCTTGATCCCAGCCCACCTTCACGAATCCCTTGTCCGTGCGCAAGCCCTCGGAGCGGGCCCCGCGAAGCAGGTGCGCATCGACCACGACCCAGCGAACGCCCTCTTCTGCCAAGAGCTCCTCAACACCGCGGCGATCCACAGCGGCCGCATCGAGCACCGGCGCGCTCCACCTTCCGGCGGGACGGTAGGCACACTCAGGCATCCAAAAGCCTGTGGGACGTTGGCCAAGGATGCGCTCCGAGGTGCGCAGGCCAGTGCGGATCTGTGCCCGGGCGCTCACGTCGTCCTTGAGCAGCGGCAGGTAGCCGTGGGTCGCGCAAGAACTCAAAATCTCGATGCGCCCGGCCTTCCAGTGGGCGGCAAAGGCCCCCGGAATGTCCTCGTCGATGCGTTCAAAGTCTTCGATGAGCTGGCCGAAGTGCGCCTCCCAGCCCTGGGCCAGCCCTTGCATCTGGGCATCCCCCCACCCCTTGAACTCCTTCTCGTCCGCTTGGGCCTGGGCTTGACGCTCGCGCAACCACTGTCCGAAGCGTGAACGGAAGCGGGGGCTGTGGAGCTGCTCGAGCAGGACCGGGGTCAACCCCAAGCTCAGACCGGTGTGTCCACCTGCATTGTGGACTTCATCAATGGCGCTGAGCAGAGGCAGCCAGGTCTCGGCCGCCGCCTCGAAGAGCCACTCTTCACCGTGCGGCCAGTTTCCGTGCCGCAGCACGTAGGGCAGGTGCCCATGAAGAACCATGCAGAAGCTTCCGACAGACATTCGCTCACCCGGAGTTGCGGACGGAGCCCGCGAGCCGTTGGGACCAAGCCCTTCAGGCTCAGCGTTCGATCTTGAGGCTCATCTCCAGCTGGCGACGCTCCTCTCCCCAGAGCTTGACCGGCCACTGCGGCAACAGGCACACGCCTTGATGTGCCTCTTTCAAGCCGCCATCCTCCGAACGCACGACACACACCACAGGGTGGGCAACCAGGATGCATGCGGGCTCGAAGTTCAGGGTCACGCGCAGCCCCAAGACGGGATCATTGAGGACCAGCTCTTGCAGATCTTCGAGTCGGTATTGGCCGGTGGCAGAGCGGCGCTCTCCGTCGATCATCAGCTCCGCACGCGCTGTCAAAGCCAGGGGCAAGTCCACCGCGAAGGTGCTCTCAACAGGCTTAGAGGTCCGGTTGACCAGCTCGTACTCGACCTCGAAGGCCGGGCTGTCGCGGTGGAAGCTCACACGCTTTCGGATCTGCACCAGGCGTGGCTCCCGCCCAACGGTGACGCGCCCCTCTCGCGCCATGGAGACGGTGATCTGCTCGTCCCCATCGCTGCGGTCCACCGAGAGCACGGAGTAGCTGGCGCCCAGAAAGTCACCGACCTCTGGGTACTGACCCGAGGCCAAGTTGCCCACCGAAGCTGTGGGCCCCAAGAAGCGATCCGAGAGGGCGGCACGCCGCTCCCGATCCACGGCAAAGACCGAGGCCAGGTGCTCAAGAACGCCTCGGTCGTCTTCGATGGAGTAGGACACCGACTCGTCTTCGAACTCCACCTCGACGTGGGTGCCGCCGCTGGAGTCGTCGTCAAAGACCACCTCACCCTCGTCTGTGACCAACGCAGGGAGCTTGGCGTGGTCAAGGAGCGAGCGATGCCAGGGCTCCTCGCGCCGGGTGGGCACGTCCACCAGGTTGCCGACACCGGGCACGGTGAACTCAGCGAGGACAGCACCCTGAGAAGGCTCCAGCGCCGCGTGAACATGGGGACTGTAGATGAGCAGGTCATCATGGCCCGAGCAGAGCACGTCCGCCTTGAGGGTGCGCAGCCCCCCGAACTCGCCCAAGGCCCTCTGAGCGGACTGCTCTACCTCGAGCATGTCCCGCCAGGTGCTCAGGCGCAGGGATTGGTTGTAGAAGCCTCCGCCAGCGGCCGGCCAGAGCACCGAGGACCCCTGCGCCCGGTAGAGCGCCAAGGCCGCAGAGTCCATTAGGCGATCCAGCTCGGGGTTGGTGCCTCGCTTGTGGGTGGCCCGAAGGCGGTGCAGGTAGGAGCTGGCCAGGAGCATGCGCTTGTGCAGCCTGTTGGACTCCGAGTATCGCACCATCAGGCCTTCCCAGCGACCTGCCCGTACGAACCAACCTCCGCGGCTGCGCAGCTCGTTCTCGGGGACCGCGGTGCTCGCCTCAGCGATGTGCGCTGGCACCCAACTGGGCAAGTACACCAGCCCCTTGCCCTCCTTCTTGCGCTTGGTGATCTCCGAGGGCAGCGTGGTGTTCATCCAGTGGCCGTTGTCATTGAGGCCCGAGAGGAACTGGTTCAGCCAGCGCTTAAAGCCCCCAGGGCGCCGATCGATGGCGCTCATGGACCCGATCCAGAGCACCGAGCGGATGCCCATCGCCCGACGCTGCTCCAAGTGCGAGAGCGCATCGGGCCCCGGCGTGCGACGCAGCAAGCGGTCCAAGGCTGGATCTGAGGCCAGGACCTGAAGCACGCGCCCGCCACGCTCCGTGTGGTGCAACCCTGGCACCTGTGAGGGCCGCAGCCCTGCGGAGAGCAAGAGCTCGCCGGAGACCAGGGCATAGTTCAGCTTGGCCCGCTCCAGAAGCCTGGGCAGATCCGGGTCCCACACGCCTTCAGAGAGGTACACGCCGCTGGGGCGCATGCCGGTGCGCATCTCAAGAAGCCGGGACTGAAGCCCGAGCTGCGAGAGCGCGTCCCGCTCGGGAATGCCGCTCAAAAAGGGATGCGACCACCCACCTGCCACCATCTCAATGCGGCCCTGCTCGACCATCTGCTCCAAGGCGACCAGGCCATCGGCCTTGTGAACGGCCATGCCATGCAACACAGCCCCAGAGATGTGCAGACCGCAGCAGAAGTCCTGGTGCTCCCACATTGCGCGCAACAGCGGGGCGAGCTGCCGCTTCCACGCACGCTCCAAGGCCTGAACCCCCATGCCCGAGGGCACATGCAGGTGCAGAACGGGCACGAACTCCAGCTGACTCCACAATGCGGACAAGGGTCCCTCGGCTCAGGTCACTCAGTCTCTCACGGGGCGAGGCGCCCCTTCACAGCATCTGCCTCACGCCCACCACTTTGGGCTGGGGGCCAGGAGGTGAATGCGGTCGGCCGGTGGAACTCTGAGCAGACCCCGAGGGCCCTTCACCCACAAAACCAGCTCCGTAGGCAGCCCCTCACCTGCAAGGACAGTACGCCCTTGAAAAGGCACGCGCTTGCCCCGGATCTCCAGCTCCACTGGACCCTGCGGGGCCCCTTGCATCTCCAACCAGAGCCCCTCTGAACAGGGGCCATAGCTCAGGGCGCGAATACCCCCCGACTCGCTGTGCATGGAGGCGCCCCCGCTGACGCTGGCCACCCCGCTGAGCAGAGCACGCATCGCGGGCGGACCCAGATCCGTGTCGGGCGCATGCACCCCTTTGGGCGAGATCAGTGGCTGCCTCAACTCCTCGGGCACCGGGCCCAAACAACGCCATGCGGCTTGTAGATGGGCCCGAAAGAGGTGGTCAAAGAGGGGGGCAAAGGGCGTCTCAAACTCCGGCCCGTACCACCAGAACCAGTCGCTGCCCTGGGCGGCGTAGATGTGCGCGAGGGCCCCAGGCGGATCCCCAGCCGCTTGGACTGCGTGCCGAGCCTTGGAGAGCAGCTGCCACGCGAGCCTGTCGGCCTCATCCCCAATCCAGATGCCGAAGTCGGCGTTGATCCAGCTCCCCGAGTGCAGACGGTGCACCTTGGCCCTGGCGGTCTTGGACAAGTCTCCAGGTGTGATCAGCGCAGCGGATGCGAGCACCTGGGTGAGCGCCGCCATGAAGGCCTGGCCCGCATCCTCAAAGGCCTCCCAGGGGTTCTCCCCGTCCAGCGCCAGGACCACATCGCCTCCCTGACTCTCACAACGCGCCAGAAAACGGCGGGCAGCTTGAAGGGGCGGCTCTCGTGCGGCCACAAAGCCCAAGAAGTCACTCAAGGCACGGTCCCGAAAGAGCCCCACCACGCCACCCAAGTCCCACGCCTGACGGTGGTCGCCAGGCTCCGCATCGGAGGCCTCGAGCACGCCTTGGTCACTGGCCAGCCACTGGAAGCCACTCTCCCTCACCAGGGGGAGCAGCTCTGGCGACACCGAGCCCTCAGAGGGCCACAAGCCGACAATCGGCCGCTCCAGAATCTGCTCTGCCCGGGCCTTGCCCAAGCGCAGTTGCGCGAGGGCATCTTGGGGAAAGGCGTGGTCGACGGAATGCGGCGGGTAGTCCGGAAGGCAGCGGGCGGCGTGCTCGCAGTCGATGAGCAGCGGCAGGATGGGGTGACAGAGCGGCGTGGTGCTCAGCTCTTGGGGAAGGAGGCGGTAGAGAGGCAAGACGGAGCGCCAGACCTCGCTGCAGGACTGGAGCATTCGAGCCCGGTCGCTCAGATCAAAGTCGCGGCCCTTGGCCTTCAGTTCGGCCAACTCAGGGTGATCCCGAAGGCCTGACCATCCCACCCAGGCCAAGGTGCCCCAGACCTGCAGATCCAGGGCTTGCTGGCGATCCAGGTCTTGCTCACTCTCGACCAAGGCCCTGAGCGCTTGGGCTCGAGGGCTTCGCCACATGGCCTCGTTTCCGCTCATGAGCAGACGCACTTGAGCTGGGCTCAGGTGCTCCGGATCCGCCAGGGTGGCCTGGAGGTGGGCGTCCTTCTGTTCCAGCTCCTTCATGGGCGCCTCCAGGTCTAGGAGCTGCTCCAGCAGACTGGGCACCAGGTTCACGCACATGGGCAAGCCCGACTCCAAGAGCCAGATCGCCACATCGCGGTAGCCGCGCAGGGCATGCAAGCGCACGAAGGGCATTGCGATGCGCCCGCTGATGGGGTCGCGGTAGTCCGGCTGGTGCATGTGCCAGATCAGGGAGATGCGGAGGGGCGACATCCGGCCTCGCGGTCTTATAGAAGGGTTCGCGTGCGATGATGCCGCCTCGCTGGAAGAGCTGATCCATGCCGTCCTTGGCCGACCGCTTCTGCCCCCAAGCCCACGAGGCCGCAATTACGGCCGCGAGCGGAGATCCCTACAGCGCGACCTTTGCGTCGGCCGATGCCACAGGAGTGGTCGCGGTGACACGATCGGGTGAGCGCACTCCGGGTCTCGTATTTCAGCCCGGTGCTGGGGTGACCGGCGCTCTGACGGTGATTCAAGGTGGGCACTACGTGGCCGTCGGCGATGACGCTGGCAGCGTAGGTGTCTTCAAGACCGACACGGGCGCCGAGGTCTTCATCGAGACCCGCCAAGGGCAACGCGGTCGGGTTCGCGCGATGAGAGGCTTGGCCCTGAGCCCCGAAGGACGGCGGCTGGCGGCCATCGCTGTTGACGGACTGGTTCGGGTCTGGGATCTGGTGCGCGGAGAGCGCGAGGTGGCATGGCAGGGATTTGGCGGCAAGTCCGTGGCCTTCGACGCCCGGGGTGAACGCCTGCTCTGCGTGGACGCCGAGGGTCAGGTGCGTCTGATCGACCTTCGGAACCGCGAAGGTCTGCCCATGGACCGCCTACAGATGCCGGCCGAGCGAGCATGGTTCACCCCAGACAACACCTACATTGTCTGTGCGGGATCCAGTGGCATCTCTCTGCTCCGCGTCGTCGACGGCGTGCTCTGCAATTCCTTCGCGACGCGCGGGGGCAGCGGCATTCAGAACCTGGTGCTCAGCCCCGACGGACGACGTGTGGCGGCGATCACGACGCGCTCGGTCCACCTCTTCGACCTGCCCAGCTTGACGCCGGCAGGCAGCTCGCACCATGGCGCCCCCAACACCTCCGGAGCCGCGCTCTGGCTGCCCAAGGGCGTCATCGTTGGCGGCAGCGACGGCCTGCTCCATGACGGCCAAGCGGGACCTGGACTGCCCCCCGTCACCGCTGCAGCAGGCACCGGCCACTTCCGCCTGGCCGTACACCGAGACCGGGTGGCCCTCTGGAACGGCAACGACCGCGTCGGCGTGGTCAAAGGTGGAGGCACCATCCGAAGCGCCTCCATTGACCGAGAGGGACGCCTGATCGCCCTGATGCCCGAAGCGTCCCCCGCCACGGTGTATTCCGCGCGCGATGGCCGACGTGTCTTTGACGCAGGTCCAGACACCATCGGCGCTCCCGAGGTCCTGTTGGGCGGATCTGTCGTCGCCCTGCGCCTACCTCAAGGTGGTGTGCGCTGGTGGGATCTGGCCGCCAACCTGGCTCTGGAGCTCTCGTGGCCAACCGCAATCGCCTTGAGCGGCAGCGGAACCTGGATGGGCGTGGTCACCCCCCGTGGTGCCCCACGGATCTTGGACCCCCGCACCGGGCAAGACGCCCTGCCCGTGCCCGTGCCCCTCGCGGATGTTCCAGTCGCAAAGCTGGCCTTTGTGAACCGCAGGCCTGAGCTCTTGGTTTTGGATCAAGACGGCGTCTTGGGTCACTACGATCTCAGCGAGAGCGCACGCACCGGCACCCCCGCCCAAGGGCGGGACATCCTCACCTTCAATGAGCCTGTAGACGCGATCTGGGGACCCACAGGCGGCCACGCGGTGCTTCGACTTCCTGAGGGCGAGCGCTGCACCATCTTGGTGGTGGACCTGGAGACCGCTCAAGTGACGGCGGAGATCACAGACCTGCACCCCGCGACCAGCGTGGATCTGGAGTCTGGATGCATCTTGGAGCCAGCCAAGGCGGGCGCAGTGTTGGAGCGCGACCTAAACGGACAGGAGCAGCGTGTGCTTCGCAGCCTGCCTGGCCAAGAGTGGCTCAGCTTCGGAGCCAAAGGCATCCTGGGCGCCAGCGCTGGGGCAGCGGGCTCCATCAACTAAAGCCCTAGCGGCGCAGTTGAAAATGGGCAGAGGGGGCGGACAATTTCTGGTCCTATGGTGCCCCAGAGGCATGTTATAAGGGGCCCCCTCCACGCGCCCCTACTCCCTCTGCGGCGCACCTTCCTCTCCTCCCCGCCAGCGCCACATGCCCCCGAACATTCAGCCGGTCGCCCTCCACGAGGCGACCCGGCGTCGCTATCTGAGCTACGCGCTCTCCGTCATCACCAGCCGCGCACTTCCAGACGTGCGCGACGGCCTCAAGCCCGTGCAGCGGCGCATCCTCTACGCGATGCACCACAGTCTGCGCCTGCGGCCGGAAGGTCGCTTCCGCAAGTCGGCTGCTGTGGTCGGCGACGTGATGGCAAAGTTTCACCCCCACGGTGACCAGAGCATCTACGACGCAATGGTGCGTATGGCGCAGCCTTTCAGCTTGCTGCACCCCCTGGTAAACGGCCAGGGCAACTTCGGCTCCATGGATGGCGACGGCGCCGCAGCCATGCGCTACACCGAGGCAAAGCTGCAGCCACTGGCCATGGAGTTGCTCGAGGAGCTGGGCAAGCAGACCGTTGGCTATCGTCCCAACTACGACGGCCAGACCACAGAGCCCATCGTGCTGCCCGCGCGCTTCCCGCAGCTCCTGGTCAACGGCGCGGAAGGAATCGCGGTCGGCATGGCGACAAAGATTCCGCCCCACAACTTGGGCGAGGTCATCAGCGCAGCCGTGCGCATGATCGACAAGCCAGACTCCACCGTCGCGGAGCTCTGCCGCTACGTGAAGGGCCCGGACTTCCCCACCGGGGGCGAGATCCTGACCTCGCCAGCGGACCTGGTCGCGCTCTATGAGACAGGCTCTGGAAAGGTGGTCATTCGCGGAACCCACACGACCGAAAAGGTCGGGCGCAAGCACTACATCATCATCACTTCCGTCCCCTACTCCCAGAACAAGGCGACCCTGGTCGAGCGCATTGGCGGACTGGTCGCCGACAAGAAGCTGCCGCAGCTCACAGACGTACGAGACGAGAGCACCGATGTGGTCCGCGTCGTACTGGAGCTTCGCCGGGAAGAGGATGCAGGTCCAGCGATGGCCTACCTCTACAAGCACACACCGCTGCAGCAGAACTTCCACGTCAACATGACCTGCCTGGTGCCTACGCCCGGCAACCCCGACGTGGCATCACCCGCTCGCCTGGACTTGGCCAGCGTGCTCCGAGAGTGGCTGGACTTCCGCCTCGAGACGGTGCGTCGACGCTTTCAGTACGAGCTGCGCAAGCTGCTGGAGCGCATCCACATCCTGGAAGGCTTCGAGATCATCTTCGATGAGCTCGACGAAGCGGTACGCATCATCCGGGCCTCTGAAGGAAAGCGCGATTCGGCTGAGAAGCTGATGGACCGCTTCGATCTGGACGACATCCAGACGGAAGCCATCTTGGAGCTGCGGCTCTACAAGTTGGCCCGGCTCGAGATTCTGTCCATCCGCACTGAGTTGGCAGAGAAGCGGGCAGAGGCTGCGCGCATCCAGGCCATCTTGAGCAGCGAAGACGAGCTCTGGGCCGTGGTCCGTACCGAGCTTCAGGACGTCAAGCGCCAGTTCAAGCAGCGCCGTCGCACCTCCGTGATCGAGGCTGTGCCCGAGAAGGTCTACGACGAGAGCGCCTACATCGTCAGCGAGGACGCCTTTGTGGTCGTGACCCGAGAGGGTTGGATCAAGCGTCAGGGCCGCTTCTCGGAGGTGGACAAGATCCGCGTGCGCGAAGGGGACTCCGTTGGCTGGCTGACCTTGGCCAACACCAAGAGCACGGTGACCTTCTTCACCTCTCTGGGCAGCGCCTACACCCTGCGTGTGGTCGATGTGCCAGCGACCACTGGCTACGGCGAACCGGTTCAAGCGCACTTCAAGTTCAAAGACGGCGAGCGCATCGTCGGCGTTGCCAGCCACGACAAGCGCAGCCGGCCCAAGCTTGAGAGCGACCAGCTCGAGCTGGGCGTTGACGTGCCGCCGCCACACGCGGTCTGCGTGACCCGTGAAGGGCGCGGCCTAAGGGCAGCCCTGGTGAACTTCCAGGATCCAAGCACCAAGTCGGGCCGCAAGTTCTGCAAGGTGAGCGGCAGCGACTCGGTGATCGCAGCCTACGCCTCAAACGCCACTGAATGGGCCAGCATCGCCACCCACAAGGGACGCATGCTGGTCTACCCCATCAATGAGCTCAACACCGTGCGCTCGGCGGGCAAGGGTGTCACAGCCATCAAGCTGAACCCTGGGGACACTGTGCTGGCCTTTGAGCTGACCGTGGACAAGTTCGGGGGGGCGACCGTCGTGACCTCCCAGGGCCGCGAGGAGACCGCACGGGCGAGCAAGCACATGGGCAAGCGCGCAGACAAGGGCAGCGTGATCCTGCGCAGAGGCCACTTTGCAGAGTGGGTGCGGGTGCCGGACATGCAGATGGGCGACCAGGAGGAGAGCAAGTGACCCGCTACGATGCAAGCTCGGTACAGATGCTGGAAGGGCTGGAGGGCATTCGCCACCGTCCCGCAATGTACATTGGTGGCACAGGCAAAGACGGCCTCCATCACCTGGTCTGGGAGGTTGTAGACAACTCCGTGGACGAGGCCATTGGTGGCCACTGTACGACCATCCAGGTCAACCTCTCCGAGGATGGAAAGTCCATCTCGGTGACGGACAACGGCCGCGGCATTCCGGTGGACATCCACCCCAAGCACAAGGTCTCCGCCCTTGAGCTGATCCTCTGCAACCTGCACACCGGCGGCAAGTTCGACTCCAAGGCCTACAACACCTCCGGTGGCCTGCACGGCGTGGGCACCAAGGCGGTCAACGCCTTGAGCACTTCGATGACGGCCGAGGTCAAGCGCGATGGAAAGCTCCACCGTCAGCGCTACCGTCGCGGCAAGCCCAGAGGCCCGGTCACCGAGGTAGGTCCTGCCCGCGGTACCGGAACCACCATCAGCTTCACCCCAGATCCCGAGATCTTTGGGGACGTGCGCTTCGACCCAGAGCTCATACGGGAGCGGCTCGAGGTCAAGAGCTACCTCAACAAGGGCCTGCGCATCATCTTCGCAGACCAAGGCGGTGGCACCCGGGTTGAGTACAAGCACGAAGGCGGGGTGCTCGACTACCTGAGCAACCTGATGAAAAAGGGCGAGAAGCGCCCGACCTGCCCAGAGCCCTTCGTCCTGGACTCCGAAGACCCGCGCATGGAGATTGTGTTCACGTGGACCGACTCTCCCCGAGAGCAGATGCTGTCCTTTGTCAACGGCATCCCCACGCGCATGGGCGGCACCCACGAGCAAGGCTTCAAAGACGCCATCGTGCGTGGACTGAGGGCCTTCATCGACGCCCACCAGCTCGAGCCCCGCGGCATCAAGCTCAGCGCAGAGGACATCCGAGAGGGCGTGGTCGGCATCGTCAGCCTCTACCACCAGGATCCTCAGTTCCAGGGACAGACCAAGGACAAGCTGAACAATCCCGATGCGCGTGCCATCGTTGACGGCGCAGTGCGGCCCATCTTCGAGCAGTGGCTGCACGAGCACAAGTCTTGGGGCGAGGGCATCGTCCTTCGGGCCATCCAGTCTGCTCGTGCGCGCATGGCCAGCCGCGAGGCGGCCTCCAAGGTTCGCCGCAAGTCAGCCGTCTCCAGGCGTCTGAACCTTCCAGGAAAGCTGGCGGACTGCAGCTCCTCTGACCCGGCGTCCTCGGAGCTCTTCATCGTCGAGGGTGACTCCGCAGGCGGCTCGGCCAAACAAGGCCGCGACCGAACCAAGCAGGCCATCCTGCCCCTGCGCGGCAAGGTGCTCAACACCGAGTCGGCGTCTCTGGCTCAGGTGCTCAAGAACGTCGAGCTCGGCGACATCGTCAAGGCCTTGGGCTGTGGCATGGGCAAGGACTTCAACGTCTCCGCGCTGCGCTACGAGCGCATCGTGCTGCTGATGGACGCAGACGTGGACGGCCACCACATCGCCACGCTCCTGCTGACCTTCTTCTACCGACACCTTCCCGGCCTGATTCAGGCTGGACACGTGTACTTGGCCCAGCCGCCGCTCTACCGCATCGACGTGGGCAAGGAGAGCCACTGGGCAGCCGACGATGTCGAGAAGGACCGCATCCTCTCCAAGCTGCCGGCGCGCTACAAACCTGAGATCAGCCGATTCAAGGGCCTGGGCGAGATGATGCCCAAGACCCTGTACGCGACCACTCTCTGCCCACGACGGCGGCGACTGCTGCGGGTGACCATCCCGGACGACGCCCAGCTCACCACCGACCAGGTCATCTCCGACTTGATGGGCAAGGACCCGGCGCCCCGCTACAGCTTCATCATGTCGCGGGCGGCCCAGGTTGATGCGTTGGATATCTAATCCTTTGGTGCAGTGGCTCAGCCGAGTGCTGGGCTACCTGCTCGCCATCACTGCGCTGACTTGGCCGTTGATGGGCCACCTCTCCTCGATGCTCCCCGGCTTCCCGAACGTGGACTCGGGAGACACGGTCTGGCTTCGTGGGCTTATCGGTCCCACGCTGCTCAACCCCTCGGACTGGCCGACCTCCTACGATGTCTTCTGGCCCAGCGGCTACCCGGTGCTGCTGCTGACGCCGAACGTGATGGACCATGCACTGGGGGGCGTGCTGGGCCTGGTCTTCCCCTTCCCCTTGGCCGACAACCTGCTCTGGGTAGGCTCGCTCCTGGCCGCGGCCTTGGCGGCACACCACTTGGGGCGCACCCTGGCTGTCGAGCGGAAGGGCCTGTCCCGGGAGGGCGCAGGGTGGCTGATGGGCCTGGGCTGGATCGCCTGCGATGCCTTGCTTCGAGAGGTGAACCTGCACCACGCACCTCAGACGCTGTGCTTCTGGATTCCCCTCTACCTGGCGTGCTTTCACCGCCTGCTTCAGCCGACAGGGCGCTGGCGAGACGCCATCGGTGCGGGCCTGTTCATCTTGGGAGCCGCCCTCAGCTACTGGTACCTGGCCCTCTTCGCTGCGCTGGGCAGCCTGCCGCTTCTTCTGGCCGCTGCCAAGGGCATGAGCCGCCAGAGCTGGCTGCGCTTCGGCGCTGCTGTGGGCATCGCCCTGCTCTTCGCACTGCCCGCCTTGGCCCCCTTTGCTCTGAGCTGGGATCAGCTCCCAGTGACCTCGCCTGAGAGCGCCCCAGCCCCCCTGAACCTGCCGGCCGACTACAGCGCTCTGGCCACCGCAAAGCAGTTTGAAGCGGGACACGGGGCTCCCCTCTGGTTCCCCTTTGTCTCCGGGCCCATCGATCGCAGCAACCGCATCTCTTGGGTGCTGGTCCTCGGCACACTGACCGCCCTGGGCTTGGCCTGGCGACAGGGCAAGCTCAAGTCTGCGCTCCCCTGGCTGGCCATGGCGGCGGTGTCCTACATCATGGTCTTGGGCCCCTGGCTGAAGTGGGGCGAGGAGCTTGTGCTCATCGGCGGCAATCCAGTCTCCATGCCCTTTGAGTGGCTGGGCTGGGTGCACCCCTTCCTGGACCGCCTGACTTGGCCGGAGCGCTGGGGAATGCTGCTTCCTATCGGGCTGCTCGCCGCCGCCTGCACGAGGCTCCCCAGACCAGGCCTGTGGGGGCCCTTCCTCGTCGTCGAGGCCATGCTGCTCTCAGGCAACGCCCCAGTGCAGACCCAGGACCTGAGCCAGGAGATGGCCTGGCAGATCGTGACCGCATCGGATGGCGCCGTGCTCGAGCTCCCCCTGCGTCGGGATGGCCTGCACGCTCCGGTTGTTGGACGACACCAGCGCATGCACGGCCACCCCGTGCTGAATCCACTGCTCTTGCCCCCTGGGGCGCCCATGCCCGATGGCTGGCAAGCCTGGACCCAAGAGCAAGCGCTGCTGATCTGGCTGGAGGCCTTGGAGGCTGGCCAAAAGCCAGAGCCGCCCCCGGAGAGCGCCCGCCAAGCCTTGGCCGAGCAAGGCGTGGGGGCCATCGCCTTGGACGCCGTGCCGGGGAACCTGCTGCCGAAGAACCGCCTCAACAGACGCATCCGGGAGCTCTCCGAAGGCTTGGGCGAGCCCGAGGACCACGGCGCCGTGGTCGTTTGGTGGCTTCGCCCTCCGGCCCCTCACGCAGCCCCCACCGTCAACGGAAAGCAGTGGCGGGAGAACATGGACAGAGACATGGGCAACACCCCTGTCCCCGAGTTCGAGAGCTTGATTGACCCCATCTGGAATGCCCAACGGGGCCGCACCTTGGAGGACTGATGTCCAGCCTATTTAGAGATGACTTGCTCGCCGGAAAGGTTGCCCTGGTCACGGGCGGAGGGAGCGGCATTGGCGCGCAGGTGGCCCGTGAGCTGGCCTCGCTTGGGGCCAAGGTGGTCATCGCGGCCCGCAAGCTTGAGCGTCTAGAGCGCGCGGCGGCCGCCCTGAGCGAAGAGCTGGGCACCACCGTCTACGCCAAGTCCCTGGACATCCGAGACCGTGACCGCGTCCAGGCTTGCGTGTCCGAGATCATCGCAGAGCTGGGGCCCATCGACATCTTGGTGAACAACGGCGGCGGACAGTTTCTGGCGCCTGCGGAGACCATCTCCCCCAATGGCTGGGACGCGGTCATCGCGACCAATCTGACCGGCACCTGGTCTCTGACCCAGGCCGTGGCAAAGGCCTGCATGCTCAAGCACGGAGGCCGCGTCATCAACATCACCATGCTCACTGGCCGAGGCTTTCCGGGAATGGCACACAGCGTCGCTGCGCGCTCCGGGGTCGAGGCCATGACGCGCACACTTGCGGTGGAGTGGGCCCAACGCGGCGTGCGCATCAACTGCATCGCGCCGGGACTGGTGGCCTCCAGCGGGCTGCGCACCTACCCGGCCGCCCTGGGCATCCTGGAGCGCATGCCGGCCATGGTGCCCGTCAAGCGCTTGGCCCGCAGAGAGGAGATCGCTTGGCTGGTGGCCTACTTGGCGAGCCCGGCCGGGGACTATGTGACGGGACAGACTTGGACCGTCGATGGCGGCCATGACCTGTGGGCGGAGAAGTGGCCGATTCCCGACCCCAAGGATCTAGGACCCGCCGTCCCAGAGGTCGATTCATGGGAGTGATGTGGGCGCTCTTGGCTTGCTGGCTCAGCGACCCGGAAGAGCTCACCGTCCTGGCCGAGTACCCCTGTGAGCAGGGCACGCTGGAGCTCATCAGCGTTCATCGCGGGCCCTCGATGGCCAGCACGGGCAGCACCCACATGGAGCTGCGCTACAAGCGGGCCACAGGCCGTCTCCGGTTCGCTGTTCTGCCCGCGCACTTGCGCAGCGGCATGGGCCCGCCCATGGAGCGCACTGGGGCCCGAGACAGCGGCAAGATGCTCCAAGTGACCTTGGACCCCATCCAGCTGGACCCCGAGGAGGCACAGGCGATTCAGCGCTGTGCGGAGGCGAACATTGGTCCCCTCTACGCCAGCGCCAGCAGCCGCTACATCGGCTCCGGTCAGGCCCTCGATCCTGTGCCCGAGCTGGTGTTCTGGAGTGGCTACTTCAGCCAGCTGGAGCCCGTGTTCTTTGGCCCGGACGAGACCAAGTTCCAAGTGGAGCGCGGCGGCAAGCTCTCCTTTGTGGCCACCCCCACCCCATCGCGCCCTTTGCACACACGGAGCTTGGGCCACGTTCGAGATGGGGTTGTGTACTGCTGCACCCAGGACGAGGCCTACAACGTCGCCTCACTGGATGCCTACACCGACCACAAGGGCAAGACCCTGAGCGACTACCTGGGCCCCGCGCAGGCGATCCCCTTGGCTGAGCCCTCAGAGGAGACGGCGCCACCAGCAGCGAGCCCACCGACTGCGCACTAGGACTCAGATCTTGACGCAGACCCCGTCGCCAGCGATCTGAACGGGGTAGGTCGGCACCGTGTCCTTGGGGCTGATCTCGCAAGACCCATCGGTCACATCAAAGACCCAACCATGGGTCGGACAAGTCAGCTTGTTTCCGGCCAAACTTCCCTCGCCCAGAGCACACGCGGAGCGTGGGCAGCGGTTGTCCAAGGCAAAGTAGCCATCGTCGGTGCGCGCCAAGGCGATGGCGTTTCCAGCGATGATGACCTCAATCACTTTGCCGGGCTCCAGGGCGTCCTTGTGCAGGACCACCTCGTAGCCCGAGGGTGGGGTCACGTTCTTGGGCGCCTCGATCCCCAGGTTCAAGGCCTGTTCCGCGCTCTCATAGACCGGCTCAGGCTTTGCAGGAGGAGCGTTCTCCACCGCCTTGTCCTTGCCCATGACAGAGCGATAGATGGACTGGCGGATGCCGTCAGGTCGACCAAAGACGATGTCTTTCCACACGGCCATTCGCATCTCTCTTTGAGGGGAACAAGACCTATCCAGGCCAGGCGCTAAAAGCCCATCGGCTAAAAGCCCATCGGGATCAAGTAGACCGCACCATCGCCGCCTGGTGCAGAAACAATCAGCTCTTCATTGCCGTCTGCGTCCAGGACATCCCCGAAGCCCAGGGAGGTACCAAAGCCGCTGCCGGGGTCCCCAAGCATCTCGGCGTCGGCGTCCAAGGTCGTCAGACTTGGCTTGCTGCCCAGGGTTCCCCCCAGGAAGACATAGACGGTGTCCGAGTCCCCATTGCCCACCACCAGGTCGCCCAAGCCGTCTGCATTCAGATCGCTGGCCGCCAGAAAGGGGGCGGTTCGGTTGCTCTCGCGGGAGATCTGAACGCGGTCGGTCAGGCTGGCCGACTTGTCGAAGAAGGAGCTGCCACCGTACAAGACGTGCAAGCGGGTGCCACCGGTGGTCTGCGAGACGGCGATCAGGTCGTCGTTCCCATCTCCATCGGTGTCAGGCAAGGCCAAGAGCTGCAAACCGAAGCGTGCGCCAGCCACGTCCCCCAAGACCTGCGCTTGGGCGCTGATGTCGACGTTCAATCCAAGGTTGCCTTGGTCCATGTCCACCAGGACGTCGTCGCTGAGTACATAGATTCGGCCGACCTCCGTCTTGCCGTCCGAGGCGCTGGTGCCAGGCGCGCCGAGCACCAAATCGTCCTTGCCATCACCGTCCAGGTCCAGAACTGCGACCCCTGCGCCCAGTCCATCATCCGACTCTGCGGGGGCGTTGAGCGTGAAGCCGGCGGTGTCTACGGTGCTCAACCCCGTGGTGATGCTCGTCTGGTTCAGCAGGAAGACCGCGCCGCCGGATCCATCGCTGGACTCGGTCGCGCTCATCAACAGGTAGGTGCTGCCGTTGGTCGTCAGCTGCCCATAGGCGCCGCTGCCCAATCCGTAGCCTGGGCTGCTCCACAGTGAGCTTGCGTTGGTGCTGGACACCGAGCTGGGGCTCTCTTGCTCAACGTAGAGCAAGACTTGGTTCTGCCCCTCGTTGCCCATCAAGAGCTGTCGGCTTCCGTCCGCCAGCAGGTCCAAGACCTGAAGGCCTTGGCCGAGGTTTCCGCTCCCCGTGGACGCCGTGATGTTGCTCTCGGCCTTGAGGAACTCAACGCTGTTGTCTTTGCGTGTGTTCAGCGTCGCCCCATCGAAGCGCACCACGCTGCCCTGACCGCCCCCACTCTCGATGTACGCCGGAGAGGAGATCCAGACCTCATCGTGGCCGTCAGCGTCACTGTCGCTGGTGCCCAGGAACATGCCAAAGCTGCCCCCGTCGCCGTTGATCTGAACCACGCTGTCCAGCTTGCTCAGGTCATCGGACACGCCGTTGCAGTCGGTGTCTGCACCGTCCAGGAAGTCCAAGGCGTCTGGGTTGACCCCAGGGAGGGTGTCCTCGCAGTCGCCCACTGTGCAGCTTGCGCCGACGGCGTCTTCCCGCGCCCATCCGTCAAAGTCTGCGTCATAGTCGCAGTGGGCATCGCAGTCTTGATCCACTCCGTCGTACCAAGTCTCCGGGGCATCCGATCGAATGGCCGGATCCTTGTCATCGCAGTCGTTGCCCTGCCCCAAGCAACCAGCGATGTCTGCGCCTTCCCCGTCGACATCCTGGTCGCAGTCGTTGTCATCGCAGTTCTCGTCGATGCCGTTGTACCAAACCTCGGTCGCCCCAGGATTCACCTTGGCGTCGAAGTCGTCGCAGTCCACATCCGAGGTGTACCCGTCGTTGTCTTTGTCCTCTGGACCACCGGAATCATCGGTGTCCTGGGTGTCCTGGGTGTCACCTGGGTCCGTGTCTTCCATGGAGATGATCGGCGGGGGACAGCCCAGCAGCAGGGCGACTAAGAACATGTTCGTACTCCGTGCCGGCCATTCTACGGTGAATCCACTCCAGCGTCACCCGGTCCAGATGTGGCAGCATGGCAGCGCAGGAGTGTTCCGATGATTCGCGATCGCCTCAAAAAGGCCGCCAAGAAGATTGCCCTGAAGGCCTTTGGCATGGAGGGCGACGCCGAGGCCCGCACCACGGTGAAGACCAAGGGCACCAAGGGTGTGTACGACGCCAGCAAGATCCCCAAGCTGGTGGATGGCGACGGCGACACCCCCGGCCCCAACCACAAAGAACACATCGGGCGCACCTATTTGGCTGCGCAGGTGATGGGCGATGAGGGTGTGACCTTGATCGACACGCGCCCTCCCCCGGAGTGGATAGTTGGGATCATGCCCAAGGCGCTGCTCTTGCCTGGAACCCAGCTCAAGAAGCGAACCGAGCTCCTCCCGCCCAAGGATCACTGGATCGCGGTGTACGACGCGACCATGGAGCAGAACGCCGAAGCTCTGGCAGCCTGGCTGCGTGAGCAAGGCTGGTCCCGCGCACGTGTGCTCGTGGGTGGCTGGGCAGAATGGGTCGAGTACGACGAGCCCCAGGTCCCCTGCCCCACCCTGGAGGGCGCCAAGCACCTCGGCGATCCGGTGGAATTGCTAGACGGGCGACGCGGCACCATCCAGGCTCTGCACCCAGGGCCGGTGTACGACGTACTGTTCGGCGAGGAAGGAAGCGACTACGTGCTGGGCGTGAAAGAGGACGATCTGCGCCCCTAATGCTCTCTGCTCTCCCTCTGGGGCTTCTGCTCCTTGGAGGCGCGACTCTGCCGGAAGCTCCGGTGATCGCGCCTGGCTCTGTGCCCATCGCCCAAGCCACATTGGACGAGGGCATCGCTCTGCACAAGCGCGGCGACTCCGCTGCCGCGATCGCCGCTCTGGAAGGCTGGCTGGCATCAGGAGCCGGTCCCTACGGTCGGGATCGCTCCGCCGGACGCTTCCTCTTGGGGTGGCTCTACATGGACAAAGGCCAGTGGAACTTGGCCAGCGCCCAGTTCACCTCGGTGCGGGTCGCGGGCGGCCCCCTGGCCATGCACGGTGCATGGTTCGAGGCATGGACGGACCACCAACGCGGCCGACACACCGTCGCTGCGGGTGAGTGTGCGAGCTACCGCAGCAAGTGGCCCGATGGCCCTCACGCTGAGGAGTGCCTGGTCTTGCGGGGAGACGCCCTGGTGGCCGCCGGTCAGAAGGGCGCCGCGATCGCCGCATACAAGGAGTATCTGGCTCTGAATCCGGACACCCCGCGCGCCGAGGAGCTGAGACTGGGCATGGCCCTGGCCGAGGCAAACGCCAACCCCGAGCGGGGCGCGATGCTGCTCAAGACCATGACGGTCGACTTTGACCATCCCTGCAGCGCTGTGGCCGCCCAAGCCGCCTTGGATTCGCTCTTGGAAGAAGAGAGCTTGGATGAGCCCAGCCTGGGCGCCGTGCGCGAGGCACAGCTGCGCGCTGTGAGCCTCCGAGACTGTGGTCTCAAGGACGAGGCCATGGCCCTCTACAAGGAGATCGGCGCCGAGAACCCCGACGATGCCCAGGTCCAAGCCTGGCAAGCTGCCCAAGGGGGAACCTTCGCCTGGCGCACCAAGCAGTACCGCGCTCTGGGCGACTCCTTCGCGCGAAAGTACAAAGCCAGCCCCAACTCCGAGGACGCTTGGTACGCCTTCCGCGCCTACTTCCGTGGCGGGTACTTTGAGGAGTCGGCCGTCTATGGCGAGCTGGGTCTGGACAAGCACAGCAAGTCGGGCCGCTTCCGGAATGTGCGCGATGTGGTGGCCCACACCCAGCAGATGGCTGGAAACTACGAGCGGGCACGGGAGCACTGGGAAGTGCTGGCCAAAGGCAGAGGCTCTGTGGCCGCGGCGGCCACGTGGTTCGCCGCCTTCGATACCTACCGAATGGGTGAGTACGAGGCGGCCATTGCCCGCATGGACCCCATCGTCGCCAAAGGCGGAGAGACCGGCCTGAGCGCACGCTACTACCGGGGAAAGAGCTACTCAGCCCTGAAGAACCGGGACAAGGCGGCCGAGGACTACAGCTGGATCCGCAGGAACGCCTCCAACACCTGGTACGCCCTGCTGCTCAACTCCAAGTGGCGAAAGGGTCTGGCCGAGATGCCCCCGGAGCTGCTGCGGGAAGGCCGCAACCCCGCGCCGAGTCCCGTTCTGGAAGCTGTGGCCTCGCCTGCGCCAAATCCAGTAGGAAGCGCGGTGCCAGCACGCGTGGCTGGACGCACGGTCGATCCGGAGCCGGAGGGCTTCGACTGGTCCCACCTCGCTTGGGGCGCTGAGCCCTCTCAGGCGGACTTGGCCCCGGTTGACCCGGTGCCCGTGAACTTCCCCTTGGCGGTGCCCCAGCCGGAGATCGCCGACTCCTACGCCGAGGGTGCCTACGTCAACCCTGCGGCCTACGGCCCCATCTTCCGGAAGGTGGCCAACCAGAACGAGAAGGTCTGGCCCCTGTTTCCGGCGGCCTATGACCTGGCGAAGGTCGGCGTCTACGAGCTCTCCGGCGAGCTGATGGCCGACATCTACGAGGAGTACGAGTTCAGCGTGGGGCGTCGAAACGCGCGCCAGCAGCAGGTCCGCGCGGTGAACATCTCCAAGGGCGAGTGGCGTGCCTCCTTCGTGTACAGCCAAGACCACCACCACGCTACGCGCTTCTCCTTGGGCATCGGCAAGAGCCAACAGGATCCCGAGGAGCTCAAGAAGGCCCTGCGCCTGGGCTACCCGACCGCCCACAAGCAGCATGTCGAGCGCTGGGCCCGCACCTACAACGTCGACCCGCTGCTCGCCTACGGCTTGATGCGCCGAGAGAGCCTGTACCGAAGCACCGCGCTCAGTCACGCCGGAGCCATCGGGGTGATGCAGATCATGCCGCGCACGGGCTCGAAGGTGGCCTACCTGCTGGGCTTGGACGCCTACACCCCAGCGGATCTGGAGCGGCCCGAGGTCAACGTCCAGTACGGCGTGTTCTACCTCTCCCAGCTGCTCACCCGCTTTGAGGGCTGCTGGCCGATGGCCGTGGCCAGCTACAACGCCGGCCCGGTGAACGTGAGCTCTTGGTATCGCCCATGGAAGGGCAAGATCGAGCTGGACGACTGGGTGGAACAGATCCCCTTGCGGGAGCCGCGCACCTACGTGAAGAAGGTCTCCGAGAACTACTCGGTCTACGTGGACCTCTACGCCCCTGAAGATGCTGTGCTCCACGTCCCGCGACGCGGCGGCGAAGACAAACCTGAGGTCATTGATTTCTGATGTACATCCGCATCTCAGCCCTGTTGGTGCTGGCGCTGGCCCTGGCCGTCCCGATGGCCCAAGCCGGCCGAAAGGACAAAGGCCCCAAGAACCAAACGCCCCCCACGGCAAATCCCGCTGTGAGCGAGGACAAAGCCCCGGAAGACGCCGGCCCCAAGGCCCCAAAGCTCTTCCCGGACGGCTTGCCTGTGGCGCACCAGCAGCTGCCGGAGGGAGTGGCCTCGCTCTCGGCACAGAGCTGCAACGGCTGCCACTACGAGATCCACGACACCTGGGCCCAGAGTGGTCACCGGAGCGCCCGCACTGGAGAGCCCTTTGCCACCGCCCTGGCCGCCACTGGCAACTCGCCTCTGTGCACCAGCTGCCACACGCCCCTGCTCAATCAACAGCAGCAGCTCGTTCGCGAGTACACCGGAGGCCCCTTGGGCGAGGCCCTCACGGACCCCAACGAGAGCTGGGATGCCACCCTCTCCGCAGAAGGCGTGACCTGCGCGGCCTGCCATGTGCGTGACGAGGTCGTCATCGGCAGCCGCCCTGCCAGCGGTGCACCTCACCCTGTGGCCGTGAGCGAGGAGCTCGGCGAGTCCAGCTTCTGCGCCAGCTGCCACCAGCTGACCTGGGAGGGCGCCGAGCAGCCCCTCTACAACACCTATGGCGAGTGGGCGGAGAGCAACTACGCGGCCGCGGGCGTTCAATGCCAGGACTGCCACATGCCACCGCGCTCCGGTCTGGTCACAGCCGGCTCCTTCGCCTCCCACCGGGACCACGGCTTCGACGCCGCCCAGGGCCGCGCCCTCACCCTCCTCCTCGACGTGCCCCCGAGCGGTGTGGTTCGCGGAGAAGCCCTCAGCGGCACCCTGACCGTCATGAACACCGGCGCCGGGCACGCCTTTCCCACCGGCTCCCCCTTCTCCTCTGCCGTGCTGCAGATCGCGGTGGTGGACGCAGAGGGCAAGGACAGCGGAGAGCCGTGGGAGAGCGTCTTGGAGCGCCCCACTTCCATGGAGCCGCCCTACGAGAGCATGGGGGAGGACACGACCCTGAAGCCCGGAGAGACCCGCGTGCTGCCCTTCACCTTGACCCCCTCTCAGAAGTCAGAGGGCGGCCGAGGCGCCATCGAGGTCAGAGTGCTGCGTCAGAGCCCGACAGGCGAGCGCACCGTCAGCCAGGTGCAGCGCATTCCGCTGGCTGTGAACTAAAGGGACCTCCAAGCTCGTCCCTGGAAACATCGGTTAGGGGCTCCTCCGTATAGGGAGCCACCGTGAAGCGCTTTTCCGCCGTCACCCACGAGGGTCGCCGCCGCGACCACAACGAAGACGCCTTGCTGGCCATGCCAGAGTTTGGGGTCTACCTGGTCGCTGACGGAGTCGGAGGCCGCGCCTGCGGCGAGGTCGCCAGCGCTCTGACAGTGCAGACCTTCCGTGAGCTGGCCCCCAAGATCCACGCGGCTGTCCAGGCCTACATCGCCCAGCCAGGCCGACGCACCCGCAACGGCGTGCTGGAGTCCCTGGACAACAGCTGCCAGGCGGCCTCCCGCCGGGTCTACGAAGAGGCCGAGTCCGAGTCTCGCCGGGGCATGACCACCACCCTGGTCGTGGCCGTCGTCGGTGGCGGCGCCATCTTCCTGGCCCACGTCGGCGACTCCCGGGCCTACCTGCTGCGCGAGGGCGAGCTGCTTCAGCTCTCCGACGACCACAGCATGGTCAACGAGCTCGTGCGCACCGGACAGATGACCTACGAGGAGGCCAAGCGCAGCCGCTACCGCAACGTCATCACCCGCGCGATCGGCCTGCAACCTGGAGTTCAGCCCGACACCGCCGCGATCGAGGTGCTCCCCGGCGACCGCCTCCTGCTCTGCAGCGATGGCCTGAGCGACCCGGTCAAGGCCTTGGACATCGCCCGCCACATGGGCCTCTCTGACCCCGACCAGTCCACCGAGAAGCTGCTTCAGGAAGCCCTGGATGCTGGCGGACCCGACAACATCACCGTGTTGGTCGTGGACCCCGACGCCTCTCCCCGCGCCGAGGCCGCCGCCGCCCGCGCTGAGGTGATGAGCCAGCTCTTCCTCTTCGCCGACCTGCCCTTCAACGCCCGCGCCCGTGTGGGACGCATGGTCAACGACCTCTTCGTCGGTCCCGACGAGATCGTCGTCGGCCAAGGCGACACCGGCAACCGCATGTACGTCGTCGTACAAGGAACCCTGGAGGTCGCCCGCGACGGCGTGGTCATCGCCACACTGGGACCAGGAGACCACTTCGGAGAGCAGTCCCTGGTGGACGCGCAGCCGCGCAGCGCCACAGTCCGCAGCGTCGGCTTTGGCAGCCTGATCACCATCGAACGTCAGGCCCTGGACGACTTCACGAAACGGGAGCCTGAGCTGGGCAACCGGGTGCTCTGGAAGCTGCTTGGCACCATCTCCAAGCGCCTGCGGGAGACCACCAGCCGCTTGGCGGAGGGAAGCAAGTGAACACACCGCTGCGGGTCCTCTGCTCTCCGGATGCCGACGACCTCTTCATGTTCCGGGCCTTGATGCTCGGCCTCATCGACCCCGGCCCCTTTGACTGGGACATCGACACCCGAGACACCGACGCGCTCAACCGCATCGCCAGCTCGGACCCACCCGATGTGAGCGCCGTGAGCATCGGCTACTACCCCCACATCGCCGACAAATGGCAGCTGCTGCCACACGGAGGAAGCGTCGGCGAAGGCTACGGCCCCGTCGTCATCTCCAAGGAGCCGATGGGGCTCGCTGACCTCGCTGGGAAACGCGTCGCTATCCCGGGAGAGACCACGACAGCTTGGCTGGTGCTGCGCCTCATTGCACCCGACGTCATCCCTACTGTCGTCCCCATCACGCCCTACCAAGCCATCTTTGAAGCCTTGGACGCTGGAGAGGTCGACGCCGGCCTGGTCATCCACGAAGGTCGCCTGACCTACCCGGATCTGGGATTCCAGAAGGTCGTCGACATCGGCGAGTGGTGGAAGGAGCAGACAGGGCTGCCCCTGCCCCTGGGCGGCAACGTCATCCGCCGAGCCTTGGGGACCGAGAACATCGCCCAGGCCAGCGAGATCATGCGCCAGGGCATCCAGCACGCCTTGGACAACCGCCAAGAGTCCATCGACTGGCTGCTCTCCAAGGGCGGTGCCCTTCCCGACTCGGAGCGGGTCAGCGAATACCTGGACATGTACGCCAACGCCGAGACCATCGGGTATTCCGACCGAGCGCGAGAAGGCTTGGTAGAGCTGTACCGCAGGGCCCACGCTGCTGGCTTGCTGCCCAAGCCGGTACCGGTGGACTTCGCTCCCTGAGCCGATGTTCATTTGAGGCGCGGCACATTCGGACAAATTCCGAATTGGTACGCTCGCGCCATGAACCAAACCAAGACCCATGAGGTCCTCCACCGTTCGGTGGCCATGCTCCACTGCCAAGCAGTGGGCTTAGACGAAGTGCTTCAAGAAGCGCTCGCCTGCCTGGCGGAGAACGGGAACCTGCCAGATGCCCAACGCGAGCGTCTGCTTGTTCGCCTGGAGGAGGACCAGCGTCCCCCCGTAGACGACCTGGGTCACGGCTGCGGCGTCATGCGCCTCTCGCACCACGGCAAGGGCGCCCCACAAGCCATCCTGATCCGCTTGGCAGCGCCCTTTGTGGCCCGAGACGGTGCCCGCGTGCGCTTCCTCTGGCTGGTCGTCGGACCCAACGGCGCCAAGGACCCGGTGGACGAAGAGCTGGAGCCCTTCGGCTGGATGCTTCAGGATCCCGAGCGCCTCGCGGACGCTATCGGCGCGGACACCCGAGGTGACCTTCTGGCGGTGTACTCCGCCTACCTCGAGGAGCTAGAGACCCCGGCTCTGGAGCACGAGGTCCCCGTAGAGCTGCGCCGAACGGGCCGCCCTCTGGGAGGCCTTATCGACGACATCAAGCGTCGGATGCCCCACTACCTGACGGACTTCTCCGACGGGCTCCACCCAAAGGCCCTCGCCAGCGTCTTTTTCCTTTTCTTCGCATGCTTCGCGCCTGCCGTTGCCTTTGGCGGCCTCCTCGGAGTCCTGACCGACGGCCAGGTCGGCGCCATGGAGATGATCGTCGCCACCGCGTTGTGCGGCACGGTCTACGCCTTGTTCTCCGGTCAACCCCTGACCATCTTGGGCTCCACTGGCCCCATCATCATCTTCATGGGCATCCTCTACCGGCTGACCCAAGACGTGGGCATCCCCTTCCTGCCCAGCTTGGCGTGGGTGGGACTCTGGACCTCGCTGATCCTCATCGTCATGGCGGTGACGGAAGCGTCCTCCTTGATCCAGTACTTCACGCGCTTCACAGATGAGACCTTCGCGGCCCTGATCAGCCTGATCTTCATCGTCGAGGCCATCAAGGACATGCTCAAGGGCTTCGATGAGCCCGGCTCCAACGGCTACGAGGCCGCCTTCTTCGGCGTCATCCTCGCCCTGGGCACCTACATCGTCGCCACGGCCCTGCGCTCCATTCGCCGCAGCGCCTTCCTGCGCCGGCCCATTCGTGAGTTCCTGGCCGACTTTGGGCCGACCATCGCCATCGGCTCCATGGCCGCCCTCAGCTTCGTCTTCCACCCGGTGGATGTGGAGACCTTGACGGTGCCGGCGAGCATCCAGCCCAGCTACCTGGAGACCCTCTCCAACGGCGTGACCCAGCCCCGGGCCTGGTTCGTGAACCCCTTGGACGCCCCCATGTGGGTCTGGGCCGCCTCCATCCTGCCGGCCATCCTGGTGAGCCTGCTGATCTACCTGGATCAGAACATCACCGTGCGCCTGGTCAACAACCCAGACTACAAGCTCAACAAGGGCGCTGGCTACCACCTGGACATGGCCGTTGTTGGCGTGCTCATCGCCATCTGCAGCCTCTTTGGCTTGCCATGGATGGTCGCCGCCACCGTGCGCTCCCTCAACCACGTCAACTCCCTGGCGACAGTGGAAGCACACGGCGGGAAGGAGCGCGTCGTCGCCGTTCGCGAGACCCGACTGACGGGCTTGCTCGTGCACGTGATGGTGGGCCTGAGCCTGCTCTTTTTGGGCGTGCTCTCCTACGTGCCCATGTCGGTGCTCTTTGGGCTCTTCCTCTTCATGGGCGTGGCCAGCATGAGCGGAAACCAGTTCTTCGAGCGGGTTCGCTTGTGGGTCACCGACCCCCAGATGCTGCCCCCCACGCACTACGTACGCCGCGTTCCCAAGAGCAAGGTCAGCCTCTTCACTGTGATTCAGGCCGTCTGCTTGGGTGTTCTCTGGGTCGTGAAGACCAGCACCTTGGGCATCCTCTTCCCGGTGTTCATCGCGCTCTTGGTGCCCATCCGTGCCTTGATGAAGCGCTTCTTCAGTCCAGAGCAGCTGGCCTACTTGGACGCCGAAGAAGACCCCGAGATGGAACGCGAGGCCGACGCCGGTCCCTGAGGGAGCATCAGGTAGCCGGCTGTTCCAAGAACCGGGATCAAGCACACCCCCCAAGGCCCACCTCGCTCACGCGCCAGCAGGAGCGAGGTCAGCCAGAGGGCCAGAAAGTCAAAGCCCATCGCGAAGACAAAGCCATCGCTGGTGGCGCTTGCCCACCAGGCTGCTGGCGAGCCCGAGGCAAGACCCCAGGCTGCAAAGCCGAGCGCCGAGAGCAGGATGATGGCCGCCACAGGTCGACGTGCCTTCTCTAAGAAGCCCCAGGGGCGGGCTTCGTTCCTGGCCGGCGCCAAGATAAACCAAGGCAGCAAGGCGTAGCCCCCCAAGGCAAACATTCCCGTGGCGAAGGGCCAGAGCGGGAGGGGCCGGGCCCCCATGTGCTCTCTGAGTTGCATGATGAGCAACATAGGCCAGATGCCCATCATCATGAAGTGCACCACCACCCAAGGCTCGCTGTCCTGCCAGCGGCCGAGCATTAGGTCCACGAGCCACGCGAGCAGCTCAGGGGGCTGAGCGGGCGCGATGGCCACCACAATGAGGAGGCCGACCCAGAGGGTGGCTGCAATCCAGCGTTTCATGGCCCTTTAGGGCGCAGGGGCTGGCTTGGTGCGCATCTGCAGGGGGTTGCCCATCTCCCCGCGGGTACGCAGGTACTCCTCCGTGAACTCGCCCTTGTCATCCCGAATGGTCAAGGCCGGAGCGTCCCGGCGCTGACCTTCCCAGGCACAGACAAAGAGCGCGATGGTGGGCTTTTTGCCCGTGCGGAAGATCACATCCTGGCGCTGCAAGAGCGTGAGCCCGGCCGCCGTGATGGCCTGCTCAGGGCGCGGGTCGGTGCCGCTGTGAACGAAGACAAAGCGGCCCTCGGGCTCCAGGATGCGCGCTGCAGCCAGGCAATAGTCAAAGACGCTGCCTTTGAGCTCCATGCGGGCGCCCGCGCGCTGTGGATGGGGACTGACCACGCCCTTGCCAAGGGGGATGTAGGGCGGCGAGCCGGTCACCAACTGGAAGGGTCCACCGGGATCGGTGTCCCGCATGTCCCCGTTCATCAGGGTGACGCGGTCCTCCAGGCCGTTGTAGGCCACCGAGCGCTGCGCCAATCCGTAGGAGAGGCTCTGGACCTCGACGGTGGTCATCTTCGCTTCGGGGGGCATGTTGTAGAGGGTCATCAGACCCACGGAGCCAATGCCAGAGCCCAGATCACAGAGCCGCACCGCATTGGGCATGATCTGCTGGGCCTTCCAGGCCGTCAGCAAGTCGTCTGTGGAGAAGCGATGGCCACGCTTGAGCTGGAAAATGCGCCAGTCGCCAACCAGGCGGTCCAGGCTCTCATCGGAGGAGGGCGTTAGTTGCATGGCGCGGCGTCTAACCCAGCCGCGATAGGTCAGCCCCATGCCGTGTCGTTTCCCTCGCCTCTTGTTGTCGCTCTCCCTGCCCATGCTCCTGGCTGGCTGCGCGGAGTCCATGTCCATGACCCAGGGAATCGGCTCCACCTACGAGACCCGATGCTCGGCCAAGATGACCTTGGATGGCGATGAATACAAGGCCGCCTGCACGCCGGTTCCATGCATCGAAGGCTTCATCGACGCCGGCGTGAGCCACCAGGTCGTGGCCATCGATCCCGGTAAGAAAGTCGTCGGAAGCGGCGTTCGTGCCTGCATCCTGGACATGAGCCAGATCGGCCTGATCCAGCAAGAGGATGGCATTGAGATCGTGCCCAAGGCTGACGCGGAGTGATCACGCGTCTGCTCACACAGCCCGCTCCCTCAGAGGGCTATTGGCAGGGGCAGCACCAGGGTGAGCACACCCTGCGCTGGCTGGGCACGGCCGGTTTCGTGCTCGAGCATGAGCAGAAGACCCTGGTCTTCGATCCCTTCGTCAGCCGCCCCGGATTGCTGCGCGTCGCCTTGGGCAAGCTGCCTCCCAACGAGACCCTCATCGCCCAGGAGATCCCCCGGGCCGACGATGTCTTGGTGGGCCACTCCCACTACGACCACGCCATGGATGCGCCGCCCCTCTGCAAGCAGACCGGCGCGACCCTATGGGGCAGCGAGAGCACGGCCAACATCGCCCGGGCCTATGGCCTCCCAGAGTCACAGATCCGCGTTGTGGAGCCCAACGTGCAGGTGGAGCTCACCCATGGCCGGGCCCTTCCCCTGCCCTCGCAGCACGGCCGGGTGTACTTCAACAAGGTCACCAACCCCGGCATCATCGCCAAGCCCCCACCCTGGCCCCCAAAGAACCGCCACCTCAAGCACGGCCAAGTCTTCACGTGGTGGGTGAACTGGGGCGGTCTCAAGATCGTTCATGTGGACTCTGCGGACTACCGCACCGAGCTGCTCCAAGGCCTCCAGGCGGACGTGGTCTGCCTCTGCGCCATCGGCCGGAGATACCGCCCGGGCTACACCGCCGAGATCCTGAAGGCCCTCAAGCCAAAGCTGGTGGTGCCCTGCCACTGGGAGATGTTCTTCGACCCACTGGGCAGCCCTACCCGTTGCCTGCCAGGAGTAGACCTGCCGGGCTTCCTCAAGGAGATCAAGGACTGCGGCCACGAGGCCTGCTTGCTCCCCGTAGGCGGCAGCTTGGGCCTGGACGGAGACTTTCTCAGCCCATGAGCCCAGCGAAGCTTCGGCGCGCGCTTCTCATTCTCGCCGGGACTCTCAGCGTGTTCGGCGTGGCCTTGTTCGCAGTCAACGCCATGGAGAGCGAGCGGGCGGCCACCAGCGTGCTTCAGCTCTTCGCGCCCATTTTGGGTGGCGCCTGGGGCGCGGTGCTGGGCGCAAGGGGCACGGAGCTTGAGCGGGGCCGCGTATTGGTTTGGGCGATGATGGGGGCCTTTGTGAGCGTGGTCGTCGTGGGGCTCGGGGTCGTGGTGGTCTGGCCCCTGCTATGACCAGCAGCTGAGGCCACAGCACTGTTGACCAGTGGCATTGCTGCCGTGGGCGTGGTGGGCGCCCACATCCTTGGGATCCGCCAGCGCCTCCTGACCAAGCGCACCGGGCTATCTGGCAACCTAGGAGAGGGCCGCGCCCAAGGCCGCCAACACCTTGGCCTTGCCCTGCTCCAGGTCCATCATCAGGGTCGCCCCCGCCGCACGGGGATGTCCTCCGCCTCGGGTCGTCAGGCTGCGGGCGAGCTGAGCGACGTCGACCTGGCCTCGGCTGCGGAAGGAGAGTTTGGTCACTCCGGGAGAACGCTCACTCAGGAGCACGGAGACCTGTACCCCCTGCAGATAGAGCAGACTCTCTACAATCCCCTCCACATCGGTGGAGTTGGCGTCGAGCTCGGAGAGCAAAGCCTGAGAGATGACCCCGCAGCTCACCCGCCCCTGGTGGTGCAGCTCCATGGTGCTCTGGACCCGTGCAGCCAGCTTCAGCCCCTGTGCGCGGCGCTCCATGAGGACAGCCACGGCGATGCGGTCGTGCTCAATGCCCGTCTCCAACAAGCGCGCGGCCATGCGGTGGGTGCTGGGCTTGGTGTTGCTGTAGCGAAAGCCACCGGTATCGAAGATCACGCCGGCGTAGAGCAGCTTGGCCAGCCCCTGGTCCAGGGTGCCCTGCCAGGCGTCCAGAATCTCCATCACCATGCCGCAGGTGCTCTCGGTTTGGGGGGAGAGGATGGCCAGATCGTAGCCCTCGGAGGTGGTCGTCCCGTGGTGATCCACAATCACCCGCTTCTTTGCCGCTTTGAAGGCGGCATCCACCTCCGAGGTCAGGCGGCTCTTGTCCCCATCCATGACGATGACCACGTCCCACTCGGGCGCGATGTCGGCATCGGGGAGCATTCCTGCTGCGTCTGGCAGGCCGGCGTAGCGAGCGCCTGGGTCCCCCGCAACGGCCACCCGGGCCTGTCCGTGGCGTGCCCGAATCAAGCGAGCCAGGCCCAAACAGGCGCCAACGCTGTCTCCGTCCGGGTCCACAGGACCGGTGAGCAAGATGCTGCGCGCACCTGCGACCAAGGCATCGAGTTCCGCTGCGTGCTGCTCCATAGGACCCTCCAGAGGGACAAGGGCTGGCCTCTAACGCCGCCCCATGGGGCCCGCACCTGTGGTCCCACCCTGCCTGAGCCGCTAAAGGTAGGGCGACAAAACACGCAATGTATGCGGAGACCATCCATGAGCGACAAACGCTCCAAAGACACGAGCCCGTCCGATAGCGACGCGGCAGCAACAGCAGCAGAGACCGCTGCAGAAACCCAAACCCCCGAAGCCGAAGTGGCCACCGAGGGAAAAGGACGCGACGGAAAGGACTACAACTCCGGTCGCCCCTTTGACAGCTTCCCCATCTCCGAGTCCCTGCTCAAGGGCCTGAACGAGATGGGCTACACCATGGCCACCCCAGTCCAGGCTCAGTCTATCGAGCCCGCCCTGGCCGGCCGAGACATGCTGGTCCGAGCCAAGACCGGAACCGGCAAGACCACCGCTTTTGGCCTGCCCATCTGCGAGATGGTGGACGATGGCGCACGCGTCACCCAGGCCATCATCCTCTCCCCAACCCGCGAGCTGGCCAACCAGATCGCCCGTGAGCTCTCCAAGATCGTCAAGCACAAGGATGTGCGGGTCATGGCCATCTACGGTGGCGTTGGCATGGGACCTCAGGAAGAGGCCCTGCGCGAAGGCGTGGAGATTGTGGTCGGAACCCCAGGACGCGTGGCGGACCACATCCGCCGCGGCAACCTGGACCTGAGCACAGCCAAGATTACCTGCCTGGACGAGGCCGATGAGATGCTCTCCATGGGCTTCTACAAGGACGTCACCGGCATCCTGAAGCGCGCGCCGAAGGAGGCCCAGTGCCTGCTCTTCTCGGCGACCGTCGCCCCCGAGGTCAAGCGGCTGATTCAGCGCCACCTCAAGGATCCGGTAGAGGTCATGCTCTCCACGGACCAGGACCGGGTCGAGGGCATCACCCATGTGCTCTACGAGACCAGCCCAGGCTTCCACAAGGTGCGCGCGCTTCTGGCCGTCATCGACACGGAGAAGCCCGGCTCGACCATCATCTTCTGCAACACCCGCGAAGATACGGCGACTGTGGCCACATTCTTGGACCGCCAGGGACTCAACGCCCAGCTCATCTCCGGTGAGCTGCCTCAGTCCAAGCGCGAGAAGGTGATGGCCCGGGTCAAGGCCGGCGATGTGCAGTTCCTGGTGGCCACCGACGTGGCCAGCCGTGGAATCGACATCAGCGACTTGTCCCACGTCATCAACTACAGCCTGCCCTTCGAGCCTCCGGTGTACATGCACCGTGTGGGTCGTACCGGGCGAATCGGAAAGCAGGGCATCGCCATCAGCCTGGTCGGCGGCCCAGATCTCAGCACCCGGATGGTGCTCGAGAAGCAATTTGAAATCAAGTTTGAGGAGCGCGTGATGCCTACAGCCGACGAAGCAAACAAGCTGCGCGTTGACCGACAGGTCGATTCCATCCAGTCCGCCATGGGCACCACCGCTTTCGAGGGCTTCTTGGGCCTGACCAAGGCGCTCAAGGCCATGGAGTCCCCCAAGGGCGACATGCTCATCGCCACCGCGCTCTACGCTTTCTTTGAGAGCAAGCGCAACAAGCGGGCCGAAGAGACCGGCTTGGACAGCGTGGGCGACGTGAAGCGCGCCCGCGAGGACAAGCGCGAGGAGCGTGATGAGGGCCGCGGACGTGGCAAGGGCCGTCGCGACCGCGATGACCGCGATGACCGCAAGTCCCGCAGCGAGCGTCCCCGCCGCGAGAAGCGTGACGGAGACCGCGAGGAGAAGCCACGCCGCGAGAAGCGCAGTGATGACAAGCCGCGCGAGGAGAAGCCACGCAGCGAGAAGCCACGCAGCGAGGACCGCCCCAAGAAGACCCGCGCCCCCCGCAAGGAGAGCAGCGGTGATGCGCCAGCCAAGTCCAGCTCGGATGCACCGCGCCGCCGCCGTAAGCGTCGCACCCCCAGCACCGAGAGCTGAGAGGCCTCCGGCTTCGGCCGGATTCCCAAACAGAAACGCCCCTGGTCACATCGACCAGGGGCGTTTCTGTTTGTCGTGGAACGACCGGGCCGCTCCGACCCAGGGCCCCGTCTAGCGAGCCTGAATGAAGCTCGCCTCAAAGGCCAGCAGCCGGCATCGCTCCGCCGTCTCGTTGGACAGGATTCCAGATTCCGTGAGCAAGCGGTGCTCCCGGTGAATGTTGGTCTCGCAGAGGTAGGTGCCATCGGTGTTGATGGTGAAGAGCACGCCGGCCTCTTGGAAGGTGCCCAAGATGTAGCGGTACTCCTCCAGGTGAAGCACCGCGCGGGTGTTCAGGTTGGAGGTGGGGCAGATCTCCAGGATGGTGCCGGTGTCTGCCAGCATCTTGGTGGCCTCGGCGTTGTAGGCCGCACGCACGCCATGACCGATACGCTCCGGCTTGAGCTCCTTGATGACGGCCATCACGCCCTCACCTGCGGTGTTCGCTGTCTCGCCGGTGTGCACGGTGGTGCCTAGGCCAGCGTCACGGGCGCGCTGGAAGATCTTGGCGTACTTGCCGACCTCCTCCGTCAGCTCGATGTTGTTCTTCTCGGTGCCGGCCAGGTCGATGGCCACCACGCCGCGGTGGGCGTACTTGATGGCCTTCTCCAGGATGATCTCGTTGAGCTCCGCGTCGAACTCCCGGGCCAGACAGAACATCAGGCCAGCCTCCACGCCGTACTCCAGCGTGGCCCGGTCCATACCGCGCAGGGCGGCGTGGATGATGTGGTCCAGGTCGCGCTCCCCCTTGAGGTTTCGCTTCATGGGGTTGAAGCGCAGCTCGATCTTCTCGACCCGAGAGCCGCGGTACTCCTTTCCGATGATCTCGTAGACGGAGCGCTCGACAGCCAGAGGGCTGGATTGAATGCGCTCGGTCCAGGTGTGGAGGATCTTCAGGTAGTCATCCAGGCTCTTGACCTTGGATGGGTTGGCTGTGATCAGGTCAACGAACTCCCAATAGTTTCGGGTTGGAAGTTTGAAGCCCTGTTGATGGGCCATGGACCACATGACATGTGGTGCGACGCTTGAGCCGACGTGGATGTGGAGATCGCAGTAGGGCTTGCTTGGGATTGTTTGCATCCGCCGAAGTAGCCCGGCTACACCAAGATGCAAGCCCAAAGCAGCGCTCAGTCTGCCCCGTACACGGCCTCCATAGAGTAGGGCCAGAGCAGTCGGATGTGCCCCCCACTCTCTCGAATCTGCAGGGTGCAAGCAAGTTCTCGCTCCAGGCCTTGAAGGCCCTCGATGCCCCTTGCGTTCAAGATTTCGGCGGCACAAAGTCCACAGCCATGGTCCAAGCAAGGGCGCGCGTATGGGAGGCCTCGAAGCAAGGCCATCAGCGAGACACCGGCCTCGCCGGAGAGGACTCTGTCCTCGCGTCCCAAGACGGAGACCGCCACCGAGACCGAGGCCACTTTGGGCTCCGGCTCCTTCCCCAACACCCGGCCTTTGACCCTGGAGGCCAGCCGCCGTAGCCTTCCGGCCAACTACTCGCCGACGATGCTGTCGGGATCAAAGAGAGCAGGAATCAGGACCTTCGCTCCACCGCCACGAATCTTCGTGTGGCAGCCCAAGCGGGTGTTGGGCTTTGCAGGCGGTCCTGGCTCGCGGGGACGACCCTCGTGCTCAGTGCCGGCGACGTGGTCGGCGATGACCTGCTGCTCGGCGTCCTTCTGCTCGGAGAGCCCTGAGGCGTCCAAGATCTCGACCCGGCACAAACCACACTTTCCGTCGGGGCAGGTGCCGCCAGCGCGGCGCCCAGTCGAGATGGTGATGCCCACCGCGTCAGCGGCCATCAGCAAGGAGTAGTGCTCCTCCGCTTGGACCTTCCGCTCGGTGCCATTGGGCAACACATAGGTCAGCTCGTGGCGCACAATCTGGGGCCCTTGGCCCAGGCCCATCGCCTTCTTGAGGCGGTTTCGGATTCCGAAGCGGGACATGGACTCTCTCCTTGGAGCGGCACTCAGGCTGGCCAATGGCCTAGCCGGCGTCCCACTGTATCAAGCTGCCACGCACTGCGCGCAGCGTCCAGAGACGCGCAGCTTGAGTTGGGCGCCTTGGAGCACCGCTGGCAAGGCACCTTGGCTGGCTACGAGCTGTACGGGAGGCAGACAGCGCACCACGCCGCAGTCATCACACAAGAAGTGCGCGTGGTCCGGTGAGATGCTGCGGCAGGCATCCACAAGCTCATAGCGCCAGACCCGGTCGCCCAGGTCCATGCGCCGAAGCACACCCTTCTCGGCCAGCTCGGCCAGGGCGCGCCACAGACTGGCCGGATCAAAGACCCCCACGGGCAAGCCTGAAAGGACCTGCTCTTGGGTCAAAGGGGTGGCCCGGTCATGCAAGACCTGCAGCGCCGCCAAACGCAGCCCAGTGGCCCGAAGTCCGTGGGACTTGAGCTGGCCCCGGAGCTCCGATTGCAGCCCTTGCTTCATTGAATATCCAAGGGGAAGGTCACGCTGATGTCCGTCTCACCAGGAATGGCCACCAGACCCTCGCTTGCCACAGTGTCCGCCAAAGCAGCCTCCTTTTGTGCAACATCCCCCACGGGGGGCAGGTGACGCAAGCTTAGGGTGAGTTCACCTGTGCCAGCGGCAAGCACGCTGAGGCTGTTCTCTAAGCCAAGCGGCAAGCCATTGCTGTCACTGTCCGAGTAGCGGATCTCAATGAGCGCGTCTTGCGTCTCGGAGGCCTCGGAGTCCACATCTCCTGTAAAGAAGATCTGGTGCTCAGAGCCGGCCTCCTCGATGTCCCCAGTCAGCTCTTCCATGGGCTCCTCAAGCTCATTGAACAGCAGGACGCTCAGATCGAAGCTGCCCGTGCTGGGCAGAGTCAGGGTCTCCGAGGTGCCTTCGCCGGCGTTGTCAGGATCCGAGAAGACCGCAACGATGGCGTCTCCCCCCTCGCTCGGCGTCAACTCCAGCTCCACTCGGGTGATGACCTCGTGGTCGTGGTCGTGGTCGTGCTCGTCTTCTTCGACGTCGGCGCAGGCAAAGAGGCCCAGGATGATCAACATAGGAACTCCAATCAGAGGGGGGTACTAAAAGTCAGACGCACGGCGCGCCCGGGTTGGTCGGCGTAGGGCCGCAAGAGCGCGTTGTAGTCCCGGTAGCCGTGGTTCAAGAGGTTGTGGCCGGCCAAGCCCAGCCGGACTTCGCGCTCTGCCAGAACGAGGGTGGTTGCGGCGCTCGCGCCGAGCAAGGCGTAGGCGGGTGGTGGCGGTGCCCAGTCCAAGGAGCCACCGCCCTTTGCTTGGGCGACCCCGAGGAGTGACACCCCGAGCTCCGGCGCGAGGGCCCAAGAGAGGGGGCGCGGGTGCAGGAGGACTTGAGCACGCAAGCGGTCTGCGGGTATGCCGACCACCCCGCCGCCAGCCAGATCGTGGGCACGAATGGCCGAGCCACTCAGGCCGAACTCCACCAATCCTTGGGGGTTGAGCTTGAGCTGCCCCTCGATCCCAAGCAACTGCACGTCCTGGGCTTGGGAGTCCACAATGGGCCAGGCGCCCTTCGTCGTCACCTTGTAGGCGGCATCCCCGTCAGACTGCCGGCGTTGGACTTGTGTAATGTAGCCCTGGATGCGATTGCCGTAGCCGGCCACTTCGCCCTCAACCCAGGTGGAGCGCAGCGCCAGCACCGTAGAGAGCCCCCAGGTGGTCTCGGGTCCAAGGGTGGGGTCCCCTTGGGTATACATCGGCAGAGTGGCCGCGACGCCAGCCAAGTAGAGCTCGTCCACGCTGGGGTTTCGGGTGCTCTTGGAGAGCTCTACCCGGCCATCCAAGTGCTCAGGGACCAAGTGAATCAAGGCCCCCATAGAGGCCGAGAGTGCCCCATAGAGGGCATCACAGCGCTCCAGGTCGCCCTGAGTGACGCAAGGAAGGTCCTCCAAGCGCGCGGCCTCTTCCGCCCCCAAGAATGCGCTGCGGGCGAGGGTGTCGTAGCGGAGCCCCAAATCCACATCCACCCGCGGCCGAGAGAGGCGCTCTGAAAGGTAGGCCCCTCCACTCACTGAACGGAAGTTCGGAATGAGGGTCAGGCCGCGGTAGACGTTCTCCTGAAAGCCTCCCTGTAGCCCAGCGCTGCCCTCTAGCTCCCAGGCACCCAGCTCCCGGTGGGGGTGTGCCAGATCCAGGTCCAGGGAGTGCGTCCTAAGGATGAAGTCATACTGGGATCCGGTCACCCCAGGGCGAGCCCGCTCGTACTCCTGACGACGGTTGCGTTGGAAGGCATAGACCGCCGTCAGCTCTCCCCAGTCCCCTTCTCGCTCGCCATGAAGCGTCCAGAGGTCATGGCGCACATCCTGGTAGGCCCGGTTGATGGCCCAGCCCGCCTCCCAGTCCTCGGCGCCAGGGGGCTGCTCCAGAGCCAAGAGCTGCTCGAAGTCCTGGCTGCTCGCACTCTGCATGCCCGCAAAGACGCCGGCCTGCAGGCTGTAGTGGTTCCAGCTTGCCCGCAGCGTGCCCCCTGGCACCAAGGCTCGACTGGACAGCGCCCAATTCTGCTGACGGGATGCGGTGTTCGCCAACACGTAGTCGGGGGTGCTCAGATCCTGTCCCCTGGACACGTCCCCGTGTGCCCGGAAGCTCAACTTCGGCGCGCCCTCTGGGACTGCATCCAAGGTCAAGGCCAGACTAGGGCGCAAGCCATTGCTGACAAAGCCGCCGGCCAAGCGCCCACCCACCCCCGGCGCGGACCGCATTGCAGGAGGCGCCACGACGATGACCCCGCCCACCGCGTCGGCGCCGTATCGGGCTGAGGCGGCTCCTCGAACGACCCGGACCTCCCCCGCGGTAAAGGGGTTGATCTCCGTGCCGTGGTCGGGCCCCCAACTCTGGGAGGCATGCCGCACGCCGTCATGCAGGACGACCAAGCGTCGTTCTGTCTGGCCCCGCAGAATGGGCTTGGAGCTGGCGGCTGTACCCGAGGCCACGATCAACCCCGGCACATCCTCTTCCAAGCTGCTGGCCAGGTCTTGACCCGCGTGCTGATCCAAGCGGTCCCGCCCAAGGGTGGTCTGCACCCGTGGCGCCTCTTCATCGCCGCCGCTGCTGTGCACGACCAGGCGCATGGTGGCCTCGTTCGCGGAGCTGGGCGGCTCAAAATGGAAGCGCACCTCGGTGCTGCCCGCAACGGGAACCCCATCGCGCAACGCCGGCTCAAAGACCAGCCCCTTCGCGGCGTTGAGCGCAGCCTGGTGAAAGGGCTCAGCGCCTAGAAGCACCTCTACTGAGACCACGGCGCCGGTGTCATCCACCTGCACCAAGACCACCACATCCCCATGCAGCCCTTCCGCTTGGGCTGGGTACTCCAGGGTGACCTGCTCCACCAGATGAGGTGGGTGGTCGCCCTGGAGCGGGGCAGCAGCGATGAGCAAGAGCGAGAACACGTCGGCACCGTAGCGCCCATCAGTGGTTATCGCAACTCAATTGCTATTGATGATTCCCAGAAGCGATCAGCCCCAGGTCTTGCGCAAGCCCTTGGTCACGAAGTCAAAGGCCTCGTCCACCGAGTCGGTGGTGAAGAACATGCCCATGTCGTCCGCAGCGATGGTTCCGTAGTCGACCATGGCCTGGAGGTTGAGCACCTTGTCCCAGTAGGCCTTTCCGTAGAGCACGATGGGCAGTTCCTTGGTGACCTTGCCCGTCTGGCGCAGAGTCAAGAGCTCAAAGAGCTCGTCCATGGTGCCAAAGCCGCCAGGGAGCACGATCATGGCTTTCGCCAGGTACATGAACCAGTACTTGCGCATGAAGAAGTAATGGAAGACGAAGCCCAGCTCCTTGGTGACGTACTGGTTCAGGCGCTCCTCGAAGGGCAAGCTGATGCCCAGACCGACGGAGCGGCCCCCTTCTACGTCGCTGGCGCCACGGTTTCCGGCCTCCATGATGCCCGGGCCACCGCCGGTGCAGATGAGGTACTCGCGGCCACCAGGCTTGGTCATGCCCCAGCGGGTCAGGCGCTGGGCCAGCTCGCGGGTCTCGTCGTAGTAGCGGCTGTTCGCCATCTTGCCTTCGGCGATCTTCAGCTCAGCTTCGAGCTCGGCCTTGTTGGCCTTTGTGGCCTTGGCCAGAGCGGCCACGGCGTCCTTGTGGCGTAGGGCAGCGACCTGGGTGCTCAGGGTGCGCGCCGAGCCGTACATAACGATGGTGTCTTCGACGCCCAGGCGGCTGAACCGGTCCTGGGGCTCACTGTATTCGCACTGGATCCTGATGAGTCGCGCTGCTGGCGAGTTGAGGAAATCCAGGTTCTTGTATGCTTTTTCGTGCATCTTTCTCTTCTTTGGGTTGTGTATCTGAGTCTTATTCTGATTGAGGGGTAACGCCCATCCAGCGGCGTGGTGTCCATAGATGTGACCGACAAGAACCCGTTCCACGTCGGCCCACCCCAAGGAGACAGCACCATGAACAAGACCATCGCACTGACACTACCCCTCGTTGCACTGCTTTCGATGAGCGCCGGCTGCGTCTACTACGAAGACTGCGGCACGGAAGACTGGGAAGAAGGCTGCGAGTTGGACGAGTTCGACATCGGCGAGGACTGCCTGGACGGTGAAGACTGCGAGGAGGACGAGGTCGCTCCAATCGAGCTCAGCTTCGCTCCCGGTCACGCCGAGCAAGGCGAGACCATCCCCGGCATCCTCACCCTGGATGGCGGTGAGCTGGACCTGAGCGAGGCCACCTTGGTCTTCTACGGTCCCGTTGACGTGCTCGCTTCGGTCAACGAAGCCGGCCAAATCACCACCATTCTCACCATCGCGGAGGACGCCGCACTGGGCCCTGTGGACCTGGTACTCGAGCTGCCCAACGGCGACGCCGAGCTGCTCCCCGCGGCCTTCGAGATCTTCCCAGCCGGCTCTGGCAACAGCGGCAGCGACTGGACCGACGGCGGCTCTGACGACGGCGAGTGCGAGTGAGCGCTGGCTCCGCCATACACCCTGCACAGGGGACCCTGTCCTCTGCGCAGGACCCCCTTTCCCAGGAGTCCACCACCTCGGTGGCTCCCCGGGTTAGGGCCCAGTCCACACAGCGCACGGTGACTCGCGTGGATCTGGATGTTGAGACCCTGTACCGACGCTACGGGGACATGGTCTTGGGCCGCTGCAGGAGCTTGCTCTCCAACGAAGCGGACGCTCAAGACGCCTGCCAAGAGATCTTCCTCAAGGCACACCGCTACCGCGACTCTTTTCGCGGCGAGGCCAAGCCCTCGACCTGGCTCTTTCGCGTGACGACGACCACCTGCCTCAATCGCCTCCGCAGCCGCGGCCGCCGTCGCGAAGACCTGCAGGAAGAAGAGCTGCCCATCGCAGTCGAGGACACCGTGCTCAGCGGCACGGATCTGCGTGACCTGGTCAAGCACCTGCTGGACGAGGCCGACGAGCGCACCCAAGCCTGCGTGCTCTACCACTACGTGGACGGCATGACCCACAAGGAGATTGGCGTGATGCTGGATCTCTCCGCTGCCGCCATCCGAAAGCGCATCGCCACTTTCAAGGCCCGATTGGCCAAGAACCCACCCGCCTGGCTCCTCGAGCTTGGCGGACCGCCGACTCAGGACTGAGAGCCCCCCATGTCGCACCTCTCTACATTGCTGCTCAATCAGCTCCGCTACGGCGAGCTGGACCCTGAGCAGGAGGCCCAAGCCCGGACCCACCTGCAGGACTGCGAGCGCTGCGCTTCGCGCCTCCAGGCTCAGGAGTCCAACCGCTCGGCCTTTGTGCTGCAGCCCGTGCCCCAGGCCATTCGCGAGGCCGCCTTGGACGCACCCGCCAATGACAACAAGAGCTGGCGCTGGGCCCTGTTGGCCATCGCAGCGATGCTCTTGGTGGGCTTCCCCATCCTCTTCAATGGCCCAACAACGGCCCCCGATGAGCTGGTCCCTATGGAGCGCACCAAGGGCAAGCACATCTTGCTCGAGGCCTGGCTGGACACCCAAGACGGTCCGGTTCTCCTGGACCCGGACGACCCCATCTCCCCCGGTGACGTGCTGCAGCTCAAGTTCAGCACTCTGGACCGGCCCTACGTGAGCTTCGGCGGCGTGGACGGCGCAGGCCTCATCGAGATCTACGGCACCGTCGAGGCCGGCGAGGACATGCAGATCCACCGGGCACCCTTTGCCTTGCAGATGGACCAAACCCCCGGAGAGCAGCGCTTCTACGCGCTCTTCACGCAGAACGCACCCACGGAGAGTACAGTTCGTGAGGCGATCCGCCGGGAAGTTGCACCAGATGGTGCGGTTTTGCGGTCTATTCGATTCCAGAAGGAGTGAGCATGTCGCGCACAATCCGCGCCGCCTTCGGCGCCCTTTTGGCCCTGGGCACCACCCTCGCCGCGCTGGCGTCAACCCCAGCGCAAGCGGAGGTGGTTCGCCGCGCTCTGATCGTCGGACACAACGACGGCGGACTGGACCTGGAACCCCTTCAGTACGCCGAGGCCGACGCCCGCAAGATGGCCCGCACCCTCATCGACTTGGGCGGTTTTGCGAGTGAGGACGTGGTGGTCCTGGAGTCGCCCAGCGTCGGCGAGCTCTCCCAGTGGCTGGACGCCTTCGCCGAGGCCTCTGGCAACGAGGACGAGGAGCTCTTCTTCTTCTACTACTCGGGCCACGCAGACGCAGCCGGCCTGCGCCTGGGTCAGGGCCAGTACCGCTTTGAGACCCTGCGCGATGACATTGAGCGGGTGGACGCCGAGGTGCGCTTGGGCGTGTTGGACGCCTGCCAATCTGGCGCCATCACCAAGACCAAGGGCGCCAAGGTCGTGGACCCCTTCTTGGGCAACACACTGACCTCGACCGGGGAAGTGTGGATCACCGCCTCCAGCGCCGATGAGCGCGCGCAGGAGAGCGACCGTCTGGGGGGAAGCTTCTTCACCCACCACCTGATCACCGGCCTGCGCGGCGCCGCCGATGACGGGGACGGCGTGGTCTCCCTGAGCGAGGCCTACAGCTACGCCTACGAGAGCACTGTGACGAGCACGGACGGCACTCTGGCCGGCACCCAACACCCCGAGTACAACTACCAGCTCTCCGGCCAAGGCGACCTGCCCCTCACCCGCCTGACCCACAACGACGCCCGGGTCACCATGAAGCCCGGCTTTGGTGGGCACATCCTCATCCTGGCCCGCCCCTCCAACCAGCTGGTCGCCGAGCTGCACAAGGTGCACGACGAGCAGATGGTTCTGGCCCTGCCCCCAGGGCGCTACCTGCTTCGCCGCCGAGACGGCGACCTGATCTACGAGATGGAGCTGAAGCTCAGCGGGAACCTGGACTTCCGCATCGATGACCGCTGGGGACAAGGCGTGCTCGAGGTCGCCTCGGCCAAGGGCACCATCGTGGACGACACCATTCCCGTCGGGGCCATGGTGGGCTGGCAGGAGAGCGTCGAGGTGGTCGCCCCAATGACCCCCGGCGAGAAGCTGGACGACTTCCTGGTCAAACGCAGCGAGCAGCGCCTGAGCTTCTTTGAGTGGGCCGAGCAGCAGCGCGACCACAACGAGGCGGCCCGAGCCGCGGTGGCCGAGCGCATGGACGTGGTTCGTGCCGAGTACGACGCACTGGGCGAGGTCGCGACGGTACGCAGCCTCAACGCACACCGCCGGCAGATCAGAGAAGAGCTTCGGGCCAGCGCCGATGTCCTGGCCGTAAAGGGAGAGCGGGTCCCTGAGCCCGCCCCCAATGACGCTGAAGGCCCAGCCGAGTGAGCACACGCGCGCTGCTCTCTTGTGCCCTGGGGTCTCTGACCTTGGGGCTCTGCGCGCTCTGCCCTGCAGCCGCCCAAGCCGCCGTCTCTCGCCACGCCCTGCTCGTAGCGGCCACGGACGGGGGGCTGGATCTGGAGCGCCTGCAGTACTCCGAGCGCGATGCCCGCAGCATGGCGCAGACCCTGGAGGACCTGGGCGGCTTCGAGCCCGAGGACATCGTGGTCTTGGTGGACCCGACCCGCGCCGAACTGGAGAGCGCGCTGGAGCAGGCTCAGGCCACAAGCTCCGCCGAAGAGGACCTCTTCCTCTTCTACTACTCCGGCCACGCCGACGCCTCCGGTTTGCGGCTGGGGGATGAGGGCTTCTCCTTCGCCCAGCTCAAGGAAGAGATCACCGCGGTCGAAGCCGAGCTCACCCTGGGCATCCTGGATGCCTGCCGCTCCGGCGCCATCACGCAGATCAAAGGGGCCGCGATGGTCGACCCCTTCCTGGGAACCGAGCTGGCCAGCTCTGGCGAGGTCTGGATCACCGCCTCCAGCCAAGACGAGCGCGCCCAAGAGAGCGACCGCATCCAGGGCAGCTTCTTCACCCACCACTTGGTCTCTGGCCTGCGGGGCGCGGCGGACACTGGCGATGGCGTGGTCACCCTGAGCGAGGCCTACAGCTACGCCTATACCCACACGGTGGAGCAGACCCAGCGCACCTTCGCCGGCCCTCAGACCCCCATGTACGACTACAAGCTCTCTGGGAGTGGGGATCTGCGTCTCACGCACCTCTCGGACGCCAGCTCACAGCTGGTCTTGGCCCCAGGCTTTGGGGGGCGGATCCTCATCGTCGAGGACAAAGCGCGCAATGGGGAAGGCGGCGCCTTCGTGGCCGAGCTGACAAAGGCCTCGGATGAGCCCCTCACTCTGGCCCTGCCGGCCGGGGACTACATCCTGCGTCGGCGCCAGGATGGAGAGCTCTACGAGCTGCGTCTCCACCTGGGAGAAGAGAGCCGCTTTGTGGTGGATGAACGCTGGGGCAGCGCCACTCAGGAGCTGGCCACAGCCAAGGGCGATGACAGCCTGGAAAGGGCAGCGCCGCCAGATGCCGTGGCGTGGTCTCCAATCGCAGACGACCTGCCAGGGACCGCCGCTGAGAGCGCAGAGCTACCCGCCCACACCATCCGCTACTTTGGTCCGGTCCAGGACGCTGTGGAGACCCGGGCCCCGGTCATGGCCGAGGTGGGCAACAACGCCGTGGACGTGGCCAAAGAGATGGACTGGCGCCACGACCCCCGCGTGGCAGCCGGCGCCTCTGCGCTGCTCTCGGGCGGCGGCCAGTTCTACAACGGCCAGTACCTACGCGGCGCCGGCTACTTTGTGGCCACCTCCGCCTTGATCGGCAGCTCCTGGGCCTTCTCCCAGGCAGACGGCCCCTTCTTTACTGGCAGCGTGACAGGGGCCACGCCTGCGAGCCTGATCGGTGCGGCGGTGTGGGGCATGAGCATCAGCCGGGCCTTCTCTCACCAAGCCGGCGGCCGCGGCATGCAGGAGCGCCCGATCCGCGGCGTGGCCCTGGCCACCGAGTCGGCCTGGTCCGGCACGGCCACCCAACCCCTGACGGCGGGCTTCTCCGCTGACTGGGTCCTGGTGGATGGCTTCTCCATCGGCATTGACCGGGCAGGCTGGACACGCTCGGATGTCAGCGACAGCGGCACAGCGAGCCTTGGCGGCCGAGTCATGGTCGCCAAAGAGTGGGAGCGCCTGCGCCCTGGCCTGTTCATCGCCAGCGGCATGCGCTTGGATCTGGGCACCGACAACGCCAACCCGCTGCGGCCCGTCTTTGGCGGCGGCGGCAACCTGCGTTGGTACATCGGAGAGCGCTACTTCGTGGGCTACGAGCTGCGCTACGAGTGGGACAACGGCGCCGGCCAGGTGGTCAACGCTGGGGCTCTTGGGGTTCACCTGGGAGGCTGAGCAGCGCCCGGAGCTCTGGGGCGATCAACTCAGCGACCCGCTGGGCGCCCGCGCTTGAAAAGTGCAGGGTGTCGACAAAGTCCGTGGCTGGCCAGATGGGCTGCTCCGCCCACAGGTCCACGGCGCTCTGCCCAAGCTCAGCCGCCAGGGCCAGCTCAGCTGCTCGTGCGGAGACCGGCATTCGCAGCGGCGTTGGGTCCAGGGCCAAGCTGGCCTCGAAGTGGGAGAGAGCTTGGGTTTGGTCTCTGCGGTCCAGGGCTGCGTGGGCCTGGAGCCAGTGTCCAAGGGCCGTGTCTGCTCCACAGACCTGTGCCAGCTCACGGGCCCGCTGATCCCCTCGATCCGGACGCCGCCGGGGCATGCTCTGGGCCAAGGCCTGGCAGTCCGGCTCGCCACTCCGTAGGCCTTGCGGGGCGTGGTGGAGGTTGGAGATAGGCGGCACCCAGAGCACCGGAACGCCGCCATCCTGCGCCAAGACCCTCAGGTTGCCGATCAGGCGCTCCGTGGCCAGCCCCTGCTCGACCTGAGCTTGCTCACTCTGGGTGAACACCAGCCGGTCCTCCCGCGTGCTCAGGTGCGGAGAGGCCACCGGGTCATGGACCACCAGCCGCCGTAGACCCGCATGCACCCAGGAACCAGCCAGAAGCTGCTGGGCGCGAATCTGCCAGCGCGCCGAGGTGTCCAGCTCTCCCCCCATCAAGAGATTCCCGAAGTCATTGTGGCCGCTGTAAACCACCACAGCGTCCAGCTCCAAGACCGAGAGCTCCCGAGCCAGCAGGGCCAGGCCCGTGGACGAGGCACCCGGGGTTCCCAGGTTGAGCACCTGTACCTCAGGGAGTGCCCGCTGCAGCGCGACCGGGAAGTTCTGTGTCCCATCGATGGGGTCTTGCATCACCGAAGAGCCGCCCAGAACAGCGACACGAGGGCCCCCCACATCTTCTGGAAAGCTGCGCAGGCGTCCGTCTACGCCGCGCTTTGCGACCCAGCGCCCCTCCACCTCGACCAAGCGCAGGACCTGGGATCTGGCCACGCCCGAGGGCAGCGGAGGCGGACCGCTGACCAGACGAATGCTGGCCTCGACGGCGCCAAAGAGACCCACGACCGTAAGCAGAGCCCACCCTGCCCTACGCAGACGTCCTGAGTTCCCGGAGCTGAGGTCTCGCTTTTCCACAGACCACAAATACCACCCAGCAAGGAGCCGCCCGAAGCCTTCTCAAAAATGTCTCGACATTGGCTTGACAGCAAACAGACACTTTGCAGACAATGTCTTAACGGAGGACGAATGTGGTCGTTCCTTGCTGCACTTTCGTGCACGCCAGAGTTGATCCCTCAGCCATTGGGGGAGGCAGAAGAGCCCGCGGAGTCCCAAGAAAGCAGCGCGAGCGGCCTGTGGCTGCCCTCGAGCGCTGAAGACCCGTGGAGAAGCGACCGGGTCATCATCATCGGGGCGGGTCCTTCGGGCTTGGCTGCCGCGATGGACTTGCCCGGTGCCTTGGTGCTCGAGGCCGGAGACCGAACCGGAGGGCGCGCCCCCGGTAGCAACCAGCTGCTCTACTTCGTCGACAGCGTGCAGCAGCGGGAGGTCGGAATTCAGGACAGCCCGGAGCGCGCCGCCGAGGAGTGGGAGGAGCTCACCGGCAGTCCCCCGACCCAGGCCACCTGGGACTACTGGGCAGCGCTCCCGGACGTCAGCCAGCGCCTCCATGACCTGGGCCTGGACTTCATCTTGAACCCCCCTTCCCCCTGGAGCGGCCTCTCTCGCCTACACGGCGCCAAGGACCCGGGACTGCCCGCGACCCTGCAAGGGGCTTGGCCCGAAGACGTAGAGCTGCGCCTGAATACCCGGGTGACGGGACTGCGCATGAAGGACGGCCGGGTCGTCGGCGTGACCACCGAGACCGGGGACATCGATGCCGGCGTGGTCCTCATCGCATCGGGCGGATTCTCGAACCGAGTCGACCTGATCTCGGAGTACGTGGGGTGGCAAGACGGGACCTGGGGAACGAACGGCAAGTGGGGCGGAGAGGGCGACGCCGTGGACTGGGCCATCGACCACGGCCTGGGCTTGGAGGCCATGGACGCCATGGGCAGCTACGCTGACTCCATCGCCATGAGTCCAGAACAGGGCGCCTTGCTCGTAGACAAGGTGGGTCCCCAGCCCTACATCTGGGTCAACTCCGCCGGCGAGCGCTTCGTCGATGAGTCGCAGGACTTCTCCCTCTACTTGGCCAACAAGATCCAGGAAGAGTCGGGTCCAGTCTGGACGCTGATTACCTGGGAGGAGCTGAGCATCCGCATCCCGGAGGAGCACCACGGCGCTCTGGCGACGGTCATCTGCGCGGACTCTTGGGAAGAGCTGGCCGAAGAGATTGAGGTAGACGCCAATGGGCTGGAGCACACCCTGGCGACCCTGCGCGGCTCATCCTTGAAGACAGAAGGCCAGCCTTGTGCGTACCCGCCAGGACTCAGCGCCGCGAAAGGCTACGGCGGCTTGCTGGTCGACAACAAGCAACGGGTCTTGGATGCCGGAGGCGTTCCGGTTCCCGGCCTCTACGCAGCGGGAGAGGCCAGCGGCATGGCAGTGCCTGGAATGGGCGGACTCTATGGCTTTGACGGAAGCCTGAGCGCAGTGGTTTGGAGTGGTTGGCGCGCAGCCGAGGCCATCAACACGAGGGAGTAGCCTTCACGCGGCGCGTTACTCCAAGGTCAGGAGCCCCAATGAACCTGCTCACTCTACTCATCGGCTGTGGGTTTTGCGGTCAAACGACCTTTGCGAACACCGGCGCTGAATTCACCGTGGGCGGAGAGTCCACCCCGCTGGACACCAGCGGCGGCGAGGAGTGTGGCGTGCGCGGCTCCTACGCAGACCTGTGGGATGAGAGCCTCTCAAACTGGCCGGGCAGCAAGGACGTGCAGCTGCTGATTCGCCCCAACGTCGAGACGATTCTCTCCTGGGAGATCGGCGTCAGCTTTGCCTGGAACGAGGCACGCGGAGGCAACCAAGTCAGCTTCGAAGAGGGCACCCTGGGTGGAAGTCCCTGCTACCGCACCATCAATGGCTGCGAGTACGGCTTGGCGATGACCAGCGGCACCATCGACATCCTGGACATGAACGCCCGGCACGACCCCTGCGACCCCTTCGCCAAAATGGAGATGGACATGAGCTGGGACTTGGAGTTTGGGGACCCAGGGAGCGAGGAGTACTGGGTCACCAGCAACGGCTCTGACATCGTCGGCATAGACATTTCCTACCTGTGTGCCGAATGACTTGGTTCTTGCTGGCCTGCGGCGGCACCGACGTCGACATGCACAACCGCCTGGAGATTGGCTTGGGCGTGAGCGAATTCCGATTCGCCGTGCAGAAGACACTGAGCATGTCCTGCATGGACACAGAGGGCACAGAATGGCTCTACGTGCACGCCTTCTCTCGCTGGAACAACCGAGACTGCGCGGACGACGACACTGTCAACGACGAGGGCCAGGTCATCTCGACGCACTTTGACGCGAGCTGCCAAGGCATCGAAGACGCCATGCTTCAGACCGAACTGACCGGAGAAAACATCGTCTGCGGCGGCGGACGCGTCCCCAACACGCGCACCCATCAAGCTGCGTTTTGGTTCTCGGAGTGGGACGAGGAGTGGCCCGTAGACAGCCTCTTCTCAAGCGGGAGCTACACCACCTGCGTAGGCGTAGAGCCCAAAGAGGGCGACCCGGCCCGAAACACCCAGATCAACTCAGCTGGCTTTACGCCCAATCCCTACAGCGACGAGCTGCTCGTGGCCGGAACCCTGCACGGCGTGCTGGATGTTGACCACTGCGGCAGTCTCTAGGAGGACCTAAGCCAGGCTTGAACCCTGGCAAACCGCCTCGACCTCTTCGATGGTCTTGGCGCAGGCAGCCGTCAGCACATCTGGCGCCCCCGAGGTCACCAAGACGTCGTCCTCGATGCGGATGCCAATGCCCCGGAAGCGCTCCGGCGCGTCCATGTCGGCGGCCGGCACATAGAGTCCGGGCTCAACCGTCAACACCATGCCCGGCTCCAAGGGACGAGAGTCCCCCAAAGCGACGTAGGAGCCCACGTCATGCACGTCCATGCCCAGCCAGTGGGAGGTGCCGTGCATGTAGTACTTCTTGTAGGCTTTGGTCTCGATGAGTTCGTCTACCTCGCCCTTGAGCAGCTCCAGCTCGACCATGCCCTCGGTCAGGACACGGATGGCCATGTCGTGCACATCGGCGAAGGTGTGCCCGAGCGAGCACGCCGCGATGCACTTGAGCTGGGCATCCAACACCAAGGCGTAGAGCTCCTTCTGAGGGGCCGTGAAGCGTCCGCTCACCGGGAAGGTGCGGGTCACATCCGCGGTGTAGTTGTTCAGCTCGCAGCCTGCGTCGATCAGCACCAAGTCCCCATCCTTCATGGCGGTGTTGTTCACGATGTAGTGCAGGATGTTGGCGTTGTCGCCGGCCCCGACGATGGTCGTGTAGCCAGGACCACTGCCGCCGTGGCGCCGGAAGGTGTAGTCCACCAAGGCCTCCAGCTCGTACTCAAAGGCCCCGTCCTTGGCTGCGCGCATGGCGGCCTCGTGGGCCTGGGCGGTGATGTCTCCGGCGCGGCGCAGCAGAGCGACCTCCTCCTCCGACTTGAACAGGCGCATCTCGTGCAGGATGCGGCCCGGTGAGATGAAGGCATCGGGCAGGACCTGGCCTGCATCACGGGCCTTGCGGCGAACGCGGGCCACGGCGCCGAGCACCTTGGTGTCGTAGCCAGCGTCCAGTCCAGCGGCGTAGAAGAGCTCTCGGGTCCCGATCAGCATCTCCCCGAGCTGCATCTTGAGCTGGGCGAAGGGGAAGGCTTGGTCAGCACCAAAGTCCCCCGTGGCGCCCTGAACGCCCGCACGGCGGCCCGTCCAGACCTCGCGCTCGGGATCCTTGGGCTGAACGAAGAGCGTGAAGGGCTTCTCAGCGCCCTTGCGCAAAAGCAACGCGCACTCCGGATCCTCCCACCCGCTCAGGTAGAGCACGTCGGAGCTCTGCCGGTATCGATACTCGGCGTCCCCGTTGCGCAGGAAGTGATGGGCGCCCAGCAGGAGCATGGCCTGTCCCTCCTCCAGGGTGTCCAGGACGGCCTGACGGCGGGCGGCGTACACATCTGCGCTGAGCATGGGGCTCCCTTGGAGGATGTAGAGAACGCTAACCGCACCCAGCAAGTGGGCAACGCACCGGGTTTGACAGCGTGGGCCACCGGAGTGAGGATCCCCCCACATAGGAGGCCAGAGTGCCGCGCGACATCGTCCTGGCCATCGATCAAGGAACCACCGGCAGCACCGCGCTGCTGCTCTCTCAAGATCTGCGGGTCTTGGCGACCCAGAACGTCGAGTTTCCGAACCACTACCCCGAGCCGGGCCACGTGGAGCACGACGTTGAAGAGATCTGGACCTCGATCGCCCAGGCCGTCTCCGGTGCGATGGCCAAAGCGGACATTGGGCCCGAGCGCATCGCGGCCATCGGCATCACCAACCAGCGTGAGACCAGCCTGTTCTGGGATCCAAAGACCGGCCAAGCCGCCCACCGCGCCCTGGTGTGGCAAGACCGACGCACAGCCGAGCGCTGCCAGGCCCTCAAGGACGCCGGCCACGAGGCGCTCTTCAAGGAGCGCACCGGCTTGGTGCTGGACCCCTACTTCTCGGGTACCAAGGCGTCGTGGATGTTGGAGAACGTCCCGGGTCTGCGGGCCAAGGCCGAGAGCGGCCAAGCCCTCTTCGGCACCATCGACTCTTGGCTCACCCACCGCCTGACAGGGGTGCACGTCACCGACACCTCCAACGCCAGCCGCACCCTGCTGATGAGCTTGCACACCCTGGAGTGGGACCCCGAGCTCCTGGGCATCCTGGGCGTGCCCGCGGCCTGCTTGCCCAAGATCTGTGACTCCAGCCAGGTCTATGGGCACACCAAGAACGTGCCCTTTTTGCCCGACGGCATCCCCGTCGCTGGGTTGATCGGCGACCAACAGGGCGCGCTCTTCGGCCAGGCCTGCTTCTCCCAGGGCATGGCCAAGTGCACCTATGGAACGGGCGCGTTCGTGCTGCTCAACACCGGCAGCAACATCACCCCCAGCCAGCACGGCATGCTCACCACCGTCGCCTGGCGGGTCAACGGTGAAGTTCAGTACGCCTTGGAGGGCAGCGCCTTCATCGCTGGGGCCGCAGTGCAGTGGCTGCGAGATGGCCTGGGCGTCATCCGGAACGCCGCCGAGATCGAGGCGCTGGCAGCCACCGTTCCGGACTCCGGCGGCGTGATCTTCGTGCCCGCACTGGCCGGCTTGGGGGCCCCACACTGGAAGCCCAATGCCCGTGGTCTGCTCTGGGGCCTGACCGGCGGCACCACCAAGGCCCACATCGCTCGGGCTGTTCTGGACGGAATCGCCCTTCAGATCGGAGATATTCTTCAGGCCATGAGCCAGGACCTGGGCGCCCCCCTCCAAGAGCTTCGCGTGGACGGCGGCGCAGCGCGCAACGACATGCTCATGCAGCGCCAGTGCGACGTTTTGGAGACCCCCTGCGTGCGTCCCCAGCAGCTGGAGACCACCGCCTTGGGCAGCGCCTTCTTGGCCGGATTGGCCGTCGGTCTGTGGGAGAGCCAAGAAGAATTGGCCGCTTCATGGCGCGAGGATCGTGTGTTTCGGCCCACAATGGCCTCGGAAGACCGAGATGCGCTCATCGCGCTCTGGACCCGTGCTGTGGAGCGTGCGTGATGTTGATGCTGGCCTGGATCCTCTCCTCCCCTACCCTGGCTCAAGAGCCTGTCTCCAACAGCAGCCCTTGCCCAGTCCTGAGTGAGAGCCTGGACACCCTGGAGACCGCCGGTCTGCGACACGCCTACGACTGCGTGGCGGCCAACGACCAAGCCATGCCTGAGCTCTTGGAGCGCATCGCAGCGCAGCCCGAGAGAGAGACGCTCACCCGAGCTCTGGCCGTCTGGCGCATGCACCGCTTGGACGAGCAGATCACGGACGAGGAGTCCCGGGCCTATCAGGGGGGCGACCGCCGTCTGCTCACCGACGCCGTCAAAGCCAAGAAGGGCCGCAAGTCTGCCAGCCCCGACAACGAGAAGATCTTCACGGAGCTGGGCTGGTACGCCCCCGTGGCGACCTACACCGATGGGCTCCTGGACGACAATGACCGGGCAAACATCGACTTGTTGCGCACGCCGGCCCCGGTCCCGGAGCCTGAGCTGGTCTTTGAGACAGAGCCCGTCGCCGAGAAGGTGGACGACACCAAGGGCTGCGGGTGTAGCAGTCAGCCGGGGGCTGGCAGTCTCTGGGGACTGGTGGGGCTCGTGGGCTTGTTGGCCATGCGGCGTCGTTCAGGGCTCAGTCGAAGAGGGTAGAGCCGGCCTCAAGACCGGGCCCATCAGGGCACCGGCTCTATGCTCAAAATGGGCTCGATTGCGCTGCTCTCAAGCACCCAATCGGTCTGGCCCTGGGACACCCCCGGCGTCAGCCCCAAGGTCGCGATGGCCAAGAAGCCCAAGAGCAAGGTCTCCCCCACGCCGGCGCTCTGGTGGGTACGGCATTGGATGGGTCCGGCGAGCGCTTGTCCGGGCACGCTTCCCGGCGGCGCACACACGCAGACCCCTTCGGTATAGGGCTGAACGCATTCGTAGCCCCCTTGGGGCAGCTCTGAGAAGGTGTCATAGGGCCGGGCTGGCTGCTCTCCCATGGCGCTCACTTCCGTACTGAGCCACGCGCGCTCCTTGCCCCCGTAGCGCCAGACGCTCTGCCCATTGGCGTTCTGCAAGTAGCCCATCTCCCCCAGCGGTCCGTCCCCGCGCTGAACGCGCAAGGGGTAGCGGTACAGGCCATCCACGAGCTCCCGCTCCCCGACCTGAGCGAGCAGGGTCTCCCCATCCCAGCTGCTGGATTCGTGACGCAGCAGAATGACGCGCTGGCTGCGGCTCACCCGCGAGGAGAAGCGCCAGGTGCTGCCCGGCGCCACGGCCAAGCGCGGATCAGGGCGGTCCTCGACAACGGAGAAGGGGCCGAGCTCCGTGCGCACCATCATCTCTCCACGCACGGCATAGGCCTGGTAGGAGACCGATCCTGTCTGTGCGCTGGGGACCGCTTGCTCCGGAAGCTTCCAGCCTTGGGCATCTTCGAAGTGCGTCCCGCTCGAGGTCTCCATCTCGCCCATGAACCAGTGCCGCCGAACACTGCTGCGCTTGAAGAAGAGCCCGGTCTGAACGTTCACGTCCGGCTTGCCCAAGACCCTGAGCTCCAGGGTCGGCAGGCAGTGCACCCCTTGGTGGATCTGGGCGCAGCCGCGGGCCGAGATCGATGGGACATGCACCCCCTGCCAGCTCTGGCGCATCTGCAGACTGCCGGCCAGCAGCAAGACCCCCGTCAGCGCCACAACCGGAAGCTCAGCCCAAGAACGCCAGCTCCACGGCAGCTCTTTGTCCCGCTCCTGGCTGCGCACATAGAGCTCAACGGCCGCCAGGGACAGGCCCAACCACCCCACGACCCCACTCGCCAGTAGCGCCGTGCGAAGGGGCGGCATCGCCCACAGCAAGTCCCCGGTCTCGGCCACAGGAGCCAAGAGCAGCGCCACCAGGCCGCCGCTCCCAAGCCAGCTCACCCGCAGAATGAGTGCAACGGGGCTCTGGTCTCGAGCCTTCAAGGCCACGCGCACTGCGAGCAGGACAATCAACAAGCCCAGCAACGCCGCACCGCCGGTCAGAGCCGCAGCGGGCTCCGCAGGCAGAGTGAGCGTCTGGCCGTCGATGGTCGCAGTGAGGGGCCGCATTGCCACAGACTACGCCCCGCGCGGGAGACTTCTTTCCACAGAGCGGGGCCTTGCTAGGGAGTTGGCGCGCGAGCAGACGCAGCCTTGACACCAGAGGAAGCCGAAAATCGGGCAGAATCTGCCCCATTCGGTGAGCCAAAGACGGCGCATCTGCCCCACCTGGAGCTTCAATGAGCACCCACTCCGCCCTCAAACTCGCCGCCTGCTGCGGCCTGATCTTCTCCCTCGCTTGCGGCGGCGGCGTCATTGACCCCTTGGGTACAGACAGCGACTCCGGGCAAGATCCCAACCTGGACAGCGATGGGGACGGGGTCACCGACACCGTCGAGCTCGTCAATGGAACCAACCCCCAGGAGGCAGACTCCGACGGAGACGGCCTAGACGACGGGGAGGAGGCGGAGCGCGGGACCGACCCCTTGGACCAGGACACGGACGGAGACGGCCTGGATGACCGGGCCGAGGTGGAGGACTACGGATTGGACCCCTTGGTCGCCGACACGGACCGAGACGGCTTCTCGGATGGCGCCGAGATCGAGGCTGGAAGTGACCCCAAGGCCGAGTTCTCGTGGCCCTTCGGCACCGGTGAATGGCCAGACTATTCTTGGAAGGCCGAGGGCGTGACGACGCAGGGTTGGGACTATGACGAGGTCGTGCCCAAGCTGGCCCTCACAGACCAGTTCGGCAACCCCGTAGAGCTGCAACAGTTCTACGGCATGGTGGTCTTGCTCGACCTCTCAGCGGGCTGGTGTGGCCCCTGCCAGACGGTCGCCTCGGACGCCCAGGAGATGTGGGAGCAGGACCGCGAGGAGGGCTTCATCATCGTGCACGTGATGATCGACGACTATGCGGGATCAGGCAACCCAAGCCAGGCCTTCCTGGAGGACTGGGCTGACTCTTTCGATCTGGACTTCCCTGTCGCCTCCCAGGACAAGGGCGACATCACAAACGAGCTCTACAGCAACGGCGTCTACCAAGGGGCCATCCCCTTCATGATGCTGCTGGACCGAGAGATGCACCTGGACCAGGCCTACACCGGCAGTGGAACCGAGGGCAGCATCAGCAAGCGCATCGGGCAGCTGCTCGACGAATAGCTGGGCTCTCAGCTCTTCCCGGATAGCAGGTCCAAGGCCCAGTGCAGGAAGAGGTAGGGCTGCATGCCTTCCTCTGGCGTGAAGCTGACCTCGACGACATCGGCGCTCTTGAGCTTGATGCGCTTGGGCATCGCGGCCCTGAGCTCGCGCAGCCTCTCCGCTTGGAGCTGGTGCCTCTCGTGCAAGACAAAGACCGCGCGGATCTGCAGCACGGCCACCTTGGAGATGCCCAAGGTGCGACAACGGGCCTGAATCTCCAACAGGCGTCCCAGGTTCAGCAGGGGCTGAGGCAGCTCACCGTGCTCGTTCTCCACCGCGTCGATGCCGTCGCGCACCTCGGCCACCGTGCGTGCACTGGCCAGGCGCTTGTAGAGCTTGAGGCGCTCCTCCATGCCGGGCAGGTAGTCCTCGGGGATGAAGCTGGGCCTTGGCACGGTGACCTCGACCTCGATGCGCTCGCGCTCGACCACCCCGCCGGCCTCGGACATGGCCTCTTCCAAGAGCTGCATGTAGGTCTCAAAGCCCACCGCGGCGATCTGACCGTGCTGTCGGTCCCCCAGTAGGTTGCCGGCCCCTCGCAGCTCCATGTCCGCGCTGGCCACAGCAAAGCCGCTGCCCAGCCGGGTATTCTCCTGCAGCACCTGCAGGCGCTTCTGGGCGCCGGAGTTCAGGCGCTTGCCCTCGTCCACCAAGAGCACGCAGTAGCCCCGCCGATGGGAGCGCCCTACCCGCCCGCGCAGCTGGTAGAGCTGGGCCAGACCAAAGCGGTCGGCCTGGTTGACCACGATGGTGTTCACGTTGGGCATGTCCACGCCCGACTCGATGATTGCCGTGCACAGCAGGATGTCCGTGCGGCGCTCCACAAAGTCGATGAGCACCTGCTCAAGCTCCTTGTCCCCCAGCTGTCCATGGGCGATGGCCAGCTTGGCTTGAGGCACCGCCTCGTGAATGGCGCGGGCAACCGACTGGATGCTCTCGATGCGGTTGTGCACAAAGAAGACCTGACCGCCGCGGCGCAGCTCACGCATCACATCTTCGGCGATGCGCTCCGGGCCAAAGCGGGCCAAGGTGGTGCGCACTGGCAGCCGGTCAAGCGGCGGCGTGCTGATGATGGAGAATCCGCGGATTCCGCTCATCGCCATGTGCAAGGTGCGCGGAATGGGCGTGGCCGACATGGCCATGTAGTCCACCTCGGCGCGCAGCTTCTTGAGCTGCTCCTTCTGTTTGACCCCGAAGCGGTGCTCCTCATCCACGATGACCAATCCAAGGTCCTTGAAGCGCACGCTGCGCCCCAGCAGACGGGTGGTCCCCACGACGATGTCCAGCTCGCCGTTCTTGAGCGCCGCGTTGGTCTTGCGGGTGTGGGCGGTGCCACCGAAGCGGGAGAGCAGGCCGACCCGCACCCCAAAAGGCCCCATGCGCTCGCTCAGAGTGCGGTGGTGTTGGTAGGCGAGCACCGTCGTGGGACAGAGCAGCGCGACCTGACGGCCAGCCTCCACCACAACCAAGGCGGCCCGCATCGCGACCTCGGTCTTGCCAAAGCCAGCGTCGCCGACGATCAGGCGGTCCATCGGCTTCTCTTCGGCCAAATCGTCTAGGACCTCGTCGATGGCCGTCGCTTGATCAGGGGTCTCCGTGTAGGGAAAGGCTGCCTCAAAGGCGCGGAAATGCTGGGAACCAACGGCGTAGGCATGCCCGGGATTGACCTCACGGCGGGCTTGCAGTTGGAGCAGCTCGTGGGCCAGCTTGAGGACCTCAGCCTTGACCTTGGCCTTCTTGGCGCCCCAGGTGTCCCCACCCAGCTTGTCCAGCTTGACCGGTCCATCCCCGGTGTGCCGGAAGGAGTAGAGCTGGTCCAGTCGGAAGACCGGGAGGTACATGCGTGCACCACCGCGGTACTCCAGCTGCACCAGGTCTTGGGGGCCTTGGCCCAAATCCAAGGTCTCCAGTCCCAAGTAGCGGCCCACGCCGTGGCGCTCGTGCACCACCAAATCCCCGTGGGCCAGCTGACCGAAGCTCTCGATCTGGGCGTTGTCTCGACCCATGCGGCGACGGCGAGCTGCACCGTGTCGCACGCGGTGCTTGGCTCCAAAGACCTCGTCTGCGGTCACCAGTGCCAAGGATTGGGACTCGGAGCGGAAGCCACGGGGCAGGTCCCCCCGAAGCAAGAGCAAGGATCCCCTCTCCCACTTGCTCGGATCCCGCTCTTCGATCTCCTTGGGTGCCAGACCGTGGGGGGTGAAGAGCTGACGAATGCGCTCGGCGCGCGATGCGGAGTCGGCGACCAAGGCCACGCGCCAGCCTTCTGCCAGCCAAGCTGAGAGCCTTCCCACCAGGGGGGCCAGCTCAGCGCCGCCGATGCGCAGGTCCCCGTTGGCCCGGAATCCCAGGTCCTTGGAGCCGTCAAAGGCCACGCTCTGCACGACCTGCGCGCCCTTGAGCTCCTTCTGCACCTCTTCGGCAGAGCGGAAGCGCTCCATGGGCCCCACCAGCGGTCGGTCGGACTTGGGCATGCCAGCGTGGGCCGCCCGCACATGGGCCTCGGTCTGCTCCAATGTGTAGGCACAGCTTTCGGGATCCAGCAGGATCACCTTGGGCTTCTTGCGGTCCTCACGCCTGTGGGCCAGCGGGGAGACCAAGTCTTGAAAGGCAGGCAACCAAGCATCCATGCCCGAGAAGCGCAGACCAGACTTGGCGTCCTCGAGCACTTCCCGCCTTAGACGCTCGCCGTATCCCAAGCTCTCACAGCGCTCGCGCAGCAGTCGGCGACCGCGGGACATGGCCTCCTCGCCGAGCACCTCCTCCCGGGCCGGCAAGAGCTGAAGCTCCGCCAGAGTGTCCGTGCTGCGCAGGGTCTCCAGATCCAGCTGAGAGATGCGCTCGATCTCGTCGTCGAACCACTCGATGCGAACCGGCGCGGGCTGCGCGGTGGGCCAGAGGTCCAGGACCTCGCCTCCGCGGTGGTGGAAGGTGCCGGGGTCATCCACACGGTTGACGGGCAGGTAGCCCAAGTCTTCCAAACGACTGGCAAAGTCCCGGGGTTCAAGCTGGACTCCGGCCTTGAGTACGCCAGCGTCCAACACACCAGGAGAGAGCACACGCAGGGCCAGCGCTTTGATGGGGGCAACGACGATGTCCACCGCGCCCGAGGCCAGACCATGCAAGGCCAGGATGCGCTCCCGCGGCATCTCCGGGTGGGGGCTCAGCCCCTCGTAGGCCCGCCCATCATCCGCCGGAAAGTAGGCGACCTTCCGTCCATGCCAAGCCAGCTCCGCAGCGAGGCGCTCCGCCTCCTCCCGGTCGGGCGCGATGACCCATGTGGGCCCCTTGGCGAGCTGCGCGATGTGGAATGCGGCCGCCCCTTCAGGCAGACCGGTCCATGGCTTGGCCACGCGCTACTCCGACTCGCCGTCCTTCGCGCCGTCAGACTTGGCGTCCGTCAGCTTGGCTTCCTTCGCTTCACGGCGGGCCTTGGCGGCCTGGGCATCCGAGATGCGCTCCTCGTACATCGAGAACATCACCATGGTCATGATGGTGAGCAGCAGCACGTCGACCGCACCCAGACCGGCGACAGCCCACCAGCCCCAGGACTCGACCTGGTAGGTCGCGACCACGGTGTAGAAGAGGTACCAGGGCACGTAAGCCAGCCACACCATCGCGATGCGACCGCGGCGGCCGTCGGTGAAGCGCTGGGAGCGCGCCAACACGCCCGTGGGCTTCTCTTCCATCGCCGAGATGGCGTGAACGAAGGCGTACTGAAGGCCGAAGAGCACGCCGGGCACGACGATGATCAGCCCTGCGGAGACCGTGACGAACTTGGCCGCGTGCGGCTTGAGCATGCGGCCGTAGCGACCGATGGCCCAGTTCCAAGCCTTGCCGGCCTGAACCGTTCCACCGCGGCTGATCTGACGCCAGCAGTAGATGGCGGTCGCGTCCACGATGGGCTTGGCGAAGATGAACCAGATGATGCCCACGCCGAGCTTGGTGAGCTCGCTGGTCCAGAGCTGGCCCTGACCGGTGGGCTGGATGATGTCCACCATCAAGGCGGCGCCCCAGCTCATCAGAAGGTGCCCAAGGCCACCCACCACAAGGATCAGCGGAATCAGGGCCGCGCTGGACTTGAGGGTTGCGACAATGGCAGCCCCGACCAGCTTGATGCGGCCCGGGATCTTCGTCGTTGAGATGGGGGTGTAGGCGGCGACCGCCTCGCTCTTCTGCGCTATCTCGCTCATGGGACTCGCTCCGGCCCGCTGAATAACGCGCGGACCCGGGGTCCACACACCAAAGCACCTTGGGTTAGTCCCAGGACCTCATGTCTCGAGACATCCTCACCATCGACACCAGCTTCGCCTCGGCCTTCCAATTGGAGGACTTGGAGCTCCACGACCTGGAAGCCATCCGGCTGATCCTGGACGGAACCTCGGTCATCGATTGGCACAAGCTGGACCTGGACACCCTGGACAAGGTCGACGCTTTCCTGCGGGTGAGCTGCGTGGATCCCCAGGACGAAGACGACATGGAGCGCCTGCGTTTCGTGCTGAACCAGGCGGTCAACTACCTGGAGGAACACCAGGGCATCCGACTGCCGGAGGACCTACGCAATCCCGAGGATGTACGAGAGGTTTTCGTTGCAGCGAGCACTTGGTCTGGCCGCTTCCGCCGCCACCAAGCCATGGCCTGCATGATCCTGAAGTTGATGCACACCATCAACCACATGGAGGCGGCGGACCTCAAGCATCGCCTGCCCATCTCAGAGGCCGAACTCATCGACCGGGTGGAGCGCAGCATCATCTCCCACGCCAATGAGATGCGCCGAGAAGGCTACCCGCTACAGGCCTTCTACTCCTCCAGAAAGACCCGCACCTCGGTCATCTCCAAGCTGCTCTCCAAGCGCGAGTCCATCGCCGCCACGCTCTACGACAAGATCCGCTTTCGCATCGTCGTGGACACCCCTGAGGAGCTGCTCAGCCTGCTGGCCTACCTCTCCCGCAAGCTCTTCCCGATGAACTACGTCATCCCGGACGAGAGCCACAACAACCTCCTGGATCTGAGATTGGCCCTGCAGCGCACCCCGCGTTTGGCCGAGCTCTCCAAGAAGCTGCAGCGCCTGAGCAACGACGAGGGGGGCGATGAGCAGGCACAGCTCAATCCCTTCTCCGCGCGCAGCTACCGGGTGATCAACTTCATCGTCGACTACCCGATTCGCGTCGATGACATCTTGGCCCACGAGGGCATCAAGGCCACCTATCTTCTGGGCCGAATCGTCTACGTGATGGTGGAGTTCCAGCTCGTCGACCGCGAGACCGCCAAGACGAATGAAGAGGGCGCCAACGCCCACGAGCTCTACAAAGAGCGCCAGAAGAAGGTGGTGGAGGAGCGCCTGCTGCGGGGCAGCTTGAAGAAGAGTTCCCCCTCCTGAGAGAGCGGGCTTGCGCGAGGCGCTCGACTCAGTCGAACTGCTTGGCCAGCTTCAGGCCCTGGTTCTGGTAGTGGGAACCATCCACGCCATAGAGCTGCTCTGGCACTGCCTCATTCCGCATGAACTCCAGGCGGAAGAGCGGCTGTCCATGCTCCAACAAGAAAGGCACGTCGTGGGTGCGGATCTCCAGGACCAGCCGGGCCCCTGGGCTGCCCTGCGGTGACCAACCAAAACCAGAGTCAATGAAGCCGGCGTAGTGCGTGCGCAGCTCGCCCTTGGTGGCATCGAAGGGCACCAGCTCCGCACACAGATCGGGCGGAATGCACAGGCGCTCTCGGGTGGCGAAGATGTAGAATTGCTCCGGCTCCAACACCACACCGTCCTCGCCTGCGGGGGCGATGGGTGTCCACCAACGCTCGGAGCGCAGGTTTCTGCGGGCCAAGTCAACGGGTGGCTGATGCCGACGCGCCAAGTAGCCAGCCGGCCCCTCCTGAGACTCCAGGTCTACGGAGAGCAGCACCCCTGGAGGACGGTCTACAACGGGCGCAGCGGAGCCATCGGACCAGATGCACAGCGGGTCGCTCTCTTGGCGTTTGCTGAGCTCATCTACGCCGACCGCCGGGTGCCCGGTGGCCAGGCGAAGCTGCCCAAGGCAGTCTCCACGGCGCACAGCAATGTGGAAGGACTGTGGCGTAATCTCCAGGTACAAGCGCCCTTTGTAGCCTTCTGGAACCGTATCAAAGGCGTAGCCAGTCTCCGTGAGCAGGCGCACGAACACGTCCAAGCGGCCCGTGCTGGACTTGGGGTTGCCCCGGCCCCAGACGCCCTCCGGAAGCTCAAGGACCTCCTCAACTTCGGCCAGATAGACCCCACCCTGGTGGAGCACCAGCGGGGTGTCGCGATCCAAGCGATGAGTCGCCGTGGCCAAGCGCCCCAGCTTGCGCTCAATGCCCTGTGCTCCAGGCAGAAAACTGCACTGGAGCTGCCAGACGCGGGCGCCAAGGCGCAGGTCCAGAGAGCTAGGTTGAATCTGGCGATCCTGCAGGGGCATGAGGGCCTGGATGTGGCCGTCGGCTGCCAAGCGCTGCAGGGACTGTCGAACAAGGATTCCGGACATGCCGGCACTCTATTCCAAAAACTCTCAGGCGGGGGAGGCCCTGGCTCCGACCAGAAGAACTAGGGCACCCAGTCCGCAAGCCGCAGCTCCGCCTCGACCGCCTCCGCCAATCTCCAGTGCCCGTTCACGCTCAAGTGGCAGTCATCCAAGAAGAGCGTCGGGTCCCCGCTCTCGTAGAGCAGGGCGGCGCCATCGATGTGCAGACTCTCCGTGTCTGCTGCCAGTTGGGAGAGCATCGCGTTGTACGCCGACATGGGCGCCGGGTCCGGGTTCAGGCCCTCCGTGATCAACACCACACGGGCCCCCTGCCCTTGCGAGGCCACCACGATGCGCTCCAGGTTGCGCCGAGCATCGGAGACCGGGACAGCCACCGCATCCCCGCCCGAGAAGCCCGAGAGCACCAAGAACTTGAAGCCGTTGAACAGCCGCATGCTGTGAAGCAGCGCAGAGACCTTGGCGATGCCCGGAGAGGGCGGGCGGTACTGGGCATAGAGCTGGCTGTGGGGCACCGTCGCTGGCGTGAGCACGTCGTTGTGGCCAACGTAGAGCGCCACGATGTCGGGCTGAAGGCGCTCCATCTGGCCCTCCGCATACAGGGCCATGTGCAGAGTGTTCCAGCCCCCGACCCCCTGGTTCACGACCTCCCACCCCTGGGGCAACTTCTGCTCCAGGCGCTTGGGCCAGAAGAGATCCAGGTTGTCCATTTGGTAGGCCCCGCCCGTGCTGGAGCTGCCCAAAGCCACCACGCGCTTGCGCCCGCGAACGGGCTCGGGTGGCTGCACTGGGAAGCCCTCTGTGGGGTAGCGCCGGTAGCGCTGGATCTCGAGCAGCTCTTCAAACTCTGCTGCGGCACGGTCCCAACCGGCGGTACGCACCCAAGACTGCAGGCCGGGGTGGGCCCTGGCGCCGGCCTCTCCCAAAACAAGGCAGATCCCCAGGGCCGCGTAAGACCAGAGGGGCCGACGCGAAACCGGATTCCGGTTGACCCACGCCAGCGCCGCCATGGGCAAGGGCACGAGGGCCAGCAGCAGTCGGCCGCCCAGCCCCATGGGCTCCGAGAGGCCGAAGCCCAAGACCACCAACGCGGGCACCAGCCCAGCGAGCGCAAGGCCCCACCAGGGCAAGCGCTTGGCCAGGCTTAGGTAGGCGCCAAAGAGCAGGATCGGCCCAAGGATCAGCCACGGCGCCATGGCCTCGGGGGTGGAGAGCAGTCGCAGAGACTCCAGCCACGGACCGGCGTCCCAGATGCTCAGCAGAGGGTACCCAAGGGCCGGGATCCCCCACAAAATCCGTCCCCTTCTGGAGAGCAAGAGACCGCCCAAGAGCGCGCCCACGGCCGCCGCAATCCAGCGCCAGGGCCCCGGCACAAAGTCCCAGTCCCGCTCTCCTTGGCCCCAGCTCACACCAAAGTGGTGCACGTGGATGCGCTGAACGCCGCTGCCCACGACCACGCGCCCCGAAGGGACCCGGCCACGACAGCTCAGCCAGTTCTCGGAGCCTGAGAACAGCTCCAGAGACTGCGCCGCAAAGACCACCCGGAGATCCAGCTCCTCTCCAGGCTGGGCCTGGCCCGTGCACTTCATGCCCGAGACCGAGACGTCCATTCGGCTGCTGCGGTCTACCCGCAAGGTCACCGCGCCAGAGACGTCTCCAGGGAGCCTGCGACCACCGCCGCGCGCTGCCCCTCCCTGGCCCGGTCCCCGCTGG